>JAAYEF010000021.1 GCA_012728875.1 Candidatus Cloacimonadota bacterium
ACAGAGCGAAGCGATAGAATCCAGTCCGTTGGAATGATAAAAGCCCGTTACCATTACCTGCCCTGTGCCTTTAGTAGTCCATCCCACCACTCACGCGTCATTCCGACCGCAGGGAGGAATCCAGTCCCTTGTGCCCAAAAAAGCCCTGTCACCAACCGCCAGCCCTGCCCTTTAGTACCACTGCCCGCAACCCACGCGTCATTCCGACCGTAGGGAGGAATCCATGCCCTTGGCGTCAATCCAAGCCTGTTACCATCCGCCAGCCCTGCCCTTTAGTACCCCTGCCCGCAACTCACGCGTCATTCCGACCGCAGGGAGGAATCCAGGCCCTTGTTCCCAAAAAAGCACTGTCACCATCCGCCAGCCATGCACTTCAGCGGCAAACCCCGTCACCACCTCCCACGCTAAAACCCTAAAACGCCAAAACGCTAAAACCTCAAATCCCCTTTTTATCGCTCCCATCCTGTGCATCCCTAATCTATTAAAAAAAACCCATGACCCCCCCCAAATGTTACCCACTATATATGGAGGGGTATCTTGCGAACATCCTAAAGACATCCTAAAGACAAGCTAAAGTCATCCTATATACCGCTTTTGATTTGTTTAGGTAATGTAGGGTTTGTGTCCGTAAAGCTCAAATGGGAAAATTTGGGGTATTTCCTGAAAAAAACTGAAGGGAAAAAATGAGGTAAAGAGCGAATGAAGATCTTCAGGAAACGGCAGAAAAAATTTTCCAAAGCGGTTTTCCTTCCATGTTTTGAATATGAGCCACTAAGATAAGCCACAAAAATGAGTTGACAGAAATGGGCGTGGATAAAATCGTGACCTTTACTTGCGAAAAAAATACAATACGCACAGCACAAGTCCCAGATTTTGCGAGGACTTATAGTTCTTTTAGGAGGAACGATGTCACCCAGTTTTCGGGATGCTCGCATGAGCATCACGGGGGTATATGCGACAGCATTTTGCCCCATCAACCTAAAAGCCAATTTAGCAGATTACGCACCCGCGCGTTGGGGCGGCACCTTGTTTGCCGAACCCAGCCCGAGGGGTGAAGTCTGTCTAAAAATGTGGAGGAACCAGTGAATAAATCCGAAAATCGCATCCGGATCAAGCTTAAGGCATACGATCATCGTTTACTGGACCAATCTGTGGCAGAAATCGTGAAAAGCACCCGCAACACGGGTGCGAAGGTTGTCGGTCCCATTCCGTTGCCAACCAACCGGACCGTATATACCATCCTGCGTTCGCCACACGTTGACAAAAAGAGCCAGGACCAGTTTCAAATGCTGGTTCACAAACGCTTGGTCGATATCCATAACCCGACCCAACAGACCACAAACGCCCTGAAGAAGCTGAGCCTTCCCGCCGGGGTGCATGTGGAGATCAAAGCCAACACGAGGAGATGATCATGTTGGGATTGATTGGAAAAAAGATCGGCATGACCCAGGTTTTCGACGAAACCGGCAAGGTGATCCCCGTTACGGTGATCCAGGCCGGCCCCTGCCGCATCGTGAGCAGGCGCAGCAAGGACAAGCACGGATATGAAGCCCTGCAATTGGGCTTTGAAGAGCTTCCTGAAAAGCGCGTCAAAAAACCACTGAAAGGATATTTTAAGAAGAACGATAGCCCGTTCTATCGCTATCTGCGTGAGTTTCGCCCTTCCTACGGCCAAAAGGTCGAGGATTATGAGGTTGGAACGAATTTAACGGTGGATTGGTTCACCCCGAACGAGACAGTCGCGGTGAGATCCAATTCCAAAGGCCGCGGGTTCACCGGTGTGATGAAGCGTCATGGCTTTGCCGGATTCATCACTTCCCACGGTGCGCACGAAAGCTTCCGCGGCCCCGGCTCGATCGGCCAATGCGCCACTCCGGGCCGTGTCTATAAAGGAAGGAAGCTTCCCGGCCATCATGGCAACACGCAATTCACCGTTCATCATCTGAAAGTTGTGAAAGTGGATACCGAACAACACCTGATCCTTGTGAAAGGGGCTGTTCCCGGTCACCGCAACTCACTTGTCACCATCCATAAGGAAAATTAGGGGGATTTTAATGGTTACAGCAGTAAAATTCAATTCCCTCGGGGAACGGATGGAAGAGATCGAACTTCCCGCCAGCATTTTCGACGTTGATGTGGATTCTCCGAAAGTGTTGCTGCACGAAGTGATCACCATGTATCTGGGCAACCAGCGCCAGGGCACGGTTCAAAAGAAGAGCCGCGGCATGGTTCAAGGCAGCACCCGCAAGCTGTTCCGCCAAAAAGGCACAGGCAACGCCCGCGTGGGCAGCCGCCGTTCGCCGGTCCGCGTGCATGGTGGAATGGCTTTTGCCATCTGCCCGAAAGATTGGTATCGTCAGATTCCGCGCAAGAAAAAGCGCATGGCTCTGAAGGTTGCGCTCACAGACCGCGCCCGCGAAGGCCGGGTTTTTGTGATCGATTCCTTCGATTTTTCGCAGCCCAACACCCAACAGGCTCGTGAGCTTTTGGGCAAAATCATTCCTGAAAAAGGCCGCAAGCTGGTGGTGACCGACGGAAACCATCACGCCACAGTCAGGTCTTTCACAAACCTGCCGGACGTGATGGCCGACAGAGCCGACAGCCTGCACGCCTATGAGGTCCTCAAAAGCAGCTATGTGCTGCTCACCAGCGAAGCCCTCAGCAAGGTTGAGGAGGTATTCAGCAAATGATCCATCCGCGAAATATAGTCATTTCCCCGATCATCACCGAGAAGAGTGAAAATCAGGCTCAAAACCAGAACACCTACACCTTCAAGGTGAGCATCAATGCAAACAAGATAGAAATCAAGCACGCCATCGAAAAGATCTTTTCGGTGAAGGTGCTGGATGTGAATACAATCCGCATGCTGGGCAAGCCCAAACGTCTGGGCAAATACAGCGGCAAACGCCCGGATTGGAAAAAAGCAATCGTGACCCTGCGGAGCGGCGACAAAATCGCCGACTTTGAGGTCTAAGGAGCATAAGCATGGGAATCAAAAAGTATAAACCCACCACTCCCAGCCTGAGGTTCCGCACGGGCTACAACTTCGACGAAATCACAACGGACAAGCCTGAAAAATCCCTGCTGCGCCCGGTTCGCAAGACCGGCGGACGCAACAACATGGGACGCATCACCTGCCGTCATCGCGGCGGCGGTCATCGCAGGCACTACCGTGTGATCGATTTTAAGCGGAACAAGTTTGGCATTCCCGCCAAAGTTGCCACCATTGAATATGATCCCAACCGCACCGCCCGCATTGCCCTGTTGCACTATGTGGACGGCGAAAAGCGCTACATCATCGCCCCCGAAGGCTTGAATGTGGGCATGAAGGTGATGTCTGGCCCGGAAGCTGAAATTGCTTTGGGCAACGCACTGCCCCTGGAGCGCATCCCGCTGGGCTCGATGGTTCACAACGTTGAGCTGAAAAAGGGCCGCGGTGGGCAGATCGCCCGTTCTGCCGGCGCCTACGGTCAGGTTGTGGCGAAAGACGGCAACTATGTGCACGTGAAAATGCCTTCGAACGACGTCCATTTGATCCGCAAGGAATGCCTTGCCACGATCGGACAAGTGAGCAATGGTGACCACACCCTGATCCAGATTGGCAAAGCCGGTCGCAAGCGTTGGATGGGAATTCGTCCCACCGTTCGCGGTGTGGTGATGAACCCTCACGACCACCCCATGGGCGGCGGCGAAGGAAAAAGCTCGGGTGGACGCCATCCCGTTTCACCCTGGGGCAAACCCGCCAAGGGCGGCAAGACCCGCAGAACCCGCAAGTATTCCGATAAGTATATCGTGAAAGCCGTGAAAAAGAGATAAAGGAAGGAAATAATGGCACGTTCAATCAAGAAAGGACCCTTTGTCGACGATCATCTGCTGAAGAAAGTGGAAGTGTTGAACGCCGGCAACAAGAAAAATGTGATTAAGACCTGGTCACGTCGTTCCATGATCATCCCCTCTTTTATCGGACACACCTTTTCGGTGCACAACGGACAGAAGTTTGTGCCGGTTTATGTGACTGAAAACATGGTGGGACACAAGCTGGGAGAGTTTTCCCCCACGCGCACCTACCGTGGTCATAAAGACAAGAAAAAAGGCAGATAAGGGAGCACTTAAATGGAAGCGACAGCCAAACTACGTTTTGCCCGCGGTTCAGCCCGCAAAGCCCGTCTGGTATTAGATCAGATCCGCTATAAGAGCGTTCCCGAAGCCCAGGGAATTCTGCGCTTTTCGCGCCGCCGGGCTGCAGGGCACATCGGCAAGCTGCTGGATTCCGCAGTGGCAAATGCCCTTGTGAAAGAACCCCGCCTCGACCTCAATCAGATGTTTGTGACCGAGGCCATGGCCGATTCCGGCCCGCAAATGAAACGCTACAGACCCAGGGCTCACGGCAGGGCCTACATGATTCGCAAACAGACCTGCCACA
The DNA here is from genome assembly GCA_012728875.1 of Candidatus Cloacimonadota bacterium. GTDB lineage: Bacteria > Cloacimonadota > Cloacimonadia > Cloacimonadales > Cloacimonadaceae > Syntrophosphaera. The sequence goes on from JAAYEF010000021.1 coordinate 4,424, forward strand.
TCTCCCTGGGAATAAGTAAAATAGAGGAATAGGAGGAATACCTTGGGACAAAAGATACACCCCGTTCTATACCGTATCGGCGTTAATAAGGACACCGAATCGATCTGGTTTGCCCAGGGTTCCACCTATGTGGACTACCTGCTGGAAGACATCCAGATCCGAGAATACATCCACAAGCGCTTGGCGGACAAAATGGTTTCCCGCGTGCAGATCTCGCGCAAGACCAGCTCCATCACCATCGACATCCACACCGCCCGTCCGGGCTTGGTGATCGGAAAAAAGGGTGAGGACATCGATCGTCTGCGCAACGAACTGAACGTCCTGATCAACAAAAACCGCCCCACACCCGTCACGGTTCTGATCAATATCGAACAGATCGAAAGGATGTGGCTCGATGCAAGGCTGGTGGGCTTGGAAGTTGCCCGTCAGCTGGAAGAAAGAGTGGCTTTCCGCCGCGCCATGAAATTGGCGATCCGCAACGTGATGAGAGACGGAGCCGAGGGCGTCAAAGTCCAGATCTCCGGCCGTCTTGGCGGAGCCGAAATCGCCCGCACCGAGCGCTACAAACAGGGTCGCACCCCGCTTCACACCCTGCGTGCCAACATCGACTATGCCCACGTGGAAGCAAACACCACTTACGGCGTGATTGGCATCAAGGTGTGGATCTATAAGGGCGACATCCTGGGATAGGAGAAGGTAAATGTTAGCACCAAAAAAAGTTAGACATCGTAAGATGATGAAGGGCCGCCGCAAAGGGCTGGCTTGGACCGGAAGCAACATTGATTTTGGCGACTACGGTCTCATCGCCCTTGAGGATGCCTTCATCACCAGCCGCCAGATCGAAGCTGCGCGTATTGCCATCACCAGGCACATGAAGCGCACAGGAAAGGTCTGGATCCGCATTTTTCCGGATAAACCCATCACCAAAAAGCCTGCCGAAACCCGCATGGGAAAAGGTAAAGGCGCCCCTGAATATTGGGTGGCGGTGGTGCGTCCCGGCCGTGTTCTTTTTGAACTGGAAGGCGTGGACCTGAAGGTTGCCAAAGAAGCCATGCGCCTGGCAGCACACAAGCTTCCGATCAAAACCCGCGTGATCGCACGTGAAGGAGTTGAGCTATGAAGATGGACGAAATCCGCAAAATGAGCGTGGAAGATCTGAACGCCCGGCTGGAAGAGCTGCGCGTGGAACTTTTCAACCTGCGCTTTCAAAAATCGAAAAACCTGCTGGATCGCCCGGACAGGCTGCGCATCGTGAGAAGGGAAATTGCCCGCATCAACACATTTTTGAACGCAAAGGAAGTGAGGTAAACCGTGGCTGACATCCGTAAAATGATCAAACAGGGTGTGGTGGTGAGCGACAAGAACGACAAGACCATCGTGGTTCGCGTCCAACGCCAGTTCATACACCCCTTGTATAAAAAAACCGTGCGCCGCCACAAAAAGTTCATGGCACACGACGAGAACAACGAAGCTAACATCGGCGACGTGGTCCAGATTGTGGAACACCGTCCCATGAGCGCTCGCAAACGCTGGGCTCTGCACAAGATTGTAGAGCGCAGCAAATAAGATGGGAGTTTTGGAATGATTCAAGCCGAAACGATGTTGAATATCGCCGATAACTCCGGTGCCCGCAGAGCCCAGTGTATCAAGGTTTTGGGTGGCACCAGACGTAAATACGCCAGCGTTGGCGACGTCATAGTTGTTGCGATCAAATCCGCCACACCCGGCGGCAAGGTTAAAAAAGGCAGCGTTGAGCGTGCCGTGATCGTTCGCACCGCGAAAGAGATCAGGCGTGCGGATGGAACCTACATCAGGTTTTCGGACAACGCAGCCGTTATCATCGACGAAAAGCACGACCCCAAGGGAACCCGCATCTTTGGCCCGGTGGCTCGCGAATTGCGCGAACACGCCTATATGAAGATCGTTTCCCTGGCGCCGGAAGTGCTGTAGGGAGATAGTGATGCCAAAAAAGCCAGTTAAAATGAAAATCAAGAAAGGCGACTACGTGATCGTGATCTCCGGTGAGGACAGAGGCCGCAAGGGCCGTGTGCTCAAGGCTTTCCCCAAGGCAAACAAAGTCGTTGTGGAAAAAGTGCACATGATCAAGAAACACGCCAAGCCTTCCCAAACCAATCCCCAGGGCGGCATCATCTCCAAAGAGGCGCCCGTCAACGTCTCGAATGTGATGCTGTTCAACGAAAAGCTGAATACTGTAACCAAGCCGGTTTTCAAAACACGCGAAGGCGGTCATCGTGTCCGCACTTGCAAAAAATCCGGTGACGAACTGTAAAAGAGGGGAAGATGAACAGAATTAAAGAACAATATCGCACTGCGGTGGTTCCTGCGCTGAAAAAGCGTTTTGAATACAAGAACCCGCACCAGGTTCCCCGGATGGAAAAGATCGTGGTGAGCATGGGCGTGGGTGAAGCCACCCAGAATAAAGCCCTGCTGGACAATGCCGTGAAGGACATGGAGCAGATCACAGGCCGCAAACCCATCATCACCAAGGCGCGCAAGTCCATTTCAAACTTCAAGCTGCGTCAAGGCATGCCCATCGGCTGCAAGGTGACCCTGCGCGACGAGATCATGTATGAATTCTTTGATCGCCTGGTTTCCATTGTGATCCCCCGCATCCGCGACTTCCGCGGGATCGACACCGATTCCTTTGATGGCAGGGGAAACTTTTCCATGGGACTCAAAGAGCAGACCGTGTTTCCCGAAATTGAATTCGACAAGATCGACACCCTGCGTGGGCTGAATATCAACATCATCACCACTGCGCAGAACGACGACGAAGCCCGCGAACTGCTGAAAGAGCTTGGAATGCCCTTCAAGCGCGAAGAACAATAAGGAGAACGCATGGCAAAAAAATCTTTGGTCATTAAACAACAAAGAAAGCCTAAATTTAAAGTCAGGCAATATAACCGCTGCAAAATCTGCGGACGTCCCAGAGCTTACATGCGCGACTTTGGCATGTGCCGTCTCTGCTTCCGCAAATATGCTTCCCTGGGGCATATCCCGGGGATCACCCGATCCAGCTGGTAAGCAAAGGAGCAATTAATGAGCGTAAGTGATCCGATAGCTGATGCATTGACCAAGATCCGCAATGCATATCGTGCCGGACATCCGCATGTGATCGTCAAACACAGCCGCATTATTGAGGCTTTGACGAAGATCCTCGCCGAGGAAAACTTCGTAAACAGCGTCCAGGTTCTCGACAAAGATCCTGAACAAAAGATAAATTATCGCCGCATCCTGGTGAATCTTCGCTACACAAATGATGGCCAGCCCATCATCCAAGGTTTGGTGAGGATTTCAAAACCCGGACGCCGCGTATATGTGAAAGCAGACAAGATCCCCAGCGTGTTCAACAACACCGGCTGTGCGGTGATCTCCACCTCCCAGGGTGTGATGGTGGACCGCGATGCCCGCATCAACCGCGTTGGCGGCGAATACATCTGCAAGGTTTGGTAGGAGGTTTAATCAATGTCACGCATAGGTAGAGCCCCTGTCAAGATCGATCCAAGCGTCACCGTGGACATCCAGGAAAACCTGGTCCGCGTGAAGGGAAAGCTGGGCGAACTGCAATATGAACTGCTTGAAGGCATCAGCCTGGAAGTGGAAGACGGCGTGATCAACGTCAAGCGCAGAGACGACAGCAAATCCCAACGCGCAGTGCATGGCCTCACCCGCGCTTTGATCCAAAACATGGTCATCGGCGTCACCGAAGGATATTTGAAGACCCTTCATGTGATCGGCACCGGATATTCCGCGGAAAGAGTCGGCCCCTGGCTCAGGCTCAGCCTGGGTTATGCCCACGATATCCTGCTGGAGATCCCCGAAGGCCTGGAAGTGGAAGCAGAAGCCGTTCCCCGCTCCAAAACAGTGCGTTCCGACCTGCAAAGCATCATCCGTGTGAAAGGGATAGACAAGCAGCTTGTGGGTCATTTTTCCGCCGAAATTCGAACCTGCCGCCCGCCTGAAAACTATAAGGGCAAAGGCATTCGCTATATCGACGAACACGTCACCATCAAAGCCGGCAAGGCCGGAGCATAAAAAGGCAGGGAGTAAATCATGATAAAACCAAGCAACATAGCTAAGAACGCCCTGCGCAACCGCCGCCGCCGCGCCATTCGCAAAAGACTGCATGGCAGCCCCGAGCGCCCGCGCCTGGTGGTTTTCCGCTCTTTGAAACACATCTACGCCCAGATCGTGGACGACACCACAGGAAAAACCCTGGTTTCCGCCTCTTCCCGCGGCAAGGATATCGAAATCCCCAAGGGAACCAAGAGAGCCGAACAGGGCTTCCAAGTTGGCCAAAAACTGGGAGAGAAAGCAATCGCTGCCGGGCTTTCGAAGGTTGCCTTCGACCGCGCCGGCTACAAATATCACGGCAGGGTGAAAGCCCTGGCTGAAGGCGCCCGCAAGGCCGGCCTTGATTTTTAACAGGAGGAAACTTGAATTACGAACACAATCTGCCAGAAGAAGAAAGACTCGTCGAGACCGTGATCGAGACCAAACGTGTGGCCAAGGTCGTGAAAGGCGGACGTAACTTCAGTTTCACCGCCATAGTCGTTGTTGGCGACCGCGCTGGAAAGATCGGCGTTGGCAACGGCAAGGCCAATGAAATTGCCGACGCCATCCGCAAAGCCAAGGAAAGAGCCACCCGCTCGATGTTCAAAGTTCCCATCGTGAATGGGACCATTCCCCATGAAATGATGGCACGTTACGGCGCCAGCCGTGTGATGATGAAACCCGCCGCCCCCGGTACCGGAGTTATCGCGGGGGGAACCACACGCGCCATTTTTGAAGCTGCCGGGATCCAAAACATCCTGTGCAAATCCCTGGGTTCAAACACCCCCACAAACGTGGTGAAAGCCACCGTGAACGGCCTGAAATCCATGCGCACACTGCAGGATATTGCGCGCCTGCGCAACAAGACCGTTGCCGAACTCACCGGCAGGGAGGAAAAGTGAAGATCAAGGTTACCCAGGTTCGCAGCACCATAAACCGTAAAGAAAACCATAAAAGGATCATCCGATCCCTGGGGCTGGGTGCGCCCGGCAAATCCAGAATACACAACGATAATCCCTGCATCCGAGGTATGATCGCAAAAGTGTCATACCTGGTTACAGTTGAAGAAGTAGAGGGAGAATGATATGCTGAACCTTTCAAATCTTGGCAAACCTGCAGGCCGCAAAGCCAAAAGACGCCTTGGAAAAGGTGAAGGCAGCGGCTTGGGAAAGCAATCCGGACGCGGTCATAAGGGAAAAAAATCCCGCGCCGGCGGAAATGTCCCCCCCGGTTTTGAAGGTGGACAGATGCCCATCAACCGCCGCCTGCCCAAGCGCGGTTTCAAAAACCCCTTCCGTAAACACTTTCGAATCTTGAACCTCTCCCGCTTGGCAGAGCTTGAAGAGAGCCAATTCGATATCCAAAAGCTGGAAATGATGGGCTTGGTGCCCACCAAGGGACAAAAAGGGAAATATCCCATCAAGGTCCTGGCCAGCCTGAATGAGGAATTCACCAAAACCGTTCACATCAAGGCTCACGCTTTTTCCAAGCGCGCCATTGAATTGATCGAAGCGAACGGCGGAAAAGCAGAGGTGGTGTGATTTGTTCAAAACCATTGCGAACATCTTCAGAATCCCGGATCTCAGAAAGAAAATTCTGTTCACCGGCCTGATTCTGGTGCTCTATCGCCTGGGCAGCTTCGTGCCCATTCCGGGTGTCAACGCCTCCGAGCTGAGCTCCTTTTTTGAAAGCCAATCCGGCGGGCTGTTCGACCTCCTGAACCTCTTTGTGGGTGGAAACATCGAGCGCGCCTCCATCTTTGCCCTGGGCATCATGCCCTACATCACGGCGTCGATTGTGATCCAGCTTTTGGGGAGCATCGTTCCCTACTTTGAAAAGCTGCGCAAAGAAGGCGCCGACGGCGAAAAGAAGATGAACCAGATCACCCGTTATTTCACGGTTGCCCTGGCTGCTTTCAACGGCATCACCATCCTGGTGGGGCTCACAAACATGATGGGCGCCACCGGACCCGTGGTTCCGAACCCCAGCTTCCTTTTCTACCTCACCGGCATGGTCACCCTGATCACAGGAACCATGATCGTGATGTGGCTGGGCGAGCAAATCACCGAGTTTGGGATCGGCAACGGAATATCGCTGATCATCTTTGCCGGAATCATTGCCCGCTATCCGGAAGGGTTCATCAATATGTTCCGCACCCGCTTCAACACCATCGGCGGAATCATCCAATCCCTGATCGCCATGGTGGTGATGGTGGTGGTTACCGGAGCGATTATTTTCGTAACCGAAGCCATCCGCAAGATTCCCGTCCAATATGCAAAACGCATCGTTGGCAGAAGGGTTTACGGCGGTCAAAGCACCTATATCCCGCTGCGTGTAAACACCGCCGGCGTGATCCCCATCATCTTTGCCCAGTCCATCCTGATGTTCCCCGCCACGCTTATCACCCTTTTCCAGGGTGGAAACGCCGAAGCCGGAACATTCTGGTACAGGCTGCGGGTGCTGTTTAGCCCCGGCCACTGGGTTTACACCATCATCTACGTGGGGCTCATCATCTTCTTCGCCTATTTCTATACGGCGTTGGTGCTTAACCCCACCGAAATGGCTGAAAACATGGTGAAATACGGTGGACACATTCCCGGAAAGAAACCCGGTAAAAAGACAGCGGAATACATCTCTTCCGTGCTCACCCGCATCACCCTGCCCGGCGCAGTGTTCTTTGCCTTTGTGGCGCTTATGCCCGAACTGATGACCCACATCTTCAAGCTGCCCTTCTACTTTGGCGGAACCGGTCTCATCATCGTGGTTGGCGTGGCTTTGGACACCCTTCGCCAGATCGAATCCCACCTCGTGATGCGTCACTACGACGGCTTCATGAAAAAAGGAAAACTCCGCGGACGCTCCGGCTGATCATGATTTACCGAAAGTCTCCTGCTGAACAGGAAAAGATGCGCGCCGCGGGCAGAGTCATCGGCCAGCTTTTGGACGAACTTGCCAGGCGGATCGTGCCCGGGATCACAACCTGGGACCTGGATGCCTTTGCGCACGATTTCATCGTTTCCAAAGGCGCCAAGCCGGCGTTCAAGGGCTACACCATACCCGGCCTTGAACCATTTCCCGGTACGCTGTGCACTTCGCCAAATTCCGGCATTGTTCACGGAATCCCCTCCAAAAAGGTGGTTCTGCAGGAAGGAGACATCATTGGGATCGACGTTGGAGCCGTGCTGGATGGCTACTATGGAGACGCCGCCCGCACCTATGCGGTGGGAGAGATCTCGCCGGATGCACAAAAGCTGCTGGACGTCACCTCCGAAGCTCTGCGTCTGGGCATGGCAGCCGCCAAGCCGGGAAACCGGGTGGGAGACATCTCCCACGTCATCGGTTCCTATGTGAAAGCGCAGGGCTACCATGTGGCAGACGACCTCACCGGTCACGGCATCGGGCGTCAGCTTCATGAAGAACCCCAGATCCCAAATCATGGAAATCCCGGCAGGGGTCCCCGCCTGCAAAGCGGAATGGCTCTTGCCATCGAGCCCATGGTCAATATCGGCACAAATCGCGTCAGGGAAAACGGCTGGGAATTTTTCACAGCCGACGGCAGCCTCTCCGCCCATTTTGAACACACCATCATCGTCACGGACGGCGAGCCCCGGATCCTGACCCAAGCCTGAAGGAGCAAGTATATGAGTAAAGCCGGCGTTATAGAAGTGGAAGGAATCGTGACCGACGCCCTTCCCAACACCACTTTTAAGGTTCAACTGGAAAACGGCCATGAAATTTTGGCACACAGTTCCGGTAAAATGCGGATGCACTATATCCGCATCCTTCCCGGAGACAAAGTCAAGGTGGAGCTCTCTCCATATGACCTCTCCCGCGGAAGGATCACCTACCGATATAAATAATAAACATTGCAGGAAGTAACTGCACTCTTGCAAGGAGACGATAATGAAAGTGAGATCATCAGTCCGTGTGGTCTGTAAAGACTGCCGGATCATCAAACGCCACGGCGTGATCCGTGTTATCTGCAGTTCCAACCCAAAACACAAACAGAGACAGGGTTAAGGAGGACCAACTTGGCACACATTGCAGGTATAGAAATTCCCAGGAACAAACGCCTCTTCGTTGGGCTCACCTATATCTATGGCATCGGACCAAGCCTTGCCAAAGAAATCTGCCGCAAGGCAAATGTGGACGAAACCAAAATGGTGGGAGACCTCAGCGTTGAAGAAGAAAAAACCATTCGAGACATCGTGCAGCACGACTATGCGGTGGAAGGCACCCTGCGCACCCAGGTGGCGATGAACATCAAGCGCCTCATGGAAATCGGCTGCTATCGCGGTCAGCGTCACAAACGTGGCCTCCCCGTGCGCGGTCAAAGCACCCACACCAATGCGCGCACCCGCAAGGGACCCCGCGCCAGCGCGATCAAAAAGAAGAAATAGGAGTGAACCGATAAATGGCAAAGAAAACCAGAACCAAGAAAAAACGCATTCGCCTTTCCTTCGACGAAGGCATCGTGTTTGTCCACTCCAGCTTTAACAACACCATCGTTTCCCTGGCAGACCGCTCCGGAAACGTCCTCACCTGGTCCAGCGGCGGCAGAGTGGGCTACAAAGGCTCACGCAAAGCCACACCCTTCGCAGCTCAGCTTGCAGCCACGGAAGTGTCCAAAGCTGGCATTGATATGGGAATCACCCGCGTGGGTGTCATCGTGAAAGGCCCCGGCAGTGGCAGGGAATCCGCCATCCGTGCGGTGAACGCCTCCGGCCTCAAGGTCACCATGATCAAAGACGCCACGCCCATTCCCCACAACGGCTGCCGTCCACCCAAAACCAGAAGGATATAAGAGAGGAAATCATGGCAAGATACACCGGACCACGCGCCAGGCTCTGCCGTAAATTCGGCGAAAACATCTTTGGCACCGCAAAATACGACAGAATTCTGAACCGCCGTAAATTCCCTCCCGGACAGCACGGCAGAAATATGCGCCGCAAACAAAGCGACTATTTCATCCACCTGCGCGAAAAGCAAAAACTCAGAAATATCTACTGCCTCCTGGAACGGCAGTTTAGCAGCTATTTTCACAAAGCGGCAAAAATGGGCGGGGTCACAGGCGACAACCTGCTCCAGCTGCTGGAAAGACGTCTGGACAACACAGTCTATCGCCTTGGCTTTGCCACCACCAGAATGCAGGCCCGTCAGTTTGTGAACCACGGTCATTTCATGGTGAACGGCAGAAAGGTGGACATCCCCTCTTACCTGCTCAAGGATGGAGACCTCATCGAAGTCCGCCCCAAAAGCAAAGGGATCAAGCCTCTCGCGGAAGCTTGGGACAGCTCCGAAGCCAGCTCACCCTACCCCTGGCTTTCAGTGGATAAAGACAACATGCGCGGGCAGTTCGAGCATATCCCTGCTGCCCAGGAGATCCCCAACACCGTTGACCTGCGCCTCATTGTTGAGTATTACTCCAAATAATCGCTGAACCCAGCAAGGAGTCATTTATGCTATACTTGGAACCCCTGCAAATGCCCGAAAACGTGGAATACGACAGGGACAGCTATTCCCCCCACTACGGCAGATTCGAGATCGGCCCGCTGGAGCCCGGTTTTGGAACCACGATCGGCAACATCCTGCGCCGGGTGCTTTTGTCCTCGGTTCAGGGCTCGGCCGTTCGCTTCATCCGCATCGAAGGCCTGCACCACGAATTTTCGCCCATTCCCGGCACAAATTCAGACTATATCGACCTGATCCTGCGCGTCAAGCAGCTCGTGGTCTTTTCCACCTCCGTGGACGAGGTCACCATTGTGCTGGAACACAAGGGAAAAGGCGTGGTGACGGCAAAAATGATTCAGGATAACCCCAATATCCGCATCATAAACAAGGATCTCTACCTGCTGGAAGTCACCGAGGATATCGACATCAAGATCGAGATGATCGTGGGAAACGGCCGCGGATATGTTTCCGCCTCCGAACAGAATATGGAGGAGAAAGCCGTGGGATTCATCCCCATCGACTCCATCTATTCCCCCATCCTCAAGGTCAATTTCAGCGTTTCCCACCAGCGCGTGAAGGAACGCATGAACTTTGACAAGCTCATCCTCGAGATCCATTCAAACGGCTCTGTGGAGCCCATCGTGGCTCTTTTCCTCTCCGCAAAGATCCTACGCGACATGGTTGGGAAAATCAGCCGCTTTGAAACCGAACCCCAATACATCCGTGAAGTGGAGCTGGATCCGGAATTGGAAGAGATGGAACGCATCCTGGCGCTGCCCGTTCGGGAGATTGAACTCACCGTCCGTGCCGCAAACTGCCTGGCTGCCGCCGAGATTGAAACCATCGGCGATCTCGTTTCAAAGACCGAAGCTCAAATGCTCAAATACCGCAACTTCGGTAAGAAATCCCTGGAGGAAATCGTCCAAAAACTCACAAAATACGATCTCCACCTGGGAATGGACGTGGATGGCATCGAAAATCAGATTGCCGATGCCAGAAGCCGCGGAATCAGAATCGAAGATATGCCAAAAGTAAAAAATGAGGAAGAAAAACCCGCGCCTGAGGAGACCGAGGATGAAGTTCCCGCTCCGCCCAGAAAGCCGGTGCCTCCTTCCAAAAAGAAGGTGAAAAATGCGACATAAAGTTGAAGGAAGAAAGTTTGGACGCGAAAAAGACGCACGCCGTCTCATGATCTGCAACCTCGTGAGATCCATGGTGGAACACGGCCAAATCACCACCACCCTCGCAAAGGCTAAAGAACTGCGCGGATATGTGGACCGCATGGTTACCTACGGCAAACAAGACACTGTTCATTCACGCCGTTTGGCATACAGCGTTCTGGGAGACCGCACCTTGGTGAAAAAACTTTTCACCGAAATTGCGCCCGCGTTCCAAGACCGCCAAGGTGGATACACCCGCGTCATCAAAAGCGGATTCCGCCGTGGAGATTCTGCCCCCATGGCCATCATCCAGTTTGTGGAAGAATCTGCGGTCAAACCCAAAAAAGACAATATCAAGGCCAAAGACCTCAATAAATAAGGTCTGAAACCCCAAAAAATGCGTGAAACCCGGGATTACACTCCCGGGTTTTTGCGTGTGTGGGGGTGTTCACGCAGATTTTTGAATAGATTAGGGATGCACAGGATTGGGACGATGAAAAGGGGATAAAAAATAGGAAGATAAGAAGTTTGTAAGTTGTTGGGATTTCAGGGGTTGAATACTAAAGGTACGGGACTGGCGGATAATGGCGAGATTCATTAACCCCTACTGCATTATTTGGGATAATTACTTTGGCTGGGTTATAGCCTATAATGGTGAACTCAATGGAGACGGCACCAACTCATATTTTGAACTCTATGTCTAAAAATCGTCCGCGTGCTTGTATTCAACGGTTTGTGTCGTTTAAAGATATTAAAACGAGGGGATGTCTGCATGAAAATAGTCCTTTACATAAAAGCTTGGATGATAATTAATGTAATTGGTCATGTGACCATGAATAGTGTGTGTAAACGAGGAAAATAAGAATGCCCTCAACAAACCTGAGAAACAATGAGTTGGATTTTACACCAACATTTGGGACTCAACTTAGAAAAACGCCATCCAAAAGAAGGTTTATATGAAAGCAAAGACCATGATGTCCCTTGTATTTGCACTTGCCCTTTGGACTTCTGCAGTTGTTTTGTTCGCAGAGCCGCCGCATATTGATGTAAGTCTGGCAAATTCCCTGCCAATCCCGTATGCTTATGATGAGGTGATCAAACTCGAAAGTGGCGACCTGCAGTTTTATAAAATGACCGTGAGTGATGGAAGCATCCAAATAGCAGGTTTTCAGTATCTCATCCAGAGCAATACTTTTACCGATTTAGTGCAAATTGGGAGCATTACGGGATTTGGGGGAATAGCTTTTAGAGAAATGGGCGTGCAACGCTTTGGAAAATTCTATACTATTTATCAATACCCACGATACGACCCCCAAGTACTGATAATAATCCGCCTGGACGCCCATGAATTTGAGTACAGGATTATTGATAATATGCCGCTTTACGATTACTATGATGGCTTTTTCGCAAGTAATCGTATCGATATTGTGTCTGAAGATCACTTGGTAATTGCCTTGGCAGACAGGCTTGAATTTTACGACTTTGCCAGCGACACCAGCCAAACGCTTCTGGGTGGGGAGGACTATCACTGTAACACAGCGCAGAGAAAGAGGGTATATGCCATGCCTACCGGTCATTTCATGTATGTAAAGGATACATGCGGAGACTTTACTTTGGAAACCTGGTTCATTTTTGACGTTCAGGGGAATCTTCTGTTTACTCAGATAATGACAGATCCTTGGTTTTGTATGAGTGTGACCGGACAGTCGTATGGGGCAGATTATGGTTTTATCCACGACCGGTTTTACATCAAAACTCATGGTATGGTTTATGATAGTGCATTATTGGAGTGTCACTTCCCCAGCTCTGATTCTCTGCACGTTTATATTGTTCATACCCCTGTTTCAGCTGATGGGCATTTAGTAAGAGTGGTCAGCTTTGGCGATGATAGAATACTGATGTCATATTTTGATTATGGCACCTTCGACGGGGATTTCTTTTTATACATGAACTACAACCCCTTGGAGGATAATCCAGTATCAACACACTGGACTTGGTTCGGTCCCATTGAACCTCACATAGATAGCATTACCGATAAAATAGTTTCAATATCGGCCCGATATGAAAATTACATATTTATCAGCGTCTTGTGTACTCTGGATTTTCCTACCTCACATACATTTACCTTTCCCGCACCCACAACAAATATCTATCTCCCCGCCCTTACTTTTTCCCATGAAGATCAGTTATTTATGATCAGCGATGGTACGCTGTATGCGTTTGAGGTGGAATTTTCAGTTTCCAATGCGGATGAGACCGCAGTTCCTCCTGTACACACACTTTCTGCCTACCCCAATCCGGTTAACGCAAATAATATGATCACTTTCAAAGCTTCGCTAAAACAAGCGAATGAACTGGATATTTATAACATTCGCGGGCAAAAAGTCGATACTATCAGCTTGGATTCCGAGGGAACGGCGGAGTGGAACTTGCGTAACTACAAGGGCGAAACTGTAAGCGCGGGAGTGTATTTTGCGAAACCGCGTAGTAATAAACAGATCAAAGCAATAAAATTCATTGTAATACACCAAGACTAAAGAAAGAGTTTATCATGAAGCACATTCTGATAACGATCATGTGTGTAATATAAAATTCACTTTATAATGTCATAAACACAGATAGCTGCAATGGCACAGAGATGACACGGTATCATTATTCAAATTGGCAAAAACAACGACCATATGATCTATCATTTGTTTGAGAGAATCAAACATACGATTGTGGATATGGTTCACTTTCACATATTTCCATAATCGTTTTATCGGATTCAGCTCTGGCTAGTATGGAGGCAAGTCAATTAACTCAATGTTATCAGGCACTATAAGCTCTTTTGATTTATGCCATCCAGCTTGATCCACAACATTAAAACGTCAAATCCCTTTTTCATCGTCCCAATCCTGTGCATCCCCAATCTATTAAAAGCTGTGAATGGAAAAAAATGAGAGGAATCGCGCATGATTTATGACACATCTAACTACTACATTAGGAGTGTCACATGCCAATTCCTCTCAAGGAACAAATAGCTGAGCTACAGTTAATATTTACGGTTCCATTTCAAAAAGATGTGGACAAAAAGTTACTTCACGTGAAAGTTGTCCATAAACTGTTGCAGGATGGCAGCGCGGGTGGGGTGTCTGAGTTTTTTGAGGGCTTTGTCTTCGATCTGGCGGATTCGTTCACGGGTGACCTGGAAGATGTTTCCCACTTCCTCCAGGGTGCGGTGATAGCCGTCGTCGATGCCAAAGCGCAAGCGGATGACCCTTTCCTCGCGTGTGGTGAGGGTTTTCAAAACTTCGTCCACCTGTTTTTTCAGGAGGGAGCGTTCTGCCAGGCGTTCGGGGCTGATGATGGTTCGGTCTTCGATAAAGTCGCCCAAGATGGAGTCTTCGGAGTCGTGTCCGATGGGTTTATCCAGTGAAACGGGCTCCTTGGAGATGGAGAGGATGGATTTCACCTTGTCCATGGGCATATCCAGCACTTCGGAGATTTCCTCGGGATAGGGGATGCGTCCCAGCTTTTGCTGTAGCCTTCTGCTGGTGCGGTTTATCTTGTTTATGGATTCAATCATGTGGACGGGGATGCGGATGGTTCGAGCCTGGTCGGCAATGGCGCGGGTGATGGCCTGTCTGATCCACCAGGTGGCATAGGTGGAAAACTTGAAGCCCTTGCGGTAGTCATATTTTTCCACAGCGCGCATGAGGCCGGTGTTTCCTTCCTGGATGAGGTCCAAAAATTCCAGCCCGCGGTTGTTGTAGCGCTTGGCGATGGAGATCACCAGGCGGACGTTGGCCTCGATCATCTCGTTTTGCGCCTTTTCCTTGTTGCGTTCTGCGCGTTCGATCTCGCGCAGGAGGAAGACGAGGTCGGTGCCCGTCATCTTGGTTTCCAGCTCCACGCGGCGGATCTTGCGGCGGGCGTTTTTGATCTTGCGCAGGGTTTCCACAAACACTTCAGGGTCGATCCCGGTTTCGGTGCGAACCTCCTCAAAGTCTTCGTCGCTCTTTTTGGCACGGCGTCCGTAGGTGCAGATCTCATCTATGGTATAGCGTTTGATGCGGGTGAGGTCGGTGATGCTGTCATAGCTTTCCTCGATCCTTTCCACCAGCGAACGCACGCGGTAAACCATGCGCTTGATGAGCTTTTCATTGTAGTTCAGCTCGTTGAAGCGGTCAAAGATTTCCCTGCGGAGGGCGTCGATCTCTTCCTGGCGGCTGGCGTTTCCGTCTTCATCAAAGTCGCAACTGTCCAGGATTTGCCCCACTTTGTCGAAGGTGACTTCGTTTGCCTTCAGGATGTCGCGGAATTGGTCAACGATGGTGAGGTCTTGTTTTTTGTCGATCCAGGTGCCGATATTGATGCGGAAGATCTGTTCCAAGCGGACCCGGCGTTCGCGATAGCGGTGCAGAAAGTTGAACATTTCCCGCAGTGTGGAGCCCGATTTGAACACATTTTGGTTGATCATTTTCTGGTAGGTTTCGATCTTTTGCGCCACACGCACCTCGCCTTCGCGGTCCAGGAGGGGAACCCTTCCCATCTCCCGCAAATACATGCGCACAGGGTCGTCGTAAAAGCGTTTGGACTTGAATTTTTTGGGCGGGGTGGGCTTTGCCAGAGCGGCGCCCTTGGTGAGCCTTTTCTCGGTTTCGTCGATGATTTCGATGCCGTCCTGCCTGAGGTCGAAAATCAGGTCGTCCACTTTATCCAGGAAAAAGGGGCTGCTCGGCAAAATGTCGTTCACCTGTTTGAAGGTGATGTAGCCGGTGTCTTTTCCCAGTTCAACCAGTTTTTTCAGGCATTCGTTGTAAGTGATCATTAGGTGCTCCTTATCGGGGGCGGGACCCTCATATCAAAAGACCCTTCACAACCCTTCTGGAGAGGCTGCGATAGGTCAACGCCAGTTTTCGTTTTTCCTCCAAAAGGCGGATGTCCTCCGGGGTTTCCTGGATTCTGCGGTCCAAATCCCGCATGTCGCGCTGAAGCTTGCGCAGCCTGATTTGATCCAGGGCTTTCCCGAACTCCACTTGGGGCGGGTCAGAAAAAAGAAATTCTGCCAAAAGGTCCCTTAAATCCTTGTTTTCAATGTTATCCAAAAGCATGGCGGGCTCAGAGATGGAATCCGAATCCGCTTCCGCCATCAAAAATTTGAATAGTTCTCGATACAATCTATTATTAAAATAATCCGGGGCGAGGCTTTGCGCAAATAGATTGAACGCCTCCTCGTTTTGCAAAGCCATAACCAGAACGTGGCGCTCTTCCAAATCCTCTTCCAAAACGGGCGCGGGAGGCGGGGTCGCAGAAGCTCCGGGAGCCGAGGAAGTTCGGCGCAGCTTGGAAAAAACGGCGCGGGTGGAAATTCCGAAGGCTTCCGCCAGATCGCGGGCGAAAAGCTCACGCTTGATGGGATCACGCAGGCCGCGCAAGGCATCCAAAACCTGGTCGATCCTGTCGCTGGCGGGGGTTTTGCCTTCCATATCCGCCACGAAGCGTAAAACGGGCTTGGCGGCGTCGATCCTCTGGCGCAGGGCGTCCGCACCTTCGTTGAGCAGAAAGCTGTCCGGATCGTGCTCTTTGGGCAGTTCAACGATGTGGGCTTCCAAACCTTTGCCCAAGCAGAGCAGAGCGCCGCGCACGGCATTGTTCACCCCGGCGCTGTCGCCGTCGAAAAGCATGTAAACCTTTGGCGAATAGCGGGATAGGAGGTAAACCTGATCCTCGGTCATCGCCGTGCCCAGGCAGGCGACGGAATTTACAAAGCCGTTTTCATAGAGGCGCAGGAAGTCGAAATAACCTTCGCTGATGAGCACGGCACCGGATTTGGAGATCTCATATTTGGTTTTAAACAGTCCATAGAGCTCGCGCCCCTTGGTGTAAAGCTCAGTGCCGGCGGTGTTTACATATTTAGCGATCTTGGCGTCTCCCTCAAAGACCCTGCCGCCGAAGGCGATCACCTCGCCAAAGTTGTTGTGGATGGGAAACATCAGTCTGCCGCGAAAGAAATCCACCAGGTTTCCGGCATAGTTGCCAAACAGTCCGCTTTCCTTCAAGAGCGACACGGAGTGGCCTTCCTTGAGGAGGTGGTTCAGCAGCGCTTTTTCGCTGTTCAGGGAATAGCCCAGTTCCAGGCTTTTGGCGGTTTCTGGGCTGAAAGAGCGATCCTGCAGGTACTTGAGCGCGGTTTGTCCATATTCGAAAAGGTTTTGGGTGAAGAAATCTCTGGCGGTGGCATAGACCACCAAAAGCTGTTCACGCTTGGTGGAGACCGTTTTGGTTCTGCCGGAATCCGGCACGGTGATGCCCACACGCGCAGCCAGCTTTTTCAGCGCTTCGACGAAGGTGAGCTTTTCATATTCCTGAACGAAGGTGAACACATTTCCCGCCTTGCCGCAGGCAAAACACTTGAAGATCTGCTTGGGCTGGCTCACATACATGGAGGGGTTTGTGTCGTTGTGGAAGGGGCAGATCCCGCGCCAATTTGCGCCCACATGTTTCAGCGGCACATAGCTTTGCACCACTTCCACAATGTCGTTGGCTCTGCGAACCTCTTCGATCAGGTTTTTGTCCATATTTCCTAAATTTTTACCACGGTGACCCCGGTGCCGCCCTCGCTGGGAGGCGGGGTTTCCATTGAGATCACCATCTTTTTCTTTTTCAAATAGCTGCGCACCTTGTCGCGCAAAACGCCGGTGCCTTTGCCATGGATGATGCGCAGAGTGTGCAATCCGGCCAGATAGGCGTCATCCATAAACTCATCGATCATGGGTCTGGCTTCGTCGAAGGTCAAACCCCGCACCATGATTTCCATCCTGGCCTTGGGGGTGGCGATCACCCGCGGAACATTCACTGCTGGCTTTTGTCCGGGTTTTTCCTCAGCTTCAAAAAGTTCCGAAGTGGGAACCCGGAAGCTGATGCCGTTCATGTCCACGCTGGCGTTTTCGCCCTGAATCTCCAACACAGTGGCCTCAGCCTCGAAGGAAGCCAGCCAAACCCTTTGCCCGGGCTTGATCTCGCGGGCGGGTTTGTGAGCGGAAATTTCGGCTTCCCTGAGTTCGCTGCGGATCTGCTGGAGCTTGTCAGAAAGTTCATGCAATTTTCTTTCCGAAAGTGCTTTGCGTTCTTCGCGGTCGAGTTGTTTCAGCTCATCCTGTTCCTTTTGATAGAGCTTTTGCTGGGCGATCAGTTCGGCTTGCAGTTCGCGGATGAATTTTTGGCGGCGCTGGCGAAGCTCATCCTCCAGCTTGGAGTCGCGGTCTTCCAGTTCGCCGATCAGCGCTTCCAGATTGCGGGTTTTCAGTTGATATTCATAGGTGGCGCGTCCCAGAGCCTTTTTCTCTTCCTGCATCTTTTTCAGCAGCTCGGTAAATTCCACATTTTGGGTGCCGGCAAGCGACTTTGCGCGCTCCACAAGCTGGGGCGCAAGCCCAAGCGAGGAAGCCACTTCGATGGCAAAACTGTCTCCGGGAATGCCGGTGGAAAAACGGAAGGTGGGCTGCAGGTTTTTGAGGTCGAACTGCATGGAGGCGTTCAGACATTTGGGATGGGATTCGGCAAAGATCTTCAGCGTGGTGTAGTGAGTGGTGACGACAACCTTGCAATCCAGGTCTGTAAAGCGTTCCAGGATGGCCTGAGCCAATGCCGAACCTTGCTGGGGGTCGGTGGCAGCGCCAATTTCGTCGATCAGGACCAGGCTGTTGGCATCCGCCAAATCCAGCATCCGTGCGATCTTTCCCAGATGTGAGGAAAAGGTGGAAAGCGCATTTTCGATGCTTTGGTCGTCTCCGATGTCGGCAAAAACCTGGTGGAAAATGCCGATCTCGCTGTCTGCATCAGCCGGGATGGGCAGTCCGGACAGTGCCATCAGGGTGAGCAAACCGGCGGATTTCATGAGGACGGTCTTGCCTCCGGTGTTTGGCCCGGAAAGCAGGATCACATTGGCTTCTTCGCCCAGTTCGAGGTCGAAGGGCACCACTTTCGCCGGCGCTCCCAGGCTCAGGATCAGCAGCGGATGTCTGGCGCCAAAGAGCTTTAGCACAGGCCGATCCACGATCTTTGGAACCCTGGCACCCAGAGCGCGGCAAAGCCTGGCACAGCCAAAGCGGAAATCCAGTTCCGCCATCAGCTTTTGGTTTTGCAAGAGCTCGCGTTCCTGAGTTTTGATCTGGGCGGTGAAGTCCGTGAAAATACGGTGAATCTCGCGCTTTTCCTCCTGTTTGAGGAGCTGGAGTTCGTTGTTCAGGGGCACCGCCGCCTGGGGTTCGATGAAGAGGGTGGAACCGCTTCCGGACTGGCTTTGCACGATTCCGGGCACGTTTGGCGCAGCGCTTTCACGCACGGGCAAGACGTAGCGTCCTTCGCGCTGGGTGATGAATTTATCCTGCAGATGGGCTTCCATGCGAGGGTCGTTCAGCATGCTCTGCATGGTCTTTTGGAGGTTGCGCTGGAGGGCGCTCTCACACTTGCGGATGCGTGCCAATTCGGGGGAGGCGCTGTCCAAAACTTCGCCTTCGGGGCCAAAGGTTGTGTTGAAGCGCTGGCTGATCCATTCCAAGGGGATCACCCTGCCCCAAAGCCTGTTCAGCCGGGGAAAGTCCTCGCCATCGGGTGCGGATTGAGCCAAAATCGTTGCCAGACGTGCATTTTGCCAAACTTGGAAAAACTCTTCAAAGCCAAAGATGCTGTGGCGCGCTTCGTGAAACAGGGCTTGAAGGTCGCTCAGTTCCGACAGATCCCTGTCCAGCCCGATCTCCAAGCATTCCTGAAGCTCGGAAACCAAAGCCAGCGAAGCCTCGATCTCTTTTTTTCCCTCCAGAGGCTTCAAAGCCTCGGCGAGCCGGCGACCCAAGTCACTCTGACAGCGATCCTGCGCTTGACGTGCCAGCCTTGCATATTCAAGGTCGGCAAAGAGCTCGGGAGGGTTCATTCGCTTTGCCCGGGGTTGTTTTTTTCTGCTCTGTGCTTGTTTCCGATCTCGTTAAAACGACCGTGTTCCTTCATTTTGAGGTTGTCGAACATATCTTCCTTGAAAACGTCCAAAGCCGCGTAAACACGGTGATTGGCGTGGTCTTTCAAGGGTTCGGACAGCTTTGGCATGTAGTCCAGCAAAACCATGACGATGATCACCGCCAGCAGTCCGTTGAAAAAGCCCATCGCCAAACCTAAAAAGCGGTTGAGTGTAGATAGATGAATGGCTTTCAGTGCTTTGTTGAAGATTTTTTCCAAAATACGCAGCACAATCACAGACGCCACCACGATCAGGATGGCAGCCAAAATGGACGACAAGACCTGACCCACCTTGAAGTTTTCCACCAGCGCATTGCGCACGAGGGGAAAGATTTGCCCAATCAGTAAAAAAAGTGCGACCGAGCCTGCCAAACGAACCAGCATGGCGGCAATTCCCTTGCGGTATCCCAAAAACGAGGACACCAGCAAAACGATCAGGATCAGCCAATCTATGAAACCCATCTGAACTCCTTATTTCAGGCTATAAAAAAGCAAACAGGGACGAATCCCTGTTGCAACGGTCCAAACAAATTAAGAGGGCGGAAAACCGGGCCGCTACCTCATATAGCGCTGCATTCTGCGCTGAATCTTGAGCATTTTGCGACGAGCTGCGTTGGCTTCGCGTTTTTTCTTCACGCTCGGCTTCTCGTAGGCCTGTCTCTTTCTAATTTCGGAGAGGACCGCGGCTTTTTCGCATTTCTTCTTGAACCTTTTCAACAGGTAATCGAAGGACTCATTCTCTTTTGAAACTACTGTCGGCAAACAAATCACCACCTTATTTTTTATTGGGAAAGCCAAAAACTCTCGCAGCGCTTTTCTTGTCAAGCGGAAACTGTGTGTTTGAGAAATGACCGGAGTTCACGGCGCAGGGGAGAGCTGTCTGAACCGCCGGCTTTTCTTTGCGTGAACCACAATTGGCTCTCCTACCCATATTATAAGCGAATTTAAAAAAAAGCCTGGATATTTTTTCGATAAACAGTTCAAACAGCCTGCCAAGCTCCGCCCCAGAGCCCTTTGCACAGCTTTCCTGTCTCGTCCTCCTGTCACACCCGCGTTTTTCGCGGGAGGCTGAGGAGGGCGAACTTGATGCGAAACTTGAGCGGGCCAAGGAGGAGGCGGCAAAACTGTGTTTTTTGAGGCGATCAGGCAAATATATATTGTCAGTTCCCAAAATCGGCTTAGTATGGCGAAATGATGATTAAGATATTTGATTACAAGGTGTTGCCGATGAATAAAGAATTGCATTCGGGGACGCGGGCAAGGGTCAGGCTGGTTTTGATTGTCTGTCTGCTTTTGAGCTTGGTTTCGGTTCATGCCGGGATTGTGGCTGCAGGTTCAAGTTTTTCAGAGAATTCTGACGAATCCAAAGATGGTAAGTCTGTGGAAGGCAGAAAAATAGAGCGGTATGGCTTTCCCGGAGAGGGAGCCGGAACCATTCTGATTGTGGCGGGGATTCACGGCAACGAGCCGGAAAGCGTGATCTTTGCCCGGGCTTTGCTGGACGCGCTAAGGGCTCCGGGCTTCAAGCCGCTTGCGCAGGAGATTGTCATTGTGCCGCTTCTGAACCCGGATGGCCGTGCACTCAAGACGCGCAAAAACGCCAACGGGGTGGATCTTAACCGGAATTTTCCCAGCGAAGATTTTGTGGTTGGCGATCCCCGCAGCAATTATTATGGGGGAAAAAGCCCGGCTTCGGAACCGGAAACGCTTTATTTGCTGGAACTTGTGGATGGCTTCAAGCCGGATCTGCTCTTGATACTGCACACACCTTATGGAATTGTGAACAGCGATGGCGACTCCCCGGGCTGGGGTCCCAAACTGGCGCAGGAACTGGATCTTGAGTATTGGGAGTCGATTGGCTACCCCACTCCCGGTTCGGCGGGAACCTATTTCGGAAAAGAGCTCGGCTTGCCGGTGATTTCGCTGGAACTGCCTCCAAGACCGGATGTTTGGGAACTTTTTGGTGAAAAGCTGCTGCGGTTTTTAAGAGATTTCTCACCGATTGAAAGAATAAGCGAAACGGAGTAAGCGGTCGGGCAGTTGGGTTTTTGAATGGTTCGTGCGTGGTGGGCATGATTTTTGGCTGTAAACATAATTTACAGTGTTGTAAGCCATCGTAAAATGCGGAATTCCCGATTTTGGTTGACGTAAACTCTGCAAAAGCAAATGAGGGCTGAAATCAGATTTTGAAGCTTAATCCAAAGGAAATCCAAACATGACACAAGGCAAAGCCGGACAAGGAAATACAGAAAGGCTCCACAATGGTGCCGGGGTGGAAAATTGTCCGGGGAAAAGCCTGCAAAAATCGATCGCGGGGGGATGGGGTGCGCACGAAGCTTGACGCTGTCAAGGCTCGCAGGAGCAAACAAAAAAGCCACACGATTGCCCAGACCTATCGCATCTCCATCATCGAGGGGATTTTCTCGCAAATCTATGGTTCGTTGGCAAATATCGGCAGCAATTTCATCACCAAGTTTTTGGTGCTGCTGGGGGCGAGTCCGCTTCATTTCAGCATCCTGAGCGCTTTGGGACAGCTTTCGGCGCTGTTTCAGCCTTTGGGTGTGGCGCTGACCAACAAGCCTGGACAGCGCAAAAAACTATGTGTGTGGATCACAGCGGCGGGCAGATTTCTGAGCATTTTCATCGGCAGCGCTCTGCTGTTTTCCCAAGCCAGCAAGGGTATCGCCTTTGTGTTGGCGTTGCTTTTCATCAGTATGGGTTTGCAGGGCATTGGCGGCAATATCTGGATCGCCTGGATCAGCGACATTATTCCCGCAGGCATCCGCGGCAGATTTTTTGCAAGGCGAAATCAAATTCTGGTGTTTTGTGGACTGCTGGCGGGCTATCTGTTTAGTTTTCTGACGGATAGCTTTGAAAAAGGCGGGGGTGCGCTGCGCTCCCTGGCCGCCAGATGGGTGGATCCGGATCACTTTTTCACGCCACAGCATCAGGCGCTTTGGCTGGCGGCGATTTTCGTTTTTGCCGGGATAGTTGGGTTGGTCGGTTTGACGATTCTGGCAAAACAACCGGATCGCAAACGCTCACAGCAGCAGTCCATTCCCCTGCGTCAGAAGTTTGGCGAACCCTTTCGCGACAAGAATTTCCGCCTTTTGATGGCGTTTGGAATTTGGTGGATGCTTGCCACCGGGGTGGGCAGTGCCTTTTGGGGTCCTTTCATGCTTAAAAACCTGGGGCTCAGCATGTTCCGTCTTCAGCTCTATGGCAGCTTGCACATGGTTTCATCCCTGCTTTCATATTCATTTTGGGGCAAATTCATCGATCGCTGGGGAAACAAACCCGCCATGGTGATCTGCGTGGTTTTGGGCGGTTTGAACCCCATGCTGTGGCTGTTCATGACGCCGCAAAACTATTCCCTGCTGTGGATTGAGGGTCTTTTTTCAGGTTTCATGTGGGCGGGAAATGGGGTCGCCACCACAAACTTTGTGCTCGCCATCGCCGGAAAGGGCAGGGAACAGAGCTACAGTGCGCTGTATGGCGCCATCGGCGGAGTGAGCATGATGGCAACCACCCTGCTGAGCGGAGTTTTCTATCCGCAGTCGATGATGCTGGGTTCCAGGCTTTTGGCTCCGGAGCAGGTGGTGTTTGGAGTGGGCGGAATCCTGCGTTGGCTGAGCATCATTCCGCTGATGGCGGTTAACGAAAAACAGAGCAGGATGTTCCACCGTTCATAATCCGGGATTCCAAGCAAAACCCTGCTTTTCGGTTCAAGCCGGGTTAACCCCATGGAATCCAAGTGGTTAGCGATTTTGGTTGACAAAAAAACGCGGTTACAGGAACATGACACAAATTGAAGATAAATTCGCGCTGGAAAGCTTTGGCTTTTTGGCGCGCCTTAACTATTATGTAATTAAAAAAGGAGAACCCATGGCTGTTCCCAAACAGAAAACTTCAAAAACACGCAGAGATAAAAGAAGAGCGCATGAAGCGCTCACACCTCCGGCAGTGAGCCTTTGCGCCAAATGTGGCGAGCCGGTTCGTCCGCACCACGTTTGCGACAACTGCGGCACCTACGCAGGCAGGCAGATAAAAGCCGCCAAGGAGTGATGTGCGTATAGCCTTGGACGCCTTTGGTAGCGACCGCGCGCCGCAGCCAGAGGTGGAGGGGGCAATTCAGGCTATAAAAGAAGAGGTCTGCGAAACGATCCTTTTGGTGGGAGACGAGGCGGTTTTGCAAGCAGAACTGGACAAATATTACTTCGACCGCCAGCGGATCCAGATTGTTCACGCTTCCCAGCGCATTTCCATGGATGATCACGCCGCGGAGTCTGTGAGATCCAAAAAAGATTCCTCAATGGTGAGAACCGTGGAACTGCACAAAAAAGGGGAAGTGGATGCGGCCGTGAGCGCGGGAAATTCTGGCACCTTCATGGGCGCTTCGCTGCTGAGCTATGGACGCATCAAGGGGGTTTCGCGCCCCGCCATCGCCGTGACTTTGCCTACCATGAAACAGCCGGAAATCCTGCTGGATATGGGCGCAAACGTGGATTGTGATGCGAACAATCTCATGCAATTTGCACAGCTTGGAACCATCTATTTCAGCTATATTTACAACGTTCCCCAGCCCCGGGTGGCGCTGCTGAACATCGGCGAGGAAAGCGCTAAGGGAAACCTGATGTCCCGCGATGCCTGGAACCTGCTTTCCCAAGCCAAGGATTTGAACTTTGTGGGCAATATCGAGGGAAAAGACGTTTTGAAAGGCGATTGCGACGTGATCGTCTGCGACGGATTTGTGGGAAACATTGTGTTGAAAACGCTGGAAGGTGCGATTTATTCCATCTTTGAGCTTTTGAATGAACAGCTTAATAAAGACTGGATCGCAAAACTGGGTGCGGTGCTTTCCTACCCAGTTTTCAAATATTTGAAACATAAGCTTGATCAAACAGAAATTGGCGGCGCATTGCTGGTTGGCCTGAACGGCTGCAGCATCATCTGCCACGGCAGCAGCAACGCCAAAGCCATCAAAAATGCCATTAACTTCGCCGTACGCACGGCGCAGTCTGGATTTGTGCATCACACCAGGGAATATTTTGAGAGGACGAGCTAATGTCTATCTACAAAGCTAAATTCTCCGCTTTTGGAAGTCACGCTCCTGCGAAGGTCGTGAACAACTTTGACCTGGAAAAAACGATGGATACCACCGATGAGTGGATCCGCACCCGCACCGGGATGTTTGAACGCCACTACTGCTCCGAGGATGAGGCAGCCAGCGATCTTGCCATCATTGCTGCCACAAACGCCATTGAAGCATCCTTAGTGAAATACAAGGATATCGACCTCATCATCACCGGAACCGTGACAGGCGACCACGCCTTCCCCGCCACAGCCTGCATTGTGCAGAAAAAGCTTGGCTTGAAGGGAGTTCCCGCCTTCGACGTTTCCGCAGGATGTTCGGGGTTCATCTATGCGCTGGACGTTGCCAAAACCTTTGTGGAAAACGGCAGCGCTCAAAATGTGCTGGTGATGGGAGTGGACGTGCTCACCAAGATCACGAACTGGGAAGACCGCGGCACCTGCGTCCTCTTTGGAGACGGAGCCGGCGCTGCAGTGGTTTCCCGGGCGCAGAGGAACGATATTTCCCAGATCATCGACTGCCTGATCCAAGCCGATGGCAGCCAGGGTGACTTGCTTTATCAAGCTGCCGGCGGTTCGCGCATGCCAGCCAGCCACGCCACCGTGGATAAAAACCTCCACACCGTCTATATGGAAGGAAACCGCATTTTCAAAAACGCCATCCGCTCCATGTATTCCTCCACGGACGAACTGCTCAAACGCAACAAAATGAGCGCTGAAGACGTTGACTGGGTCATTCCGCATCAGGCGAATCTGCGCATCATCGAAGGTTTGGCTTCCAAACTGCGCGTTCCCATGGAAAAGGTGATCGTGAACATTGAAAAATATGGCAATACCTCCAGTGCCACCATCCCCCTGGCGTTGGACGAAGCCACGCGCTCAGGAAAAATCCGGCGCGGAGACGTGATCCTGCTCACAGCTTTTGGCGCAGGGCTCACCTGGGGAAGCCTCCTGGCAAGATATTGATTTTGGAGACGCCGAAGATGAAAACAGCCTTTGTTTTTCCCGGACAGGGAGCGCAGTATGTGGGCATGGTGCAGGATATTTGCCAGATCGAGCCTTCATTTTTGGGGGTTTTGGACAGCTTTGACCAAAGCCATGGGGTCAGCTTGCGCAAGATCATGTTCGAAGGTCCGGAGGAGGCGCTCAAGGAAACGCGCTTCACCCAGCCCGCCATTCTGTTTCACAGCATTTGCGCAATGAAGATTTTTCAAAAACACAGCCCCCTGCAGCCGGACTTTGTGGCAGGCCACTCTTTGGGCGAGTTTTCCGCCTTGGTGGCAAACGGCAGCCTGGACTGGCAGGACGCCATGCACTTGGTTCACAAGCGCGGTGAATTTATGATTAAAGCCAATGCCGGCACGCCTTTTGCGATGGCAGCAGTGATTGGCACCGATGCCCAAACCGTGATCGATGCCTGCGCGGAAGCCGAGGCTCAGGCAGGCTTGGTTCGCGCCGTGAATTTTAACAGCCCCACCCAAACCGTGATTTCCGGCAGCAAAAGCGGCGTGGAAAAAGCGGGGGAAATCCTGAAGGAAAAAGGGGTTCGCCGTGTTTTACCCCTGGCGGTTGGAGGTCCTTTCCACACTCCGCTGATCCAGGATGCCAGCCAATGGCTGAGCCAGGAAATGGAAAACATCGCATTCCGCGATGCCGAGATTCCCCTGATCTCAAATGTGGATGCCCTTCCCGCCACGAGTGGCACCGAGAGCAGGGAAAAGCTGGTGCGCCAGATTGTTTCTCCCGTGCTTTGGGTGGCAAGCGTGCAACAGATGCTGGCAGCGGGAGTTACGCGCTTCATCGAGTTTGGCCCTCAGAAAGTTTTGAGCGGCATGATCAAGAACATTGACAAAGAAGCCGAGGTTCTAAACTTTGGCACAGCCGCCGAATTGGAAAACATCCTGGCGGCAATTAATTAATTGAGATAAAGTTATGGATACTGCAAAATACAACCTTCAGGGCAAAATCGTGGTGGTCACCGGCGCAGCACGCGGCATTGGCTTTGCAATTGCGGAAGCTTTCGCAGCTCAGGGCGCTCATACCGTGATTTTGGACCTGAATTCCGACAGCGTGGAGAAGGCCGTGCAATGCCTTGTGCAGCAGGGATATTCCGCTTCCGGAAAGATGGGGGACGTGACCGACGCCGGCGCCATGGAGGCTGTGTTTGCCGAAGTGGAAAAAGAGCACGGCGGCATCGACTGCCTTGTAAATAATGCCGGCATCACCCGCGACAACCTGATGCTGCGCATGAAGGAAGAAGACTGGAAGCTGGTTTTGGATATCAACCTCACCGGCACCTTTCTCGCTACCCAGAAAGTTTTTAAACACATGATGCGGGCTCGCAAGGGTTCCATCATCAATATCGCCAGCGTGATTGGGCTCATGGGCAACGCCGGGCAGGCAAACTACGCTGCCTCCAAGGGCGGCGTCATTGCCTTCACCAAAAGCTGTGCGAAGGAATTTGCATCCCGCAACGTGCGCGTGAATGCCATCGCCCCGGGTTTCATCGAGACCGAAATGACGGCTTCGCTGCCCGAAGATGTGGTGGCAAGCTACGCTCAGGTCATTCCGCTAAAGAAAATGGGCTCCCCCTCCGATGTGGCAAAGCTTTGCCTGTTTTTGGCATCGGACGACAGCGCCTACATAACGGGTCAAACCATTGCCATTGATGGCGGTTTGACCATGCAATAAGCAGATTGAAAGGGGAAACCCTTCAAGATAGAAAATACACTTCAATAAACATAGGAGGAAAAATGGATATTGAAGCCAAAGTCAAACAGCTCGTGATGGACAAGCTCGGAGTGGAAGAGTCTCAGATCGTTCCCTCCGCGAACTTCCAAGACGACCTTCGCGCCGACTCTCTGGACACAGTGGAACTTGTCATGGCGTTTGAAGAAGAGTTCGACATCCAAATTCCTGACGAAGATCAGGACTTAATCCGTACAGTCGGACAGGCCATCGACTACCTCAAAGAAAAACTGGCCTAAAACACAAAGCCGTGAATCAATCCTGATGGCCAACCCGTCATCAGGATTGATTCCACTTTATTTTCACAAAAAACCCGCAAACAGCGGAAAAGATAAGCGGCACTGCCGTAGATCGAACACAAGGACCAGGATTATGAAAAAAAGAGTGGTTATTACAGGCATGGGAGCGCTCACTCCAGTGGGGAACACCCTTGATGAGACTTGGAAAAACCTGGTGAATGGAGTTTCCGGAGTGGACCTCATCACCAGTTTCGACACCTCCGCCCTGAGCGCCAAGATCGCTGCCCAAATCAAAAATTTCAATCCCGAAGACCATTTTGACCCCAAGGAAGCCCGCAAGATGGATTCCTACAGCCAATATACTCTTGTGGCAACGCGTGAAGCCATCAAAGATGCAGGCATCGACCCAGCCAAAGTGAACGGAAAACGCGTGGGCGTGATCACCGGAGTGGGCATCGGCGGAATCCGCACATTTGAAGAGGAAACCGTGAAATTCCATGAGCAGGGTCCCCGCCGCGTGAGCCCGTTCTTCATCCCCAAAATGATTTCAAACATCGCCGCAGCCCACGTTGCCATCGAAAACGGCTTTCAAGGCCCCAACTTCAGCATCGTCAGCGCCTGTGCCAGTGCGAATCATGCCTTGGGAACCTCCTTCCGCGCCATCCAATACGGTGATGCAGACATCATCATCAGCGGTGGAGCCGAAGCCGCCGTCACAGGCTTGGCGGTTGCCGGTTTTTGTGCCCTGCGTGCGCTTTCCACCCGCAACGACGATCCAAAAACGGCATCGCGTCCCTTTGATGTTGGTCGCGACGGCTTTGTGATGAGCGAAGGCGCAGCCTTTTTGGTTTTGGAAGAGCTTGAACACGCCTTGGCACGCGGAGCCAGGATCTATGCCGAGCTTTCCGGATATACCGCCACCGATGATGCTTTCCACATCACGGCACCCTTGGATGATGGATCCGGCAGCGCAGACGCCATGAAGGGCGCAATTTCCGATGCTGGGCTCAAACCCGAAGACATCGATTATGTCAATGCGCACGGCACCTCCACTCCCCTCAACGACAAAGGTGAGACCCTTTCCATCAAAAGCTGCTTTGGAGACCACGCCTACAAGCTGAAGATCAATTCCACCAAATCCATGGTGGGACACATGCTGGGAGCCGCTGCCGGCATCGAAGCCATTGCCTGCGTGAAATCCATCGAAACAGGCATCCTGCACCCCACCATAAACCAGTTTGAAAAAGACCCCGACTGCGATCTGGACTACGTTCCGAATGTGGCGCAAGAGTTCGAAGTCAAGGCAGCACTTTCCAATTCACTTGGTTTTGGCGGTCACAACGCCGCTTTGGTGTTTAAAAAATACGTTTAAACGACACTCTGCAACATCCAAGTAACTGAACCGGAAACAGTATTGAGCAATTTAGTACAGAAGATCCTGGAATACTTCAACGGGAATAAGATCTCGGAGCAGTATCCCAAATGGGAAAAAAACCTGGCCCAGCTCCAAAAGAGGATCGAATACCGTTTTCATGATCTCAACCTGCTCAAAGCCGCGCTCACCCACAAATCCTATCTCAGAAGAAATTACGGTGACCACAAAGCCCCTTCGCCCTTTGAACGGATGGAGTTTTTGGGAGATTCCATTTTGGGCTTCATCGTGTCCAAAGAGCTTTTTGCGCGGCATCCGGATGAACAGGAAGGCAAGCTTAGCAAGCTGAAATCCAAGATTGTTTCCGAAACATATCTCACCCTCAAGGCCAATGCGCTGGACTTGGGAAAACACCTCTTGCTGAGCCCGGAGGAACATCAATCCGGCGGTGCGAAAAAACCCTCCATCCTCAGCGATGCCGTGGAAGCCTTGATCTGCGCCATCTATCTGGATAGCGGCATTGCCTCCGTCACCCGTTTCATAAAAAACCACATCCTCGTGGACTATGAAACCACCGTCACCCGCAACGAACTGGTGAACTACAAAAGCATTCTGCAGGAATATATGCAATCCCGGGGTGAGCAGGCTCCGCGCTATGCAACCATTGCCGAGGAAGGGCCGGAACACAACAAAACTTTCATCGTGGAAGTGTATCATGGGCAGAACGTTTTGGGTCGTGGAAAAGGAAGCACAAAAAAGAACGCTCAGCAGGAAGCGGCTCACGAAGCCTGCCAAAAATTGGGGATTTAAGAGCCCTGATTGTTTGATCAACCCTTCCATTATTGGAGGCTGAAAATGAAGATTTTCCCCGTTTTTTTGGGTATGCGCGGCTGTCCTGCCCGCTGTGTTTACTGCGATCAGGACAAGATCAGCGGCGCTCCGGACTTGGATCTCAAAGCCACTATTGCCCAGATTCAAGATTTTATCACCCGCAACGCCGGACTCCCCAAACAGATTGCCTTCTATGGCGGCAGCTTCACCGCCTTGGACCGTGATTTCCGTGAAAAGCTGCTTGGGTCGGTTTTGGAGGTCTGCGACAGCTTCACCAGCTTCAGAATCTCCACCCACCCGCTTTTTGTGGATCACGATATTCTGGATTGGTGCGCCAAATGGAACATCAAAACAATTGAACTAGGCATCCAGGATTTCAATGACGAAGTTTTGAAGCAATCCTGCCGCGGCTACACTGGCAAGCAGGCTTGGGAAGCGGCTGTGCGGGTTAAGGAAAAGGGCTTTGAGCTTGGCATCCAACTCATGCCCGGTCTGCCTGGATGGAGCCCAACCAGTCTGGCGGAAAACCACACCCGGCTTCTGGAACTGAAGGCAGATCTGCTCCGGCTCTACCCCCTTGTCGTGATCAGGGGAACCGCTTTGGAAAAGATCTTTCATGCGGGTCAATACAAACCGCTCGACCTGGATGAAGCCGTCACCCAATGCGCAGACTATTTCCCTATTGCTGAACAAGTCCGGACCCGCATCATCAAACTGGGCATTCCTTCAAATATTGATGCCAAAGAAATTGTGGCAGGTCCTTGGCATCCCGCATTTGGAGAACTTGTGAAGGCGGAGCTCATAGCTCGCAAGGTGCTATCCATCAATCCTCAGGAAGAAGCTGCAACTTTGAGCAGGGAGGAAATCCGTATGCTTAAAGCTCACGGTGGCAAAGCTTTGGATAAGGTTCAGAAGTGGTTTGAACACAACACTTGAACAAAAAACCGGCAAAAAAAGAAAAAATTCTTTTTGCCTTGGCTCAAAAATCGCTTATTGTATAATTAGCCTACAGACACTACATAGAATGCCCTCCGAAACGTGGGAACACCGCCCGGTGTTTCCCACGTTTTTTTATTCTCCACAAAAAGGGGCTTGACTCAGTTTGAAGAGCCGAAAATGGTGCCATTAATCATTTGATATAGCATAAATGTGGGTGTTCTGGGATGTCAGATGATTGAAAGGAACACCAGAAATTGTAATATGGAATTTTGATAATTATCTGGGACTCGACGAAAAAACTAGTTTGCTGTAATGTGCAAAGCACAAAAAAAGTAGCTTTATGGAAGGTTAGATGATGGCAACCACGGAATCCACGGAAAGACACGGAAAGATTATTTTCGCTGATGAGACATATTTGATCAGAGCTGCAGTTTTCTGGTTTCACTCCTTTAAAAAGCTTCTTTTCGTGTTGTATGCTGACTTCCTCAAAATGGCTATCTACAACCAAACACCTTTTTTTGGATATCTTAATGAGATTCTCATTTATCCAAATCCTCTACCATATTATAAACTGACACCCAAAGCTGCAAGTTGTGACACAAGTGGAAAGTGGGGATAACGCTTTGATTGGGAGGGAGATACGATGGACTGGCTTAAGAAATGTCCAAGCGCCTATCTGGACGTTTTTGGACTGTTTGTTGACACTATTATTGCAAATTTGGATAGCGTTTGGACAGGCTTTGGAAAGAGCAGTTGGAAAAATCGAACTTTGAAATTAGAAAAAGCGCAATTGGAGTGCAATTGTGCCAATCAGGAAAGCTCCGTAATTCCAATCTGAGTCTAAAACCAGAACAGGGTAGTCTATATTAAATGGTTGGAGGATAATCTTTTGCCTGTGATGGTCGATCTGCACTTTTTTGATGGTGAGACCATCGTCGGTTCTTACAACTGCAATTTTCCCATCTGCTTTTTCCCAGCTCTGATCGTTTTTTATAACGACAATATCCTGATGCTGGATTACAGGCTCCATGCTCTGTCCATTTACTTGAAAGACAGTATATTGCTTGGGATTGCCGGGCAGAAAAGAGAGTGGTAATTGAATCTGCCCAACCTGACTCCACTCGTCTCTGATCTCCAGCGGAGGGCCGGCGGCTATCTCTCCCACGATGGGAAAGGTGATAGAACTGGTTGGATCGAAGTCCTGGCTGTTTAGCGGGTGCAGGATGGGAGAGATAGTGGGAGGGTTTGATTTATCTGGACTGGATGTTCTTACTTGTGCTTGCTTGCCTTGGATCAGCTCTTGGAACTCGTCTTTGGCATACATGGAACCGTTTCCAGTAAAGAGCCAGTGGAGATTAATCTTATCTCTGGATAGGACTTCCAGGAACTCGGGATCGGGATATCTTTCGCTTGATTTATATCTGGAAAGGGAGGCACGGGAGATGCCATATTTCTCAGCAAACTGGTAATCCTTGAGTCGCATAGCCTTGATCACCAAGCTAAGACGGTGTCCGATAGTAGGTTTATTCATTGTAAGCTCCAAACAGAAATTTGTTATTGACGATATCCACATGGCTGCAAATATGGTTTCTGGAGTCATTCTTATGCAGGGTTATTTGAGGTCAACACTAAAGTATATATTGTGACCCAAGTGGATTATAAAGTATTGTCAGATAATGCGTAATAAACTCGGCAAACTCGCAGAAAGGACTTCCCAAGATTCTGCGCTTGTGGTTCTTAGCACCCTAACTAATACATAAGTGAGGTGTAGAATGACTACCAAAAAACACAGACAATCGGAAGTGCAGAATCGGGCTAACCAGGGCAATGTCCAAGCGGGTACCCCTGTCCAAGCGGGGGTGACGATGAGGCTTAACTCATTGATAACTATGATGAGAAGCCAAAATGTCCAAGCGCTTGACCGTATTTTTCAGATTAGCAGACTGAAATGTCCAAGTGGGTCGCAGTTTTTGAAGGACTTGGACATGGACATTAAAGTCGATTTGATCTGGTTACCCATAGATAGGGTGGCCTTACTGCTGCACAGAAACCTGAAGACGATCAGGAGAATGGTCGAGGCCGGGAAGCTGACCGCGCTCAAGCATCAGATACCTACCAAGAACGGTGCTACGATCAAGACCTTTATTCTGGCAACCGAAGAGATCATCCAGGCAGAATATGATAGGTTCAGAGATAGCCTGCAAAAGCCAGAACTCTACTTTGAGGAAGTGATAGAACTGGGAGTTCATTCTTATCCCAGTGTCTTTCTGGTCTATTACGAGAATGACGGTGATCTGTCTGTTAAGACCAGCAAGAAATCAGGAGGTTCAGATGTATCCCTATAATGGCAGACCAACTGGTGAGTTCCTGAGAGAATATCGGGATAAGCTAAACGAACTGCAAGAGCTGATGGAAAGCCAGGGGCTCAAGCTGCAGATCAAGGATGGAGGCAGGTGCATTGTACTTCCGGAAGTGAAAGCTGGATTGGGAGAGGCGGGTGCTGGTAGCAAGGATAGCTCAGATAACAGTTTCATGCTCGCCTACAGCCAGCAGTATAATGCCCAAGCCGACACCTCAGAAGATAATCTGGAGTCCGAAACAGTTTATGAGACCTATGATGACTACATGGAGTTTGAACGCAAGCTCACTTTGATCCATGAAGCCAGAGACAATGGTGTAGTGATCGACTTCTCCAGCGACTTTCTTGATCTGACTCCAGTAGAAGAGGAAAGGCTCCTGTATCGGGATGAAGCTCAACTCTATGGCAGATTCTGCCAAGAAGTTATGCGCAGACTATATGGAGCGGAGTCTAAGATTCTGGCTTGGAAGAGAATCACCAGTGACTATAACGGCAAGAGGCTGGTTCCGGAATTGTACAACCTCAAAGGACCCAGAAAAGAAAGAGCGCTGCGGGAATGGCTACGGACCTACCATGAAACTAATCTCGATATGTATGCCTTGATCCACAAAAGCAAAGGCAAATTCAAAGAGCGCAAGATCAGTTATCAAGAACAGCAGTACCTACTGCATCTTCTGCTCAATCCCAATCGCATCAAGATCGGCTCTGCCATCACCAATCTCAAACAGATGAGCAAAAACGGGATCATTGAATCCCAGACCAATGAACGAACGCTCAGACGCTGGTGCGAGGAATGGGCTGCCAGACATCCGGCAGAGTGGTACCAAGCCAGAGATGGCAGTAAGTTTGTCTCTGAGAATGTCATAAAGAGCATCATGCGAGATGGCGGAAGCCTATCGGTGGGACAGGTGTGGGTGGCGGATGGACATACCCTCTCCTTCGATATCCTCAATCCTCAGACCGGAAGAGCCCAACGCATGACGATGATCATGGTGATGGACTGGGCAAGCAGGTACCCGGTGGGTGCCTCACTCGCCTTTACCGAAGATAGCCAGCATATCCTCACTGCCTTCCGCAACGGCTTCATCAACTGCGCTCAGATCGCTGATAACAACAGTGGCACGATGGCAGTGCTGCCCAAGTATGTCTATCTGGATAATGGCAAGGCCTTCCGGGCTAAGATATTTCATGAGAGATGGGAAGATCATGACCTGAACAAAGAACTGGGCGGCATCTTCCCCAGGCTCAATATCGGAGTAAGGTTCGCAGAGAGCTACAATGCCAAAGCCAAGATCATCGAACGCTTCTTCAAGACCTTCCAGGAGCAGTTTGAGCGGTTCATCACCACCTTTAGAGGAGCTTCGATAGACGATAAGCCCTCTGTCCTGCATAGAAACGAGGTCTGGGCTAAGAAGCTCTATACCGGTAAGCCGCCTACCATAGAGGAGACGATGCAGATGATCGCCTTCTACGTGAGATTCTGCTATGGTGAAACACCGCATACCTCACTCAATAGACGCACTCCTTACGAAGTCTTCGGTGCAGCGAGGATAGCCGAGAGCCGCCAGATTGAGATCTCCAAACTGAACTTCCTGATGATGGCGATGGAGCGCAAGAACATCAGATCTGAAGGCATCAGGCTGGATAAGAAGGTCTATTGGCATCGGGAACTGGTTAATCATGTGGGACAGCCTTGTATCATCAGGTTCGACTACAGCGATGCCAGATGGATCGTGGTCTATGATAAGAACGACCAGTTCATCTGCCAGGCAGCCTTGAGAAAGACACAGCATCCGTTTATCGAAGTCTCGATGGATCAGGCAGTCTCGCATAAGGAGCTGAACAAGGAGTACAAAGAGATCAAGGCTCTGAGGCGGGAGAAAGAACGCAGTGCCAAAAAGTGGGTGGTGAACTCACAGAGGGCAGTTGATGCTTTGTTCAAGAACTCAAACGCCAGACAGGACAAGCTTGAGGATCAAGGAGCCGGAGCACTGTTCCATAGTCCTCCCCTGCTGGAAGCACCTCCCAAGGATAGCGATGAGATCATCGAGGAGATGACCAGAAAGATGATGTTGAGGCAGCCGAAGTATCCGGATATGCTGAGTCCGGATGAGCGGGAACAGCTTGAAGCTAAAGAGAAAGAGAGACTGGAAACTCAGGATAGAGAAAAGAGAATCCTGGAGGAAATCAAAGAGTCATTCGATCGGATCGGGCTAGAGTATCATCCTGACAGCGAAGAACCCTCAATTGAATTTGAAATGGCATTCAGTCAAACGGCAAGGGACTATTACGGATCTCAACAAAGGGCAATGGCAGAACAAGAAGCTTCAACTCAGGATGTAGCCCCTGCAACCGATGAGGGAAATCAAAACCTTACAGATAACAATCAAGACGAGGTTAATCTTGGGAATACCGAATCAACTGAGGAAGAACATGATCAGGGTACACCTGCGAAGGAGCAGAACCCATTTGGACATCTTTCCAGAGATGAATACCTCAAGCGCATCGGAATAATCGATTAGGAGGCGGTCATGAAACAGGGAAAACTTGTCAGAACACAGAACGTTATCGCTGCCGATAAATGCATTGAATACCTACAAACTCGACCTAAGCTGGAGATGGTTGGGCTGGGACTCTTGTATGGAAAACCGGGGTTGGGCAAGACCACCTATGCCAGCCGGATAGCCTTCAGTCATGGCTATCTTTACCTTAGGCTGGAGGCAACCACTACACCCAAGGCGTTCGCCTCCAAGCTACTTTTAGCCCTATACAAGAGGTTTGGCATGGGAGAGTATATCCCATACGGTACAGCCAATGACCTCTTTGTAATGTGCTTATCGCTTCTGGAAGATCATCCAGATACGATTATCGTGGTAGATGAGATTGACTACGCCTTTCGGCATCCGCAGCTCTTAGGTGCAATCCGAGATATTGTGGATGAGACCACTGCGATAGTAATCCTGGTCGGGATGCAAAATGCCAAGGATAAGCTGAATCAAATCAATGAGTATTACTTTGACCGATGCAACTTCTTTTATGAGTTCCAAGACCTGCCCAAGAAAGACATAGCCCAATTATGCAGCGAGATACTGGAAATCAAATTCCATCCGGATATTGTTGAATATGTGCATTTCCACTCCTGCGGAAACATCAGAAAAGCGATGAAGCTGATCCGCTCAGTGGAAGAGATAGGCAGATACAAAAACCTTGAAATAGTATCCCAAGCCGATCTGGATGATTGAGGAACCCATGACGGATAAAGAACTGATTTTCAACTTCATCAGTCAGTATGATAGACCTTTCAACGCGGAGGCTATTGCTCAGATGACTAGTATCAGACTTGATGTCATAGAAACACAACTACCAGGGCTGCTCCAAAGCCAAGCAATCAAACAAATAGAAGATAATCCTCCCATCTACGTCCGAACTAATCGCTATCAAGCCAGGATCGGCTATCAGCATTACAAAGGCTGGACTTTCAGTATAGCGGATGCCCATAGGCTCTTGGACATCATTGAAAAGGGTAGTTACAAATCCATCCGAGAGATTGCCCAAGCCACTGGGAAGTCAAGACAGTGGGTCTATATCTATCTGGAAGCACTGGCATCAATAGAGGTTGTTGACCTCAGGCAGCACACCTATGTGGTTATATCCCGTCAAAACCTGCCCAAGATCGGCAGAAAAGTCCAGAAAGGTATATTGGGACAACTTAGGAGTTTGAATCGGATTGGGGGGGTATAGAGTTATATAAAAAAGAAGAAATTTCATCACGCCAATACAAGACAAAAATATTTCTAGCATCCGTTCGATAATTCTCTAAAACTTATCAGGTTTTCTGATCCTGTTAGGTAAATCCGCTGGAATCTGTCTGATGTGTTATTCTTCCAATCATGGGGAGAATAATTGATGGGTCTTTTGACGCAAGGTTTTCTTTGAAACACGACAAATCTTTGTATTATATCAGGGCACATAATATGGTCTTGATGAAACTCAACAGCAAGAGCTTCACAGTACTCCATCAAACAAACAGAAGATCGAAACTGCTTAGAAGCGTTATTTGTTTTTTTAGATTTTAACTCGATGTAAAATAAGAAGCAGTTGTGTTTGTCCTCGGCAATAAGGATATAATCACATCTTGATAATTCTCCCTTTCTTCCAAGGAGGAAGCTATTTTTTGGGATAAAACCATCAAGTTTTATGGCCAGACACGTTTCGGGGACATTTTTAATTGTGATTTTTTTTGTTTTAGCTTGACTTGCAGTTTCCTTAAGGCTAATGGTACGTCCAAAGGACGGATGTTCTTCAGTCTTTACAATAATGTTAGGCACATAAATATTATGAATCAAATCTATAACACTCATTAATCACACTCGTATAAAAGTTCATCTTGGATTTCGTTCATTACATCGATTGTATTATCAAAGCTATCAAGTTCAAAGCCAAATTCTCCATTCTTAACTTTTAAGAAGGTGTTGCATTTAGTACGTCTAGTATTGCCCTCCAACAATACAGGCTGTAATGATGCAACATAGACGGATACACTCGCATCGTTTAACATTTGCATATCATTGTAACCGTATTTTTCACATAGATGAATTCGTTGTTCTTTGCGAACATTCCTCATTAGTGAAAGGTTGTTGAGTTCTTTTACAATGTAATCACTATGTGTTGTAACATATACCTTGATGCCAATCTGCACTAACATCGCAAATAACTGCATTACCTTCCTTTGGTTTTCTGGATGGAGGTTTAACTCTGGTTCATCTATCATTAGTAAATCACCTTTTTCAGCTAAATGCTTCAAATAAATAGCCAAGTCTACTAAAGACCTAACAGAACTTGAGCTTTCATTAATTTTTAATCTCAACCTTTTATTAGTAATTGGAACATAGTACATTGAGTTTTTTGCGTATACTACATCTCCACCCAAAATACTCATCATGAACTGGATTACATCTGGGTGTTCTTTAAATACATAGCTCTGAGATTTAATTGATTCTTTAACATTGCGAACGGAGTCCACTGCCCGATTAATTGGTATTGCATAATCTGTATTAACTTTTCGAAGAATCTCAAATGGATCTAGATTCCCCTCGCTATCTTTTAGTGTATCTAAAAGCCTGTTACGTGCGAAGTCAAGCTCAGCTTGAAAAATCTCTATGCCTGTTCTTTCAGCAACTAAAATCGCTGGATTCGGGAATGTGTTTTTAAAGATTATTTTTTTTAACGCAAAACTTATTGACCTTTGCAGAACCCTGGATGGAATCTCGATTGAGCCCTTGTCTACAAGAAGTGAAATCGTAACAATATTACTATTTGTATCCTTGTGGATTGAGAATAAGTTGACCTTCTTTGAGCCTGTTGTTTGATCGTAAGTGTCGAGAGGTTTTATGTCATTATTTGATAGAGCAATTCGTAATGTAGATCTAGTTAAGGACTCCTGATCAGAAGAAAACACTCTCTGAATCAGAGGATCAAACTTCTTGCATGCTACATCGACAAAGTGTTGTGCCTTGCGTACCAGTTCTGCAATCTGTATGATGACATTTCCAGACTCTAGAAGAGTACTTATTATTTCGTGATTAACTTCCAACTCATATGCCTCCCACCAGTATGATAAGAATCCAAAAACTGCATAAGTAGCGTAGGTTTTCCCTGTATTATTCTTGCCGCACACTACTGTAATATCAGCCAGTTCTATGCTCGCGCAATGCAAAGCACCCAAGTTTCTTAGTTTAATGACCATGTATCCTCCTAAACTTTTTTTAGCTTAGAATCTTTTTAGTATTATCATAATTACATTGTTTTTAGCCTTAGATATATGTCAAGCAACAAATCAGAAGCCGTCACGTATTTTTCTACATTGACATAAAATCCGCTCCCAATATACTTGGTTTTAGTCGATTTTATCCTGATTTGTCATTATGATGTTTGAGGGATAACTTAATGCTATGAAGACTGTTACATAAGGAGCAACATGGAAGACAGGCTGTTATCTGTTGAAGACGTGAGACTCTATCTGGGAGTGAATAGAGATACTGTTTACAAGTGGGTAAACGAAAAAGGGTTGCCCGCGCTGAAGATTGGTCGGTTGTGGAAGTTTCGGAAAGCCGATGTGGACGAGTGGGTAAAGCAATTTGCGCACAAAAAACCTACTTATACAAAGCAAAGTAGAAACGGGCATTAGCCTAGAATCTGATTAATCTGCATACTTAGAAAAGATAAAATGCTCAAGGCACGTAAATAAAGGGATTTGATGAAGAACAGAAAACCAAAATTCTCAGGACACCAAACTTTTGTGACACGCTACGGATGGATCGAGAAGGGATACAGATTTGTTATGGATGGCAGAATCTTTACCAGTCAGGATGCCATAGTGGAACTTGGGGTAGGCAAAAATATGGTGGAAAGCATCCGATATTGGGTTGAGCTTACAGGAGTAATAGAATCCGGAGCGCCAAGCGAATTTGGGACGAAACTGCTGGACGAAAAGACTGGTTGGGACCCGTATCTGGAAGATAACAATTCATACTGGCTACTACACTGGAAGCTAAACACCAATCCGGAGTTCGTCCATTCAGGAATGATTTTATACTCACATCTGCGAAAGCCTGAGTTTAATAAGAGGGATGTAGAGGATGCAGCTATTAGGCTTCTGGACATTCATGGCAAGAAGAGACCCGCAGATAGCATTTTGGCAAAAGACATTGATTGTTATCTCAGAATGTATGCCGGGACCAGAGCGTCTCCCAGAAAGCAAAAGGATGAGCAGATAGGTAGCCCCTTCCAGGAGTTAAGCTTAATCCAATCTGTTAATGACAGTGATCTCTATAGCTTCAATATTGGCAGCAAAAGCAATCTCGCTCCCGAGATCATTGGCTATGCTTTGTGGGACTATATGAACAGACAGAAAAAGATAGCGATCACCATTAATGAAGCATTGTATCGGGAGTACAGCCCAGGGCAGCTATTCATGCTGGACGAGAATTCCATTGTGGAAGCCGTAGAACAGCTTAGCAATGAACCACAATGGGCAGAATCTTTTGGATTCAGCGAAGCGGCGGGAGTTGCCCTCATCCACTGCAATCTGGTGGATGGGAATGATCTTTTGAATCATTATTACAAAAAGGCTGTGGAAGTATGAAGACGCTGGTTAAGGAATACGTAGGTGTCGCTCCACGTTTTACAAGATCTGTAAACCTAAACGCTGATTACAGCAGAAAGACGCAAGATTACGGGTATATTGTCACTGGCAACGTTCTTTCGTCCTTGAATCTTATCCTCTCCGGATTGCTAAAAAAGGGAGGGCAAAAATCATATTGCCTGTTTGGTTTGTATGGTTCAGGTAAATCTGCCTTTTCAGTTTACCTGGCTCAGCTTCTATCTATGGATAACGAACAGGGGCAGAAAGCGCGAGAACTACTAAAAGGCAAAGTAATTGATCCCAAGATTGATAAGTTTCTCGCCGATAGGAATAAATCATCCTATCTCCCAGTGCTAGTAACCGGCAGACGCAGACCCATAAACCAGCTAATCATG
The DNA here is from genome assembly GCA_012728875.1 of Candidatus Cloacimonadota bacterium. GTDB lineage: Bacteria > Cloacimonadota > Cloacimonadia > Cloacimonadales > Cloacimonadaceae > Syntrophosphaera. Next base: position 45,224 of record JAAYEF010000021.1, read on the forward strand.
GAGAGCGTAGTCGATGCTCTGCACCAGCTTCCAAAAAAGAAAGATACCTTAGACCTGCTCAATGAGCTACAAGGGCAATTGGAATCTGAAATCTGGCATGATTCCCAAACTGTAGTTCAAGCAATAGACAAACTGGGTATGGCAGCCAAAAAGTCAGGTCTGGCAGGTATCCTGCTGATAGTTGATGAAGCAGGGAAATCTTTTGAGTACGCACTTAGCGATCGTGAGGGCGGAGACGTTTTTATTCTTCAGGAATTAGCAGAGTATGCGGAGCGGTTGAATAAGTACTCCATGCTTTTTGTGATCACACTGCACCAGCAGATGGATAGCTATAGCGAACTGCTTTCCCGGACTAACAGAGCAGAATGGGCTAAAATACAGGAGCGTTTCGTGAATATCCGTTTTGCCGAACCTGCCAGCAGCACGATACAGATGCTGGCCGAGGCAATTAAACCTCTTAAAAGTGCCCCTACGGGCGTTAAACAGGCACTTGAGCGGGTGATTAAGGACATGCTGAAAATAGAGAATATAATCCCTCCCGGACTCAGCCATGATACCTTCGCCAAATCCGTTCATAAAGCCTGGCCAATACACCCCACCTTGCTGCTTGCCCTGCCATATATATTCAGGCGATTTGCCCAAAATGAGCGGTCGATATTTTCATATCTAGCCAGTGAAGAATACGCCGGGTTCCAAAACTCAATCAGGGAGAACGGAGTTGAAGACGATCATGGGTTTATCAGACTCAATGATATTTACGACTACCTGCTTTCAAACTACGAGATCGGATTATCACGAAACCCACATTCCAAGAAGATGCTGGAAGCCAATGATGTAATAAATAGCAGGTCCCGGCTAACCGATATTCAGACATGTACCTTGAAAACCATTGCGGTATTAAACTCACTGTCGGAAATCAGCCCATTAAGGGCAACCAAGGCTATGTTGGAACTCAGCCTACCGCAGGGAGCGGATACTGAAGCCATCCTACAGAGCTTGGTTGAACAGTCATTGATCACCTTCCGCAAACTGGATAGCAGCTTCCGCATCTGGGAAGGCAGCGATGTGGACCTGGAGGAACGCCTGAATGAAGCCAGGCGACACCTACATTTTGATACGCAGTTGTTCCTGGACACCATAGACAAACACCTTAAGCAAAAGCGCATGGTAGCCCGACGCCACAGCCTTGTAGCAGGAATCATACGCTATTTCAGCACAGAATACACCGACAGTTTGGCTGATGCAAGCAGCATTTTGGAGCGAGAACTTGCGGATGGAGCTTCAGGTGTGGTTTTGGTATTGATCCCCAACGAGCAGTTTTCAATACTGATCGAAGAAATACAGGCAGTCACAAAGAAGAATCCACAACTTATAGTTGCGATCCCAAGGCAGATGGATAGCTTAAACGGAATAGTGAATGAATTAGCTTGCTTGAAGTGGGTAGAAGAGCATACAGAAGAACTTAGAGATGACCGAATTGCCCGCCGAGAACTGAATCTGAGAATATCCGCCTATGAACAGGAGCTTAGCAAGAGGGCTTACACCATAATTGATCCCAGACCAAATCCAGTTGGAAATGAGTGCCTGTGGTTCTGGCTGGGAGAACAGAAAGAAACGCACAATCCTGTGGATGTTAGTAAACTACTATCAAAAGCATGTGACGTTCTTTTTCATAAAAGCCCGGTACTGCGCAATGAGCTAATCTCCAGAGACGATATCTCAAGTGCAGCATCTGCAGCTCGGAGAACCCTGATGGAGCTTATCCTGACAAATCATGATCAGGAAACCTTGGGCATGACAGGATACCCACCAGAAAGAAGCATTTACGAATCCATTCTCAAAGCCGCAGGCTTGCATGTGTATGATGCCAAGATGGAACGCTGGAAGTTCCAGATGCCCCCACACGGCAATTTTGTAAACCTGTATCCCGCATGGCAATTGATTGAGAAAAGCGTGTTTAATGTTAAGCTGAAAGAAATTGAATTAACAGAGCTCTACGACAAATTGAAGAAAGCCCCCTATGGCTTACCAGAGGGGATTTTCCCCATCCTGTTAACTGCTTTTTTCATGGTGCATCAGGGAGAAGTGTTTTTGTATCGCGAAGGAACTTTTTTGCCGGAACCTCAATCTGGACATTTCGATCTGCTACAGAGGCGACTGGATCTGTTTTCAATCAAAGGAGTAAAGCTGGAAGGCATCCCCAACAGAATTGTTGAAAGACTGGCTAGCAGCCTAAATACAACTCCGAAGATCGCCACAGTAGTAAGGGCTTTATATCGCAGCTTCTCGTCCTTGCCTAACCTAACTTTGAAATCAGGGAACATATCTGATCCACAAGCTTTGCAGGTAAGAGAAGCTTTTTTAAATGCGGGATCTCCTGAAAACCTACTATTCAAAGAGCTGCCTCAATGCTTTGGAATAGAGATCATCGGTTCCAAGCCTGCTTCCAATAACGATTTCGACGCCTATTTCCGGGGATTAAATAATGCATTGCAACATTTGGCGATGCACGCCCATAAGATTCTCACGACAGCTAGAGACCAGCTTCTAAATTCATGTGGTCTAAACACGGGTGAAGAAGGCTGGATTGAACTGGAGGATCGTTGCAGAATACTGGCAGATCGAATTAACCACAACGAAGTGACCCCCTTTATAAACAGTGTTTTAAACGGAGCCAAGGAAAATCACGATCCCACACCTGCATTATCGAATGTGAGCAAAAGGTCATTTGAACAATGGTTGGATGCCGATATAGAGAGGTTTGAGGGGTTGGCAAAAGGAATGGGAAACCTGTTTAAGCACTATTGGTCTAACTTTGGAGCGATTTCCTATAGGGAAGCAATAGGGAAGCCAGCACAAGTTTCGGAATTTCGTAGAGAAATCCAAACCCAGATCGAAAAAATACAGGACAAACTGCCAATAGAAGAAATCAGGACTATAATCTTGGAACTGTTGGCAGAACTTCAAAAAGAAGAGGCGTCAAATGGCTAAAATAGAAGACCAACAGAGGGAGGCAGGAATGGAAAACAAAACCAGACATATACTGGCTCTGTCCGGTGGAAAAGACAGCTCCGCACTTGCAATATATATGCGCAGCAAAGATATAGACATGGAGTATGTGTTTTGTGATACTGAGAAAGAACTAGACGAAACATATGAGTATATTAACAAACTTGAGGCGTACCTTGGAAAAAAAATACAGTTTTTAAAGTATGCTGATGGATATGGATTTGATGATATATTGGATATCAAGAATGGTTTCTTGCCTTCCCCTGATTCAAGATGGTGCACCGATTATTTAAAGCTTAAGCCTTACGAAAGCTTCATTGGAGATGACGAGGTTATCAGTTATGTAGGCATTCGAGCGGATGAAGCCCAAAGGAAGGGATACATCTCAACCAAGCCAAATATAAAAACTGTGTTTCCTTTTATTGAAGACAACATTGGCAAAGAAGAGGTGTTTAGGATACTGCAGGAATCAGGCTTGGGGGTACCCAGCTATTACAATTGGAGATCACGTTCAGGTTGCTATTTTTGTTTTTTCCAACAGAAAAGAGAGTGGATAGGGCTCTACGAAAACCATCCAGATTTGTTTGAGAAGGCGGCCGCCTATGAAAAGATTGGCGACAATCCCAGAGATATCTTTACATGGAATCAAGGTGAAAGCCTATATGACCTCATTAAGCCCCAACGGATGGCACAGATAAAAACAGAATATGCCAAACGGCTAGAGAGAAATAAAAATAGATTTCTTGCCCAGCAAAGACTAATAGATGTATTTGAAGATAACGAGGATGATGGTTCAGACAGAGCATGTCTGATCTGTCATTTATAGATCATGATTTATTTGGATTATAGTGCTACTACACCATGTGCGCCGCAAGTTATGGCTGCCATGATACCCTATTTCCAAGACCGCTTTGGCAACCCCAGCAGCTCTCACGCATATGGGCGTGAGGCAAGAGCAGCGGTGGAAAAGGCAAGAGAACAGTTTGCCGAGTTTATTGGCTGTAGCCCCCATGAGATAATCTTCACTTCAGGTGCCACAGAAAGCAACAATCTGATCTTTCTATCACTGTTGTTGGATACAAATGAGAAGAGGAGAAAGATAGCTGTTTCTGAAATTGAACATAAATCGGTGCTCTTGCCCGCAAAAAACCTAGCCAAGAGAGGCTTTGAACTTATCCTTCTTCCTGTAACCGCCAATGGAGTAGTGGATATCGATGCCGCCCGCGACTTGATAACGGAGGATACAGCCCTGGTTTCGGTACACACCGCCAATAACGAGATCGGAACTATTCAACCCATAAACGAACTGGCTGAAATCGCCCACAGAGTTGGCGCAAAGTTTCATACCGATGCCGCCCAAGCACTGGGGAAAATGCCATTCAATCTACAGAATCTGGATAGCGACCTGGCTTCTTTCAGCTCACATAAAATATATGGACCTAAGGGTATCGGAGCTCTTTACATTAGAGGGGGAAACAGTAATTGGCCTTGGGAATATCCACTTTTTGGCGGTGGTCAGGAATCCGGTATCAGACCAGGGACACACAATGTCCCTGCCATTGTTGGTTTCGGTGAAGCTAGCCATATTATTAGCCATAACCGTGACCATTTCCTCAGTAGGCTGTTAAGCTATACACAATCTTTCGAGGATATGCTTACTACTAAGAGCAGTAACTACATAATACACTGTCAGAATTCCAGTAGAATCTTTGGTATATCGAGTATTTACCTAGATTGTCCAAAGGCCGACCTAATATTGGAGTCTATCGCAGATATTGCTGTGAGCAAATCTTCTGCATGCAACTCAAGTTCGTTGCAAAAATCTCATGTTATTCAAGCTATCAGTTCAGACCCTACAATGTCAGATAGAACAATTCGAGTATCGTTTGGTTTCGATTCTGATGAATCCAGTGTCTCAAAATTAGTCAACACATTAGTCAATGCAATTCAGGTAATTAGCAAATGAATCATGTTGGAGGAATAGTGATTGAAGAATTTTCAAACACAATAGATAGCCTAAATAAGGTTCAACATTACAAGCCACATAAACATATATGTTTGCTTGCCGCTATTAGATACTTAGCAGAAAGGAAGTTTTCAGAAAACAGAATTATCTATGATGATGCCTTTAAGAGAATCTTCAGTTCCATCTTCCGGGAATTCTCAAAAAAAGATGATCGGGACAGACCCTATAACCCGTTTTTCCATTTGAGATCCTTACCTTTTTGGATTCTAGTACCAAACCTTGGAAGAGAAAAAGAGCTTGCTGAATCGACATCGATCGGAGGTCCATCACAGTTACATACTCTCGTCTCCTACGCTAGATTTAGGGAGGAAGAATTCATTAGCCTAAGACAACCTGAGATTAGAACAAAAATCGAGCAGATCATTGTCGAGATTCTCAGAGAGTATGCTTATGGTGAAATCGATCAAGAGCAAAACCCATATAACAAAGCAGGCAACAAACGCAACGAATCGATCTTTTTCTGCGACTATTTGAGTTCTCTTATCAGCACAAGCATCTTTAATGAAAATGCCATCGCAGAATCACAAGCGGTAAATCCACTTTTTAGAACCATACATACAAGCCATCCATTAGTGGACATTTTGGACACTGAACTAAGACAAAAAACGGGTAAACATGTAATCCTAACGGGGCATGCAGGTGATGGCAAGACAACTATCGCAGTAGAAATCATAAAACGGCTTCGAGGTTTTTCTCCCTTTGCCACTCTGGACAAGCCACTGGAAAGGAGGGAGGAGGTTGAAGCACAAAGACTTTGCATTATCAAAGATTTCAGCGAGCGAGAAGCAAGGGCAGATATGGCTTTGATCGATGAATTGAAGGCTGGCCAACGCCGGTTCATGATCATTTCAAATACCGGAACGCTGCTTGATTTCTTCAAAGGTAATGCTACATCTTGGCAGATTAATCCAGTTGAGGTAGAAAGCAGGATATTAACCGCGATTAGCCAGGTTAGAGGTGTCTCAGAGCTTGAATTTGCAGGAGTAGAGTTTATTGTTTATAACTTGGCATACATAGACAATCTAAATCTGGCAAAAGCCATCTTTAATCGGATGTTGGAGCCAGAAAACTGGAAGGGATGCTTTTCTTGCTCCAGAGAAGGATTTTGTCCTGTTAAGTACAATGTGGAACTCATCCGATCCGCACAGGAGCAGGTGACAGAAAGACTGTTTTTGCTCTATAGGCGCATGTATGAATATGGTACCAGATTAACCATTAGACAGCTTACCTCTCATCTGGCCTATATCATCACCAGCGGGATAAATGCCGCACATGTGCACAAGAAAATGTTGCAGAAGAAAACCGATTTCCTCTTCTTCAACAGGCTATTTGGTGATGATGGCAAGAGCCCCGATATATCCGCTAAAGAGATGAAGGCAATTGTGGAGTTGAAACGTCAAAACTTGGGCACACTTTTTAACTCCGGTGCCGAGATGAAACTCTGGATCAAACCATCTCTGCATAGCTCCATCAAGGTATTTGCTTCCGCAAAAGATCTGTTTTCAGATTTACGCAAGGTAGGTATGACGGCCTTGACTGTGAGCGGAATTGGACCCACTCCTGAACAAGCCCGCAAACAGGCACGTAGGTTGCTTTATTTCTTTGTAAGCGATGATACACATGCACGTCAGTTGATCTGCGATTTTCTAAATTCGCCCAACATCCTGTATTGGCAGGAGTGGCAAAACAAAGATGCAGTACTTGAGAAAGCATACCGTGCCAGATTCTCGAATATGGTTTTCCATGTGATACAAGAGCACTTTACAGGCGTAAGAATGCCGGAAGGTATAGGCGCACAGGACAGCAGATTATACATCACTTTGTCCCGCAAGCAAAGTGAAGTGCGGCAAAGTGCTCAGATAGTGATTACCGAATTGGATTGGTCTCAGAGCATAATCCTTGAGCTTGATAGAACCAACAATGCGGTCGGGGCTGAATACACAGAGCTTGCCTTGAAGGGACAGGGAGTGCTAGAAGGAACAAACCTTAGATTGGGACTACCGTTTTTGGATTATGTGACACAAAGGCATTACGGTGAAATCGGAAATCTATTGAATGCTGCCTATAAAGAACGGTTGGAGCATTTCAAACTGCAGGTTTTAAAGAAAACAGCCCCATTAAATGACGATATGATGTTAGTGAGGCTGCGTAATGACAATAGATTCAAGAGACAGAAATTCAGTATTAGCGACCAAGAAGTGGAGGTGTTTGATGCCTAATTCAAGCTTTCCTTATGATGCCTCTTCTGAACAGGCATTTAAAAGCAATCCTGCAATAAGACTTTATGGGAATAGGTATAGTACTGATCAAACAAGCTCAGAGCTGTTAGGTGAATTCTTGCTTATTGTTACATCTTTAAAAGAAATTGATGGAAAAGATGTGACTTCTGCATTCCCATCTCTTGATTACATTCGTACATGGGAAAATTCTAAACTATATTACTCTCCAAAAGTAAGGCTGAATCTTAAACTATTCGCTTTCTTAGGTGCGTCTAGACTGGATTCAAGGCATATTACCCATCGGGAGCATTACACTTACCTTACTCAAGAACTTAAGAACAGAATCAAGACTGATGGTGGTAATAAAGCGCAAATAGTGAAGACTCTTGAGAATCTGTTGTTGGGATTTCAGGGTGCTGGAACAGGGCGCACGTGGTGTGCGCAGTCTTTTATTCCTATCGGAAGAGGTCTTACTTCAGGTGAAGCAATCTGGAATGAAACAAAGGCCAAGAGCCACAATGCAGAATCCTGGAGTTACGTTCTTGATAATGCAAGGCTGTATTTTTCTCTAAATAAACACAGGTTTTTAGCTCGAGGAGGCGAACTCCTATACTTGCAGATATGTAATGCCTTCAAACAAGACCCGGACACCATAAGGTCTTGGGCTGAAGAAGCGAATCTTGGGTTCTTTTCAGACGAATTAGAACCAGTTAAATTGATAAACAAACTGGAAAAAGGAATAGATAAATTTTTTGGTGCCTGTCCAAAATTTATAGATGATTTAGCCGAGTTCATTGATCAAAAGATAGATCCGGAAACAGCGGCTAAAACTGACATGCAGGATCATCAGCCAAGGTTTGTAGAAGCAGGATGGTGCAACAGTGCAACATGGCAAGAGGGGTACTTGTTGGCTGTGGAAATGAGCAGGATACTGGAATCAGGCCTGGATGTGATGGATAGTGTGTACTATTTGGAGACCTTGTTTATGCTGCATACTCTGAGAAATCTAATCATGCAAAGCGTTAGAAGTTTGAATGAAGGCATATCAAATTGGCCTGGCTACTACATAGCCATAAACAGACCTGACGAGGAGAACGGAACACTCAAGAGGATATCACACCAGAGTTTGAAGAACATAGAAAAAACCATCTATAAGGCTATCCGCACGCAAATGCAGGGAGATGGCTTCTTACAGGACGAAAAAATATTAAAAGAAGCGGACACACGTTCCGGTCATAAGTTTTTCTTGAAAATGGCAAAGCAGGCTGGCTTGGTGATACCCAAGCGGGGATCCTGGGCTCGCTTTGTTTTGACCCCGCAGATTTTGCGGGTGTTGGTGACGATCACTGTGCCGCAGCAGGGTAGGATTACCTATGAGACATTTAAGAATTTGATCAGAGCAAGGTGGGGTATGGTCTTTGACGAAGCGGGGTATGGCGAGTGTTGTGATTGGTTGGAAGAGCAACGGATATACCTTTCCAGCGATACGGATGCCTGGTTGCTGGATATGCTGGCAGAAAGCGGGCTTTTGATGCAATTGTCCGATTCCTGTGCCTTGGTATTGCATCCCAACCAAGTAAGTGATGGAGCAGAATCATGAAATACATAGCACGTTCATTCAACGATTATGTTTCGGGAAGGATAGAATCCCAGCTTCCTTCCATGGAACTAGGGCAGAAAATCATTTTTATGGTGGATAGCATTCCAGAAGATCTGACCATCGCTACTGCAGATTTGATCAGCAGCTCATTACTGGAAAATAGCGACGTAAATGTGCTGGTCAAGATTGCCAAGACTCTTACCGATCAATGGTCTGAAGAGGGTATCATAAAGGCAAAGGATGCCCAATGGCTTACCCTGCTGGATAATCTTGCATATTATCGAAATGAACCCATGCCTGCCGATAAATACAATGTGATCATTCTCTATGGAGCTGATGTGGTAACCGATTCCGGCAGCCTGGCTGATTTTAATAGCTGTAATCTCAAGATGATTTGGGAAACAGAGATGATGCGTGGTTTCGGTAAGTGGGTTTCAGACATACTAAGCTCAAGTGGTATTGACCTGTATAATAAAGATGACCTTCAGATCTTCGACAACATCCTCTATCCGATTATTGAACAAGGTAGAGCCGATCTTATCTCGCTAAGTAAGTGGTTGGAAAGCTTGGATCTATCCTACTGTGATAGTGTGCCGATGGTATTGAACTTGGTTTTAACGAAGTTGAGGGTTTTTCAATTACCAAATTTCACCAGTTTCCCATATGCACGTAAAAACAAGAAATTTAAACCCTATGTTTATAAAGCGATTGAATTCTTTAGCTACACGATGTTTATCGAGGAAAGCCAAAAGAAGAAGGCAATAAAAGCAATTGATGGAATCCTCGAGGTTATTGAGGCGGGAGAAGAGGGTTGGGAAAACCTGGATGACGAGCAAATAAGAGGAGCATATGGCAGTGGTATTGATTTCTTGTCTGGGATAAAAAACTATATACAGACCGAGGACCGAGATGACAAGAGTAAGCTTTTTGAAAGTGACTTTGTGTTCATTTTGGACAAGGTCTTGAAGTTCAAGAAAAAGCAGGAAAAGAAGAAAACCAGCGTAAAACGCATGGAGGGAAGTCCCGTAGAAATAGTGCTTACGGCTTTGTGGGATAGTCTCTACGAGCTCTCCAAATCCAAAGACTATGGTAGCATAGAAAACCTCAGTAAGATAGAAATAACTGGAGATTTATTCAAACATGACATGGAGTGGGATGATAATGATGGAGATTATTCCGTCTTGGACGTGGCAGAGATAGCAAGAGATTTTTTGCACAGGTTCATCGGTGGGCTTGACTGCTTTATTATGCAGCACACTTGCTTGAAGAACAAAGACGGCGTTGAAGTAGAAGTTCAATGCAAACTTGATAATGATGAAATCAAGTTCCGTTATAACAGAACAGCTACTGCAGAGTTAGCATTCAGCATCAATCTCTATGTGCAAAATGAAGAAAACCCCCAAGAAAGGAAATACGCTTGGAAATTGCCATCCAGCCATAGCTATCGCCTGGCTACTGAATTGATCGGTATGGCTGCCGACGAACTGGATCGACCAGACCATGCTTTGGTATTACCACTATTCCATCTTCCCTATTATGACGAGATTCTAAAGACTTCATCTAATGATGAGTTGCGGAGAATATTCCTACACAGCTTGAGGGATTCAGTGTCAGAAGGTTCTTTTTTGAGAAATCTATTGTCGGGCAATTGGATAAAACACGAAGATAAGCTGCTGCCTCATTACAAGAATCTCGCAGAAAAGTATCACCTATTCATCAAGGCTGCCCAAAAAGATGGTTTAATAACAGCATTGACTGACACTTCCATATGGGACATCTTAAGGCAACAATATGAAGTGGTTTTAGACATGATCAGCACACAGAGTGAGTTACTGAAATCACCCATGGCTGGCATGATCCTGAAAGCGTTTATGGTGGTAAGAGAAAGGCAGAAAGATGAAAGCGATGCATGGTATGCCGAGCTTTATGAAAAATCAGGCATTATTACCGTGCTTCATCCATCCCTGCTCGAGATGCTGCAATCCCAGATGGTCTATCAGTGTTCCTGTTTTAACTATGCAGTGACCGTTGAAATAGAGAAAAACAAGAGGAAAGATGCTTTTAAAAAGCATATATGGCAATCGTATCTTGACCTTTCCCATATCCGTACCCCTGTAAACTGTATTTTGACCGATGATGGGTTGAACCTCAATACAAACGTTGTGGGACATGAGCTTATCCACAAAGTAGGTGATCCCATAGATGGAGAGGCTTTTAAATCGACAAAACTGATGCTGGGAATGTCTGACGAAAGTGATGATGAAATAAATGATGTAAGTGATGCAGACATGTTTTTAGAAACTCGGGAATCGAAGCTGCTGAACAATCTGCTATTGGACTACTTTAGGCTGCATCCACACGCGAGGGACGGCTTGAGCATAGCTGTTTATAGAAATCAGGACATTCAACCAATCATAGCAGCAATACACGCGTATTTGATTAAGCTTTCCAATGTTAAAGACCCGAACTACTACGTTATTCGAAATGAACGCAGTAGGCCCTACCAAATCAGTGTAAGTATTTTTACAGATTCAGCCGATGCGAGCAGTATAGATAGGTGGATAGAACAATGGAGCGAAAGATGGGAAGCTGCGGAAACGGAAAGTAAGTTTCAAGTTTATCGAAACTGCAGATTTTCTATTTCGCACAGACTGATCAACACTGCCGACCAAAACTCGTTTTTGAGAATGATCAACGATAACTTTAGCACTGATGTGACTGTACTGTATGACATTATTGGCTCAGGGAATATAGCTGATAAGTTTCAATCGGTTGATCCCATGGATATCAGAACCCATTCCCTAAAGTATCCTATCTTAGAAAAAGCTGTTGCTACGATTGACAACCCCTCAGATGAATTCAAGCGGTATAGGATTATCAGTAACAGACAGTTCAGTATCAGCTCAAGATTGGCTGGATGCATGCACGCCTTGAAAAGTGGAACTACCCCAAAAGGCACCGTGGTGATAGGCACTGGAGATTTGAGGCCATGGATGGATGTGATTGGGGCTCTCCACAGCAAGTCTGAATGGGTAATCTGCATTGACCCAAGCGTGGATGACCGTTTAATCCGAGATTCGGGCAAAAAAAGCGATTTGCAGAGAGAAATAATTGGATTCGGCTCAGGAGTGGGCATTTCAGGCGAAGAAAACTACACCATATCGACAGAGCATTTTTCCTTAAATGACATTGAGATAAGACTGAGAGCTTCCATCAAGCAATTGATAGCAGACAAAAATTGGACGGAGGAAGACTATCAGAATGTAGCTAAAGGGACAATGAGGGTTGCCCAGGAATTGTCCGGATTGTCTCTGGTGAGAGCGACCGGAGCGGCAGACCAGTATATCAGAGACTTTATGGCCTATGCCCTCACTCGTAAAATTATTGGAAAAGACGATACTATGTTATGCAATACTCTGGTGACTCTTGATGCATACAGACACTGGTTTGATTTTGCAGAGAGCGGAGTAAGACCAGACCTGTTGTGGTTAAAAGCAAGCCTGGAGAAGAAAAATCGTTTGAAACTGAACCTGCACCTAATCGAGTGCAAGATGGGCAACAGGTCGGAAGATCTGCTGATCAAAGCCAAACAACAGATCAATAACGGACTGAGTATCCTGGTTAAGGCTTTTAAACCCAATTTCCAAGAGATACAAAAGCTCGATGATGATAAGCCAGACCGCCGTTATTGGTGGATGCAATTGCACCGTCTGATAGCTGCAAAGGCAAAGATCGATACATATCAAGAAGAGCGAGTAATCTCAGCCTTGGAAAAACTCGCTGAGGGGGATTACGAGATAAGCTGGGACGCTTCAGTGATGGCCTTCTGGATTGACGATGAGGCCGAATCGATCAAGAAAACTGGTTCATGGAATAATCCTGAGACAAGTTCTGGAAAAGCAAATGTGTTTTCAATAGGCAGGAATTATATCAAAGCGCTTGCCCAATCTACAGATGAGAACTCGTCGATCATAACTGAATCTACAGATGGACCTCTTTCCGATGAAGAAAATATCATGCAGAAAATTGAAGATATTGACCTGCCGCCAAGTCTGGATGATGAAGACTATCAACCTGGCGATACAATGACAGAATGGGACGATGATGAGCCTGAAGATGATGAGGGTGATGCAAGTCCTAATTGGGATGATGACACAATTCCAGATTTCCAGCAAGAAGGGACAGCAAATGACCAACCTTCTATAGATCAAGTAATAGAAGGTGATGAAGAGCCCTTGGATAAGGCTGATGACGTTATACAAACAATTCCCGAGAGGATTCTCCTCGGAAAGACTAGCGGTGGAAAAGAAGTCTTTTGGGAATTCGGTCATGATAGCCTGGCCAATAGGCATGTGGTGATCTTTGGCACATCAGGCATGGGGAAAACATACGCCATACAGTGCATCTTGTGTGAGCTGGCAAGAAAAAACCAAAACAGCCTGGTAATAGATTACACGGATGGGTTCGTTCCTAACAACATAGAGCCGGCAGCAAAGCCGATTATTACAAGTGAAGGTCAGACATTTATATACAATGAGCCTCTCCCAATAAATCCATTCAAAGCTCAAGTCAGCGAACAGGATGGCATGAAATTCAAGGATACGTCTATCACAATTTCTAAGCGCGTATCTTCCATATTTAAAAATGTTTATGATTTAGGCACACAGCAACTCCCGTTCACAATCGAAGTCATCCAAACCGGTATTGAAAGATATGGAGATGAATTCAATCTAGATAAAATGCTCGAGATGTTCTATGAATACCTGGATGATGCGCTTTACACAAAGAACACTGTGCAGACCACAATCACGAAGCTGAAGCCATTTATTACCAGCAAACCATTTTTGGTGGACAAAAGCGAAATAGGATGGAATGAGCTGTTTGCCGATGTAGAGAATAGAAGTAGAGTCTTTCAGTTTCACAAAGTCGACAAACACTCCTCGAGAGCAATTATCGAATTTGTGTTGTGGGATCTATACAACTACGTTAGCAGTTATGGTAGTAAACACCTACCAAAGGTCATAGTATTGGATGAGGTTCAGAATTTGGATTTAGGACCAGACGCCCCAGTAGCAAAATACCTTACAGAGGGGAGAAAGCATGGCCTTGCACTTATAACTGCAACACAAACAGTAAGAGGAGTTGGTGGAGTCTCTGACGCTCAGGTAAGCAGACTCTTTCAGGCTGAGATGAAGCTGTTCTTTAAACCGACAGAAAATGAAATGAAAGAGCATGCTCAGTTGCTAAACAACGCTATCAGCGATATTCCAGTGAAAGAATGGACGAATCGGTTAGCTAAGCTTCAAAAGGGCGAGTGCTGGGTTCTGGGAAGACATCTTGATGAACTCTCTGGAGAACTGAGATTGAAGGCACAGAAAATACGAATTTCTTCACTGGAAGAGAGAGGATTTCATGGCTAAAAAAGAAATCAACACACGCCTCCCCAGAAACTTCCATCGCACGTTCAAACCAGAGCGGCAATATATAAGTGCAATTCTGAAGTTTTCTGCAGAGGGAAGATCGGGAAATGCTCAAACAATATCAGAAAAAACAGGCATACCTACTGGTGAATCATCAGGGAAAGTGCTTCCTACAATTGATTATTGCCAAGGAATGGGCTTGATCTCTGTAAACAAGGATAAGGGTTTACTGATCAAGCCAGAATTGACTGATCTGGGAAGAGTCATATTAGTGGAAGATCCCTATTTGAAGGCTGAGATAAGCCAATGGTTATGCCATCTGAATCTGTGCAACAAAACGACAGGAGCTGATGTTTGGTACCATGTATTCTGGTCTGCTTACCACAGCCTTGGTGACAGATTTACAAGAAACAACCTGGAAGCTATGCTAGAGTCCCAATATGGCAGCAGTAATCGCAGTTTGATTGGACCTCTGCTTGGTATGTATGAAGATGATGCCTCTTTCAGAGTGTGTGGAGCCCTACAGGATGACGGCAAGCTTATTACTCGCAACCAAGCTCCAATAAAAGATGATCTTGCCAGGGGCTATGGGGCATGGGTGATTGGCTCGATGGAGCGCTTTTTCCCGAAGCAGAAACAAGTTTCGACTTCAGAATTAGAGCAAAAAACGGGATGGCTTACGATTTGTAGATGGTTGGGCAAAGGAATGTCCGATGTGCTTGATCAGATGGAACGGAAAGGAATATTAAAGGTAGACAGGCACATGAACCCTTGGATTCTGAGCCCATTGAAGAGCGCAAGAGAAGCATACAAGCAAATGTTTGATGACATGATATAGAAACCGGAGGAAACAATGATTTTAAAGGACATCGTAAGGTTTAGAGGAGATAAGCTCTTTAATGGGGCTGTTAACATTGATTGGTACATAACTGACTCTGTTAAATCCAAATTGGCGTCGGAAGCGTTTGTGTTTCATGGACCTGCCTATCATGGGGTATCTCCGGATGAAGTGGGATATAACCACGGGCACAAGCTGATTGATACTGCGAGTTTTACCAAAACAATAGTTAGAAGGTCATACGGTCTTGAAGATGTGCCGTTTACCTTGGCAATTGCAGGATATGGAACGGGTAAATCCCACCTTGGTGTTACATTAGCTGAACTATTGAGTGCTCCTGCAGATAAGGCTTCACAAGCTATTCTGATAAACCTTCGTTCGGCTGATGATCAGATAGGTCAAGAAATTGGGATGATGATCGATGACATCGAAAAGCCATGTTTGGTCATAGCTCTCAATGGCCTCACGAAATTTGACTTTATTCATGGGTTATCCGGCCAGATCATCCAAGTTCTACGTAGGGACGGGCATGACGTTAAACCGATCGAAGATTTGAGACCCAGGTTCAAACAAGCAATCAAGATGCTGAATTGGATAACAAGCCCCCCAATGCTGGAAGAACTTGCGGAGATTTGCGGAGGTGCTAACCTGGCAGATATCACAGCATTGCTGGAGAAACAAGATGAAACCACCTATATCAATGTAAACAAGTTCTTGGGCAAGCATGACATGCAGATTAGGAATTTGCAAGGCGAATCCATACAAGAACTGATTGGTAGGACTGTAGAAGTATATTGTGGTGAGGGAAAGCCATATCAGTCCCTTGTCATTCTGTTTGATGAGTTTGGCAAATATATGGAATTTGCCTCAACTAGGAGCCATTTGGCTGGGAGTGGAGTGCTTCAAGAGCTGTTTGAGACCATACAAACCTACTCACCTCAGGTTAGCTTTGTGGGTTTTATCCAATTTGAACTGAACGCTTATCTTCAACGCATGGCTACCGAGCATAAAAATGAGATGCAGAGATACATAACCAGGTATCAAACGGCTGATAAGCTTTATCTTTCAACCAACCTTGAAACTCTAATTGCTAACCTGATAGAGAAGAAGAATCCACAATACCTAAATCAAATCTTTGAGACAGAATCCTCTTTCCAAACCTCAATTCAAGAGCTACAAAAGATTAATGAATGGTTTCCCAGTTCAAGGCATATTCAGGTGTGGAGCGATCCAAAATTATATCATAACATAGTGAGCAAAGGATCTTGGCCCTTATCGGCATACAGTATCTGGCTTTTATATTACCTTTCTGCAGTTGGGAGCCACTTACAGGAGAGATCCGCCCTCGCTTTATTGATAGAAGCTTTTAACCAGTTTGAATCGAGCCAAATATCAGATGACAAGGACTGGAGGATTGCCGCTGTAGATATGATGAGCGATTCTTTTATCCATGAGCTGATTAGTTCTGAAGAGTCTGGAACGCAGGGAACGATCATGCAAGCATATCAGACTGTTATGTATAAGTATGCAAGTAGATACTCAGTCAATCAGATAAGGATACTAAAAGCAATTGTCCTTAGTTCCAAGCTTGGCCTTGTAGCGATAAACCGTGCAGACGCAGTGGAAGCTCTTGTTGCTTTAACCAATATGGATACCTCGGTGCTATCAGAAGAACTTCAGATGCTGTTTGATGAATACAATGCTATCGAATGGGATGAAGCATATAAGAGCTTTGATATTCTTTCAGATGCACTTCCCAGAAGTCAATTCATAAACCACATCCGCAGGCTTTACGGCAGTTATGATGAAAACTCCAAATCTCAGCTATTCGTCTCAATGATTAAGGAAAGCTGTGAACTTATTAAAGACATCCAAAGTGACTTTGCAGAGGAGAATAAGATCACTACCCCTGAGTGGGGCTTCCAAGCAAAAGTAGCAAATCTGGACACATTACCACAACAGATCATATTTGAGACAGAAAGATGGTCTAAGGCGGAGAGTATTGATGACCCAAGAGGATCAATTCTTTATGTGTATCTGGGA
Organism: Candidatus Cloacimonadota bacterium; assembly: GCA_012728875.1. Taxonomy (GTDB): domain Bacteria; phylum Cloacimonadota; class Cloacimonadia; order Cloacimonadales; family Cloacimonadaceae; genus Syntrophosphaera. The sequence goes on from JAAYEF010000021.1 coordinate 62,379, forward strand.
GAGAGTGTGGATGTAGATAGTGTGTGTAAAGAAGCCCACAAACTCATAAAATCAGCAGCAGAAACATTTAAAGTAAAAGCAGTTCCAATATTACTGGTTTTTCTATACGATTCTGAAGGGAAACTGGGACAATACCTTTCTGAATTGTCTATACTGGATGCCCTATCCAAAGAAGACTTGGCGAAATATGGCAACCTAGTTGATTCTCATAGAATAAAAATTGAACGCTCCCTGCAAGAAATAGTTGAAGCCCTGTTAAGAGAGAAAAGATATCTCTCACTTGGTGGCAAGCAACTGGAAGGAATGAGATTGAGTAGGGCTACAACTGTGTTATTTAAACAAATCTATACCCATCCAGTTTCATTTCCATTCGATGGATTTTCCACTTCAAAAGGGAACGCAGCAGATACATGCGCGATGCTAACCCGGGAGTTGATGCACTCGACTTTAGATTATAGCGCTGTAATGGCAAAGCCTGTTAAAGATAAAAACAGGGCAAATAGTGTCCTCAAAGATGCGTGGGGGATTTTCTCTGCAAATGGGAAAATCAACAGAAGACCCAATAATAGCATTTTGAAGAATCTAACGCTTAAATGGGATGAAGCTCTACAAGAACGAATGCTTTCGCTGCGTGAGATTTATGACACAATGATCAAACCTCCTTATGGGGCAAATCAAGACTCAGCAGGATTATTCTTGGCTGCATACATCTCTCCACGTAGTAATACACTGAATGTGCTTAAGAATCATCAGTATATAACTATTAATGGATGGGCAGATGACAATCTTATCAGATCAAAACACTTCAATCCAGCTATTTTAGAGGATGCCTATCTGGTTCTTCGATCTGATGACACCTCTGAATGGGAAGCATTACTGGATGAATGGGAACAGGCAGAGAGTCACATTGCACGAGTTGAATGTATGGAGCGATCAGGTGTACTGAAGGAGAAGCTTCCAGTCCCTCCAGAGCTTTTCTATCGAGAGCAGAGACTGACTGTTCAAGCGAAAGAATCGGAAAAGAGAATTGACGAAATGGAAGAAGCTAAAGATGCTGCGATTATGAGGATCAAGAATCATACAGAGAAAGGTAATGTTAATCCAATATCTTGGGGGTGCTCTTCTCTAAAACAATTAATAGCTAAGTTAGAGTCTGAAAAACCTCTGTGGATAGATGAGCAGATCGATGACATGAGGCCGGTCCTAGCTGAAGGGCGGCAGACAATAATACAGGTTTTTCCAGATTGGCTTGTCCAAATAAGCCCAAAATCAGATTCACCAGATCATGTGGGGGAATTCAAGCATCTGATGCTGAGTAAGGTAAAGCTAAACCTGGAAGATATTGGGCTTGATAATGAAGCAAGCAACCTTGATACTCGTGTAAGGTCATTGATTCGCAGGGTTGAAGATGTGACGGAGGCCCGAAGATTGATCAGTGAAGTTGATACTTGGATTCGAACAAACCGAAGCGTTATAAGTACCAGCAGACTTAAAGATATCAGGGTGACAAAAGAGCTTGCAAAAGCCTTTGCCAATAAGCTAAAGGGCATGTTTCAAAGGATAAACCTTAACGAACTACAAGTTGTAAGAAAGGGGCTTAAAGACTTCTACGATTCACTAATCACAGCCGAAGGTGAAATCACGAAAAGAGCGGATAAAGTCTGGACTTCCAAGATTTCTAGTGAAGACTCAATTGATGTGATGTTAGAGGAACTTGATTCTCTAATCAGAGCTTACGATGGGCTGGAATCGGACCTGGAAGATTTTCATATTGTCAAAAAGGCATTACACCTATTTAAACGGTCATACGGTCGATTAAGCGATTTGAACCTAACTTGGAAATCTTTTAATGCACTCTCTGCAGATGTTGAACAAGAGACAATCTCCAAGCTTGCCGAGGATGAATTACCTTGGCTTCCGGAAGATGTGATTAAAAACATAGTTAAAACCATATCTGATATTCGCAAGCAGCTCAGCAAGGAGTGGACAGATGAGATATTGGAACTGGGAAAAGATATTCCCGAGATGGATGTAGCATCGGCTAACCAGCTCCAGAATAAGCTGTCCAGTCCGCCAGCTTATGTAGCTGAAGCCCACCTGAAGAAGCTTGAGAAGATAAGAACCACCCTTAATACAAGGCTGAGTGAGATCAAGATTGAGTGGTTGGTAGAGAAGTTTAAAGAACTGTCGGATAAGGACAGGAAGAAATTTCTTACATTTATTGAGTCTGTATAATGTATTAAGGAGTTATAAAATGGGTTATCAAGATCATGGCAAAAGAATAAGAGAGTTCTTTAACCACAAAGCAAATGTCTTACAAAATCAGTATGAAATCATTGAGAAACTTTTACCTGCTCCCCGTGGTCAAAAAGGAGCCGCACATAAAGCAGAGGAAGGAAGATACGTAGAAAGCCTTATTAGATCGTTCCTCAATTCTGTACTTCCCAAAGAATTGAGAGCCTTTTCAGGGTTTATTCTTCGCCCGAGCACAAAAACAGGGAAAAGTGATATAGGCCGTAAGATACGTAACGAAGCAGATGAGCATTCTAGTCAATTAGATATAATTGTGTATGATGTTGCTCATTATCCGGTCTATGAATCATTTGAAGAGTTTGCGATTTTACCACCAGAGGGGGTTGTTGCAATTTTTTCTGTAAAGAAAAGACTATACCTCGACGACATCAACAATGAACTTATAGCACTAAATAAAGCCATTAACTTATGTAGAGGTTGTTCGGGAGTGCGTCATAATTATACTTCAGAAACAAAGCATTTGATCCAAAGAGCACCAATCACAGGTATTATAGCATTCACATTATCACGAAAATCGAATCTTGTAAGTATAGCCAATGGCGTTAATAAAAGGATTGCAAAGAATTATTCTTCTCAACTATACCCCTTTGATATGTTAGTTAACCAAATCAACGTTCTTGATACATTATGTGTGTTTAAAACAAGACCTAAGCCAGATACCGAGGATGTGAGGGAGGCAAAGTATATCTATTATAATTATAATCAGCAACTGCATAATGGGCTACAGTTCTTATTAACAGGTATACTGAGTTCGTATTATGATCCTACGAGAAGCAATATTTACCGGCCAGGATATACATGTTTTGAACCATCGAGAAAACACGACGGAGAATTTAATCCAATCAATGTTTTGGGGCTAAGATGCAAATGATGGATTCTCCAATCAACAAGTTGTTAACACATAAAAGACGTTTTATTGTATCAAACAATTATCGTATGCGGCGGGCTGACCATGCAAACTGAAAGATTCGCTCAGGAAAGAAAACAAGTACTAGAAAATGTCTTTAACATAAGAGATATTACTAATATCTGGAGAAAAATCGTAAAAAATCAATTGAGAAGCGCTGACATTAAAGATTTATTTGATAATTATGATTTTAATTATAATATTGATAATCATGCAAAACACCTAAGGAAAAGGATTCTCTCAGGTACTTACAGAACAGAACAGCCTGTATTCTACCGTATTGAGAAAAAGCTTGGAGTATGCCGCTTACTTGTAATACCAAATCCTAGTGATGCATTAGTGCTTCAAGTTGTGATTGAGTCGATTGCAAGACAGGTTCTTGATGCCCAGCCAACCGATCGTGCTTTTTTTTCCCGCGATAGACACAACGTCCCACGTAGTTATCAAATAGATAATTATGAACTTTCTTTTAGGGAACAGTGGAAAATGTTACAACAGCATATTTACAAGTTTTCTGATGAATGTAAGTATTTAGTAGTAACAGACATTTCGAACTTTTACGATAGCATCACAGTTTCGGAGCTTCGAAAGGTGCTTTTATCCCATACACAGATAAACGAGGTGCTTGTGGACTTGATTTTCAACATTATTTCAGGAATTTCATGGACACCAGATTACCTTCCTTACGCGGGCAAAGGGTTACCTGTCTCAAATATTGAAGGGATTCGTTTACTTGCACACTCAATGCTATACGAGATTGATAGGATGCTTAATAAAAAAACTCAGGGATCATTTGTGCGCTGGATGGATGATATCGTTATAGGCGTAAACAAGTACAAGGATGGGAAAAATATCATTTTCGCAGTATCAGAAATGCTTAGAAGTCGCGGTTTAGCATTGAACCTATCCAAAACTGAAATTTATGATTGTTACCAAGGCATTAGTGAATTTGAGATTGAAGAAAACAAGTATATTGACCGTATTTCTAAGGAGTATGCCGATAGTGGTAACAATCAGGTCCTGCCGGGCGTGTATAAACGATTTAAAAAACACCTAAAGAAGAACAGGACAAGATACTGGGACAAAGTCACAAAAAGATATATAACTTTCTTTGCAAAAAGTAAGTATGCTAATCCGCTGCAACTAATTGCGAAGTTATATTTAGAGGATGTTAATCTGCGCCCTAATCTATTATGGTATTTAGAAGCAATTGGCTATTGTAAAAAAAGCAAAGATGCAATCCTCGACATCTTAGGAAATATCGACGTTTTTGATAGCATTTCACTTTTTCAAATATCAAACCTTCTAACAAATTGGCAGATTACAACATCGGGTAAAGATAGAGTGTTTATTGAACGCGTAGAAGAGAGATTACTATCTTTCCCGTTTAACGAACAGATGCCAATGAATTTTTACTCAATTTTATGGTTTAAAGCCAAATATAATGGTGGACAGGCATTACTCGATTTTCTTAAAAAATATCATAATCTATGGAACGGTAACGATTTTCTTAGACGTCAAGCAGTAGCATCGTTGTCTAGGCTATGGGTTGTAGCTCCTGATTATGTCTCAAAAGTGCTTGACGTGCAGATTGCATCTAATATCAGTGGTGCATCATCAATTGCTGGCAGTATCCTGATGTTCGCAGAAGCTAAATCAATAGAGAGTAAAGTGAATATGTACTTATTTAATCCTAAAGCAACGGGCGCATTCTCATTACAAAAATTCTTAGTCTTATGCTCCTTTATGAACTCAAAGACGATAAGAAAGAATTCAAATACATGGGAAAAGATTGACTGCTTTATTAAAGACCAATATTATCTAAAAATCCTGAAAGACACGTATAAATAGGGGAGTATTGAAACGCCATTCCTCCAAAATTGTAATTGCAGATTCTGTGTCATAATATGCATTTTTTGAAGATCGGGTTTGCAGAATTCCTGTCAAAAACGACTCAAAATGGTCTTGGTAAGGATGAGTAAGGATGTCATATGGTGCGACAGTTTGCAGATTTCACTGCACAATTTGCATTTTTCGTTGTCACGTTATACATATCAAACCCGCTCCCTCGCTCTTTTCTCATTTCCACCGAAAAAACTTGACAGCATAACGAGTAATGGAGATTAGTATGTTAAGGATAAATATCAAAAATTGAGCCTGTTTACACGGCACAAGGAGCCAAGCCATGAAAAAATATCTGCTTGCGCTGACTGCAGCCCTGCTCTTGCTGGCGGCATGCAATATCAGCAAACCCCGTATTCCATCCTGGGATGTGGATCTCACGATTCCCCTCCTTAACGAGCGTTTCTTTGTATCGGATCTGGTGGATAGTGTAAACATCGTTGTCGGCACTTCTGATGTTCTTACCATCACCACCACGGGCGAGGCTTCAACCCCTGATTTTGGCAAGGTGAGTTTCAACCCCGATCTCAGCCTTGAGAATCTGCCCTTGATCAGTGGCATCGAGATTCCTTTTTCGATTCCTCTGGAAGACCCGAACGGGGCTGTTTTTGTTAGCTATGGTCATCTTACTCAAGGCGGCCTGGACTTCCGGCTTCAGTTGAGTGAACCCGCGGATGTCAGCATCTCTTTTCCCGAAATCAAGTCTGCCACGGGAGAAATACTGACCCTGAGCCCAAACGGAAATTCCAACTGGATACACAAAGACCTTGCAGACTACAGCTTCGGTGTGGAAAATTCCGGAGAGATCCTCAGTTCGCTCAGGATGCTGGTTTCCAGCCAATCCGCTCTGCCCCCGGGAACCCCGATCGGCAAGATTGGCATCCGTCTGCAAAACACCCTCTCATTCGACCATTTGCAGGGCCATCTTTACGATTTCCGCCGCGAAGTTGCTGGAACCTACACCTCCATCGAAATCGAATATCCCGAAGATTTTGAAGAGGCGGTGGAATTGCAGGAAGCACGGGTTTTTCTCACCCTCACAAACCACATCGGCTTTGGAGCGACCTTCTATGGCAAAATCCACGCAATCAATGAAAGAACAGGTCAGGAACGCTGGATCGACGTGCTCAACGACGACGGCATGCACTTCCACGTGGCGGCGGGAACCCTGAGCGGACCCACGATCACCGAACTTGCCTTCAGTGAAGGAGTCAGCACGGTATTGCAAATCATGCCCAACCGCGTGGAATTGGTGGATGGATACATGATGTTCAACACCGACATCAACGGTGAAATAGGTTTTGTGCACGAAACAGACAGAACGCACTGCAAATATCAGGTTGACCTGCCCGCACACTTCATTTTGAACGAACACGAATTCACCATGCCGACCCCATCCGTGATCGAACTTTCCCACGACGTGCAAAACCAACTCATGAATCGCACCAAAGCCGTGGCCTTGACCCTGGGTGTGATAAACCGCATCCCTGTGGGCGCATCGATCACCATCTATTTTTCAGCCAATGAAGCCATGGATCCTGCCAACCCCAGCACCTACGCTTACCGCAAGCAGGCCACCATCCATTCCTCCGAATACACCGGACCCGATGTGAACCATGAAGGCGAACAGTTTGTCCATCTTGCCCTCAGTGAATCTGAATTGCGCCTTTTTTCCAATCCCCGGGTTTACACTTTGGCGGCCATCAGCTTGGAACCCAGCCTGGGTCCCGTGATAATTCACGCTTCTCCGGCGGACTACATCCAAATTCGAGGCATGCTGACCGCAAAGCTTCTGATCTCGGAATCATCATGAAAAAACAGCTTCTTATCCCGCTCTTGCTGCTTGCGTTCACAGCGATGCTTTGGGGCACTTCTTTCACCTCCAAATCGCTTTTGGTGGCAGACAGCTATATGCTGCGCGCCCAGGGCTGCGATGCCAACTATTGGAATCCCGCTCTGCTGAACAAAGAAACCAAGGAAATTTGGTTTCCGATTTTGAACCTCGGTGCCCATTTTGGAAACAATTCCTTGTATCTGGATCTCTATAACTATGTGATGGACCGCGAATATTTGGATGAGGAAGACAAGGAATACATCTTAAATGCGTTCAAAGACAATCTGGCGCTCAGCATCGGTGGCCAGATTGCGCTTTTTGGCTTCACCACGGGAAATGTCGCCCTCAGCAGTTCCGTCCACTTGGGAGCCAAGGCTTCGCTGGATAAAACCTATCTGAAATTGCTGCTCTATGGAAACGGCGATGGCAGCGAGGTTTACACTTTCGACAACGACGCCACAAACCTGGAAGGCCTTGGCTATGCGGATATCACGGTTGGGGTGGGCGACATCCGGCTTCCCCTTCCGGAAAGTATTCCCGATATGAAGTTTGGCTTTTCGGTGAGCGCCTTGGCTGGCATTTTGAACACCACCACCAACGACTTTGAGGGACATCTTTCCTCAAACCTGGACGGCTTTAATTACCAACAGAATGTGAAGCAGCTTGCCGGGGCTGGTGGATTTGGCGCCAAAACCCTGCTGGGGCTCTATTCTCAGCCCATCCAAAACCTCACTGTGGGTGCCACTCTGGACAACCTCGTCGGGTTCATCAGATGGGGCATGGTGCGCGAAGAACTGAATGTGAACGTCCATGTGGACAGCCTCTATGCCATGGACCTGCTTGGTGATATCGACAACCTCGTGGGCTTCGATGTGCAGCAGGAGAAAACCGATCCCTACACCACCAGGCTTCCCGTGGAAATGCGTTTTGCCGCCAAATATGGAATTCCACAGGCTTCGATTTCCGCAGACTATATCCAGGGTTTTGGAGACTCTGTCCAAACCAGCAGCCAAGCTAGGTTTGCCATCGGTGCGGAGTTGCGTCCCATCCCGCTTTTGTCCATCTTTTTGGGCTATGGAACCCCCACCCGGAACTATCCCTGGAGAACATCGCTGGGAGTGGGATTGAACCTGGGCTTGATCGAATTTGGCGTCGGATTGCAGTCCATCGAACAGTTTTATCCCGGCTACACCACCAAGGGAGTGGCGCTGGCAAACTATTTCAACATAAGGTTTTAAGCCCTGAGATACCTCGTAATTGCGCTGATTGCCCTGCTTTTGGCGGGCTACTACTATTTTCACACCCGTCCGGAGATCGGCCGCGTTCGCCGCTGGCTGCTTTTCGTTTTGCGCTTCATCAGCCTGGGCATTTTGCTGCTCTTGCTGATCAGCCCGATTCTCAGCTTCCTGCGCCATCGCCGGGAAAAGCAGCAGATTCTTGTGTTGACCGACGTCTCTGCCAGCATGGATCTCAGCGGTCCCTCCGGCAAGAAAAATGATTGGCTGCGCGGTCCCGGCAAGGAACTCTCAGAAAAATTTGCCGTCGCGGGATACGAACTGCACAGCTATGACTTTGCCACCGGCTTGAGCCCGGAAAAAGACAACACCCTGCTGGCTCCAGCCTTGGATGAACTTGCCAAAAAGCACGATTTCAGCAGGGTTAAAGGCATTGTTCTGATTTCCGACGGCTGGCTGCGGGACGAATCTCTCCAGCAGGTGAAGCAGATCGGCAGTCCCTTTTACGCAATTGCAGACACCAGCAGGCAAAGCAAGGCAGATCTCAGCGTGCTGCGCACCATCTCGAACCGCCAGGCCTACCGGAATGAACCCACCCTCATCCGCGCCGAAGTGCTGGCCGAAAACTACAACGGACCCGCCAACGTGAGCCTGTGGCAGGGAAAATCCGCACTGGGCAGCCAAAATGTCCAACTGAAAAGCGGACAGCCTCAAAATGTGGACTTCACCCACCGTTTTGCCCAAACCGGCTTCTTCCCCTTCCGGGTGGAAATCAACGCCACCGGAGTGAACGAGCGTTCCAAAAACAACAACAGCCATCCCGGCGCCATCGAAGTTTTAAGCGAAAAACAGCGCGTGGTGGTGCTTTCCGACAGTCCTGCCTGGGACAACAAATTCACCCTGGACGCCATCACGGAAAACCCACGCTGGGAAACCGCTCACTACCGCGTGCAGGGAGCCCAGGCCTGGTCCGGCGAAAAATCGGTAAGCTCTTTGCCCACAACAAGTTTGGCAGCCATCGTTTTGATCAATAACGGCGGTATGCAACTCAGCGGAAACAATCTGAACTATGTGCTTTCCGCCCACAAAAAAGGCGTGGGCATCCTCTTTCAAGGCCTTCCCATCCCTGAACTGGCATCCGTTTTGCCCCTGCAGCGTTCAAACATCACCAGTTCCTATCAGGGTTTCATGGAACTTACTCCCGCTGCGGCTTCATATCCCATGCTGAATTTTGACAGCGCGGAAATGAAAACCGTGCCGCCTCTGGACTACTATTATGTGACGGCGAGCCGCGGCGCAGAGGTTTTGGCAAGCATCGACAACGCCCAAAAATCCCCGGCCATCGCCGCCAGCACCCAGGGCAGCGCCAAGACCCTGTCCATGGCCTTTCTGAACCTGTGGAAATGGCAATTGCAAAGCGCCAAGGGCGGATACCGCGAACTGCTGACAAATTCGCTCACCTGGCTGGCAAACACTTCGCCCAGCGGCTATGAAGCCATCCACAACAGCAGCTATTTTTTGGGCGAGGAGATCAACCTGCGCCTACGTGCCCAGGATGATATCCGCGCTCTGCGTCTGGACCTGAACCCCGAACTGAAAGTGGTCGGCGAAAACGGCAAGGAAGTGTTCCGCGATTTCATGACCCAAAGCGAGGGTGAATATTCCGCCCGCTTTGTGATCGACAAGGCAGGCAGTTACAGCTTCCAGATCCAGGATAAGGTGAGCGGTGAAAAGAGTGAGGGACGCTTCAGCGTGAGCGATTCCAGCATCGAATCCCGAGATTTTGACTTCAACCTTCCCCTGCTTGCCTGGCTGGCTTCAGACACCGGCGGCAAGCTGTTCAGCCCTGCCGAAATTGCAGAGTGGAACCCCGTGCCCGCCCAAGCCAGAGAGTTTGAACAACGCGAGGACTTTGCCATCTACCGCAAATGGTGGGTGTTGGCAAGCTTCATCCTGGCTTTCAGTTTGGAACTGTTTTTCCGTCGTCGTTGGGGCTTGCTCTAAAATTCTGGTTTCAGGCTCCTCCAAGCACAAAAAACCTCTTCAGCCCCCTTTCTCCCTGGGCTCCAACCAATATACAACCTATATACTTCCCAAATGCCTCCCGTCTTTTTTACGGGTGGTCTATGGGGATTATCCAGGAAGGATTGCTGCTCGAGCCAAGGGAGACCCGGACTTCAACGTAGAATTGCAGTTATTTTCCCCCCATCCTGATTGAGTGAGGAGCTTTTGTTCAGATGAACAGCTCCAGGCTGATGCCGCCAATTTCGTTGATGGTGCGGCGGTCAAACTGGCATCTCAGTTCCCCTTTTTGATCGGCTAGCAGGGGCAGGGGCATATCCTTGGGAACGAAGACGAATTCGCGTTTGGGGACAAGCTCATCCTTGACAGTATTGATCAGGGTGTCGCCAATTTCGATGGCAAGAGAGCAAAGGTAATCCTCGGCGGAAAGGCTGGAAAATTCAACACTCATCAACACAGCTTCCAGCAGCGTTTTTGCCGCTTGGGGAATCAACTCACAAAGCTGGCGGATCCTGGCTTTGGGCACCTTCAAGACCTTCAAAACCGCGGCATAGATGCCAGCCGGGATCCAGCGCTCATATTCGGTGGGATGAATGATGTGAAAATTCGGAAGCCGCTGGCGCAGATAATTCACGAGCCGGGAAGTATTGTCCCCCACATCGGCGACGGTGATATGGCTTTCCCCGGGCTGGGATCTGGTTTTCAGGTCGCTGGAAAATTCGTGCAGGAGCCTCAGGACGATGGAGGGCGTCAAATCACTTTCCCAAACGGGCAGATAGGCATCGGTCGCATCGATCAGTCTGGCAATGGCGAGCGTGTTTTTGTGAAGCTGCGGCGGAAACTGATACAGAGCCTTCATTTGTCGGGGACTTTTGAAATAATGTTCGCTGTCGGAAAAACGTTTGGCATGGGGATGGCTGAAGTCGATGCCTCTGCGGATGCAATGCAGCACGTCCAAGTCGATGGAATCGCCCCGATCCAGACAGTGACAGCCGTTGGTGAGCACCAGCGGGATTTTGGTCTCATACGCCAGGTTCAGGATTTTGTTCATGGTAAACGCTTCGACGGGAAGGCCGTGGTTTTGGATTTCATAGAAATAATCGTTTCCAAAAGTGTGGTAAAACCAGTGTGAAACCCGTCTGGCTTCATCGTCTTTGCCCTCCAGAATCAGGGTGTTGAGTTCGCCCGTGCTACCGCCGGAGAGGCAAATCAGATCCTGTGCATGCTCTGCCAATTGGGCTTTTGTAATGGGCGTCGAGAATGGACCGCCTTGGTGACGCAAGGTGACGAGTCGGCATAGGTTTGCGATGCCCGAGCCGTTTTTGGCAATCAGGAGCACGGGGAAAGCTGCATCGTTGTCAAGGTTGTCAACCACGCTGGTTTCCAAGCCGATGATGGGTTTGATGCCGGCTTTGATGCACAGATGCCAGAGACGAAAGGCGCCAGCCAGGCTGTCTGTGTCTGTGACGGCGAGCGCGCGCATCTTATTTTGCATCGCTTTTTGAACCAGATCGTCGATGACGCAGGCACCGTCCAGTCTGCTGAACTCGGTGTGCACACGAAGATGTGTAAAACTCATTATATATTTTCCTCCATATATATAATACGTTTATTGAAAACCTAACGGGGTTGAGGGTAAGGACCGCTGCATATAGAATGGACAAAAAATATGCGTAATCATCTCTGGTTGAGGGATCCAAAGATCCCGACAGCCGTCAGGTCAAAAGCACCAGTGGCTACAAAGGCCACGTTAGACACACTACCGGAAGCAAGAATTGCTTGACATCTGGAGCAAGCATCCACTAATGTGATCACATGCAAAAACAAAGTTCAAATCCTCGTTCAGCCAGGCATCCTGTTTTTTACACAGTCGATGTGGAGGATTATTATCACATTCTGGGCGTGAAAGGAACCCCGCCCGTCACGCAGTGGGACAGCCTGCCCGCCCGGGTGGAGCGGGGATTGGCGCGTCATTTCGACCTTCTGGCAGAACACGGCGCACGGGCCACACTATTCTTTTTGGGTTATATAGCCAGACGCTTTCCCCACTTGGTACGAAAAGCCGTGGAATTGGGGCACGAGGTCGCTTCCCATGGATTTTACCACCAGGAGGTTCGGGATATGCAGCGTTCAGTTTTTGAAGCCGATGCCGCAGACTCGCGCAAGCTGCTTGAAGACCTGAGCGGAAAAGAGGTTCGAGGCTGGCGCAGCGCGGGTTTCACCATGGGCGAAGGCACTCCCTGGTTCTTTTCCTCGCTGCTGGAGGCGGGCTATGCCTACGATTCCTCAATCGTGCAAAACCGCCCTCAACACGACACCCTCTTTCGCGGCGAGAACCGACCCACTTTCCTGACCACAGAATCCGGACGCATCTGCGAATTTCCGATAACCATGGCGGAATTTGGCAGCCTGAAGATAAATATGTTCGGTGGGGGTTATTTGCGCTTTTTTCCAGCCTGGCTGCTCGGCAGGGCGGCAAGTCGTGAACTGACCCGAAAGCCTCTGTTGATCTATATCCATCCCCGTGAGCTCGATCCCGGGCATCCCCGCCTGCAAATGAGCATATACCGCCATTTCAAAAGCTATGTCAACCTGTCTGGCGTGCCGCGCAAACTCACGTTGCTTCTGGGTTTGGCGGAATCTCTGACTTTGGGTGAACACTATGAACAACTCCTCCTTCAAGACTAAAGACGGCACCTCGGGCTTCTTCGATTCCTATGCAGATGGGTTTGACTCCATCTATGGCACGGGCAACGGGTTTTTCCAGCGCTGGCTGAACCGTCATTTGCGGCAAAGCATTTTGCTGCGGTTCGAATATACGCTGGCGGGTTGTTTGCCAGCAGAGGGGAAGAGCTTTTTGGATGTTGGCTGTGGACCTGGACACTACAGTCTGGCACTGGCACAGCGTGGCGCGAAGGAAGTTTTGGGATTGGATTTTGCCCCCGCCATGATTGAACTGGCTCGTGCCAAAGCTCGCGCAGCCGGTCTTGAAAAAGTCTGCCGCTATGAGGTGCGGGATTTCTTTCAGTTGGAAGACACAGAGGTTTTTGACAGCGTGATCATGATGGGATTTCTGGATTACATTGACGATGCAACATCGGCTGTGGCAAAAGCCCTCAAGCATGCCGGGAGCAGCGTTTTTTTCAGCTTTCCTGTCTCCGGAGGTTTTTGGGCTTGGCAGAGAAAACTTCGCTACAAGCGCAAATGCCCACTCTATCTGTATAGCTTGGAAGAGATTCAGGACATATTCAGTTCGCTGGAAGGCGTTCGCTACAAGATCAGGAAACTAAAACGCGATTTTTGGGTGCGGGTGGACAAGCTGCCCATGGAGGATGAAAGCACAAAAAACAAACCGGGAAGTTGATATAAAAAAAGAGCTTTTCCATGAGAATGCTACAGTTAACGTTTTTTGTTGGGTTAAGATTTCGGATTGGGGGTTCAAAAATTGGAATGGATTTGTTCTAAAAGTGTCTAAAAACCCTTGGATCAAAGCTTTGATTTAGCGCGCACCTGCGCGGTGGATTCTCTTAAATAGAAAGGCTCCAAGGCGGCGAGTTCTTCAAAATTGTAGGCCTCATCTTCCGGGAAAAGCTGTGCCAGATGGAAGAGCCCGGAGGCGTCCAAAGGCTGTGCCAAAACGGGAGTGCAGGGAATGCCTTTTTCTTCGAAGAGGCTTTGGGCGAGTTTGGCTCCGCTGCCCACAAAGTAGGGGTTGTCCAGTTTCCAATCCAATAGAGCTTCGGGTTCCCAAACGCCCGGGGGAACGAGCTCATTCAGGTTCTCATCGTAAAGCGCGGCATAGAGTTCGCGCATTTTGGCATCCGCCACCGCCAGGATGTTTTTGCCGCATTGATGGCGTTGAAGCGCAGAAAGCTGGAGTGAAGAAAAGACGCGCAGGGGGATTTTGAGCCCGTAGGCGATGCCCTTGGCGGTGGCAAGCCCGATGCGCAGCCCGGTGAAGGAACCGGGTCCATTGCCCAGATAGACAGCCTCGAGGTCCGCTGGCTGGCGATTGCAAAAATCCAGCGCCGCATCAAGCTGGGGCATCAGGGTCTCACTGTGGGTCACGCTGATGTTGAAGCAGGCGGAATATAGCGTTTGGCCGTTTTCCCAAAGCGCGATGGAGCCGGCGGTTTGGGATGTATCCAGGGCGAGTTTCAATTTCCGGCGCGAATCCAATCGTCGTAGAGGCGCTCAAACAGCAGTTTGTGCTTGGCTTCGTCGGAGGCGAGCTTGCGGAAAAGGAGCGAGATCTCGCCATCGGGGAATTTTTGGCTCATCTCGGTGTAGAGCTTGAAAGAGTTTTCCTCGCGTTTCATGGCGCGGATGAGGATGTTTGGATAGCTGAAGTCCAGTTCTTCCACGTCGGCGCTGATGTATTCGGAGATGCGCAGGTTTGGCACGGTGGGGATGTCGGCTTCGGAGACTCTCTTGCGGCGGATGTTTTCGATCACCTCGATGTGTCCAAGTTCCATATCTTCCAGTTCTTTGAGCATTTCAATCTGGCTGGCAAATTTGGCGTCTTTTTGCAGATCACGGTAAAACTGGACTGCTTCGCGTTCGCGATCGACGGCAAAGTCCAAAATTTCGTTGAATTCTTGTTCGGTCATGGTATTCCTCCGGGTGGATGGGATATTTTGGCTATAAAGAACGGAAAGCCCGCCTGAGCAGGCTTTCCGGGTTAATCGTGTGAGATTTAGTCGACAGGCTCAAAGAAGTCCTTGCCGACACCACAAACGGGGCACACCCAATCTTCGGGAAGATCTTCGAAGGGGATGTTGTCATTTTCGGCTGGATCATAGATCCACTGGCATGCGGTGCAAATGTATTTTTGCATTTTTCCTTCTCCTTAGTAGTTTTCGCAGTGCACTTCAAAATATGCTTGGGGATGCAGGCAGCAGGGGCAAATTTCCGGCGCCTTTTCGCCTTCGTGGATATAGCCGCAGTTGATGCATTTCCAGAAGGTTTTTTCATCTTTTTTAAAGACCTTGAGGTCTTTGACGTTGTCGTAAAGCTTGCGGAAGCGTTTTTCGTGTTCCTTTTCCACCTTTGCCACCAAACGGTAGGTGAGTGCCACATCTTTGAAGCCTTCCTGCTCGGCGATGTCTGCAAATGTGGGATAGAGGTCGCTCCATTCCTCCAATTCGCCTTCAGCGGCAAATTTGAGATTGGCAAGGGTGTCTTCGGCACTCCAGCCAACTGGATAGGCTGCATGAATTTCAACCACTTCCCCTTCCAAACCGTGCTTTTGCATGAGTTTGAAGAAGAGCTTGGCGTGTTCCTTTTCGTTTTCGGCGGTTTCGGTGAAGATGTTTGATATTTGCTCAAAGCCTGCCTTTTTGGCGGTTTTGGCCGCATAGACATAGCGCATGCGGGCCTGGCTTTCTCCGGCAAAGGATTTCATAAGGTTTTCAGCGGTTTTGCTGTCTTTGAATGACATTGTTTTATCTCCTCCAATAAATGGATTTTTCTCAGGCTTTCCAGAGGCCGTGCAGGTTGCAATATTCCCTGACGGTGATCACTTCTTCCATTTTCACGGGGAAGATGGCTTCGGGGGCTTCGCCGGGTTTGAGTTCATGGCGCATCACCTTTTTATCGGTGCAGATTTCGATCATGGAAATGTAGTGTTTTTCCTCCATGGGATGGGGCACGGAACCCACGATAACTTTGATGCTGTCGCCCAAATCTTCCACCACGGGGATGTGTTTTTCATAGGCGGCTTCCTCGGTGTTTCCAGCCAGGTTCACCATCGGCTCGCCGCAGCAAACCAATTGACCGGGGCCGGTGAAAAGCACTTCCACCAAGTTTCCGCATTTCTTGCAGTGATATACTTGACGCAGTTCAGTCATTAGTTTTCTCCTTCTTTTTTCTTAAAAAACAAAAAAGCGGGAGGGGGCTTGTTTTGTCAATAGAAATTTGCGAGGTGGGGCGGAAAAATATTTTGCTTGCCAAAAAACCGATTATTCTATTATTGGAAACACAAAGGTTTGTTGCTTATAAAGGAAAAAAACGCCCATGAAAAAACTGATGCCCATATTGATTGCAATGCTCCTGCTTTTGGCGGGGTGCGTGGAATATGATGAAGAGCTGTGGCTGAATTCAAATGGTTCCGGCCGCGCCAAGCTGCGTCTGAGCATAGAATCCCACTATTCCAACACCGAGGAATTTCTGCGTGTGTTCAGCAGCCCGGGCATCCATCTCCGCGAATATAATCTGAAAAATGTTGGCGATAATAAAAAAATCTACCTTGTGGACTTCCATTTTGACAACGTTGACGCCTTCAACAATCTGGACGACCAACTCAGCGCCATGAACTTCTTTGGCCAGCTCAGCATTTTGCCCAAAGACAAAGATGGAAACATCGTGGTGAAAAGAAAGATCTCCATCGAAGAGCGCGAGGTGATGGAACAGATGGAAACTCCGCTGTATTTGGGCGACGACCTGGACATGAGCGAAGAGGAATTCATCGCCAGTTTGCCCGATGATGACGACATCCTGATGGGCATTTTGAAGGACCAGATAGAGCATACCACATGGACTTACAAGCTTCACGTTCCTTGGAAAATTGTCTATGCAGGCGACAACTTTGACAGCATTTCCCCGGATGGAAAAACCGTCACTTGGAAATTCAACACCAAAGATCTGTTGGACAAAACAGAGCTGATGACGGTGGCGATGAAAAAAGGTTTGAGTTGGGTGGTTTATGTTTTGATCGGTCTGGGCGGTGCGCTGCTTTTGTTCTTTGTCTTCTGGATGATCCGCATCGGAAAGCGGTCACATCTGAAAGACGCCATCAAGCACGTTGAAGAACGGGAAGGAAAGTAGGAAAAAGCCTTTTAGCTAAGTCTGAACAAGGCGGATATCCAGCCGCCCAAGATCACAGCCCAGGATAAAAGCCCCCACAAAATTGCCGCATAGTGTCCCAAACCTTTGGGAGAAAAGCCCTTGCCCGCTTTTTCGTTTCCGGCATTGATGAGTTTTTGCACAGGCAACAGGCATAAAGCTGAAGCAATCAGCACAATCAAGGTGACCGCAATATCCAGAAGCAAGGGAGGATGCAGGAATAAAACCACGATGTGGCGCGCCTGCAGGAGTAGCAGGAAAATAAGCCACAGCCAGCCGTTCAGCACAAAGTCCGACTGAGATGGAGCGCTTACAAGTTCCCTGTCTTCAGCAATCTGGCGGAAGATGTCCACCAGGGCAAATGGGTTCCATGCGCTTCGCCAAAAATATGAGGAGGTGCTGTTGCGGCGGTTGAACCTTAAAAAACGCCAGTTTGCCCAGATCCAATATATTTCGTAGAGCCCGAAGCTGAACAGGCTCATCCACAGCAGGCGGGACGGGGGAACGTTAAAAAACAGAGGGAGTTGAGCGTCTTCGATGCCTGTGAGATCACGCTCTTCCGCCCAGTCGAGAATCCGGACGTCCGATTCCTTCATGAAGCGCATCAATTCTGGAATATCGCGGATCTTTCTCCACTGGGGGCTGCGGCTTTCCATCACGGAGGAATCCATGTCCAAAACGTCGTCCAAAATCAGGGACATCAGTTCTTTGGGCGAAACCGGACCTGTGGTTTTGCCTTCATCGCTGTAGAAATATTTTGCCATCTGCTGAAGCCTTTGGGGCGGGACAGGCGTCCCGCCCCTTCAAAGTGCTGTTCTTTTATAGTTTGGCGAGGATGTCCAGGAGGTCTGCAACGCGGCAGGAATAGCCCCACTCGTTGTCATACCAGCTTAAAACCTTCACCAGGTTGCCTTTAACAAAGGTGGAGGGAGCATCGAAGATGGAGGAATGGCTGTTGCCAATCATATCCACGGACACAAGCTGCTCCTCGGAATATTGCAGATAGCCTTTCAGGTGGGTTTGGGCGGCTTCCTTCATGGCGGAGTTGATTTCCTCCTTGGAGGTTTCACGCTGCAGATTCACGCTCAAATCCACCAGGGAAACGTTCGGAGTGGGCACGCGGATTGCCATTCCATCCAGCTTTCCAGCCAGTTCTGGAACAACCAGTCCGATGGCTTTGGCAGCGCCTGTGGAGGTGGGAATCATGCTCACCGCGGCAGCGCGGGCACGTCGCAGATCCTTATGAGGCAAATCCAGAATGCGTTGGTCGTTTGTGTAGGCATGCACCGTGGTCATGAGTCCGTTCACGATGCCAAAGTGGTCGTGCAAAACCTTTGCCACCGGGGCAAGGCAGTTCGTGGTGCAGGAGGCGTTTGAAACGATGCTGTGTTCAGGTTTCAGGATATTGTGGTTCACACCCAAAACCACGGTGGCATCCACTTCGTCTTTTGCCGGTGCGGTGAGCACAACCTTGGAGGCTCCGGCTTTCAGATGCTTTCCGGCACCTTCGCGAGTGTTGAAAACCCCTGTGGCTTCGATCACAAAATCCACGTCAAGCTCTTTCCAGGGCAGGGCTTCAGGGTCTTTTTCCGCAAAGACGCGGATGACTTTGCCGTCGATGCTGATGCTGTCTTCAGTGTGGGTGATGTCGTGGTTGAAGATGCGGTGCACGCTGTCGTATTTCAAGAGGTAGGCCAGAGTTTTGGAATCGGTAAGGTCGTTTATGGCAACCACTTCCAACTGTGGATGGGATTCCCAGATGGTACGCATCACCAGCCTGCCGATGCGGCCAAATCCGTTTATTGCTACTTTTTTCATGATTTTTCCTTGTATTTTAGAGTAAAATGCTGTTGTCGGCACTGCCGGTAACGCGGCAAAATTCAACCACGGTTTCCTGCATGCGCTGTTCGGCCTTGATCAGCCATTTGCGGGGGTCGAAGCGACCTTTGTCTGGCACATAGGCTTCCGGCGCCACGCCTTCAGGGCGGACGATGGCGTATTTTTCCTTTTCCCAATAGGCTTGGATGGCTTGTGCCATATCCATCTGATAGTGGGTGTCCTTGTTGATTTTCACCACTCCGTTTGCGATGGCGGTGCGCTGCTGTTCGTCGGTGAGGCCGGAGGCTCCGTGAAGCACGATGCCGCGCTCAACTCCGTGTTTGATGAGCAAATCATCAATTTCCTTCACCAAATCCAGGCGCAGAACAATGTTCTCGCCTTTGGAAACGCCGTGGTTTGTGCCCACGGATGCGGCAAAAAGGTCCACATTGGTTTTTTGCACATATTCAAGCGCTTCTTCAGGGCGGGTGTAAAGCTCCACTTCCGAGACAATTTCGTCTTCAGCGCCTTTGATGTGGCCGATTTCGCCTTCCACCAAAATACCGTGTTTGTGGGCGATGTCCACCACTTCCTTGGTGATGCGGATATTTTCGGCAAGATCTTCCTTGGATGCGTCAATCATCACGGAGGTGACGAGATTGTTTTCAATGCAGAAGACGATGAAATCGAAGTAGTTCGGGGTGGCATGGTCGATGTGCAGCCCCACTCCGCTGTGGGGAAACTGCTCTGCAAAGGTCTTGATCATGGTGGAGATCAGCTTTGCGCCGGTTTTGATGTCCTGCGATTCTCCCGCAGCATATTTGCAGGCGCCGCTGCTCATTTGCATGAGGCCGTCGGATTTTACCGCGGCATAGCCTTGGATCAGGGCGCGCACCTGTGTGTCGAACACAACGTTTGAGGCGATGATGCCAAAACGCTGTTTCTTTGCTTTCAGAAAAACTTCCTTAAGTTGTTGTCCGGTCAGAAACATGTTTAAAACCTCCCAGGTTCTTCTTTATTTATAACTTAATCATTTTCAGCTTAAAACCATCTGTTTCGCGTTAAAAGTCATCCTCTTCGAGGGCTTCTAGTTCCAAGATCTCAGCCGTTTCCTCAACGGGCAATTCCTGCACTTTGTTCAGTTTTTTTGTGATCTGCCGGCTGCGATGGCTGGCTAGTTCAATGGTTTTTGAGGCTTCCTCCAATTTTTTCTGGGTTTTTGTCAAAACTTCGCCAAACTTGCCAAAATCAGTTTTGATGGCGCCCAGGGTTTTCCAAACCTCGCTGCTGCGTTTTTGGATGGCAAGGGTGCGGAAGCCCATCTGCAGACTGTTCAGCAGAGCGGAAATGGTGGTGGGTCCCACAACCGTGACCTTGTATTTGCGTGTGATCTCCTCAAAGATGGAACTGTCTCGCAGAACCTCTGCATAAAGCCCTTCCAGGGGCAGAAAAAGCAGCGCAAAGTCTGTGGTGGCAGGGGGTTTGATATATTTGTTGTGTATATCGCGGGCTGAATTCAGGATGCTGTTGCGCAACTCCTTGCGGGCGTTGTCGATCTTGACGGTGTCTGCTTCTTCCTGCGCATCCAGCAGAGTGTTGTATGATGCCAGGGGAAATTTGGAATCCACAGGCAGGTAAACACAGGAGCCATCGTCGTCTCTGCCGGGCAGGCGGATGGCAAATTCCACCACTTGGTCGCCGGTTTTTGAAGGACGATAATTGCGCTCATATTGGTCTG
Organism: Candidatus Cloacimonadota bacterium; assembly: GCA_012728875.1. Lineage (GTDB taxonomy): Bacteria > Cloacimonadota > Cloacimonadia > Cloacimonadales > Cloacimonadaceae > Syntrophosphaera. The sequence goes on from JAAYEF010000021.1 coordinate 82,991, forward strand.
GATTGAGCATCTGTTCAAGGATGGCCTCAAGCTGGATTTCGCCCATCATGCCGCGGTTGCTCACGTTGCTGAGCACTTTTTTCAGGTCGCCCACGCCGCTGGCGAGGGTCTGCATTTCGCCCAAACCCTTGTGAACCTGCTCCAAGCGTTCGCTAACCTGCTTGAAAGAGGCGCTCAGGCGTTTTTCCAAGGTGTCATGCAGCTTTTCGTCCACGGTCTTGCGCATCTGCTCCAGCTTTTTTTCGTTTGTTTCCTGGATCTTTTCCAAGCGACCTTCCATGGTTTTGCGCAGTTCTTCGAAGTTGGTTTGCAGGTTTGTGGCCAGGTCCTGCATCTTTCTGGATTGAGATTCGGACAGATTGTTCAGCGCGGTGGTGAGTTCTTCGCGGTTCTTGCCTGCATCTGTGTTTATCTGCTGTGAAAGTTTGGTGAGCGAAGTGTTTGATTCCTCGCGGTTTTTGCGGGTTTCTTCGTTGAGATTTTCCGTGAGTTTGGCAATGGTTTCAGACATGGAGGCCAGAGACTTTGCCAGTTCCTCCCGGTTTTCCCGATTTTCCTTGCTATTGCTTTGGTTTTGCCGGGAAAGGGATTCGCTCAGCTCACGCCGGGTCTCGCTTTCCAAGGATGAAAGATCCGTGCGCAGACGCTGAATTTCCTCTCGCAGTTTGTTTTCAAAAGGCTGCAGTTCACCTGAGCGATCCTGCGGCATGGAGATCTTTTTGTTCAGGATGATGAAAGCCACAAACCCCAAAAGTAACGCCAGGGCACCGAGAATCAGAGCAATGAGTTCCATTACCCGACCTTGCGCATCAGATAGTACAGCGAGCCGAGGAGAGTGATGTCCTGATGTTCCTCAGGGTTCACCAAAAGCGGCTTGAATTCATCGTTCAAAGGGGTCAGGATGATCATTCTTTCCTTGTCGTCCAAAACCAGGCGCTTCAGGGTGATGCCGCCATCCACGCGCACTGCGCAAATCTGCCCGGAAAGCTTTCTCCAATCCTTGTTTTGGCGGATCAGAATCAGGTCGTTGTTGCAGATGATGGGCTCCATGCTGCGGCCGTTTACGCGCAGGCAGATATAGTCGTCCATCACGCCGCGGATCACGCCTCTGCGCACGGTGAGAAACTCCACCTCGGGTTCCGTGCTCGGTACCGGCGGACCGGCTGCGATCTCGCCCGAGACGGGGATATTGACGATTTCGGATTCCTTCACTTCTCCGCGTTCACGAGCCAACTGGTCAAGTTCGGCGCTGATGAATTCATTCACCTTTTTCAGCTTGGAACGGGCTTTTTTGCGCATGGGGGTGGGGGCTCCTTCCACAAACATGGGGCCACCGCCGGTGAGCAGCCAGTGCAAATTTACGTCCCAAAGCCTTGCCATTTCAATTACTTTGTCCAGTGAGGGCCGGATGCGCCCGCTTTCCATCTGGCTGATGGCGGCGGGTTTAACGTTCAAATATCCTGCCAACTGGGTTTGGTTGAGCTTCAGCTTTTTGCGAAGCATCGTTATTCTGGTTCCAATCATGAAAACCTCCCTAAAATTTTTTCTTTTTCACTTGATCGTCAAAATGGAACACGGCATTTCTTTGTCAAGTATTTTCTATAACCCATGCTTATAAGAGAACTTAGTTCGGTCGGATGCTGTTTTCAAACTGAACAAAGCACACTCCCTTCATGGCACTGCGGTACAAATCAAGACCAATGGCATTAAGCAAGGTAATGATACGCAGCAGGATAGCCTTTATTGAGAAGCATGGATCCCAACAGAATCACCATCAGATCGATGCTTTTTAACCGAAGTTTGTTCGCCCTCAGAGTGTTAAAACCAGCATATTCAGCAGCACTTCCCCATGCCAAAAGCGAAAACCCAGTTCATGCAAAAGTGGCAGAGAGTCCTTGAAAGCCGGAGGCAGGATGATGTTGTAGCTTTTTCTGCTGCCAAATAGATGCTGGAGATAGGGAAAATCAAGTTTCATGCTGGGAGTGGGCGGCTCCAAAAGCGTCACATGGTGTTCATGGGATCCACCCACATAGTAGGATGCGTTTGGGGTGCGGACCATTTTGCCGCGTGCACTCAAAAAGCTGAGGGATTCATCGATGTGGTGCAGGCTTTGCCACGCACAGGGGATGTGGCTTCCGTAGTGGCGGAAGGGTTCAAGATCCTGCAGCGGTAGGAGTTCTGGCTCCAGCGTGGCTTTCACACCGCGTTTGGCAAGAACGTAAAAACCTGTGTGCACCTTGAAGCCGAGCTTTTTGGTGAGATGCAGGCTTTCATGATTTTGGTAATAGGTGCAAAATTCAAAGCCCTGAACGGTGCCTTCGCGCAGCAGTTTTTCCGCCAGGGTGAAGGATTGGCGGTTCAACAAGGTTGCCACTCCCAGGTTCTGAAAGCGTTTTTGCACACGCAAACCTTCGAACCACAACACTTTGCCCGGAAAGAGCGAGAGCTTCAGACAGCCGATCACCTTGCCCAGATATTCGCAAACCAAAAACCAAGGTTCTGCAATCCAGCGGTCCATCAACAGGGGCAGGTAGTCCGTGCCGCCCCAAATTCCGCGCGAAACCCGGATCAAATCATCTCTGTCGCTGGGTTTGGCAGTGCGCACGATGCATTTTGAAAGGTCAAAATCCATGATCAACAACCTATGATATTTCTGAAAATCCACCACAGAACCGTTCCGCCGGCAAGGCTCCAGCCAAACCAGACGTGACGGTACAAAAAAGCCGGTTCCCATCCCAGCACCGCGTTGTGGATCAAGCCCAGCACCACAAAAGGAAGCATCAATACAGCCATTGCGTTGAAGCGCCAGGCGCTTGCAAAACCACCATGCAAAAGGGCATGAAAGGCACGCATGGAACCGCAGCCGGGGCATTTCAACCCGGTGAGCGCAAAAAAGGGACAGCGCGGCAGATATTTTGATGCGCTGGGGTTGATGAAGGCCAGCCCCAGAATCACCAAGACAAAAAAGACCGGAGTGGCGAAACGGAACGCAATCTCGGATAGGGGTTTACCCGTTCCGGGAGCCTGCTTGACGCTGGATATCTCTGGCATTAGTCAGAACTCAAAAGCATCAAAAAAACCGATGGCAAAATTCAAGGCAAAAACTATGATGCCAAGAATGACGGAGATATTGATAAAAGTCATGGCCTTGCGTGCATACATTTTCGCCCTTTCGTAGTTGCCTTCCTTCACTGCTGAACTGGCTTGGGAGGAGTTTACAATCGCCACGATCCCAAAGGGCAGACAGCAAAAGATTGTGGCTAAAACCGCTTGGGTCATGTAGGTTTTGGGCGGAGGTCCGGCTGGCGTTTCAAACACGGGCTGATAAGCCGGCTGCTGGCTTTGCACGATTGGCGGAGGGGTCGATTGAGCCGGGCGAACCGGTCCCATCCCTTGCAGGGCATTCAACACCGCTTCACAGCTGGCAAAACGGTCTTCCCGTCTTTTTTTGGTCATAACCTGCAACACTGTGATGGTGAGGTCAGAGATGAATTCATAGTATTTGCGAGGGTTTTCCAGGGGTTTGTTCACGATCTCATCCATGATCGTGTAATCGCTTGCCGTATCAACGTTATACGGAGTTCGCCCGGTCAGCATTTCATAAAATGTAATCCCCAGGCTGAAAATGTCGGAACGGGCATCGATGTCTTTTTCCGCACGGACCTGTTCCGGGCTCATATAATACACCGTGCCAATGTTTTGCCCCGTTCTGGTCATGCCCTGTTCACCCATCACGCGGGCAATGCCAAAGTCCAGGATCTTCACGTTGTCGTCTTTGTCCACAATGATGTTGGAAGGCTTGATATCACGGTGGAGGATGCCGCGTTGGTGGGCAAAACCGAGTCCGTTCAGGATCTGGTTCAAAATTGGAATCGCTCTTTTTTCCGGAATGGGTCCAACGCTGTGGATCAGGTCTTTCAGGGTTCTGCCGGTGGCAAATTCCATAACCATATAGTGGGTTCCAAATTCCTCAATCAGCGCAAAAAGACCAACGATGTTCGGATGGTTCAGTTTTGCCTGGATTTGAGCCTCATTGCGGAAACGTCTGATGAAATCTGAATTTGCGGATAGATCGGGATTAAGGGCTTTGATTGCAACCACGCGGTCCAAAGCGGTGTCGCGGGCACGATAAACCGCTCCCATTCCGCCTTTGCCAATCATTTCTTCAATCCGATATCCGGAAACCATGGATCCGGGTGCCAGCATAAATGCTCCTAAAGCTAAAGAATTCTTATTCTACGCTTGCTTAAATTATTGTGATTCTGTCAAGCAAAAAGATGCGATTTGCCTCCCCGATTTTTTGATTCAAGACTGAAATTGAGCAAATCGTGACTTAAGGTTTTGTGATTAACACACCACTGTCGGCTCCCCTTCCTCCTTGAGCCCATCAGCAATCGCAGCTCATTCGCGCTCTTGAGCCACTCACGTTTGGCGCGGGTGGTTCACGGGGATGAGGCAGGCAGGATATTGGCAAAAACCAAGGGTGAAGGGAAAGCGGCCATCCTTGCGCCAAAAATGAGAAAAAGGCGGAAAAGGGTTGACAATATCTGCGTTTGCTTCAAGCTGAGTTTGAAGGAAAAAACCAAGGCTGGGGAGGACCCATGGATAAAACCCTATATCTGATTGACGGCACGGCAATGCTTTACCGTTCGCACTTTGCCTTCATCAAAAACCCGCTGGTGAATTCGCAGGGACAGCACACAAGCGCCATTTTTGGCACCGTGAATTCCTTTTTGCACTTTGTGGAGCAAAAAGAGCCGGAATATATTGCAGTGAGTTTCGACCGCAAGGCGCCCACTTTTCGCCACGAAATGAGCGAAGACTACAAGGCAAACCGTCCCCCCATGCCGGAGGAGTTGGTTTCGCAGCTTGAGCCAGTGCACGAGTTTTTCCGCCTGATCGGGTTGCCGGAAATCTCTTTGGACGGTTATGAAGCGGATGACGTTTTGGCGACCTTGGCGGAGCGTTTCAAAGGCACGCACCGGATTGTGTTTGTGACCGGGGACAAGGACTATTCGCAATTGCTGGAGGACGGTGTGGGCATTTTTGACCCCGCCAAGGACCTCAATATGGACAGCGAAGCCGTGTTTGCAAAATTTGGGGTTTGGCCGCATCAGTTCATTGACTATCTGGCTTTGGTTGGAGATGCTTCCGACAATATCCCCGGTGTGCGCGGGATTGGCCCCAAAGGCGCCGAAAAGCTGCTGCAGGAATATGGAGACCTGGATTCCATCTATGCTCATCTGGAGGAAATGAAGCCGAATATGCGCCAAAAACTGGAGGAAAACAGGGACAACGCCTTTCTTTCCAGAGAGTTGGCAACCATTGTGAGGGATGTGCCGCTTACTTTTCCCGCGGTGGAGGAAACCCGCTTCGATGCGGCGAAACTCTGTCAAGCCACGGAACTTTTGGAAAAATATGAACTCCACACCCTGAAGCGGCGGATTGAAAACAGATTCGGCAAAAAAGCGGCTGCGAAACCTGTTGATACACATACAGATGAGGGTTTGGTTCAATCCGATATCTTTGGCGGCGAGGAAGGCGAAACAATGCCAGAGATTGAATTGAAAATCAATGCTATTTTGGCGGATAAAGAAAATCTGCCTGCGTTGTTGGAACAGCTAAAGTCTGCCGAATCAGTGGCTTTGGACACCGAGACCGACAGCTTGGACCCCATTTCGGCAAAGCTGGTGGGGATCTCGCTGTGTGTGAAAGAGGATGAGGCCTGGTATCTGCCTTTGGGACACAAAGATGCGGAAAACCTGCCGCTGGAGGAGACTTTGACGCGCCTGCGCCAAGCTCTGGCGGGGAAAAGCATCATCGGCCACAACTTGAAATTCGACCTCATGGTGCTGAAAAACGCAGGCTGGGACTTGGATAACCCCATCTGGGATACGATGCTTGCGGCTTATATCCTCGATCCGGGGGAGAACCGTTTTTCACTGGACAACTGCGTTTTGAGGGAACTGGGACACACGATGATTCCGATTTCCGCCCTTTTGGACAAGAAAGAAGTCACCAGTTTCGACCTGGTGGAACTGGAAAAAGCGCGGGATTATGCGGCAGAGGATGCCTGGGCCACATTCCGCCTGGCGCCGCTTTATCGCAGACGGCTTTCGGATACGCAACTGCTTGAACTGTATGATAATATCGAGCTTCCGCTTTTGCCTGTATTGCAGCGGATGGAGGAAAACGGGGTAAAGCTGGACACGGAAGTTTTGGCGGGGATTTCCCAAAATATCCAAAAGGAACTGCAAGACCTGGAAAAAAAGATCCATGATTATGCGGGATATGAATTTAACATCAATTCCACCCAGCAGCTTGCCAAGGTGCTTTTCCAGGAAAAAAAGCTGCCTCCGGGGAAAAAGACCAAGAGCGGCTTTTCCACGGATAACTCCGTATTGGAAGAACTCGCAGGGGATTATGAGATTGCGGACACCCTGATTCAATATCGCGCCTTGGCAAAACTGGATTCCACCTATGCCGGCGCACTGCCAAAGCTGATCAATCCAGCCACGGGGCGCATCCATTCCTCTTTCAACCAAACCGTGGCGTCCACAGGCAGGCTGTCGTCTTCGAACCCAAACCTGCAAAACATCCCCGTGCGTACGGATTTGGGGCGTTCGATCCGCAAGGCTTTTGTGGCTTCATCAGAGGATTGGGTGATCATGGCGGCGGACTATTCGCAAATCGAACTGCGGCTTTTGGCGCTGTTTTCCCGGGATGAGGTGCTGCTGGATGCATTTCGCCATGAAGTGGACATCCACCGTCAGACTGCATCCATCATCACCGGAAAACCCTTGCAGGAAGTGAGCGCGCAGGATAGGCATCAGGCGAAGACCATCAATTTTGGCCTGCTTTATGGCATGGGTCAGAAAAAGCTTTCTCGCGAATTGGGGATTTCACAACCGGAAGCCAAAGCCATGATCCAAAACTATTTTGAGCGCTTTCCGTCCATCCAGGCATACATCAGCCAAAGCAAGGCGGAAGCCAGGCTGCACCTGTATGCGCAAACCATTTTTGGACGCCGGCTCTATCTGAAAAATCTGAACAGTGTGAACGCGGGACTGCGCTCTGAAGCGGAAAGGGTGGCGGTGAACATGCCCATCCAAGGCAGTGCGGCAGACCTGATCAAAATCGCCATGATCCGCATCCATGCGCTGCTGAAAGATGAAGAGCGCATCCGTATGATTTTGCAGGTGCACGACGAACTGGTCTTTGAGGTGCATCGGGACTTTTTGGATGAAGCCAAGGAACTGGTGCGCAGAGAGATGGAAGGCGCATTGCCGGAAAAATGGAGCAGCATTGTAGCGCTGAAAACCGATATCGGTGTCGGCAACAATTGGTTTGAGGCGCACTGAAAGCCGGAGTTTTTGAGCCCGTTTTTACAGATGCGGAAAAGCTTTTGAGTGAAACCAGGCAGGCCGGCTCACAAAATCGCCAAAATGGGCTTGACATTTATGGCTGGAAATATTGTCTTGTTGAAATGAGACGAAAACCCTGCGGTCTTCGGCTCAAAAAGCGGTTTCAAAAAGTGTAAGTGCCGCTGTTGCAATAATATCTGGTTGAGGAAAATTTGGATAAGATCGAGTCACAAGCCTTGGCGAGCAACCTGGCTCAAACCCAGGTGAAGCAGATCGTCCTTTCCCCGCAAAGCCTGTGGCTGTTGGAGCAAAGCGAAGCCTATTTCGGCATCCACCAGCGTACACGGCTGTTTTTGGAGGAATTACATCACCCATTTTCGAACTTGGGTTCGGCTTTGGAACTTTTACGCCAAAGCATCACGGGAGATCTCTGGTTTTGGGCGCAGCTCCCCCAGCGGGAACGCGCTCTGAAGAGCATTCTCAATATCTTTGAAGACATCTTTTCCCGCGCACCGGATGATAAAATCAAGCAAAATACCCTTGGTGAATTTTTGGGCTTTGTGATTGCCCTCGCAGAAAATGAGGAAGTTCCTCAAAGTATATTGGATCAGGCTTTTGAGGTTTTGGAGAGCTGGCATGCCACGGCACCGGAATTTTTTGTGAGCGCATCTGGTCAGTTTTTCAAAAGCCTGCAAAAGTTTTGGCCTCGCCTACAGGAGCGCGAAAAAGCCATCTCTCTGCTGCGCAGTGTGTTCCAGGCTTCGGTGGAGCTGTGGAACGCCACTTCATCCATTTCTGCCTGGCGCAGCAAATATGCGGATCTTGTGAGCATCGGAGAAAAAGAACTGGAAAAAGCGGTGGGGAAGGAGTTTTTTGCCGACTGTCTCAAGCAAGTTAAAGCGGCGCAGAGCCTTGAGGACTTCGCTTCCATTCCCTCATTTTCGGATATTGCCGCCCGTCTGCGCGACCAGATTTCCAGCTTTCCCAGTCTGCCGGAAAAGATCCACTACATCTTTTATCTGCTGGGACTGCCCACCATGACGACACTGAGCGACCATCTGCTTTGGGACCTCAACCGGCTTTTGGCAGAGCTGCACAACTCTTTGAGTGTGAAAGAAATAAACCTGCTCATCGATAGCATTTTTGAAAATCTGGCGGAGTTTAAAAACCGGCATTGCAGCATCGTTTTGGATTGCGTGCTCACCATCGGCAAGGTAATCTTGGATCCCAAGGAGCCGGAACTGGGAAAACGCTGCCTGCGCCAGATCATCGATCTGGGCTTTGTGGAACCCGGAGAGATTAAAATCAACAGCGACTGGCAGATAGTGGCAAACAAAAACCACATCAAAAACATCCGTGTGTGGCTGGAACTGATTGGCATCGACCCTGTTTTTTGCAAGGATATGCTGGCGGCGCTCATCATCAACCTCATCCAGGGCGGCATTTTCATCTCGGATACCGACCTCTTTCAAAAGGATGTTTCCAAGTTTCTAAATAGCAATCTGGAACCGCTTTACGTGCAGGCGAAGCAGCTTTTGAGGCTTTTCCCGGTGTTTTACCACGAGATTGGCGCCGAGGGCGAAATCCGCGACCTGAGCACCGAAATTGACGAGATGAGCGGACGCCGGGACCGCCTGATTCACTTTGTGCGCAAACAGGTTCACACCGAAAGCAACAATACGCATATCATCTTGCTGCACAGCATCTTGGACTATTGGACAGACCTTGATTCCCGCCACCTGAAAGGCTTGCTGCCGGAGGATGTGGAACTCTTTATCCAGAAAGCGGATGAACGTACCAAGCTTCAAAACAGGGCGGTGAAAAAGTTTTTCCGGGATCATAAGGTCAATGCCGACAGCCTGTTGGGGCAATCCTGGCACGCTGTTGAACCGCTTTTCCGCAAGGTGAAAAAAGAGGATTTTTCCCTGAGGCGGCTGGAACTTTTGGTGCGCATCCACTATATGCTCCTGGACAAATATCAGCTGGATCCCTATGATATTGTGAAGTTTCTGGCTCGCTTCAACTGGTTTGACGAGCGTGAACGCCAGCGTTTTGAAAAGAGCCTGAAACGCAGTGACCACAACGGCAGCATCCGCCAGATTTTGGACTACATCGAGCGCCTGAACCAAGTGGTCTTGAATCCCGACCCCAGCCAAGGCTGGGAAAACATCTATTACAAAAGGCATATTGCGGCGGGGATTCCCTCCATGTATGGCCAATATCGCGAGCCAAAGCTGGAGGCGCTGGGCATGGTGTTCCGCTTGGAAAACCTGATGGAACGCCTCATGGAACAGAATATCGCGCGCTTGAATCTGGATTATATCACCGCCAGCACGCTCAAGCGCATCATCAGCATTTTGGAACTTTTTGAACTGGGCATGGCTCGCGAAGGAGTGACCAGCGAAGCTTTTTCCAGCGCTGTGGAAATGCTTAAATCCGGGCAACAGACTGTGCCGCTTACGCTTGACCAATATCTGGATCTTTTCAATCAGATCAAGGACAGCATCACCGAACTGATTCAGGAATATTATTATCGCTTCTATGAACAGGAACTGGGACGCCGCCCGGTGAAAATGCGTAAGTATAAGAAACACATGGCTCAACAGATGCTGGCGGAGGAGTTTTTCCGCAAGCTCCTAAGCTCCAGTTTTTTGGTGCAGTTGATGGACAATTTCATCGCCAGGGTTTTGGAGGCGCTGAACTCCATGAAACGCGCTTTCGGAAGCGGAGAGCTCCGCCGGGTAATGAGTTACGACCCCGATCTGATGTTCATTCCCCTGCACGTGAATAGGGGCAAGCTGGATAATCAGGTGCTGCTTGGCTCCAAAGCGCATTTTTTGAAACGCATGCACAGCTATGGTTTTCCCATCCCGCCAGGATTTGTGATCAGCACGGAAATGCACCGTTTTCGCGGGGTTTTGCGTGCTCATGCCGGAATTCAGCGTGAGATGGAGGAACTGCTGAAACAAAATATCCGCCGCGTGGAAAGAAAAACCGGGCTCAAGCTCGGCGACCCCGAGGCTCCGCTGCTTTTTTCCGTGCGTTCCGGAGCAGCGCTCAGTTTGCCCGGTGCCCTGGATACATTTTTGAACATCGGCATGAACGATGAGGTCACCCTAAAACTAAGCACCAGAAAGAATTATGGCTGGACTGCCTGGGATTGCTACCGACGTTTGATTCAAAGCTGGGGCATGGCTTATGGCATTCCGCGGGATGAATTTGACGCTGTGATGATAGCCTTCAAACGCCTCCACGGGGTGAAGCTGAAAACGCAGTTCACGCCGTTGCAGATGCGCCACATGTCGGAGGATTACAAAAAGATATTAGAGCAGCATGGCATCGAACTGGAGCAGGATTTGTTTTTGCAACTCAAACGCGCGGTAGAACATGTGATGGATTCCTGGAACACAGACCGCGCCCGGCTGTATAGGCAAAAGCTTCAGATCGCAGACGACTGGGGCACCGCGGTCACCATCCAGCAGATGGTTTTGGGAAACATCAGCCTGGAATCCGGAACTGGAGTGGTTTTCACCCACGCGCCCTGGAGCAAGGCGCCGGGAATCACTCTGAATGGGGATTTCACCCTTTGCAGCCAGGGCGAGGACGTTGTTGGCGGTTTGGTGCACACTCTGCCCATTTCGGAGCGGCAGCGCAGTCTGTCCCGCGAACCGGTGGAAGCCTCTCTGGAAAAGGATTTTCCCCAGATTCATGCCAGGCTTATGGATTTGGCAAAGCAACTGATTGAAGAACGCGGCTATCCGCATCAGGAGATTGAATTTACCTTTGAGGGGCCGCAGCTATCCCAGCTTTATATCCTCCAAACCAGGAACCAGGTTATCACCAAACCCAGTGCCCACACCGTTTTCAACGTTCCCAAACGCGAATTGAAACTGCTGGGCAATGGCATTGGGATTGGAAAAGGCGTGGTGAACGGCCTGATTGCCATCTCGCGGGCGGACATCGATGCACTCAAACACAGGGGTTTGCCGCTGATTCTGGTGCGTCCGGACACCGTTCCCGAAGACATGGAACTGCTTTTCGACTGTCAGGGTCTGCTAACCTCAAGGGGCGGAGTCACTTCCCACGCTGCGGTCACCGCCGCCAGGCTGAACATCCCCGGAATTGTGAACTGCCGTCAACTGCGGGTTTTGGAAAAGGAAAAGATCTGCCGCATTGGCGAAACCATCCTCAAACCGGGTGACCCGATCGCCATTGATGCCGGCAGCGGAGGAATATATCTGGGACATTACCCCGTGGAAACGATTGTGAATTAAACAAATACAAAAAAAATATAGAAAGGAGTATCGCATGAGTCAGGACATGAAAAACAAAAAACTGCTGGGGATCAACAGCCTCGGCAGAATTGGCAAACAATTGCTCTGGAACATGATTCACCTCCGCCATTTTGACGGCGTTGTGGTAAACTGCGGCCGCGAAGTGGGCAAAAAACTGGATGACCTGATCCAGATCATCGAACACGATTCAACCTATGGCAGTATCCACAAATTCCTCTTTGGCATGGTGGGTCGCAAGGCTGAGATCAAGATTCTGGACGCTGAACAGCAGCTTTTCAGCATCGAGGGAATTCCGGTGAAAGTGCTGCGTACCGCCCGCAATCCCAAAGACATCGATTGGCTGAAGGAAGGGGTGAAAATCGTGGTGGATTGCACCGGGCAGTTTACCGACCCCAATGCCACTTCCGATCAGGGTAAACCCTGTCTGCGCGGACACTTGGAAGCCGGAGCTCTGAAGGTGATCAACAGCGCTCCCTTCAAAAGTAAAAGCGCCCACGTGCACGCTTCGCCGGATGCCATCACCATGATTTATGGCATCAACCATCTGGATTACAATCCCGCCCAACACCATGTGATCAGCGCAGCCAGCTGTACCACCACCGGGTTGGCGCACTTGATGAAACCACTTCTGGAACATGAAGATACGGCGAAGATCATGACTGCCTACATGAGCACCATCCACGCTGCCACAAACACGCAAAGCATCCTGGACAACATTCCAAAAGCCGGAGCCAGCGACCTCAGAAAATCCCGCAGCATGTTGAACAACATCATTCTTTCCACCACCGGCGCTGCCAAGGCTTTGGAACTGGTGATCCCAAAAATCAAATCCGTGGGTTTCATGGCAGATTCCGTGCGTATTCCCACCTCCACGGTTTCCCTGATAAATCTGAATCTTACGCTCCAAACGCGTGTGGACAAGAAGGGTAACCCCGTTCTTTCTGGTGAGTTTATCAACCGCATTTACAAAGATGCCGCGGCTGGTCCGCAAAAAGATCTGCTGGTTTACACCGAACGCCAAAATGTTTCCGCGGACATGATTGGCACCAGGGCGTCGGTGGTTTTGGAAGCTCATGAAACCCATATCCGCACATTCTTTATGCCCATTCCGGGTGGGGAAGGCACAGTACCTGTCTCCCATGCCAGAATCTGCGGCTGGTATGACAACGAACTGGGCTCCTACACCTACAGTCTTTCCAAACTTGTGCAATATATCGACGAAACATTGCCCTGATGCCTGAAAAGCAAGGCAATATGAGAAAGGGCGGAACGTGATGTCCGCCCTTTTTCGTTTCACCCATAAAAGAACCTGCACCCAGCTCCTTGTTTCAGTGTGTCCATCACTTCTTGATCAAGCCTTAATCAAGTCTTAATAATTAACGCTTGATTAAGACTTGATAATCACTTGATTAAGGCTTTCAAGCAAGGGTGACCCATCCTGAAATGGGTTGACCGAAAATCCGGAATTAGGTGATCGGTCATGAAAAAGACATCTACATGACTGAAAAATACAAAACCCGGATCAGCGGCTCAATTCAGAAGAATGAGCAATCTGACCCGGGTTGCTGTAACTTTTACCCGTTCAGAGTATCGCTTGATTTAGTTTATTGCTGTGATGCGGAAAAAGCGGGCTCGAACGTTTGGGGTCAGGTATTGGGTCACCACACCGTCGGAGAGGTTTTGGTCGATGATGTATTGGATATACTGGGTGTAAACCCCGTCGGGCGTGTCGGAAGCCCAGACCGTATAAGCCATGGCTTCAGGCACTTGAGCCCAAACGAGCTCAATGGTTCCAGCGTTTTCGGTAAAGCTCAGAATCTGCGGAGTGACGAGGTTGGTTCCATCTCCAATGATGATTTGCCTGCCAAAAACCGTTCCGTTGTAGGGACGCCAGGTGCCCAAGATGGTGGGATCAGCATTGTAGTTGAGGGTATAGCTGTTTTGTTGCACAACGCCATTGAACCACCATTGTGAAGCCCCGATCTCTGAAACCAGATACAGTCTTCCGCTCCAGTTTATGGTTCCGGCATTGCGGATGTATTGATCCTGGGTTCCGTTGATATAGAGGTATCTGCTGTCGATGCTGTTGTAGTTATACAAGTCTCCAGCCACGTTCAAGTTCAGGGTGGCGTTGGCTCCATAGCTGATGGTGCCATAGTTTTTCAGCATGCTTCCCACCGTGACGTTAACAGCGTAATACGTTGGCGTACTGATGGTTCCCTTGTTTGTCAGGGTGCCTGAAATGGTGTTGGGTCCATTCAGGTGAACTGTCCCGTCAAACCCGATATTGTTTGCCTGAAAGGTATGTAAAACAGGGGGTTGGTTGCTGTCATTGAGTATTCCGTTGATATAATTTGCTCCATTGCCGGAAAAAATGGCATTTTGGAAGCTTCCGCCGATGAGAGAAATGCTGCGATCAATCCCGTTATAATACATGAACAGGTTGTTGTTTTTCAAATCAATGACGCTGTCCTTGAAACTCAAGTTTGAAAGCAATTCGATGTTGCCGCTGCCTGCATCGGCTGTGAAGTTTGAGTTTGTGATGGGCTCGGCAGAGCTTGATTGATAGAGCTGATGCGGACCGGGGGCAATCAACTTGATGTTATTGGCGTTAATGCTGCCATTGTTATGAA
>JAAYEF010000022.1 GCA_012728875.1 Candidatus Cloacimonadota bacterium
AGAAACTGGCTGGATGAGAGCTATCACGAGATTTGTGTGTATTTGGAGTTCCCCACCGCCCATTGGAGCAAAATCAAGTCCACCAATCCGATCGAAAGGCTTAATGAAGAGCTCCGGCGAAGGGAAAGGTGCATCCGCATCTTCCCCAACGAAAAGAGCTGTATGCGCCTTTTTGGAGCTATTCTGCAAGGATATTCGGAAGATTGGACCAGTGGCAAGATATATCTTTCAGAACCCATTCAGAGAATCAGAGAAAATCAGATAAACCCCATGCCCATTGAGTCACCGCGCGACGGGATGAAGCCCTGCTCCGTCGGCTACGCCTCCTCCGCAGGGCTTCATCCCGTCGCAATAAGGTAGCTTCTGATGAAAAAGAACTTGACATGGATTAACAAGATGAAAACAATGCAATTGGTCGTTTAGCCTGATATAGATTGTGAGTAACGAGGGATAGCAGATGCCCTCAAACAACCAGAGAAACAATGAGTTGGATTTTACACCAACATTTGGGACTCAACTAGGATGTCAAAGGCTTACGCTAAAGAAAGAGAAAAACAACAGACTCGTTCTTGATATATGGAGTTATCTGACAGACCTGTTTTGGATATTCGCCTTAGAGTTGAGCCGGAAACTTGGCATAATCGGGCCACAGCCTGCTTTCCACAGGGTTTTTGGGGTTTTACTGCGGGATGAGATTAGGGCTTTTTGCCAACCGGCATCACATAAATGGCAAATTCCTCAATTCCGTCCAGTCCCAGGCAGGCATCCAGCAGTTCATCCGTGAATGCGCCAACCATGCAGCTTCCCGCGTTCAGGGCTTCCGCGGCGAGGTGGACATTTTGTCCCACATGTCCCGCATCCACATACAGATAGCGATAGGAACGCTGCTGATAGCGCCAAGCTGTTCGATAGGGTCGGGCTGAAAGAATGAGCGTGAAAGCGGAACGAACCACCATTTCCTGATCCTGACAGGCTTCCAAGACGCGGGCAGCGATATCGGGGCCGCTTTCGCGCAGGATGAGACCATGTTGGATGGGATGATAGTAATAAAGCCCGGTGGGGATGCCTTCCACACGGTTGATAAGTAGATGACACTCAAAGGGATGGCGGCTTCCCGCGGATGGAACCTGGCGACGGGTGATTTCGATATTTTTGCCCTGACGCAGTTCGTTGACCTGGCAACTCGTCCAAAGCATGAAAGAAAGCTCCTGCAGGGTAAAAGGTTTAGCGGAATACTCACGCAGGCTGCGGCGCTGGAGGATGGCCTGTTTCAGGCTGAGCGTGGGTTCGGACAGTTCATCCACTTTTGGCAGCGGGATTAATTCACCAGAAGGCGGGTTAATAACTGGGGGACAGGGTTTTCCCTGCATTTGAGCGCTGGCGCCACCGTAAATGTAGCGTGTGAGGCGCACAAAATCGGGTCCGATTGTTTCGGAGCGATGCTGGTCGCGTTTGATTTGCTCAAGTGTCTGAGCCTGAGCGCGTTCCAGTTCTTCATATTCCTGCGGGGAAAGTCCGGTTTCGCGGATGATTTCGGCACGGTTTGCACCGCGGCTTTTGTGCCAGAGATAAGCATAAGTTTTGGGATTCATGAAACACCTCCACAAGTCATGATTTGATAAAGGCTTAGCTGTTAAATCCACCGGTAAATAAGGGTGGGATCCAGACAGGACCGTCCCCCAACATTTTATTCAGGGAGTGGGCTGCTGTGTAGGCGGCCATTTGCGAGAAAAAATGGGGGGATCTTTTGTAGTTTCGATAAAGGTCAGCCAAGCTGGATTTCTCCATAATGCCGTATTCATCGGCTTTTTCATATTGATGATCAAGCTCGGCAGCCAATGCCGGATTTTCTTTTAACCAGCGTGTAAAAGGGTTCATGCCAAAGGGTTTGATGATGCCGAGGCGGGCTAATTTTTGCTTCACTCTTCGGATCTGAACGGCTGTTTTGAAAAGCACAGGCTTGGCATTGAGCGACTGTCCGGTTTTGTCCCAGGTTATTCTTGCCGCATCTGGATGAAGTTCCTGAAACCATTTCAAATATATATGTTGGTTTTCAAGGAAGCGAGGCTGGATATTCTGGCAAAACTGCGTGAAGGGAGGATACAAAAAAGGCGAGCTGGCATGTTTGAAAAGAGAAACGGCAAAATCGCCATTTGAGGCTGCATTGAAACCTTTGTTGTATAGAACAAAGAGGTCGTAACTGGCATATTTGGCTGCAAATTTGCCCAGCATGGAATGCAATTCCGGGTCGTTTTCGGTTCCAAAACCCAGATGAGCAAAGTCTCCGTTTCGTGTCTGTCTTGCTTCATAAGAGTTTAGAACGACATCCCCGGTCTGACCTGTGTGAATGATCCCAACTCCCTGCAGGTCAGCGCTTTTCACCGCCGCATAAAGGTGGGCGGCGCCAGGATAATATATCTGACCATCATTGTATAGCAGGGCATCTTCCACGTCAAAAAGATAGGAACCCTTGTCCAGTGGGAAAAACCCGTAGTGCAAACCAAGCTTTTTGCTGATGGTTTGAGCAATCTTTTGATCCAAGTATCCGCTTTGGCTGAAGTTCAGGATCCTGGTATCCTGATACCCCAGTGCCACAGCGTGATAGATGCTCATGCGTGAATCCAGACCCCCGCTCAAAAAGGCAAGCTGGCGGCGATCGTGAACTTGATTCCAATGGTATTCAAGGTCAACCGCAGTTTTGAAAAGTTCGTCCATTTCCCGCAGTGTTTGGAGCGTATCTCCGTGTTTGGGGTCAGCCTCAAAGCGAAAATAGGTATGGATTTGGAGGCCTTCGCTGTCCCACTTCAGTGCCTGTCCCGGTTCCAAAAGCTTGATGCCCTCAACGGTGCTGTAGTCCGACAATGTGTAGCCCAAAACCATGATCATGCGGGCTCCGATTTCGTCCATTCCCGGCTTGAACCCGTTCATTTTCAAAACTGCCACAATCATGGCCAAGGAACTGGAAACAATGAGCTTATCGTCTTGTTGCCAATGATAAATCCGGGGAGAGCCAGTTTGATTTGAGAAAAACCAGGCAGATTCACCCACACGATAGGACATTCCGCAAAACTGACCATATAGTTCGGTGAGCATGGATTCATTTCTTTGCGCAAGAAGGTCTTTCAACAGTGATGCCGTGCTCGGTGCAGCATGTCTTTTTTTCAGATCGGGTGAATTGATCAACACTCCGTCAAAACAAGCCAGAAGATTCGGCTCTTGAAAAAAAGCTGACTCTGCCACCTGATCTTCCTTGATGTTCCTGATCAGATGACATTTCAGGTTTGGATTCAAGTCCTGTGCGGAGGAAATATGCAATCCCGGAGCTGATGGCAATGCCGGATCTGAAAAGCCACTGATGAAGGTGAACAATTTTATCTCCTTTGCTTAGAGCCGGTGACGGCGAATTTGTTTGTGGCCTATCCTTATCCTTGTGGGCAGCAAGCCATCGATCTTGGATTTGGGGCTTGAATCCAAACGCGGATTATTTCGATAATTCTTGGTGTTGGGCACAGTTCCAACATCATACTCTGCCGGAGATGATCCTATCGTAAACGGAACTGTTGGCTTCCAGGATTTGATCTAAATCTGGATTTGACTGATTATCAAAGGATTGCACTGCTTCCAGGCAAATCTGACGGATCTGGGGGAAGGTGATCCGCCCTTCCAAAAAGAGTTTCAAAGCGGCTTCGTTGGCGCTGTTCAACACCGTGGGCAAAATGCCGCCTGCATTGGCAACTTCAAGTCCCAGAAAATAAAGCGGATAGCGTTTGGGATCGATCTCTTCAAATTCGAGGGGGGAGAGTTCCAAAAGATTCGTCCTAACCAGTTGCGAAGGCAGTCTCTGTGGCCAGCTAAACGCATACAGGATGGGAAGTTTCATGTCCGGAGAGCCCATCTGTGCCAAAAAAGAGCCGTCGATGAATTCCACCAGGGAATGAATCACGGATTGAGGATGAATCACGGCCTCTATCTGACTGTAGGGCAAGCCGAAAAGCCAGTGCGCCTCCATCACTTCCAAGGCTTTGTTGAACATGGTGGCGCTGTCCAGAGTTACTTTTGCGCCCATATCCCAATTTGGGTGACGCAAAGCCTGGGCGGGGGTGATTAGTTCAAAATCCTGCAGAGGAAGCCGGCGGAATGAACCTCCGGAAGCGGTGATATGCAAACGGCGGATTTCTGGATTGGGATGATGTCCAATGGCTTGAAAAATGGCACTGTGTTCGCTGTCCACGGGCAGCAGTTCCACCTTCTGTTCGGCAATCAGCGGCATCAAGAGATGCCCCGCCATGACCAGGGATTCCTTGTTTGCCAAGGCCAGGCGGGCTCCGCGATGCACAATGGCAAAACTTGCCCGCAGTCCTGCAGATCCGCTGATGGCGTTCAGAGCCACGTCATAGTCTTGTCCATCAAGCAGTTGCAGCAGCTCATCTTCGCCAAAATAGAGCTTGATGTCCGGGTTTTCACGACGCAGTTTAGCCTGCAGGTCTGGGTCTTCGATCCCGGTAAAAACTGCGTTTAAGACCTTAAATTCACGGCAGAGGGGTAGAAGCTTTTGCCAATCTGTGTGCGCGGAAAAGAGGGTGGCTTGAAAATGGAGTGCTTGCTCCCGGATGACTGCCAAGGCCGAGCTTCCAATGGAGCCTGTGGCGCCAAGCAGGGCTATCTTTTTCACCATGAATAGCTTAAAGAAAGACGGCGGGAAGCCCCCAGTTCTTCGAAGGAGCCGTCACGCCAGGCAAAATCCAAGCCCAAAGCCTTGTGGCGCAAGCCCATGCCCGCGGTGAAGCGTCCGGCATCCCAGCCAGCCATCAGGTTCAACTGTGGAATGGGACTCACCATCAAACCTGCATGAAAGTCGGAACTTATCGAGCCGATAGTCAGGTTTGAGGCTTGATCCCGTCCTTCGGCAAAGATCTGTGTTCGTAAAGCCAGATGGATTGGCACCGAATCTTTGATGAGCCGGGTATCGTAGCCCAGTTCCAAGTCCAGATTTGGGATGGCAATCTCATGGCTTCCGTTTTCCCAGATGATTTGGGTGGAAAAGAAGTCACGCAGATTTGCCCCGGCGCGGAAGCCTTTGCCCAGATCCCAAAGCACGCCAAAATCAGCCCCAAAGCCAAAGCCAGAATGCTCTGCCAGCCTGCGGTAGGCCAGTTTCGGGCTTAAGCCCAAAGAGATGCGGTCATTCATTTGGCGAGCCATGGCTCCGCTGACGATGAGGTCGTGGTTGGATACGGTTTTCCACACTTGCGGGCGGTTTTCGTTGCTTAGAGAATCAGCGGGATTCTCCAGTTGGGTGAGCTTGATGTTGTTGATCGCCAGGTGGTTAACTTGAATGGATGCACGGTTTTTTGTTCCAAATACTGCTGAAAGCTGATTTTGCTGCAAAAGACCGTCAAAGTGTTCCACTCTCATCAGTTCAAGCCCGCCGGGTCCGCTTTCCGCCAGCAAAGCCGGATTCCACCAGCCTGCAGCGGGCGAAGCCTGCAAAGTGAGGCCGGTATTGCCCATGGCCTGGTTTTGCGCGCCGGAACCAAGCTGGAAGATTTCTCCCGCATATTTGGTTGCACCCAGCGCGAAAACCAGCGCCACAAGCATTAGGATCAAGTTAAGCTTTTTCATCTAATCTCACCCCTAAAGCATATTATATTCCATCGGGGCTTCTTGAAAAGAAGTTTTTAGCTTCCCAAAATTCCCAACAGCACACCCGCGGCAACGGCGGAGCCGACCACACCGGCAACGTTCGGCGCCATGGCATGCATCAAAAGATAGTTGGTTGGATCATATTTTTGCCCAATCACCTGGGAAACACGGGCGCAGGCGGGCACCGCAGACACCCCGGCATTTCCGATGAGAGGGTTGATTTTGTCTTTTAAAAAGAGGTTCATGAATTTGGCAAACAGCACGCCCGAGGCCGTGGCAATGGCGAAAGCAAAGGCGCCAAGGAAGAAAATGCCAAGGGATTGTTTGGTCAAAAACACGTCGGCAGTGGTTTTGGCTCCAACGGTGAAGCCAACCAGGATGGTCACAATATCCACCAGGGAGGTGCGAGCCGTTCCAGCCAGGCGTTCCGTTACTCCACTTTCTTTCAGGATGTTGCCCAAAAACAGCATGGCAAGAAGGATTGCACCACCGGGCGCGATGACAGCGGTAACGATGAACGCCAGCACTGGGAAGATGATCTTTTCTTTTTTGGACACTTGGCGAGGCGGTTTCATGCGGATCACACGCTCTTTGGGTGTGGTGAGCAGTTTCATGATGGGAGGCTGGATCACCGGCACCAAAGCCATGTAGGAATATGCCGCCAGCGCGATCGAGCCGATCAGATGGGGCGCCAATTTCGACGCCAGAAAGATGGAAGTGGGACCGTCAGCTCCGCCGATGATGCCGATGGAGGCGGATTCCAATACGTTGAATCCCAACAGCATGGCTCCTATAAAGGTGCCAAAGATGCCAACCTGAGCGGCGGCTCCCAAAAGGATGAGCTTGGGGTTCGCGATCAGGGTGCTGAAATCGGTCATGGCTCCGATGCCCAAAAAGATAAGGGCAGGGTAAACGCCTTTGTTCACACCGAAATACAGATAGTTCAACACACTGCCTTCGTTCACCACGCCCAAGCCTTGTTCCATCATTCCAGGGATGTTTCCCACAATGATGCCAAAGCCGATGGGCAGCAGCAGCAGTGGTTCAAATTCTTTTTGAATGGCCAGAAATACGAACACAATCCCAGCCAACAGCATGATCACATTTCCCCAGGTGAAATTGACAAAGCCGGTGGTGTTCAAGATTTGCAGGAATTCACTCACGGCATAACCTCCAACTCCACCAGAGGATCACCTTCCTGAACCAAATCGCCCTTGCTCACATTCACTTTCACAATCCTTCCGCTGAGGCTGCTGTGGATCTCAGACTCCATTTTCATGGCTTCGAGGGTGAGCACGAGGTCACCTTTTTTTATCATCTGACCGGGGCTGACCTTGACTTCAATGATGGCTCCGGGCAGTGGTGCGCGGACAGCGTTATCTTGCGGCTGAACCGCCGCTTGCGGTTCCGGAGCGCGGGCTGATTGTTTGGGGGACGGTTTGGCGGCAGGTTTCACAGATTTTTCAATGCCGCTGAGGGTCATGAGCAGGTCTCCTTCGTGAACGGGAGCGCGCTCTTGCACATGGACGGTTTCCACCACACAGTCAATCGGGGCGGCAATCTCGGATTCCATCTTCATGGCTTCCAAAACCATGATGGTCTGGCCTTTTTTCAATTTATCGCCTTCCTTGACCTTGATGGAAACGATGACGCCGGGCAACGGCGAACGGATTTCACCGGATCCGGAAACGAAATCGCTGGAAAATTCCGGTCCGATGGGAATGGCTTGTTCCTGAGCGGGGAGAACGGGAACGTCGGAACGACTGTCCTGATCCACCTGGATGAGGTAGTCTGTGCCGTTGATATTTATTTTGGCATGGTCGGGGCTATATTCCACCACTCTGGCTTCATAGCGCTGGCCACCGATGATCAATTTGTATGTTTTCACGATTTATTTGCTCCTTTTACGCAGGATTTGGCGGTTTGGCATGTTCAGGATGGCACTTCCGCGCCATTGGTCCGAATGCGGACGCTTGAAGGTCAATAGCAGTCTGCGCCGCTCTTCGATGCTTTGCTTGTGCAAATGGAAGGCGGCAATGGCGGCTGCAATCACGTGGACATCGAGGTCGGGGCTTTTGGTTTTAACGTTTCCGGCAGGATCCAAAACCAGATCCGGCTTGCCTTTTTTGGGTTCACGATTCAGGCGGCGAAGCTGGGCAATCGCCAAAGCTGTGACTGCCAGGGCAAAAAATACGAAGGACACACCCCAAAGCAGGATGTAGAGCCCATAATTCAGCTTTTCTTCCTTGAATTTGTTTTCAAAAGCCACCAGTTCTTCGGGGTTTTTATCCAATGACTGCAGCGAATGCTGATCATAGCTCTTTTCCGTGCTTTTGATTCCTGCAAATTCACGCAGTTTTTTGATGGGAATCTGTTTCAGGCGAGCAAGATCGCCCAGTTTGCTCAGCTCTGTGAAGCCGTAGATGCTAAACTGTTTGGCAAGCAGGGCGCGGTAGGGCGTGATGCCAAGCTGACGCAGGCTTTTCTCATCCAGGGTCTCGTTGCCGGGTTCAATCTCCAGATATGTTTTCCAGCGAACGATGTCTTGAATTTTCATCTTTTCTGCCACGGTTTTCAGTTTGTCCGTCATCTTGATGTCATATTCGCTCAGGATATCGCTTTCACGCAATTGCACCAAACTGTCGCTCACGGCACTGATTTGGCTTTGCAGTTCCTCCAGGGTCAGCACTGCATCTTCCGGATCAAATTCCGCTTCCTGGGCGCTCAAAAACAGAACCCCAAACAGGACTAAAGCCAATGGCAATATTTTGCGAAACATTGCTTTATCTCCTATAGAGGAATGTTTCCGTGTTTGCGGGGCGGAATGCTGTCTTTTTTATTTGCCAGCATTTCCAAAGCGCGAATCAAACGGAAACGGGTGCGTGAAGGTTCGATGATATCGTCAATGTAGCCTCTTTCGGCGGCTGCGTATGGATTTGCGAACTTTTTGGCATATTCGCTTTCTTTGTCCAAAAGGGTCTGCTTGGGATCTTCGGAAGCCTGGATTTCCTTGCGGAAAATCACTTCCACTGCGCCCTTGGGACCCATCACCGCAATTTCAGCGCTGGGCCAGGCATAAACCAAATCTGCACGCATGTGACGGCTGTTCATCACGCAATATGCGCCGCCATATGCTTTGCGCACGATCACGGTGATCTTGGGAACTGTGGCTTCGGCAAAGGCGTAAAGCATCTTGGCGCCGTTGCGGATGATGCCGTTATGCTCTTGATTTGTGCCGGGCAGGAAGCCGGGAACGTCTTCCAAAACGATGAGCGGGATGTTGAAGGCGTCGCAAAAACGCACGAAGCGCGCAGCTTTCACAGAGGCATTGATATCCAAGACCCCAGCCAAAATCTTGGGCTGGTTTGCCACAATGCCGACCGGGAAGCCGTTCATGCGGGCAAAGCCCACGAGGATATTCGGCGCAAAGTTCATCATCACCTGCAAAAATTCGTTGTCGTCGGTGATTTCGCTGATGATGTCCAGCATGTCGTATGGTTTGTTCGGATTATCCGGAACCAAGGTGTCCAGCGCCACGCAGGGTCGATCCACCGGATCGTGCGGAGGCTCGTAAGGCGGGTCTTCCATATTGTTTGAAGGCAGATAGCTGAGCAATTTTTTGATCAGCATCAGCGTTTCTTCCTCGCTGCCGGTGATGAAATGTGCCACGCCGCTTTTTCCGGAGTGCACTTCCGCACCGCCAAGGTCTGCAGTGCTCACGTCTTCGTTCAAAACGGTCTTCACCACCTTGGGACCAGTCACAAACATATAGCTGTTATGCTTTTCCATGATCACAAAGTCTGTGATGGCGGGGGAATAAACGGCTCCGCCGGCGCAGGGGCCCATGATGGCGGAAATCTGGGGTATCACCCCGCTGCTCATCACGTTGCGCCAAAAGATCTCGGCATATCCAGCCAGGGCGTCGATCCCTTCCTGGATGCGGGCACCGCCGCTGTCGTTCAGTCCGATCACGGGGCATCCGTTTTTGATCGCCATATCCATGATTTTGCAGATCTTTTCCGCATAGGCGATGGAAAGCGAGCCGCCGATCACGGTGAAATCTTGGGCGAAAACATAAACCAGGCGTCCGTTCACAGTGGCGCTGCCAGTCACAACGCCGTCACCGGGATAAACCTGCTTTTCCATGTCAAAATTCGTGCAGCGGTGGGTCACAAACATATCGAATTCTTCAAAACTGTCCGGATCCACCAGCAGATTGATGCGTTCACGCGCGGTGAGCTTGCCCTTTTCATGTTGGGCGGCAATGCGTTTCGGACCTCCGCCCTGCATGGCATTTTCCCGTTTTTCGCGTAGATCGAGAATGGGGGTTGGTGTTGACATCAAGTCTTCCTTATTTATTTGATTATTTTAATAACATGTGGTGGCGGTCGTTGCGGAATCTTTTTGTCCCACTTGACCGCAATGGAGTCAAATTATTTAAACGCGTTATTTAGTAAAGGTTTATTATCCTTAAAGAGAAGCTGTCCAACGCCCTGAATCAATCCAGCATCACGACCCGCAAGATCTGACGATGCCTATCGCTAAGCGCTTCAATCAGATATACCCCCGAAGACAGAGCTTTTCCATTGCGGTCGGTGCCGCTCCAGCGGATTTTGCCAGCACCGCCTCCAAAAGAACTTGTTTGAAATTGCCCAACTCTTTGACCCCTAATGTTATAGATATTAACCTCAAAAGGTTCCAGGCTTTTTGGAAAACAGATATCCAGACCGCTTTCCCGGCTGAAGGGATTGGGGTGGCAGCTCACCCTGAATTCCGCCGCAGGGATGATCTCGTCCATAAGTTCCACCTGCGGATACAATTCCGGAATCAACTGCCCCAAGAAATCCCGCACCTCGTCCCGCATCATGAAATAGAGCGGGAAGCCAAGCAGGACCATGCTTCCGCCGTTTTCCACCCTGATGGCGGCGGGCTCGCCATTGAAAGTGTCGTTGCCCACCAGGTTTGCACTGTAAAGCACATTTGACGCACCCGGAAACACATAGCTCATGGGAAACATTGCATTCCAAGGCGCCGCCAGTTTGTCCGGATCAGGGTGTAAATCCGGATAACTTTCAGATTCCAAAGCGGTCAAAACCGGGGCATTCACCAACTGCGGCGTGATCCCGGGCAAAAATTTGTTCAAAAAAGCGGCATCGAACTGTGAGGGATATTTCCAGCCGGAAATGATGAGCTTGCCTCCGCTAAGCACATAGCTGCCAAGCAGATCCAGATGGTGCAGGATCTGTAGATCAGAAAAATCGTCACTGTGCCACAAGATCAGCGGATGGTGCGAAAGTATTTCGATGTTCAGTTCGGGCTGCGAATCCAGATCCCATTCTTCATAGGCCATGCCGTTCATGGCAAAGTGATAGAATGCATCCACCTGCGCGTTTGTGGGCGAGATGTTGGCACCGTTTCCATTGCGGGTCTCATCCACCATCAGGATGCCCTGGTCAAACAAAAACTCGATGGGCTGGGCTTCCATGGCATTGGAAGGCTGGGTTTGAAAACCCTCAATATCCTGCGCGCTAACCCTGTAAAGATATGTGTTTCCGTTTGTTACGTCGTTATCTGTGTAGGCAAGCCCCGTGAGCGGAGCGTCTGTGATCTGCACAAAATCGCCATCCGGCAACAGCTTGCGAAAAACATGATAGCCAGCCAGAGGCAGATCATCCGGCCAGGCAAACCAAGTGAGATCCACCGCACCGTCGTAGGCAAGGCAGCTTGCCAGTTGCAGTTTGTTTGTGCTGAAAGAGCGGGTCAAAACCCAATGGTTGGGATCGATCTGCAGTTCGGAAATATCGTCGTTAAGGCTTATGGGAAAATAGGTTACGTGTCCATCCGCAGTGGCTCGGATCACCAGCGAATCTGCAACAGCCGAGCCCGGAATCCGGATGGGGACATCAATATCGAACAGCGTCGCGGTGGGGCTGATGGTTTTGGCGATGATCTTGCCAAGTCCGGCGCCATTGTGCAAAACGCTGAAAGTGGCGTTTGGCACTCCGGGTGAATAGATCCACTGCTGGAAAAACTGGCTTAAATCCTGTCCACTGCCCTGCTGTGCCAAGTCAACAAACTCCGCAGTGTTGAGGTTTCCGTTCGGATAGGTGGTGATGATACTGCGGATGAAATCAAAGAAATCCTCGTTTCCCATCTTTAGGCGCAGCATGTGCAGCACGGAAGCGGATTTCTGATATGTGGGCGGGGCAAACATCATGTTGTAGGCGGGGTCGAAAATGGTTTGGGGCCCGTTGCTGTTTTCCCAGCTCAAATAATACTGTTGAATCTTGCTGCGCAGATAGTTAAGCCCTCGTTCCCAGCCATAATGATGTGCCTCCCACAAAAATTCGGAATAGGTGGCAAAGCTCTCTTTCAGCCAAACCTCGCGCATGGTGATGGGAGTCACCAAATTTCCGTACCACTGATGCGCAAGTTCATGCGCCACAATGTGTTCATAGGTTCGATCGCCGGTGAGATATTGCGAACCGTAGGTGGTCATGGTTTGATGCTCCATCGCCGCATAGGTCGCCATGTTCACCACCGCATGTCCATATTTTTCAAATGGATAGGGTCCGTAAATGGAGCTGAAAAAGTCGATCATGGCGGGAGTGTTGCCAAAATCCGTCTGGGCGTTGTTGAGCTGACCGGGCAGCACGAAGTTTTGGATGGGAATATCCCCCGCCTGCTGGTTAAATTCGATATAGGGAGCGGCGGCGAAGCCCATCACGTAAGTTGCCACGGGAGAGGAACATGACCAATGGTGGGTGCGTGTTCCATCGCCGTGGTCTGTGATGCCGGATCTGGTTCCATTGGCGGCAACCAGCCAGTCTTCCCGGATGCGTATGTTCCAATCCACCAAGGCTTTATCCCAGGGATGGTCGTAACATGGCCAGTAGTATCTGCCCGCATCGGGATTGGAAAGGGTGTAAACCGAATTTGAGGTGAAAATCATCCCGATATTGTATGGTGAGGGGCTGCGGCTGGGAACGCCGGAATAGAAGACCTTGGTAACAAAGGAATTGCGCGTGGCGGGCGGTAGCGGAATGCTGATGATGCCGTTGGCGTGGCTGAAATTCACCGGGCTTTCATTGAGCAAAACCTGGCTCACAAACAGAGAATCGCCCTCAAGTTCATAGGAAATGCCGTCGATGGGCAAAAGCGGCGTCACCAGAGCTTCCACCATGCCTTCAATGAAGCGGCTTTGCGTGTCGATCTTCAGGTTTATCACATATTTGCTGATGTCAAAACCCGTCAGCGAATCTGCGCGTTCGATCTGGCGCGTGCTGGGTTCCAGGCTCCAAAAAGGCTGCGTGCCATGCAGGCAAGCCAATACCGCTATAAACAGCATGGCTAAAACCAAACTCTTACGCATTTTCCACCTCTTTCGGGCAAGCCCGGATTTGATTATTTCCGGCAATTTGCAAGGACTGCCTTTTTTGTCAAATGAAATCCGTCAAAAAACCGCCTTGAGCCGGGAAATTGAGTCTTTTCCTGCACAAAACAAAGCACAGCCATGCTTCCTCCTTGGTTTGTGCCAAACTCCTGCCTATCTCATCCTCATCTCACACCCAATAAAAATTTGGGAGGGATATGGGTGGTGTTCAGGAGGCTCATTGGGTCGAGCCAAGGAGGAAGGGAGGTTTTTGTCTGGAAAAACAAAGAGGCGGACTTGCATCCGCCTCTTTCTCTTAAGTTATTCTATTTGAAAATACCCAGTCTGCGGGTATGGGTTTCTCCTTTTAACACAGTTCGCATCAGATAGATGCCGTTACCCAGAGCTTTTCCGGAATCGTCGGTTCCGTTCCAGGTGGATTTGCCATCAACTTTGAATTCAGCCACTTTTTGGCCTTTGATGTTGAAAACCTGCACCCAGGCGGGTTCATCCAGGTTTTTGATTTCCAAAGTGAGGCTGGCACGCATGGGATTGGGATAGATGAGCCAGTCTGGATTGGCAGCGGGGATAAGTTCGTCATCCACCGCGGTTCCTGAGTTTGAAGCACCCGGTGTGCAGGGAATATCCTGGTCTGGTCCAAAGAGGCGCCAGAAATCTCCGCCATCGGGATATCGTCCCCAGGAAAGGTCTGTCGCCAATCCGGGAATGTTTTGGTAAGTCACTTGGTCGGTGAGATGGATCATGTCTGGCGAAATCATGTAAATCGCATCAGCACTGGAGCCAAGCTTGTTTATCACGTGCAGGGGTCCCTGAGCCGGAGCGTCGTCGAACCAGACAATCTTGAATCCATGAGCCGGGATGACGGTTTGAGCTTCGAAACCATGAGGAATTGGGTTCACGACATAGGTTCCTTCGCCAAAATCGTAGTGGTCGTCGGTGAAATAATATCCAGCCAAATCCACGGGAAAATTGTTGGGGTTGTAGATTTCAGCCCAATCGTCGTATTCACCGTATTCGTCTGTGACGGTGCTGCTGTTCGAAGCCATGAATTCGTTGATATAGAGTTGCGGATATTCATAAGCTGCAATCAGGCTGTAGGTTTGAGAGGCCGTGACGCCGCCGGAATTGTCTGTGGCTTCGATGCGATAGATGATGCGCGTGCCGTCCGGAAATGGGCCAATATCTGCCATATAGATATGGGCGACATTATCCATTTCCTTCCGGGTTTCCTGACCATGCTCCATTTTCCAGACCAGTTCCGCCAAAGAGATCGTGCCATCGCTGTCTGTGATGGAGGCTGCGATGGTGATGGGCTGGTCTGTCAGAGTGGGATATGGTTCATAGGTCACATATTTGATCTGGGGTAAAACGTTTGCTGCTCCGCCATTTGTGGCTCCGGGTGTGCAGGGCAGAGGCTGGCCAACTCCGAAAAGCTGCCATTCTGAACCGCCATCAAGAACACGGCCAAACGAGATATTGTTTACATCCAGACCGTCGGATGCAACCCATTCTTTACTGTCGATCACGGTTTCGCCGTTGCTGGCGATCAGATAAACCGCATCCGCCGCGCCGCCAAGCTTGTCGTTGATATGCAAAGGACCTTGATCCAGGTGTTCATCAAACCACACGAGCAAATATCCATGCGCCGGGATGGTGGTTTCATCCGGAAAACCTTGTGGGATCTGAGTCCAAGCGTCGATTCCATTGCTGTAGTGACTGTCCGTCATATACATTCCAGCGATGTCCACCGGATAATCGTTTGGATTGTAAAGCTCAACCCAGTCGTCAAAATCACCGAAAGGATCGGCGTAGGCGGTGTTTTTGGCTTGGATTTCGTTGATATAAATGAAGGGCTCTTCCGTTGTGACAGGCGATTCGAAGAATTCATGTTCCGCCCGCGCAGGCAGAAAGGCGCCCTGGCTGTTGTTTTCTGCCCAGCCATAGTATTGCAGATCGCCGGCACCGATGGAAACTTCCACTCCAAAAATGCCATCTCCGGCAACGCCATCATCGTGCTGGCCATCGTCATACATCTCAAAATAATCAAACTTGGCTGCCAGGTTTTGACGGATCCCCAGCCTTGCGGCAGTGGCATTCTGAGCTGTGAGGGTGAAGTGCACAGTGCTGTTTTGTTCAAGTTCCTGGGGGTTGTGCACGATTGACGTGATGGTGGGAATGGTGCCTTGGAAGGCGCTGTGATTATTGAGATAGTTCAATCTGGAAGTCATCAGCGGAATGATGCCAGGCACCGATCCGGGTGAGCCGGGTCCGCCGCCTTGTATGGAATTATTCAGATTTGAGGCAAATTGGTTGTAGGTATAGAGGAAATTGGGGTCTTCCTGCACATAGGGCGCGCAAATTGCCTGCAACTCAGCACCTCGAGTGGCAAACCAACCGTTGGCAAAGTTTTCCTCCATCATGGTGCGCATGTGCGCGATATACATCTTTTTATGGCGCGGCACACTCATCATGCGGCTGATCAAGAGATAAGTGTTGCTGTTCGAATTGCGCAGCGGGTCCAAGGTTGCGGAACCGCCCATGAAGCCACCAAAAGACATGTTCATATCCCAAATGATGGGATTGAAGCGGCCTGCGGCGTCGCCGTAGAGGTAGAAATTGTGGAACACATTGATGGGAGAATCCAAGTTGACCAGCAGATTTTGGAAAGCGATCATCCAAAGGTTGCGATCGATGTTGAGCACCTCTGCCAAGTTTTCCGGGTTGTTGGACATCACGTTTGTGAAATTGATTAATTCATCCCAGCCGGAGCTTGATTTCATTTCATAATACTGTTCGTAACTGCTTTGGTTTGGACCCAGATAGCCCCAGACCGGAATGGCATCGAAGGTGTTTGTGCCACATTTGAACCTTGGTTCTCCCGAGCAATGCAAGTGTGTGCGCATGAAATGGGAGTTGATCGCCTGGATGGAATTGTAAACCCCAATCAGAACATCGTTTACATAGACTCTTGCGAAGTTTGCCAAACAGGCGGGCATATATTTTTGAGCGATCTCATAGGACAGAATGTCCCGGATGAAGGATGGATCAGAAAAGCCGTTTGCCAGCTTCAGCGTGGTGTAGGGCCCGATGCTTTGATCTTCGATGATGTGATCCAGCTTGATGTTGAAGGGGTTTTTGATCCGGTTGGGATTATAGGAGCTGTTCCCTTTGAAACGCACGCCCACGCTGTCGTAAACGGTGCCGTTGATGATGGCGGTGCCAACCAGGCGCTGCTCCTGCCCAGCGGCATAATATTGGTTCAAGATCTGACGCCAATTGGATTGCGTGAAATAAAGATGGATGTCGTTCACGGTGTCGGTGTCATAGAAATCCTGTGCCCACAAACCAAGTCCAATACTCAGAATCAAGGCAATCAAAATTACTCTGGCTTTCATTTAATTCTCCCTTAAGTTGTTGGAAAACAGGCTTTTAATGATGTGTCTCGGCTAAAGTCAAGAATCTGTGAGGAAATTTTATCAAGCTTGCTTGGAGGCGTGTATCTGTCAACCAAAAAAAGTTCCGGCAAAAATTACTGGACAAGAGGGATGGAATAAACAAAGTGGAAAAATGATGAAAACCATTCCAAAAGCGCACCAAACCGGAATCCGCCGCGCCGTGATAGACTTGGGCAGCAATTCCATCAAGTGTTCGATTGCCGAAATCAGAGCCGGGGAGCTTCGATATTTAGCGGAATTGAGCAGCGTGACCGCTTTGGGGGCAGACTTGGAAAGCCAGGGCAGCATCGGTGAAAAAGCTGTGGAAAGGGCATTTGCGGCTTTGACACAGATCAAGAAAAAGTGCACGGAACTGAGAGTGGATGAGATCATTTGCGTGGGAGCGGAAGCTTTGCGCAGGGCTTCCAATGCGGCTGATTTTATGGATCGGATCAGGAAGGAATATGGTTGGGAAACCAGGGTTCTAAGTGCCGAAAATGAGGCCGGGCTTGGCTTTCAAGCTTCTGCCGAGTTGATTCCGGAGGGGAAAAATGCTTTGGTGATCGACTCCGGAGGTGGCAGCACGGAATTTTCGTTTGGAGATGCGGATGGCCTGCAAAGCTGGAGCAGCCTGCCCCTGGGTGCTCTCACGCTCACCAAGGTTTTTATAAAAAGCGACCCCGTTTCTCCGGATGAACTCAAAGATCTGAAAAGCCGGATCCGGAACCTGCTGCAGGAAGCTTTTACCAAACCCAAACAAGTGTTTGCCATTGCCTGCGGTGGAACGGCTACAAATCTGGCTTCGGTGGCGCTTGCCCTGGATGGTTTCGACAGCCATAAAACCCATGGGTTCAGCTTGAGTAGCGAAGAAATCAAGCATCAGATTGAGCTATACAGCCGGTTAAAAATTGCCCAACGTGCCCAAATCCGCGGCTTGCAGCCCGGACGCGAAGAAGTGATTTTGGCTGGTGCACTCATACTTCGGGAGATTGCACACCACTTTGGAATTGAAAGCTTTTGCGTCTCCACCCGGGGCATCAGACACGCTTTGCTGAACCAGGAAAAATAAGCCAAAAAAAACACCCCGCTGATTTTGGGGTGGATGTTTAAAAAAAAATGGTGGGCCCAGAGGGAGTCGAACCCCCGACCATCCGGTTATGAGCCGGAAGCTCTACCAGCTGAGCTATAGGCCCTTGCTTTGTGTAGATATCCTTGCAATAGGAACGGCTTTTTCTGTCAAGTGAAAATGGGCGACGGCTTCGGAATCCTTCAAAAAAAGACAGGCAAAAACAATTGATTTCAATATCTGTTTAAGCTTAAAATGTAGTGAGCTTCAAAAAAAAGCTTTACAGAAAATCGCTTGTTCCCATAATGGCACTTAGGAACCCTGTGGTTTCAGAAGCATAAAGTGTGACAATGGCGCGCGGCATTTTCCGATGCCCCGCTTAGATAAGATATGTATATGGTAAACAAACAGTTAACCAAACGAAAGGGATAAAAGGAGAAACCTTATGAAACGAACCCTTCTTTTCACACTGCTGCTGATTTTGGGCATCAGCATTTGCGGTAATGTTTATGCTCAGATCAATGTGACCGTTGGTGACGGAACAACTGCCAATGCCACAACTGGCGTCCCGACACCATACGGAACCTATTGGAAAAGTTTCCGACAACAGTATCTGATACTGGCTTCGGAACTGGAAGACCTTGGCGGAGGGGCGGGAAACATCAATTCGCTTGCCTTCAACGTGCAAAACCTGAACAATTGTTCCCCCATGCCAAACTACACCATTCGCATCAAATCAACATCCCAAACGGTTTTAACCACCAACTTTGAGGATGGCGACTATCAAACTGTTTTCGTGCAAGATGATTTTATGCCCACAGCGGGCTGGAATGTCCATGAATTCACCACTCCCTTCAACTGGGATGGCGCTTCAAACATCCTGGTGGACATTGCCACAAGTATTTTCCAAAGCACCTACACTCAAAACGCCTCGGTTTTCTACACAGCCACCGGTTTCAACAGCAGCCTGCGCTTCCAAAGCGACACTGCTGAAGGCCTCACCGCCACCACAGGCACACTTTCCATGAACCGCAGTAACATCCGGTTCAACATGGAAGCCCTGGTGGTAAACAACCCACCCAATCCGGCGATCATGATTTCTCCTGTCGATGGCGCGCAAAACATTTTGGGCGATGTTGTTCTGAGATGGGCCAGCGGGGGCGGAGCGCCTCTGGGTTACAAAGTCCATTTTGGAACCTCAAACCCGCCGCCCTTCGTTGAAGAAACAGCCGAAACCGAGTACGTTCCTACTGTTGTGAACGAAACTACCTACTATTGGCAGATCGTACCCTTCAACGCCGTTGGCGACACTCAAAACTGCCCGATCTGGAGTTTTTCAACAGCAGGACAACATACCATAATCGGCGCGGGAGACCAAGTGGCGCGAATGCCGATGGACTTCTTCTACAAATGCTCCCTCTTCGAAACCATCTACTATCCGGACGAACTGGGCTTCGCCAGCGGAACCATCACTGCCATTGGCTTTTTCAACAGCTTCCTGAGCACCACAACAATGGGCAAGGATACCCAAATCTGGTTGGGAAGCACAAACCAAGCTAATCTCGCGGACGCGTGGATCCCTTCCACCGAGATGAACCTGGTCTTCGATGGAGCAGTTGACTATCCTGCTGGAGCAAACACTATCACGATTCAACTGC
Organism: Candidatus Cloacimonadota bacterium; assembly: GCA_012728875.1. Lineage (GTDB taxonomy): Bacteria > Cloacimonadota > Cloacimonadia > Cloacimonadales > Cloacimonadaceae > Syntrophosphaera. The sequence continues at coordinate 19,195 of JAAYEF010000022.1, forward strand.
AATCCCCATATATGCACACACCGGGAAACCTGGTGATGATGGTGAAACGTCCCATGGATGGATCATATTTCTCTTCCTCAGATAACTTCCTGTGCCAAACTGGAACTGAGATGAGATCGCGCAAGCTGCAGTCTGATTCCATTGATTATGACACCACCGCACCTCCCGTGGCGACAGCTGTGGCGCAATTCCCAAAAACTGCTTTCTTCTACAGCGGACAGCAGATTGAAAACGACTTGGGAGCGATCACCATCAGTGGAAACCAAACCCCCAGCGCTGGAACTGCCACAGATTATAACATCACCATCAAAAATAACGGCGTCAACACCCAAAGCAACTATCAGGTGAAGCTGTTCAAGGAAGGAGATGTCGAGGTTGCATCTGTAAACGGCCCCACCATCGAATCCCTGCAGACTTTGCAAGTTGCTGTTACCTGGACGCCAACCCAGACAGGTCCAACCTACCTGTATGGAAAAGTGGTTTTGGCCAATGATGAGATTCCTCAAAACAACCAAACCGCGAACTATGCTGTGGATGTGCAGGCTTCCGGAGCCACCATCGTCTCGATCGGAACCGGAACTGCGACAAACACCACCAGTGGTGTTCCCACTCCATACGGAACCTATTACAAAAACTTCCGCCAGCAATATCTGTGGACCGCCGACGAAATGTTTGCAGCCGGCGCGGCACCTGGGTTGATTACATCCATCGGCTTTAATGTGCAAAGCCCGAATACCTGCTCCCCGATGCCGAACTTCACCATCAAAATGAAGGCCACAAACCAATCTGTGCTCACCACCACTTTCGAGCTTGGAGACTACACAGAGGTTTGGTACCAAAACGACTTTGTGCCTGTGGCTGGCTGGAACATGCACTCACTTAGTCAGCCCTTCTTCTGGGACGGCGTTTCCAACGTCTTGGTGAATATACACACCACCGTCATCCCTGGCAGCTACACCCAAAATGCCTCAGTCTATTATACACCCACTACGGGTGTGAATACGTCCCTGCGCTATCAAAGCGACTCGGTCGACGCGGGAACCTATGCCACCGGAACCCTTTCCGTGAACAGGGCAAACGTGCGCTTTACCATGGTGATCGAAGATATGGCCACCCTGAACGGAACTGTGTCTTCAGAAGGCAGCCCCGTCGCTGGTGTTCATATCAATATCAACGAAAGCATCTTCCAAACCACCACGAACTCCCAGGGACAATACAACTTCCCCTATGTGCAGCCCGGAACCTACACCGTGACCGCCACCAAGCTGGGTTTTGAATCCATGACCCTGCCTGTGACCCTGGTTGCAAACGAAACCACCACCCTGAACTTCAACCTCATTCCTTCCGCATCTGTGAACGTAACTGGCTTTGTGGTTGGCAGCGATCAGCCCACTGTGGGATTGGATGAAGCTGAAGTTGTCCTCACCGGAATCATGAACTACAACACCGTAACCGACGCCACCGGACACTTCACCATCCCCGGCGTGCTTTCAGGAAACACCTACGGTTACAGGATTTCAAAGGAAGGATATCAGGAAATCTCGGGCTCCATCAACGTTGGAGCAACGAACTATGACATGGGAACCCTCATCCTGCCCGAAATTGCCTTCCCGCCCTCTCAGGTCGTTGCCACTGAAAACGTGGCCCAGACCCAGGTTAGCCTGATCTGGAGTTCGCCCACCGCCGCTCCGCCTTATGACGATTTTGAAAACGACGACGGCGGCTGGATCCCAACTGCAAGCTGGGATCCCGTTGGAGACTGGGAATGGACCAATACCTACAACGTTGCAAACTTCGTTGATAGCTATGGCAGCACTTCCGTGATCCCGCCCCCAGCCTGCTATTCCGGAACAGGAATGTGGGGAACCAAAATCAACACAAACTATACAAACTCCGGTGGCTCGAACTATCTGAGCAAAACCTTCAACCTCGCCGGAATCAACAACCCTGAGCTTCGTTTCTGGAGCTGGGAAAACGTGTTTGGCGATTTCGACTACTGTCAGGTGAAAGTGAACGGAACCCTGGTTTGGGGACCCTCCTGGGATTACACAAACACCCAGTGGAGAGAACGCGTGATCGATCTCAGCAGCTTTGCCGGACAGAGCAACGTTGTAATCACCCTCGAAATGTTTGCCACCACCGTGGTGAACTATGCCGGCTGGTATATCGACGACGTTTATGTGGGACCCGCTCTGGATCGTGCCGTTGCCTCCGCTCCAGCCCTTGCGCCGGTTTGGATGAACGGACTCACCGAGCTTGAAGCAGCCGCAGCGGTCGACCGCATGCCGGCTCTTACCTTCAGGGAAAAGTCAAGCTCTGCCGAGCCCCAGCGCATCCATGTTGGCTACAAGGTCTGGCGCCTGCTCCAAGGCAACGAAGAAAATCAATCCCAGTGGACACTGTTGACCGCTGCCACCATCACCGACTCCACTTTTGTGGACAACGCTTGGCAGCCCCTGCCCTCCGGAGTCTATAAATATGCCGTGAAGGCTGTTTATTCAAACGATGTGGTCTCAGCTGCGGCTTTCTCGAACGAAATCCACAAAGGCATGATGGGAACCCTCACTGGAAACGTGACCGAATTTGGCACCAACGTCCCCGTTGGCGGAGCCACCATCACAGCCGGAACCTACAGCGGAACTTCCAATGCTTCCGGACATTATGCCTTCTTGGTATATCAGGGAACCTATGATGTGACCTGCTCCAAGGCTGGATATCAAAGCTCGACCATTCCGAATGTCGGCATCACCGGAACCCAAACCACCACCCAGGATTTCGTGCTTACCGAAATCACCCTGCCCCCAGCGGATGTGAGCGCCACCGAAGCCACTCCAGACTTGGCAAACATTACATGGAACGCACCCGGTGAAGGTGGAGGAGAATGGATCTACTATTCCGATGTTGATTCAAACAACGCCATCGGCCTCACCAGCGGTGGATCTTTCACGACTGCCATCCGCTTCCCCGCGTCTGTAATGCAGGACTATGCCGGACAAAACCTCTATGCCGTGAAAGTTTGGCCCAATGAAGCGGCAAACTTCACCTTGAAAGCCTGGACTGGCGGAAATGCCAGCGCACCCGGCACTGAAGCCCTGAGCCAACCCTTCACTCCAGCCAGCTTGGATGTTTATAACACCATCATCCTGGACACCCCCGTGCCCATCAGCGGAACCGAGGAACTCTGGTTTGGATACGCTGTGAATCATACAGAAGGGACCTTCCCTGCCGGAGTCGATCCGGGTCCTGCCGTCAATGGCTTTGGAAACATGATCGAAACCGGTGGAACCTGGGATACCCTCTACAATCTGGCATCCTCACTGAACTACAACTGGTGCATCCAAGGCTACGTGGGCTATTCGGCTCCCTCAACCGCGGTGCCCATCACACCCATCGCAATCCAGGGAATCGGAAATCCCGTATCCTATGGCGAATTCTCTCTGAAAACAGATTCACCCCTGCCCGCCAGCCGCAGCATCACCAAGGCGCTTCCTTCCGTGGCATCCGAAACACCCAAATACAGCCGTGTTTTGAATGGCTACAGAGTCTGGCGCCTGCTGCAGGGTCAGGAAAACAACGAATCCGCCTGGATTCAACTCACCACTGCAACCATCACTGCCACAGCCTGGCAGGACAGCGGATGGGGCATTGTTCCCGACGGAACCTACAGATGGGCTGTGAAAGCATACTACACAGGCGATGCGGCTTCCGTGCCCGCGTTCTCGAACCCTCTGGCCAAGATCACCCAGATTGGAACAATTGCCGGTATCGTCCGCAATCAACAGAATGCCCCCGTCATGGGTGCCACCATCACTTGCGGTGATGCCACCGCCACCACAAATGCCTCGGGTGCCTACAGCATGCAGGTTGTGGCTGGAACCCACAACGTGACGGCTTCTGCTCAGGGCTACAGTCCCTCCACTCAAACCGGAGTGGTTGTGGTAACCGGACAGACCACCACCGTGAACTTCCAGCTTGCCCCAAGCTCGACGATCTTGGAAGAGGGCTTTGAAAGCTATCCCGATTTCGCCAACAGCTTTGCACCCTGGACCTTGGTGGACGTTGACCAAAGCCAAACTTACGGCTTCAGCGGCATCACCTTCCCGGGAACTGGCAACCCGATGGCTTACATCATCTTCAATCCCAGCGCCACCACACCAGCCACCACCTCGGTTGAAGCTCATGGCGGACAGAAGATGGCAGCAAGCTTTGCCGCCGTCACACCTCCAAACAACGACTGGCTGATCACACCTCCGCTCACGAATCCCACCGAGATCAAATTCTGGG
>JAAYEF010000023.1 GCA_012728875.1 Candidatus Cloacimonadota bacterium
ATATAATATAGGTGGTAGTCATGGTTCTGGACTCCAGACTCTTAGCCATTATTCCTGTCTCCATTTGCAAAGCACCCACTTTTTCTCATCCGGGGCGGGGGTAAAGGAAATCTGTGAATTTGGAGAACTTGAGATTCTCTTTTTCGCTAAACCATTATGCAACATCATCTTATCGCTCATCAAACGTCAGATTTAGGCTAAATATGCAAAAGAGAATTTGGTGAATTTGGTGAATTCAGAGAATTTGGTGAATTTGGTGAATTTGGTGAATTTGTGAATTTGGGGAATTGAGAGAATTTAAAGAATTTGGAGAATTTGGAAAATCTGAGGTTTTGGTTCACGCAGATCATGCTGATAGATTTGATAATTATTTATACGGATTGAACGGATGATACAGATTAAACTGATGGGAGGTTTTGGAGTTTAACGAATCTTCTTGTTCCGGGTCTCCACTAAAACTTCTTAGCCCTCATCTCCCCATCTTCCATACATTTTCATAATCTTTGCTGCTGCGTCATCTGCGTTTTTTTCAGCGCTCATCCGCGGGAAACCCAAAATAAGTGTTGACAGACCCCCGATTTCTGCCCCTATATATTATAGAAGGGCATTCTTGAGGGTATCGTTTTTCGCGTCCCACCCGCCATCCAAAGCCCCTCGCAGGAGGCGGGAGAGTGAGACAAGTGCAAGACGGGCAAGTTATTAGGAAAAATCAAGGGCAAAGGTAAAGCGCGCAGCCCGAGCCTTGATTGAAAAGTTGGGAAGTTAAAAAGTGACAAAGTGACACAGTAACAAAGTGACAAAGTGACAAAGTAACAAAGTAACAAAGTGACAAAGATGGAAGGAGGAACAAAATGAAGGCAAGACTGGGAAGTTTTTTCCACAGCTTCAGCGGCAAGGCCGACGGGATGGTCTATTATTATAACCGACGGTTGGGCAAGGTGATCGCCCGCGAATATGTGAAACCCAGACCGAGCAAGGCGAACCAGCGCTTCGGCCAGGTGAACGAAAATCTGCGGATTTTGGGTCCTTCTGAGGGCTTCAAAATGGATTTGCGGGTGTATGTGGACATCTATAACTCCATGATCAGAAACTTGGAGAAACCGCTGTTGAACTGGTATAATGCCTACACGAAAATGATGTGGGCGATGGCGCGGGATTTGGGCTTGGACCTGGCAACGCTGACCCGCGATGAGATTGAACCCCAGGGACTCCCCTGCCGCAGGGTGAAGGATGCCGTGCAGGCAGGCTATCTGCCCAGGGTGAAGGGATTTGAGACCTTGCAGGAACTGTTTTGAATAGATGAGGGATGCACAGGATTGGAACGATGAAAAGGGGATTTTGGTTCACGCAGATTACGCTGAGGAGTTCACGCAGATTACGCTGATTACGCAGATTTTTTAATAGATTAGGGATACACAGGATTGGGACGATGAAAAAGAGATAAGAAGATAAGAAGATATGAAGTTAAGAAGTAACAGGGTGACAAAGTAACAATGTAACAGGGAGTCCGTAAAACATTCCCATCCGTTCAATCTGTAGAATCCGTTATATCCGTATAAAACTTAAACTGCGCTACTCCGAAATCCACGTAAACCCTAAAACGCTAAAACGCCAAAACCCTCCCATCCGTTCAATCTGTAGAATCCGTTATATCCGTATAAAACTTAAACTGCGCCACCCCGAAATCCACGTAAACCCTAAAACGTTAAAACGCTAAAACGCTACAACTCCCACCCTCCCCCTGTGTTTTTTTACAATTTTGTCTCCACAAGAAGCTTGCTCAGCGTTCGAGATAAGCGTGCAAAAAGATTTGTGAAAACTTTTGCTGTGTGCCAAGGCTATGATACTCAGAGTGTTGCATATTTGTTCAAGGAAAATCCACCAAAAGAAAGGCAGATTTATCTTGACATTTTATATCGATATAATTTTATCGACTTCAAATGACATCAGTATGCACACAAGGAGACGTAAATGGAAGCCATACCGCTATTAACGCTTAGAAGGCTGCCCCAATATCTGGAAGTTTTACAGCAATTCAAGGAAGAGGGTCTGACCATGGTGTCTGCCACCAGGATTGCCGAGCTTACAGGTGTGCACATGACTCAGGTGCGCAGAGACTTGGCCTACACCAAGGTGGTGGGCACGCCCAAGGTTGGCCACAATGTGCGGGATTTGATCCGTGCGATCGAGCAAACTTTGAATTGGAACGATCTGTCTTCTTGTTTTTTGGTGGGAGCCGGCCATTTGGGCACAGCCATTCTGGGCTACAGCGGCTTGGAAAAGCGTGGAATACGCATCCTTGCGGCTTTTGACAACGACCCCGAACTCGTCGGAACAACAGTCAACAAAATTAAGATCCACCCGCTGGAAAAGCTGGGCAATCTCCTCTCCCGGATGCACGTTCACATCGGGATTTTGACTGTTCCGGGCGCCGAAGCGCAGCAGGTTTGCGACGTGATGGTTCAAAACGGCATTTTGGCGATTTGGAATTTCAGCTCCGCCATTTTGAACGTTCCGGAAGGCGTGATCGTGGAAAACATCGACATGAGCGCCTCCCTGGCAGTGCTTTCACGCCGGGTTGCCGAACGCCTTGAAAACAACGGCGGCAACAATGGAGAACCAAAGACAATAAAAAATAAAAAAATAAATGACAGGGGTAAAAATGAGTACACAGAACTCAGCAGCACACAGCTTTAACAAAGTGATGGAGATCATTGACCGCTACGAACGCAGCGAGACAAAGATCATCCCCATCCTGCAGGCGGTTCAGGAAGAATATCGCTATCTGCCTCAGGAAGTGCTCACTTTCATCGCCACCTCGCTGGGGGTTTCACCCGCCAGATTGTATGGCGTGGCAACCTTTTACAGCCACTTTTCCTTGGAACCCAAGGGAAAACACATTTTGAAGATGTGCGACGGCACAGCCTGCCACGTGAGGGGCTCTTCCGCAGTGATCGATGCCGTTCGCAAGCGCCTGAATCTCACCGCCAAAAAGATCACCACCGACGACATGATGTACACCTTTGAAACAGTTTCCTGCCTGGGCGCCTGCGGGCTTGCCCCGGTTTTGGTGGTGGACGACGAAGTGCATGGTCAGATCACGCCGGAACAGGCGATGGCCATTTTGGACAAAATTGACGCAGAGGAGAAGGAAAATGCCTAATTTGGAACAGATCAGAGACAGATACAACGAAGCACGCGCGCTGTGCAAAAAACGCGTGGTGATTTGTGCCGGAACAGGCTGCATTGCAAACGGTTCGCTGAAGGTTTTCGACGCGATCAAAAACGCAGTGGCGCTGGCTGGCATGGAAGTGACAGTTTCGCTGAAAAGCGAGGACCCCAAAGAACACAAACACCACGACGTGTATATGATCGGCAGCGGCTGCCAGGGCTTTTGCCAGGTTGGTCCGCTGGTGATGATCGAGCCCAACGGAATCATGTATGGCCACGTGAAGCCCGAAGATGCAGAAGAGATCGTTTCCCGCTCCGTTGCCAAGGATGAGCTCATCGACCGCCTGATCTATCAGGACCCCGTTTCCGGCCAAGGCTACAAAGGCCCTGAAGAAATCCCCTTTTACACCAAACAATCCCGCACCGGCTTGAAGGACTGCGGAAATGTTGACCCTAAAAACGTAAATGAATACATCGCTCACGGCGGCTATTTTGCAGCTCGCGACGCCTTTACCCAGATGAGCTCGGAAGAAGTTTGCAAGCTCTATCAGGACAGCGGTTTGCGCGGACGTGGCGGCGGCGGTTTCTCCACCGGTTTGAAGTGGGATTTTGCCCGCAAAGCCGAGGGAGACAAGAAATATGTGGTTTGCAACGGTGACGAGGGTGACCCCGGTGCCTTTATGGACCGCTCGATCCTGGAGGGAAACCCGCACAGCGTGATCGAAGGAATGCTGATTGCCGCCCGCGCGGTTGGCGCCGACGAAGGCTATGTGTATGTGCGCATGGAATATCCGCTTGCCTGCTCCCGCATCCGTGAAGCCATCAAAGTGGCAACTGAAATGGGAATCTTGGGCGACGATGTGTTTGGAACCGGACAGAGCTTCCACATCCAAGTGATGGAAGGCGCCGGAGCATTTGTTTGCGGCGAGGAGACCGCTCTGCTTTCGTCCATCGAGGGAAGACGCGGAATGCCCAATCCCAAACCGCCCTTCCCCGCTCAAAAAGGTCTTTTTGGCAAACCCACCGTGATCAACAACGTGGAAACCCTTGCTCTCGTTCCGATTGTGATGCAGCAAGGCCCTGAAACATATCGCAAGGTGGGAACCGCAAAATCCCCCGGCACCAAAACCTTTGCCCTCACAGGTCATGTGGCAAACACAGGCCTCATCGAAGTTCCCTTTGGAACCACCATTCGCGAGATCGTGTTCGAGATTGGCGGCGGAGTTTTGGACAAAGACGGAAAGATCAACAACGACGCTTTCAAGGCGGTTCAGATTGGCGGACCCAGCGGCGGCTGCCTCACCCGCGAACACCTTGATCTGCCTTTGGACTTCGACTCCCTGGGCTCCATCGGCGCCATGGTCGGTTCCGGCGGAATGGTGGTGATGAATGACAGCACCTGCATGGTGGAAACCGCGCGCTATTTCATGACCTTCACCCAGCACGAATCCTGCGGAAAATGCGTTCCCTGCCGCGAAGGAACCCGCCAGATGCTGGAAATGCTGGAAGACGTCACCAAAGGCGAAGCCACCGAGGCCACCCTCGATCTGCTTGAAGAGACCGGAAGAACCGTGAAACTCACCTCGCTCTGCGGCTTGGGAAAATCGGCTCCGAACCCCGTGCTCTCCACCCTGCGCTATTTCCGCGATGAATATGAGGCTCACGTGAAGGCAAGATATTGCCCCACAAAGAATTGCAAAGCCCTCACTCCCATCACCATCGACCCCGAGATCTGTGTGGGCTGCACGCTTTGCAAACGCGTCTGTCCCGTTGGAGCCATTTCCGGCGAAGTGAAAAAACCCCACAAGATCGACCCCATGATCTGCATCAAATGTGGCGCTTGCATCAGTGCCTGTAAATTTAAAGCCATCAGCTAAGAGGAAAAAATAAAATGGAAAAACTCGTATATATAAACGATCGCCCGGTGGTCTGGGAAGGTGAAACCAATGTTCTTGACCTTGCCCGCAAGGCCCATATCGACATTCCCACATTTTGCTATCACAGCGACCTGAGCTTATATGGCGCCTGCCGTCTTTGCATGGTGGAAGTGGAAGGCAGGGGTCTGGTCACATCCTGTTCCACCGAGCCCTTTGAAGGAATGAGGGTCAAGACCCACACCCAACAGATTCTTCAGCTTCGTAAAACCATCGTGGAAATGCTTCTGGCAAACCACGATCAGGAATGCCCAAAATGCTCCCGCGCAAATGATTGCAAGCTGCGCGACCTTTCAAACAGACTCAGCATCGATGAGGTTCGCTATCGCAGAACCCGTGATTTCAAGCCCATGGATCTGGGCAGCGAATGCTTGGTCAGAGACCCCAATAAATGCGTTCTCTGCGGAGACTGCGTGCGCTTTTGCGATGAAATCCAAGGCATCGGCGTGATCGACTTTGCCCGGCGCGGACAAGATGTGAATGTGGCAGCAGCCTATGGCAAGAGCCTGCAACAGGTGGATTGTGTGAATTGCGGCCAGTGCGCAGCGGTTTGCCCCACCGGAGCCATCGTTGTGAAACCGCATATCGACAAGGTCTGGGAAGCCATTTACGATCCCCAGAAGACCGTGGTCGCTCAGATCGCTCCCGCCGTGCGCGTGGCTTTGGGCGAGATGTTCAATCTTCCCCCCAGCGAACTGAACATGGGCAAACTCGTTGCAGCTCTGCGTGTGATCGGTTTTGATCAGGTGTATGACACCGCTTTTGCAGCCGACCTCACCGTGGTGGAGGAAGCCACGGAATTTATCAATCGCAAATCCAACGGCGGCAAACTGCCGATCTTCACCTCCTGCTGCCCTGCCTGGGTGAAATATGCCGAGCACAACTATCCTTCACTGTTGGAGAATGTTTCCAGCTGTCAATCTCCTCAGCAGATGTTCGGCTCGATCGCCAAAGAGGTTCTGCCCGAAAAGCTTAATGTGAAAAAAGAAGACCTCGTTGTGGTTTCGATCATGCCTTGCACCGCCAAGAAATATGAGTGCAAACGCCCGGAATTTATCCATGATGGCATTGCCGATGTGGATTGGGCGATCACCACTCAGGAAATCGGCCGCATGATCAAGGAAGCGGGCATCGATTTTGCCAGCTTGGAACCTGAATCCATGGACCTGCCCCTGGGCTTTGCCACAGGCGCCGGAGTCATCTTTGGCAACAGTGGTGGTGTTTCGGAAGCCGTGCTGCGCTATGCCGCTGATAAATTTAACATCCCCGTTCCGGAAAGCATTGTGCTGCAGGAAGTCCGCGGTGTGTCCGGCATGCGCGAAGCCATTTTGGCAGATGGAAACCTCAAGATGGCAGTGGTGCATGGGCTCAGAAACGCCCAGGAATTGTGCGACAAGATCATTTCCGGCGAAGCGGAATACGACATCGTGGAAGTGATGGCTTGCCCGGGTGGCTGCACAGGCGGCGCGGGTCAGCCCATTGTTCACAGCAGAAAACAGCGTCACAAACGCACAGAACAGCTTTATCACGCGGATAGGGTGATGACCCTGCACCGTGCCCAGGATAACCCCTTTATCCAGGAACTATATAAGTCGCTTTTGGAAGAGCCGAACAGCGACAAGTCTCATCACCTCCTGCATACAGCATACAAGCACCGCAAACGCATCGACGATGATGAACTCAGCCTCAGCACCGGCGAAGGCAAAGACCGCTGCAAGATCCGCGTTTGTGTGGGCACATCCTGCTATCTCAGGGGTTCCCAGGATATTCTGGCAAAAACCCTTCAGATGGTTGAGGACAACGCCTGGGGCAATTACTTCGACATCGCCGCCACCTTCTGCAGCGAAAAATGCGACAAGGGACCCAACGTCTCTGTCGGCGAAACCGTGATCCACAAGGCGGAGCTTTCCCAGATCAAAGATCTCATCACCAAGGAAGCTCAAAGAAGAGTAAAATGAAGAAAATACTGATTTGCATGGGAAGTTCCTGTTTCGCCCGCGAAAACCGGGAAAACCTGCAGATTATTGAAGAATTCCTTCGATCTCACGGGATCAGCGACTCCGTTCGCATCGAAGGTTCCCTGTGCATGGGAAACTGCGCACTGGGACCCAATATCACGGTCAACGGCAACGAATATCACGAAGTGAAAAGTGAGGAGTTGCCCCAAATACTTACCAAGGAATTGGTGGATATATGAGCAAACCGATCTACACCGAAAAAGCAGAGTGCCAAGATTGCTACAAATGTGTGCGTGAATGCCCTGTCAAGGCGATCATGGTGATCGACGGCAGCGCGCAGGTGATCACTGAAGCCTGCATCCTTTGCGGACGCTGCACCGAAGTATGCCCCGTGGGAGCCAAAAAGATCCGCGACGATCTGGGAGATGCCATGGAACTGCTTGTTAAAAAAGACAAAGTCTATGTTTCACTGGCACCAACCTTCAGAACCGAATTTGCCGGACTCGCCCCCGGCAAGCTGATCGCCGCCATAAAAAGCCTCGGTTTTGCCGGTGTATCGGAAACAGCCTTGGGAGCGCAGGAGGTTTCGGCCTCCTGCGCCAGGCTTCTTTCGAAGGGCAAAAATCCCCTCCTCATTTCCTCCGCCTGTCCCAGTGTGGTGCATCTGATCGAACAGTATTATCCGAACAAGGTGCCCTTCATCACGCCGGTGGATTCTCCGCTGCAGGCGCATGCCAAGATGCTCAGGAAAGCCATTTCAGAAGACATCGGCATCGTTTTCATCGGCCCCTGCGTTGCCAAAAAGAACGAATCTCCCAACAGCTTCGACGTGGCGCTCACCTTCACCGATCTGAGACGCTGGTTCAACGTCAGCAACATCGATTGGGCGGGTTTGGATACCAACGAAACTTTCACCCTGGGAGCCGCGGAAGAGGGGGGACTCTATCCCATCGACGGCGGAATGATCGATGGCATCAAGTTTTACAACCCGCCTGAAAACACGCAATATATGGCATTTTCCGGCGTGAAAGACATTGTGGAAGCCCTGGATGAACTGGACCCGAACAGCTTCGACTGCCCGGTGTTCATCGAAACGCTGGCCTGCGCAGGCGGCTGTGTGAACGGCCCCGGCGTCAGCAAGCGCGGCTCCACCGCCATCAAACGTTATAAAATTCAAAGTCTTACACCTCTGGCACCGGATTCCCGCGAAGAGCTTGAGATCGACCTGGGCAAAAAATTCCGCAGCCGCGAAATCAAGCAGCAGACCCACTCCAAGGCTGCAATTGCCGCCGCCTTGCTTAAAATCGGCAAAAAACGCGGCGAAGATGAGCTCAACTGCGGTGGCTGCGGCTACGACACCTGCAAGGAATTTGCCGCCGCACTCATCGAGGAAAAAGCCGAGCCCGCCATGTGTGTGTCCTACCTGCGCAAACTGGCTCAAAACAAGGCCTCGGCGCTCATCAAAGCCATGCCTTCGGGTGTGGTGATCGTGGATGAAAACCTGCGGATCATCGAGTCCAACCACCGTTTTGCCGAACTTGCCGGCACCGATGCCTGCATCGTTTCGGAAGCCAATCCAGACCTCGAAGGTGCCTATCTGGATCGCATCATAAACTTCAGCGACCTCTTTGCCAAGGCGCTCACCGAGGGAACCGAGGTGGAGGTTCAAGACATTCGTCACAACGGCAGAATCATCCGCCTGACCCTGTTTTCCATCCAGAAGCACCACGTCCTTGGCGGAGTGCTCCAAGACATCACCGAGCCTGTGATCCAGCAGGAACAGATCATCGAAAAAGCCAACGAGGTGATGCGCAAAAACCTGTCCACGGTTCAGCAGATCGCTTTCCTTTTGGGCGAAAATGCAGCGGACAGCGAGGTGCTGCTCTCCTCGATCGTGAAAAGTTTTGGAAACAAGAAAGAGGAAAAGGATTGACCTCCATGCAATATGTCCTTGAAGCCGATTACTATCAAAATTGTAAATATGGCTATCAATCCTGCGGCGACAGCTATTACAGCATGAAAAACGAGGATGGCATCATCTGTGTGCTGGCGGATGGCTTGGGCAGCGGAGTGAAAGCCAGCGTGCTTGCCACCCTCACCACCACCATGGCAGCCGGTTTCATAAATGCCAAAATGGACATCAAGCGCGTTGCGGAAGTCATTCTGGAAACCCTGCCCGTCTGCTCCTACCGCCACATCGGATACAGCACCTTCACCATCATCGACGCCAAGCACGACGGCTTTGTGCGCATCATCGAGCACGACAATCCACACTTTGTGCTGCTTAGGAACCAGCAGGTGGTCGCGCTGGAAAAACAGGAAATCCCCATCAAAACCTTCCGCAAAAGCCACCTCTACTATTCTGAATTCACCATGCAGCCTGAAGATCGTGTGATCTACTATTCCGACGGCATCAGCCAGGCTGGGATGGGCGTGCCGCATCTGCCTTTGGGTTGGCAGGAAAAAGGCGTGGAGGAATTTATCGTCAGCCAGTTGCGAGAAAACAATTTTATCTCGGCGCGTGAGATTTCCAAACGCGTGGTGATGATGGCGCGCGAATATGACGGAAACTTTCCCGCAGACGACAGCACCTGCGCCGCGCTCTATCTGCGAAACCCGCGCCGCACTCTGCTGATTACCGGTCCTCCCTACAAAAAGGAACACGACCCCGTGCTTGCCGAAATTGCCAGAACTTTCACCGGCAGAAAGATCATCTGCGGAGGCACCACCGCCGCCATCCTTTCCCGCGAACTGAAAATTCCCATCCACGTGAACCTCAAGGAAGTGCGCAGAGGCGGAGATATCCCACCATCAGCGGATATGGAAGGCTTCGACCTGGTTAGCGAAGGAACCATCACCCTCTCACGTGCGCTGCGTGCGCTGGAGGAAAACGCCTCCGTGGACAATATGAAGGACAGCCCGGTCAAACGCCTGCTGCGCATACTGTTGGATAGCGACATCATCGAATTTGTGGTGGGCACCAAAATCAACGAAGCCCATCAGGACCCTGCCCTGCCCAAGGACTTGGAAATCCGCCGCAGCATCATGAAGCAGTTTGCCCAGATCCTGGAAAAGAACTATCTGAAAACCACCAAACTGCTGTTTGTGTGATTTCAAACCATTGTAGCTTTAATCGCCGCAGACACAGAGCTGCGGCTTTTTTGTGCTGAAATGGGAGGATGTCTTATCCCAAGGCGTTAATCAAGTGATCATCAAGCCTTAATCAAGCGTTAATTATTAAGACTTGATTAAGACTTGATTAAGAAGTGACTGACACTTTGACCCATGGATGACCCATCCTAAAATAGGTTGACCAAAAAACCAGATTAAGGAGAGAGGTTTTGAAAAAGACACGTCCACAAGTTCGATATAGCGAAGAATTTAAACGAATGGTAGTGGAAGAAATTGAAATGGGAA
>JAAYEF010000024.1 GCA_012728875.1 Candidatus Cloacimonadota bacterium
TTCCCATTTCAATTTCTTCCACTACCATTCGTTTAAATTCTTCGCTATATCGAACTTGTGGACGTGTCTTTTTCAAAACCTCTCTCCTTAATCTGGTTTTTTGGTCAACCTATTTTAGGATGGGTCAGCCTTGTCTGAAAGCGTTAATCAAGTGATTATCAAGCCTTAATCAAGTCTTAATAGTTAACGCTTGATTAAGGCTTGATTAAGAAGTGATCAACGCCTCGAAACATGGTGCAAGCTCAATGGAGTCAGAGAGATGGACTCCAAAAGAGGAGAAAATGTTCATCAAATCGCCAGACACGCAGTATGCCGGGCTTTGCTCACGCCGATTGAGCATGGATAAATATATTTCATTGACAAACCAAACAGAGTTGAAATGATGGAATTTCTTATTAATAATAGTTGGAGATCCTGATGGAATCGTTATTCAGCGGAATTTTGGCCTTTCAATGGCAGCAAGGCGCGATGATCATTGTCGGCTTGGTGTTGCTTTGGCTGGCCATCGCAAAAAAGTATGAGCCTGCTCTGCTCCTGCCGATCGGGTTTGGCACCATTTTGGCCAATATCCCGCTTTCTGCCGCTGTGGGTCAGGGCGGTCCCATGCAAATACTTTTTGACGCCGGGATTTCCACCGAACTGTTTCCGCTCCTGATCTTCATCGGCATTGGCGCGCAGATCGATTTCACCCCACTTTTGAAAAACCCATCCATGCTGCTCTTTGGAGCGGCAGCACAACTGGGGATATTCGTAACTCTTGCTCTGGCAACACTTTTGGGCTTTGATCTGAAGCAGGCGGGAGCAATCGGCATCATTGGCGCGGCAGACGGCCCCACCTCCATCTATGTGGCAAACCGCTTTGCCAAGGATTTGCTGCCCGCAATTTCCGTGGCGGCATACTCCTACATGGCTTTGGTGCCCATCATCCAACCGC
Organism: Candidatus Cloacimonadota bacterium; assembly: GCA_012728875.1. Lineage (GTDB taxonomy): Bacteria > Cloacimonadota > Cloacimonadia > Cloacimonadales > Cloacimonadaceae > Syntrophosphaera. Next base: position 935 of record JAAYEF010000024.1, read on the forward strand.
CCGTGATCAGGCTGCTCACCTCCAAGGAAGAGCGCAAAATCCGCATGGACTACAAGGATAGCCAGGTTTCCAAGCCGGTAAAAATCATCTTCCCGATTGCCATCACGCTGATCGCAGGAATTTTGGTGCCGGCTTCCGTCGCCCTGATCGGCTTTTTGATGTTTGGCAATCTCTTGCGCGAGTGCGGCGTTTTGGATGGACTGGCAAAATCCGCTCAAAATGAACTGACCAACGTGGTTAGCATCCTTTTGGGCATCAGCATCGCCTCCACCATGAACGGCACGGTGTTTTTAAGACCGGAAACCCTGCTGATCTTCGGACTGGGACTGGTTGCCTTCATTTTCGACACGGTGGGCGGAGTGCTGTTTGCCAAATTCATGAACCTGTTCCGCAAGCACAAGATCAACCCAATGATCGGCGCCTGCGGGATTTCCGCATTTCCGATGTCTGCAAGAGTGGTGAACCAAATGGGACTGGAAGAGGATCCGTTCAACTTTCTGCTGATGCCTGCGGTGAGCGTGAACGTTGGCGGACAGATTGGATCCGTGATTGCCGGAGGCTTGATTCTGGCGCTTTTGGGGAGCCTTTGAATATGGATTTGGACTACCTTCTGGAACAGGCAAAGAAAGCCGCACAGCAGGCATATTCGCCCTATTCCGGCTACCGCGTGGGAGCCGCTCTGCTGTGTGATAACGGCAGCATCTATACCGGCTGCAATGTGGAAAACGCCTCCTATTCGCTAACCATCTGCGCAGAGCGCAATGCAGTTTTCAAAGCCGTGAGTGATGGCCAAAGAGACTTTTCCGCCATTGCCATCTATGTGGATTCCGAAGAGATTTTCCCGCCCTGTGGGGCTTGCCGCCAGGTTTTGGCAGAGTTCAATCCCCGCATGCAAATCCTCTACGCAAACCGGCGGGGAAACGTTTTGAGCGATCTGGAAACCCTTTTGCCCCAAGCTTTTAACCTTCAGGAAGATGAACCCGGAAATTTTTAGGCTGAACCCCTGCCACCTTTGCCCCCAGGAATGTGGAACCAACCGCTTTGAAAGTGTTGGCTTATGCGGTGCGGGAGCCCAACTTCAAGTGAGCAGTGCACAGCTTCATCACGGCGAGGAAAGGGTTTTACGCGGAACCCGCGGAAGCGGGACCATCTTTCTTTCCCACTGCAATCTACGCTGTGTTTTTTGCCAAAATTACGATATTTCCCACCAAGGTCAGGGCAGCATCGTCAGCATTGAAGATTGCGCAGAAATGATGCTGGGCTTGCAGGCAGCCGGAGCCCACAACATCAATCTGGTTTCGCCAACTCAATACACACCGCAACTTGCTGATGCCATCAGGATCGCCCGCAAGCAGGGTTTGAGCATTCCCTTGGTTTGGAACAGCAATGCCTACGAAAAGGTGGAAACCCTGCGTGCTTTGAATGGCTTGGTGGACATCTATCTGCCGGATTTCAAATATGCCGATGATGCCAAAGGGCTTAAATATTCGGGTGCAAAGAATTATCCCGGCGTTGCCTTGGAGGCGCTGAAGGAGATGTTCAGCCAGGTTGGAAGACTCAAGCTTTCGGAATCCGGAGTGGCTGTGCGTGGGGTTTTGGTTCGCCATCTGGTGCTGCCAAACGGGATTTCGGACTCCGCCACCGTAGTGCGCATGCTGTGGGAAAAGTTTGGCTTGAACCTTTCCCTGAACCTGATGGCGCAATACCATCCGGCTGCAGAGGCCAGACAATTTCCCGAGCTTTCCCGCCGGCTCACGCGCAGGGAATATCAGGAAGTGTTGGAAGTGGCTGAAAGCTTTCCCTTTATCCATCTTTTTACCCAGAACCCTGATTTTTTACTGGACGAAGATCCCGATGCCCAGAAAAAAGGAAACCCGCAGTGAGGTAAAATCCTCACCTTGAACAAGGAAATAATAATGAAAAGAAATAGACTGCCCTTTATACTGTTAATCTTGCTTGGATGGCTTTTATCCATCGGGTTTTTAGGCGCGGATGTGAACATCCTGATGATGCCATCAAAGCTGCCTAAAAAGCTTCCCACGGTGAAGCTGGAAAACCGCGACTACGTTGCTTTGGAAGAGGTTAGCAAGCTTTTTCACACTGCCGCCAGAGCTGAATACAGCGAATATAACGACCAAAGAGTATCGTTGTGGTTGAATGGACAGCAGTTCATCTTCCTGCTGAATTCACCGTTTTACAGTTTTGGCGAAGATGTGTTCAACATGAGCTTTCCCTTTGTGCAGGACCGTGATGATCATTATATTCCCTCACACTTTTTCCTGACCAACCTTCCGCAGCATTTCCCTGCAAGCATCAAGCTGGTGGACGGCGTTTTGCAGCTTCCCACTCCCAAGGATAAGGGCGTGCTGCGCATAGTCTTGGATCCCGGTCACGGCGGCCACGACCCCGGCGCCGTGGGCAAAAACAAGGTTCGGGAAAAAGACATCAACCTGAGCGTTTCCCTGCTTTTGAGGAATATGCTGCAAAAGGAACTGGGCGTGGAAATATTGATGACGCGTTCCGACGATACCTTTGTATCCCTAGCAGGGCGCACTAAATTTGCCATGGACAAAAAAGCCGATATTTTTGTGAGTATCCACACAAACTCTTCCACAAGCAGCAGCGCCAGAGGCATTGAAACATATTATCTTGCGACCCGATCCACCACTGATTCCCGGGCTGTGGAAGCCCTGGAAAACGGCGTTGTGGAGCTGTATGAGGGTGCGGAAGCCCGCAAGAAATATGACGCGCTGGACTTTATCCTCAGCGACATGAGCCAGACGGAGTTCCTGGAATTCAGCAATACCATGGCCACTTTGGTGCAGCGCAACATGGTTTCCGGCCTCCAGGGAAGAGACCGCGGCGTGAAACAGGCAAACTTCTATGTGCTGCGCGGCGCTTTCATGCCGGCAATACTAGTGGAAATGGGCTTCATATCAAACCTTGAGGAAGAAGCACTTCTGGCAAATCCACAATATCAGGAACGGATTGCCCGCACCATTTTTGAGGGCCTCAAGCGCTTTAAACACAACTATGACCGGGTGAGAAAAATCGGATAACGCAATGCCATTGAAGGTTTACAAAGTCCAAGCCCGCAGCCAGGCAGCAAAAGCCGGCATCAAGGATGGTGACAGCATTTTGAGCATCAACGGCATGGGGATCAACGACTTTTTTGACCTTGAATATTACTCCAACGACTACCAGTTGGATTTTGAATTGGCAGATCCGGACGGAGAAATCCGGGAACTGAGCATTTTCCGAAAACCGAACAATTCGCTGGGGATTGAGCCTGAGCCTCACCGCGTGATGCCCTGCGCCAATCACTGCGTTTTTTGCTTTATTGATCAACTTCCCCCGGGATTGCGTCCCAGCCTCTATGAAAAGGATGACGACTACCTCTTTTCCTATGTTTTCGGAAACTATATCACCCTTAACAACCTTGGTCCTCAGGAGCTGGAGCGCATTGCACAGCAGCATATCAGCCCGCTTTATGTTTCCGTGCACAGCAGCGATTCCAGTTTGAGACAAAAACTGATGGGCAACACCCGTGAATATGACTTGATTGGAACTCTCATTTCTTTGTCCAGCAAAGGTATAAGCTTTCATCTGCAGATTGTTTGCGTTCCGGGATACAACTGTGGAGAGCAGCTGCGTGCGAGCCTTCAAAAATTGCTGGATGAAAGGATCAACACGCTTTCTGTGGGAGTGGTGCCGGTTGGGCTCACCGCCTGGCGGGAAAAGCTGCCCCGCCTGGAGCCCTTTGATGCCGCTCTGGCTGAGCAAACCATTGGCATCATTGACGAATTCCGAGCCCAGCACCCCGGCGTTCAAGCCGCAGACGAGCTTTTCATCCAGGCAGGACTGCCCATTCCCGATGAAGACTATTATGGCGACTTTCCTCAGTTGGAAAATGGAATCGGCATGATGCGGCTCAGTTGGATGAATTTTCTGCTCAAAAAACGCACTTTGACCAAGGAGATTGAGAAAAGCAGGGCCAATTTTGTTTTGCTCACCTCCATATTGGCAGCTTCAAACCTGGACGCCATGGCAAGGGAACTGAATTTTGGTTTGAATAAATCGCAGGTGCGTGTGCAACAAATCGAAAACCGTTTTTTGGGCGGACATGTGAATGTGAGCGGCCTGCTTTCTGCTTCGGACATTTTTGATCAACATGGTGCCCTGGCTGGCGAAACCGTGATCCTGCCCTCCAACGTTTTCAACCATGATGGCATGACCTTGGACGATGTTTCGCAAACCGAACTGAGAGATAAGCTGAACCGAAATCTGCTGGTGATCGACCAATATTTCGAAGGCTGGGAATGGATTTGAGCCATGTATTCTTTTAAAATAGAGTTTTTTAACAACAAGGAGACGATCTCATGAAAAAAATCATTTTCCTTTTGTTTTGCCTTGCTTTGCTTCTGACAGCCTGCATGAGCGACGAAGACAGGCTGGCAAAGGCAAACTTGGATTTGGGTTCCAAGAAAAACCCCATCAAAATGTATTTTGTGCCCTCGATGGAGGCTTCCACCGTGGTAAGCAGCGGCGAGGCAATTGCCCAGTGGATGCACGAGGAAACGGGCTATTACTTCAAAGTGGCGGTTCCAACCAGCTATGCCGCAGTGATTGAAGCCATCGGATCATATCAGGCGGATGTTGCCTGGCTTGCCACCTTTGCCTACGTTTTAGCGCACGACAAATATGGCGCCGAGGTGAAATTCATCACCGTACGCAACGGTTTGACCAAATATTGCGGCCAGTTTGTTGCCCATGTGGACAGCGGAATCGACAGCCTTTCCCAAATTGAAGGGAAGGTGGTGGCCTACACGGATGCCGCTTCAACAGCAGGCTACATCTATCCTTCCGCCATTTTGAAGCGCGAAGGCATCGAGCCGGCGAAATATACCTTTGCAGGTGGCCATCCGCAGGCGATCACAGCGGTTTACAACCGCACGGCGGATGTGGGCTGCACATATTGGTCTCCGGCAAAAAACGGCCATCCGCGCGATGCCAGGGAAAAGCTGCTTCAAACCTATCCGGATGTGTTGGAAAAAGTTAAGATCGTGGCGCTGACGGATTCCATTCCCAACGATACGGTCACCTTCCGACGCAGCCTGCCCAAGCAGGTGGAGGAAAAGCTGGTGAAAGCCTTGGAAAAATTTGCCCAGACCGGACAGGGACAGGACATCCTGCACAAACTTTATGACATCGATGGGCTGCAGCCTGCCACGGATGCCGATTATGACATTGTGCGCCAAACCCTGAAGACTCTGGATATGGACGCAAACAAAGTTTTGAACAACTGAGGCTAGATGGCACAGCTCGAGATTCGGGAACTGCGAAAAAGCTATGACGGCAAAGTGTTTGCTCTCAATGGCGTGAGTTTTGACGTGCAGCAGGGTGAATTTGTGATCCTGCTGGGGCTCTCCGGCAGCGGAAAGTCCACCCTGCTGCGCTGCATCAACAGGCTGATCGAGCCCGATGGCGGCGACGTTTTTTATGAAGGACAGTCTGTAAGAGGGCTTTCTCCTTCTCAATTGCGCCGCTACCGCCGAAACATAGGCATGGTGTTCCAGCAGTTCAATCTGGTGAAAAACCTCACCGTGCTCACCAATGTTCTCACCGGCAGGCTGGGTTACCACGGCTTGCTGGAAAAATGCAGCGCCCAGGAAATTGAAACCGCTTATGCAAATTTGGAGAGAGTGGGGCTTCAAGACATGGCAAAACGCCAGGTGAGACACCTTTCCGGAGGTCAGCAGCAGAGGGTTGCCATTGCGCGAGCCTTGATGCAGGAACCTGCCATCATTTTGGCAGATGAGCCCGTGGCGAGCCTCGACCCCGCCACCGCCGATTCCATCATGAAATATCTGGGGCAAATCAATTCCGAAGGCATCACCGCCATCTGTTCGCTTCATTTTCTTTCCCTTGCCCGGCGCTATGGCAGCAGGGTGATCGCGCTGAAGGATGGCATGGTGGCCTTTGAAGGTCTGCCCTCCGAGATCGACAATGAACGTTTCAAGCAAATATATGGGCGTGATGCGCAGGAAATTTAAACATAGAGAATTGATCCAGGCTGTAGAGCACCATCCTCAAATTTGCATTTCAATCAACGCTGTGCACTTGCCCTCAATATTTGGGGTAAAACATGCAAAACAAGCAACAAACAAAATCGAAGAAAACGAATCCTTGACAAATATCGCCTCTTAAAATACAAAGATTTATTCCATAAATGGATTGATTTATGCTTACATGGGAAATAGTGGCCAGCGGTCGCGTGCAGGGAGTTGGCTTTCGCAGATTTGTGCAAAGCTGCGCCCAACGCTGCCAAATTACTGGCTGGACAAAAAACTTGCACGATGGGAATGTGCAGATCGAAGCCACCGGTGAGCGACGAAACCTTGCGTTTTTTTTGGAACACGTGCGCTCCGGGCGAGGCTTCATCAGAGTGGACGAACTCAGCGTGAAAGAATTGGATAAGACGATAAATTATGAATATTTTAACATACGATAAAAAAAGCTTGGAGAGCAAAAATGGAAGGCTTTGGACTTCCGTGAAAACCCGGATTGCGGTCTTTTTCCTGTTGTTATTGTTGCCTCTTGTGCTGTCTGCTGAATATCAGACCCATAAGGTGGAAAAAGGCGAAACTTTGTATAGACTGCACAAAATGTATGATGTGCCGGTCGAGCAAATCAAGGAACTGAACAATTTAACGGATGACATCATCCATGTGGACCAAGTTTTAAAAATCAAAGAAACATCATCTGATAAACCATCCAGCCCAGCCCCAAAACCCACACCGCAGGAAGAGCAAAAACCGGCAAAGCCCGCCCCGACAGAGACCCCAAAAGAAAAGGAAACCAAGGTCCCTGTCAAATTGGATCTTCCTGATGACTATTACTATACCGTCCAAGCGGGCGATAATCTCTACCGCATTTCCGAGAATCATGGGATTGCTCTGCTGGAACTGGAAAAATGGAATAACATAGCCGATAGCAAAACCCACCCTCTCCGTGCAGGCGACAAATTGATCGTCAAAGATCCCTCCGCTTATACTGGTGAGGGAAAAAACGTCGTCGAATCTCCCGTTCCGGTTGTGGAAGATAAAGTTACGGCTCCTGCTGACACTGTTGTGGTCGAAAGGATCTATGTGGTGCAAAAAGGTGACACTCTTTTTAGAATCGCAAAAGAAAACGGAATGACAGTGGACGAGCTCAAGGAGCGCAACAGCCTGTCTTCCAACGATATAAAGGTTGGACAGCGGCTTTGGCTGGTTGGAAATCCGCCTGCCAAAGACAGTTCACAAGCCAGTTCTTCCAGCGATGTAAGTGTCCGCACAGATCTTTTCATGCCCACCCAAGGGCGTGTGACCTCAGAGTTTGGCATGCGTAAGGGTCGCGCCCACAAGGGCATAGATATTGCCAATAAATCCGGCACCCCAATCTATGCCGCGCTGGACGGCGTGGTGGTGTTTTCCGGGGTTCAGCGTGGCTATGGAAATGTGGTTTTGATTGAACATCCGAATTTTGTGATCACCGTTTATGCTCACAACGAAAAAAACCTGGTGAAAGTGAACGACAAAGTCAAGCGCGGTCAGCATATCGCAAACATGGGTTCCACCGGAAATTCCACCGGACCCCACCTGCATTTTGAATATCGCGTGAAAGGCACAGCCATCAACCCTCGCAAGGTATTGCCCTTTTAAGCTTTAGGAACGAAAAGGAAAGATGAACCGGGAAAATGTATTCGCAGACAAAGCTCTGCAAAACTACCTGAAAGAGATTTCCAAATTCAAACCCTTGAGCCGTGAACAAGAGCGCGAACTGGGTTTGCGCGCCCGGGATGGAGATCAGGAAGCTATCAACCGTCTGGTGCAGGCAAACTTGAAATTTGTGGTGAAAATTGCCGCACGCTATCAAAATAGAGGCCTATCACTTTCAGAATTGATCAGCGAAGGCAATATCGGTCTGTTGAAAGCCATTGAAAAATTCGATCCCGACAAAAACATCAAACTCATTTCTTACGCCATTTGGTGGATCAAACAAAGAATCATGCTGGCGGTTTCTGAAAAGAGTTCGCTCATCCGCGTTCCGCTGGGAAAATCCAGTTCGGCTCATCGCGTGAAAGCCACCCAAGACCGCATCTACACTGAAACTGGAGAGCGGGCTTCCACCGTGGAACTGAGCGAAAAGATGAACATCTCCGAAAAATCCATCGAACAGCTTCAAGATCAGATGGTTGAAACCACCTCTTTCGATGAAATGATGACTGGGAGCGACTTTCAAGAGTTCAGCACCCGGGACATGATCAGCGACGAAGAGGAAGCCGACCCGCAGATCAGATATCACAGGGAACGCATGCAAGGAAAGCTGAGCCGCGCCATTGACCGCCTGGACAAGCGCGAAGCCGACATCATCCGCACCTACTACGGATTGAACGAGAATCAGGAAACCCAAAACTTTGCCCAAATTGCCGAAAAAATGGGGCTCTCGCGTGAAAGAGTGAGACAGATCCAAAAGGAAGCGTTGAAAAAGATTTTGGAAGATCTCAATCCGGAAGAAGACGCATTTGTAGACGAATTCATTGAAAAATTTAGCACCTGAGCGCTAGCTTGGGATTGGGGAGACAGCTAATGTATAAAAATTTTGACGAAATGGTAGCGGCGGTAAAAACTGGACGCCGTGGAACTGTGGTCATCGCTGCGGCGCAGACTGAATCTGTACTTGACGCAGCCATCCTTGCCAAGCAGGATGAACTTGCCGACTGCCTTTTGGTTGGCGACAAACCTGAAATCCAAGCCCTGCTGCAAAAAATGGCGCCCGAACTGGCGAATGATTTTGAGATTGTGGATGTGGGGACGGATTTGAACCAAGCCGCCAAGCGCAGTGTTGAACTGGTTCGCGAAGGCAAAGGCGACATTATTTTAAAAGGGAAAACCGATTCCGGACAGCTTTTGCGTGCGGTTTTGGACAAGGAAAAAGGCCTGAGAGAAAGCGATGTGATCTCCGACGTTTTGGCTTACGAACACCCCGATGGACTCAAACTGCTCAGTGATGGCGGCGTGAATTTGTATCCCGATCTCAAGGAAAAGATCGCCATCGTGAAAAACGCCGTGCAGGTTGCCCACAGCCTTGGTTCGCCCATGCCCAAAGTTGCCTTGTTGACAGCGGTGGAAACCGTCAACCCCAAGATGCAGTCAACGATTGATGCGGCTTTGATCTCGCGCATGAACGCCCGCAAGCAGATTACGGGCTGCATCGTTGAAGGTCCCCTGGCTTTTGATAACGCTGTGGATGCCGAAGCCGCCAGAATCAAAGGGATCGAATCCCCCGTTGCCGGGCAGGCAGAGGTGTTCATTGTGCCAAACATCGAGGCCGGCAACATCTTTGGCAAAATGCTGGGCTACTATTGCGGCTGGCGGGTCGCCCACGTGGTGGTTGGAACCAAAGCCCCGATTTTGATTCCCTCCCGAGCCGACCGCGGAGAATTGAAAATGCTGTGCATGGCCATGGCTTTGGCCTGCATGAAGCAGTGATCTTCAGGATTTTCCAGCTCGGTAAAACCCGGGAAGCCTGGCTGAAGCAAGGCTGCGCTGAATATATCAAAAGATTGGGACCCATGGCCAAGCTGGAAATCACCGAAATCCCCGACGTCAGCATTAGCACCGCTCCAGACATCCAAACCGTGATGGCAAAAGAAGCTGAAAGCTGTCTCAAACGCCTGGATAAGGACGACTTTCTGGTGCTCCTGGATGAAAACGGTCAGGCAAAAACATCGCTTGAGTTTGCCGAATTTTTGGATAGCTTATCTTTAAAAAAGTCTGTCGTTTTCTTGATCGCAGGAGTTTATGGCGCCCATGAAAGCCTGAAAAACCGAGCCAACGCCATGCTGAGCCTTTCCAAAATGACCTTTACCCACCAGATGGCGCGCCTTTTCCTCTTGGAACAGATTTACCGTGCCCAGATGATCAGACAAGGCAGAAACTACCACTATTAACAACCAAGGAGCCAAACGATGTTTCAAATGCTTATTGCCACAACGTCGCAAAACTTTAAACAGTCCCTGCTGATCCTGTTGATCGGAATGGCGGGGGTATTTGTTTTTATGGGCTTGCTTTTTGGCCTCATCGTTGCTTTGGAAAAACTGCTGCCGCGCGTGGAAAAGCAATCCCCCGACGAGGACAAAAAATGAAGAAACTCTTTGTTCTGCTCGCCCTGCTGGCCGCAGTTGCGGCAAGCGCCACGGTTAGGGTTTTGGAAAGCTCGGAAAGCCATATCCTGCTTGAATATAGCCTTGGCGACTTCGAGCTCCATGAAGCCGGGGACTTTTTACATTTGGAACTAACTGGAGCGAACTATGAACACAGAGTTGGAGCGCCACTTTTGCCCTTGGATGAAATCAAGGCAGCCCTTCCGCCTGTGGGAAACGCAACTGCTGTGGTCTTAAGCTCTTCCCAACGCTCTCAAACCCTTTCCAAAAGGCTTCTGCCCGTTCCGGAAATGCGCATGGGAGAGTCGGTTTCCGAATATGTCCTCAATGTGGATGAAAGCCTTTACCGTGAGGCGCCCAAGCCACTTTTGGAAATGCTCGAACCCAGCACCTTCCGGGATCTCCGCTTTGTGGCTATCCATATTCATCCGTTCAGCTATGATGGCGGATTTTCCTTGCAAATCACCGAGCAGGTCCTGATCAGGATTGACATTCATGGAGGCAGCGGCCAGCGAGGCGAGGCGCTACAAGACGAACTGACCCTGGCTTTCGCCGAAAGCTTGGTGAATCCAGAACATGCCGTGCAGTTCCACAGTCCCGTCAAACAGCAGATTCACTATGCTGATTTTTCCAAATCGGACCATTGGCTGAGGCTGGAAACAGACCGTGACGGCATTTTCCGCATCGGTCCCGAACATTTTACCGGCTTTCCGCTGGCAGACATCGATCCGCGCAGCTTCCGTCTCTTCACCAATGGCGGCCAGCTACTTTCCCATGGGATCCAAAACCCCGGAAATGAATTCGTGGAAGTGCCCATCCGGGTTGTGGGCGCCGAAGATGGGCGCTTTGACCCCCAGGACTACATTGTTTTTTATGGCACAAACCGGGATGGCATCACTAAAAATTCCGGTCTGCAATTCGCACCCACATATTTCAATCCATACAGTGGCAACACGGTCTGGTGGCTCACCTTTGCAGGAGAATTTTCCGGCGAACCTCTCAGGATGCAAACCCTGCCCGGCGAGCAAAACTGGACCACACAAACTGACCGTTTTTCAGAAAACGTCCGCGTGGAAAAAGAAAACCACCGCCGCGACGTAATTGGATTTGATTGGTATATGACCAGGCTGTTCGGAAACTCCACCGCCGAATATGAATTTCAACTCCAGCTTGCCAACCCCGTTCCCGAGCAATCAGGATTACTGAGTTTTTCCATTCGCCAGGAAGCAGTCTCAAGCAGCGATTCTTTGCACAAAATCAATATTTTCTTGAACGACGAACCCATTTATACCAATAGCGGCTCTAGCATCTTCAGCTGGGGTGGGACGGGCACATACGTTTTCTCCAGGCAGGTTTCGAACCTCTTAAATGGCCAAAACACCCTGCGCATCAAAGTGATAAGATCCTCCACCGACAACCTTTTCCTGGACTGGATCACCCTGAACTACGCCCGCCACATCTACAAAGAAGACGCTCAAATTGCTGTCAAACAGATGGAGCTGAATTATGGAAACCCTGTCCGCTACAATATCTCTGGAAACACGAACACTAAAATCTACCTGGTGAACAGCTTTACCGATCTTGCGATGCTGCCATTGCAACAGTCCGGATCACAGAGCTTTTTTGTTGGCACGGGAGACAGCTCCACGCGGTTTTGGCTCAGCGGCGACTCTGAACTTCTTCAGCCTTTGAATGTGGCGTTTAAAAACCCCACTGATCTCACTGCCGATCCCGCCCATCTGGACAACATCATCATCAGCCCGGATGAATTTTTAACCCAAGCGCAGACTTTGGCGGATATGTATTGGCAGGATTACGGTTTACGCAGCCGGGTGGTGAATCAAAATGATATTTTTGAACAATTCAACGGCGGACACCCCGATCCTGTGGCGCTGCGCCAGTATCTGCGCTATGTTTTTTACAACCACACTTGGCCACGCTTGAGTTCGGTGACCCTTCTGGGCTTGGGAACCATCGACTGGCGAAACTTCTCCGGCCAGGCGCAGCCCAAAAACAAGATCATCACCTACCAGAGAGATTTCATTTCCTCCGATGACTATTTTGTGATGCTCACCCAGTCTTCCTATCCGGAATTGATGGTGGGACGCTATCCTGCAAGCAATGAAACCGAACTTGCCGTGATGCTTTCAAACTTTGAAAACTACACTCGCAACCTCCAGGGCGGTTGGTGGCGAAATTCCACCATCCTGCTGGGAGATGACCTCTATAACGGCAGTTCTCAAGCCTATGAAAACATCCACACCCGCCAAACACAAAAAGCCGGTACATTTATCCATCCCAGCATGTTGACAGATAAAATCTTTGCCTGGGATTATCCTTATGACCAGTTTCAGAACAAACCCGAAGCCCGCGACGATATGCTCAAAGCCATCAACGAAGGCCGCCTGATTTGGTATTACATCGGTCACGGAAGCTACGACAAATTGGGCTCGGAAGACTACTTCAACGGCGCTGCAGACATGGGACGCTTCAACAATTCCGGCAAGCTGCCCTTTTTCATGGCCGCCAGCTGCAGCGTTTCCCATTTTGACTACTGGGGCTTTGAAAGTTTGGGGCAAAAAACCGTGTTGATGAACGATCTGGGAGCCATCGCCTCCTATTCCGCCACCAGGCTCAGTTCTGCGACCCAGAATGCCCCCATGATGGAGTATGTGCTGGAAAACATCACCAAAAACCGTTACCCTGTGGGAAAATCCATCATGCTGGCAAAGATCAGACACACTGGAGTTGGCGCCGATGAAAACGATGCAACTTATGTTCTATTCGGCGACCCCCACCTGAACATCGTCCCTCCCATCCGAAACGAACAAATGAACGTGACTTCGCAATCTGACGTTGCGGGACAAGATGCCTTGCGACCCAGAGACCTCGTCACCATCCAGGGTTCTTTTTCAGGCTCGCAGGCAAATGGGATAGCCCAAGTCAAGGTTTTCAACACAGAAACCGAATATGACCTGGATTGGCAAACACATGTGAGCCATCGCGGAGCCCAGCTCTTCAGTGGTCAAGCCAGTGTGGATGGAGGCTCATATCAAAGCTCCTTCATCGTGCCGGATGATGCCACCCAGGGAAACACAGGCCTCATCGTCTCCTATTTTTGGGACCCCCTGGAAAAACAGGACTACACAAATTTCCGCCATCCGGTTGCCTACAGCAGCAACGCCGTTTCTGTTGAAAATCCCGGCCCTCCCAAGATCGACTTGCTACTGGGCAGCCTCGATTTTCGTCCCGGTGACACAGTTCCTCAAAACACCACCCTCTATGCCAAAATCGAGGATGAAAATGGCATAAACCTGACCGGACAATTCGGACACGGCATCCTCTTGGTTTTGGATAACGCCCTCCAGGCCATCGCAGTCACAGATTATTTCAGCTACAACCTTGATTCCCACACCGCAGGACAGTTGGTTTATCCTCTTACAGACCTATCTGAAGGACCCCACACCCTGCAGCTGATCGCGTTCGACAACTTCAACCTTCCCGCCGTGGCAAGCGTAGATTTCACCGTTAAAAAAACCGGTGACCTGACCATCGAACGCTTTTTGATCTATCCCAACCCCATGGAAAACGAAACCAATTTCACCTTCCTGCTTTCCCAGGATTCTGAACTGGACATCGATATCTTCACCATCACCGGCAAGAAGGCTCACAGCATCAAAACCTTTGGCAAACAAGGCTTTAACAGCGTCCACTGGGACGGAAAAGATGGAAGCGGCCATCGCCTTGCAAACAACACCTATTTCGTAAAAATCCGCGCCAAAACGCAGGACTTGAAAGCCGAGGCCTTGGAACGCCTCGTGATCTTCAAATAAGGAAAACCCATGCTTTTGTACAACACAAGCAAACGCAGCAAAGAAGAATTTGTGCCCGGGCAGCCCGGAAAGGTTAAGATGTATGCCTGCGGTCCCACGGTTTACGACTATTTCCACATCGGAAATGCCCGTGCCTTCGTAACTTTCGATGTTTTGCGCCGCTATTTTGAATATCGCGGCTACGAGGTGGACTATGTGCAAAACATCACCGACATCGACGACAAGATCATCGCCCGCTCGCTGGAGGAAAAGGTTCCCTTCCAGCAAATTGCGGATAAATATGCCCAGGCATTTTTGGACGACAGCGCCGCCCTGGGAATCAAAAAACCAAACCATCAACCCCGAGCCACCGAGGTTTTGACAGACATCATCAGCGCCATCCAAGCCCTTGTGGAAAAAGGCTTTGCCTACGAAGTGGCAGGTGACGTCTATTTCGACACCGGCGCTTTGCCCGAATATGGCAGCCTCTCTGGAAAAAAGCGGGATGAACAGCTTCCCGGCGCACGCATCACGGAAAACCCCAAAAAACGCAACCCGGCAGACTTCACGCTCTGGAAGGCAAGCAAGCCCGGCGAACCGGTTTGGCAAAGCCCTTGGGGCGAAGGCCGTCCCGGCTGGCACACAGAATGTGTGGTGATGGGACAAAAGTTTTTGGGCGACAATTTCGACATCCACGGCGGCGGCATCGATCTCGTGTTTCCCCACCATGAAAACGAACTGGCACAGGCACTTGCGCTCACCGGAAAACCCCTTGCAAACTATTGGATGCACAACGGTTTCCTGAATATCGATGGCGACAAGATGAGCAAAAGCCTGGACAACTTTTTCACCGCGCGCGACATCTTGGAAAAACACAGCGCCGAAGCCATCCGCTTCTTCTTTCTTTCCAAGCACTACCGCTCCCCCATCGACTTTAACCCCCAGATCATAGAAGAATCCGAACGCGCTGTGCACAACTTCCATGAAGCCCTGCGCAGCATCGCTTTCGGCAAGATCAGCGCCGAAGCCGACGGCAGCTTTGCAGAGCAGGAAAAAGCCTTTATCGAAGCCATGGACGACGATCTCAACACAGCCCGCGCCCTGGCGGTGCTTTTCGAGCTCACCCGCAGCGTGAAAAATGAACAGCTGCCCCGCGAAAAGCGCGAACAGGCTGCGCTGATGCTGGTGAAACTGGGCAGGGTTCTTGGCTTTTTTGCGGACCTGGAAAGCAAGCTCAGTGAACAGGTTCCGGACCTCTCCAGGCAGTTGATTGAGCTGCTTCTGGACTATCGTAAACAAGCCCGCCAAAACAAGGATTGGGCTCTATCCGACCGCATTCGGGACGACCTTGCCGCCCTGGGAGTGGAAATCCGCGACACCCCTCAAGGCTGTGAATGGAAAATAAAGTGAAATAGGACGAAAAGATGAGATTTGGAAAAAGACGCGTAACCCTGCTTTTGATTGTGACGGTTCTGGTTCTGCTGGCGGCATATCTGGTGTTGAAATTCGTTAAACAAAGCAGCTTCAATAAACCCGAAAGCATTGCCTACAATGAAGTTACTGAAAGCTTGCTGATCTCGAACGTGGGCAACGGCAGAATCCTGAGCATGAATAAACAGGGCAAACTGAGCACCTTTGCCAAGGGTCTGAAAGCTCCGCGAGGCATCAAAACCCTGGACAGCCTGCTTTGGGTGGCGGACAACACCCAGCTCAAGGCCTACAACCTGAAAAGCAGAAAGCTGGTCCACACCGTCGCCATCGAGGGCGCCAAGATGCTGAACGACATCGAGAACGACCACCTGGGCAGGCTTTACCTCACAGACACTCTGGCAAACAAAATCTTCATCCACGACCCTGCCTCGGGAAAAACCGAAAGCATCAGCTCCGAACTGCTGACCTCTCCCAACGGCATTGTTTATGATGCACCCCGCCGGCAGATGTTCATCGTTTCCCTTCGCCAAGCCTCTCCCATCCTGGCTTTCAACGTTGAAAGCAAGGAAATCAGCGTTTTTCGCGAAACCCTTTACGACAATCTGGATGGAATTGCCATCGACGAACTGGGCAGGATCTATTTCAGTTCCTGGGAAGGCAGATGCATCTATATGATCCCGCAGGAACAAAACCGTTTCCTGCTCTGGCAAGAGGAACTGCAAAGCCCGGCCGATATTTTCTTCCACAAAGCCACAAACGAAATCATCGTCCCGCTGTTTGAAAAAAACCAGATCAAACGCTTCGCAGTGGATTGAATACCATGACCCCGATCAACATTTTAGGATAGTATCGCAATGACCATAATTGATGTTATAAATCTTTTGGGCGGTCTGGCGCTGTTCCTTTTTGGGTTGAACAGAATGACCGACAATCTTCAAGCCGCAGCCGGCAACGAAATGCGCAACATCCTGAAAAAGCTTACCAATACTCCCTTCAAGGGCGTGCTGGTGGGCATCGGGGTTACCGCTCTGATTCAAAGCAGTTCTGCCACGTCGGTGATGATCATCGGCCTCGTAAATGCAGGAATCATGACCCTGCAGCAGGCTGTGGGAGTGGTGATGGGCGCAAACATCGGCACAACTTTGAATGCTCAGCTCATCGCTTTCAATTTTGGCGAAATTGCCTACCTGTTTGTGTTCATCGGCGTGATGGGTATGTTCGTCCAGCGCAGCCGCAAGATGGAACGCTGGAGCAACGTTATCATGGGTTTTGGCTTGCTTTTTGTGGGCTTGGGCGTGATGTCCCGCGCAGTTTTGGGCTTGCAAAACTCCCCCTTGGCGTTGGAGACCCTCACAAAGGTTTCCAGCAATCCCATCCTTGCCATCTTGGTCAGCATGAGCCTGACCATGATCATCCAGAGTTCATCCGCCTCCGTGGGTATCGTGATGATTCTTGCCAAAGCCGGTCTCATCTCTTTTGAGGGTGCGCTCTACTTTGTGTATGGAGACAATATCGGCACCACCATCACCGCGTGGATCGCCAGCCTGGGCTCAAACAACACCGCAAAAAGAGTGGCTTTGGTGCACACACTTTTCAATGTGATTGGAACAGTCATCTTCGCAACCCTCACCTGGGCGGGCTACTACACCAAATTCATCAACCTCATCACTCCCGGAGACGTTTTCTCCGAAGTGCTCACCGAGCGCAATATCGCCCGCCACATCGCCAACGCCCACACTTTCTTCAATATCTTCAACACTATGCTGTTGCTGCCCTTCGCAGGGCTTTTGGCAAAAATCGCCTCCATGCTGATACCCAAAGACCCCGAAGACATGGTTTTCATGGGCGAGCCCAAACACCTGAACTATCACCTCGTTGCAGATTCACACATCGCCATCGACCAATCTTTGAAGGAAATGCGCGAAATGCTGCGTCTGGTGCGCATGGGTCTCTTTGTTTCCTACGAAGCTTTCCGGGATAAAAACTACAAAAAACAGGTGCGCATTTCACGCATCGAACAAGCCATCGACCAGCTGCAAAGAGAAATCACCCGCTATCTGGTGGCCATCAACGAGCGCACCCGCTCCAAAACGGTGGTTCAAAAGATTCCCGCCCTGCTGCACACCGTGAACGACATTGAAAAGATCGGCGACTTCATCGAAGAGATCAACCGCACCCTGAACTATCAGATTTCGTCCCAAAAGAACCCGCTGGGACAGGATTTCAGGGATATCATCGACAGCTTCAACGCCTTGGTGACCGACATGCTGGACCTCAGCATCGACTATCTGGAAGATCTGAAACCCTCCTACACTTTCAAGATCATCGAGATGGAAGGGCGCCTGGATGAGATGCACCATCGCCTGCGCGACAATATCATGCTGCAGATCCAAAATGGCGAATGCGACCCCGAAGGTGCGCTGAACACCATCGACTATATCGACACAATGGAAATGATTGCGGATAAATTGATCAACATCGTGGAAGCGGGAACCTACAACTTTATCTATCAACACGATGTGCTTGATACAGACGACCAGGGAAAAGTGATTCCCCACGACAAAAAAGGCAGATAAACCTCAAAGCCTGACTGCTTCTCCCCAGGCCCCCAATCCACTTTTACAGCGCTGATCCTCCCCAGCCTCCCGTCCAAGATCGGGAAAGAGAGGGGTATCCAACGGGTGGGAGTATTTTTTGGCTCAAGGAGGAAGCAGGATTTTTTATTCCGGCTTCATTTGTGGGAAAAGAATAACCTCTTTGATGGAATCGTTTTCGGTGAGCAGCATCACCAGGCGGTCGATGCCAATGCCCAATCCACCCAGAGGCGGCATGCCATATTCCAGAGCTTCCAGAAAATCCTCATCCACGGGGTTGGCTTCATCGTCGCCCAAGGCACGCAAGGCAGCCTGCGCTTCCAAGCGGGCACGCTGATCCAGGGGATCGTTCAGCTCGCTGAAAGCGTTGCCAAACTCATGCCCCGCAATGTAGATCTCAAAACGGTCTGCCAAATCCGGATTGTCGCTCTTGGACTTTGCCAGGGGTGAAACTTCCTTGGGAAAATCGGTCACAAAGGTGGGCTGGATCAGCTTGGGTTCCACATATTCCTCAAAAAGCAGGGCGATCATCCTGCCGGCTCCGGAGCCGGGCGGGATTTCCAGCTTCCGCTCCTTGCAAAACGCCTCCGCCTTCGCCGCATCCATATCCGAAAGGTCGATGCCGGCATATTCCTTCACCAGTTCGATCATCGGAACCCGGGCAAAGGGCTGTTCCAGGTTCACTGTGTGACCACGGAACACAAATTCTTTTTTGCCCAAAATGTCCAACGCCAGATGGCGCAAGAGCTCTTCGGTGAGGTTCATGATACCATTGAGATCGGAATATGCCACATAGAGTTCCAGCATGGTAAATTCGGGATTGTGGACGCGGGACATCCCTTCGTTGCGAAAGTCTTTGCCGATCTCATAAACGGCTTCAAAGCCGCCCACCATCAGGCGTTTCAGATACAGTTCCGTGGCGATGCGCAGGTAAAGATCAATGTCCAAAGTGTTGTGGTGGGTCACAAAGGGCCTTGCGTTTGCGCCTCCATAGAGCGGCTGCAAAACGGGGGTTTCCACTTCCACGTAGCCCAGTTTGTCCAAAAAGGCGCGGATGGCGGTGATGATCTTTGCCCTGAGCACAAAAACCTGACGGTGCGCAGGGTTCAAAAGCAAGTCCAGATAGCGCTTGCGATAGCGCAGTTCGATGTCTGAAAATTCATCGTAGCGGATGGTTTTTCCATCCTCCACCTTTTCTTTCACCGCCGGGATGGGACGCAGGTTTTTCCCCAGGAGTTTGACCTGGTTCACCTTGAGGGAATACTCACCAGCTTGTGTGAAAAAGAGGCTGCCGCGCAGTTGGACAAAATCCCCGGGATCGCAAAGCTTGAAGAGTTCATAGTTTTCCTCTCCAACCAGGTTTTGCGCCACGTAGATCTGGATTCTGCCGCCGGCGTCTTCCAAGTCTCCAAAGCCAAGCTTGCCCTGCCTGCGCATGGCAACCAGCCTGCCGGCAAGGGTTACTTCCTGCTCACTGGAAACCCAGGTTTCGCGGTCTTTCAAGACCTCAGCGATACGGTGGCTGCGTTCAGACTCGATGGGATAGGGATTAATTCCGGCGTCGCGAAGCTTTGCCAGCTTCTGCTTGCGCAGCTGGATCAGTTGATTGTCCTTGGGCTGCATCTGCTTTTTTTAAAGATCTTTGAAGGGATTGTCATCCGCCACAGTGGGCTTCTGATTGGCATAGCGGCGCCATTCATCATCCTGGCGGGATCTGCCGCGGAAGCGTCCATAGTCCGAGCCTTCACGGGGTTCGCGGCGCTCGTCCGGACGGCGGCGTTCCACAATCTCGCCGGGCTGGCGATCTGTGTAGTCCAGGGTGAGACGGTGGTTTTCCCTGTCGATGGAAGTCACCATCAGTTCAACCTCGTCGCCGGGCTTGAAGTTGTCTTTTTCACGCACTCTGGAGCGCGGCAGAAGACCGGTGATTCCTTCGGTGATGGTGACGAATACGCCAAAATTTGTGGCGCTTTCCACCACTCCGTTGAAGGGGGTTTCCAGCTTGATTTTTTCGTCGATCTCATCCCAGGGATCAGCCTGCAGGGCACGCAGGGAAAGGGAAATCTTTTGGGTGTCGGGGTCAATGCGGAGCACTTGGACTTCCACAAAGTCGCCTTCCTTCACCACTTCGCGGGGATGGACAACGTTGCGGCTGCGGCTCATTTCCGACACAGGGATCAGACCTTCCACTCCGGGCTTGATTTCGGCAAAGGCGCCAAAATTGTGCAGCCTGAGAATGCGGCAATTGATCGTGTCGCCTTCTTTTATCTCCTTCGCAAAGCTGTCGAAGGGGTTTTCCAAAAGAGTTTTCATGGAAAGGGAGAGCTTTTCGCCCTTGATGTCCAGGATCTTCACTTCCACTTCCTGGCCCTGTTTGAGGGCGTCCTGGGGCTTCACAACGTGTTGCCAGGAAATCTCGGAAACGTGCATCAGGCCTTCGATTCCGCCCAGGTCCACAAAGGCGCCAAAGCTGGTCATGCGCGTCACCGTGCCGGTGACCACATCATCCACGTGAAGCGTTTTGAGGGCTTCGGCTTTGCGACCCATCTCTTCCTGTTCTTGAATCAGACGGTGGGAAACCACCACTCGCCGGCAATTTTCTGAGCATTCAATCACAATGAAATCCAAGGTTTTGCCGATGTATTCGGAATTTTCGCCACCACCCCGCAAAGCGATCTGGGAGGCGGGGCAAAAAGCGCGTGAGCCCAAAACATCAACGTTGAACCCGCCTTTGGTGACGCCATAGACCTTTCCGGAAACCGGGATCTTGCGCTCAAAGGCATCCAAAAGTGACCGTTTGTCCACAAATTGTTTGGTAAGGCTTTTACCGATGACGAAGCCCTGTTCGTTGCTGTCGACGATGTAGCCTTTCAGGCTGTCGCCCACGACGAAGGGGAGTTCCCCTTTTTCGTCGGAATATTCCGCAACTTCGGCATAGGCGTCAAACTTTCCTCCCAGGCTCAGGATAATATTTTTATCACTGATACTGATGATGGGAGCTTCGATGACATCGCCTTTTTTGTATTCGGCTGTGGTTTCGAAGGATTCCTCGAGCATCCGCAGATACTCTTCCTTCATTTCTTTCATGGCAGCTTTGCTGCTTGTGTCTCGCACCTTGTCTGGCATAACTTTCTCCTAAAGACGTTTCAGAAAAACCACGATTTCCGTTCCGCCTTTTTTGTAAAGGTTTTTTATTCATAAACTTGGACGCCACCCTTGCCGAAGTGCGCTGTCCAGCGACGGACGGCTTTTCACACTGTGCAAAAATAGCCTTTGATCAATGTTTTCAGATGCTTGGCTGGGAGGCGGTTCCGCCGCATTTGGGTTCTCGCCAGTTTGAACGCCAAGCTCTTTACTGACAATGGGTTGGCTTGGTTTATGATGGAAATGCTGATTTATGGATACAAACACTGGCAAAAGATTGGGGTGAACCGGCTTTGCCAAAAATGGACTTGACTAAATCCAATCCCTCATTTTGAATGTTTGAAACTTTAGTTTAGGAAGTACAATTTGAGCAATCTCCACCTGCTTGTTTACCAAAGCTATATGCAGTGCATGCACGATTTTTGCCAGTATCCTCAGTTGGTTGAACTCCTGCAGCGCAAGCGGCTCAGCTCAAAAACCCAGATTTTGGCAATCGGCAAGGCAGCCTGGAAAATGGCTTCGTTGAGTGCCCGGGTTTTGGCTGAAAAAGGCTTGGGTTACAGCGGTTTTGTGCTCACCAAAGCCGGACTTGCCCACGGCGAAATTCCCGGCTTGAAAATCCTGGAAGGCGGGCACCCCCTCCTCAACGAACAAAGCCTTGAATCCAGCCAAATCATTGTGGATTGGCTTCAAAAACTGCCTGCGGAAGATGACCTGCTGGTGCTGATTTCCGGCGGAAGCTCCGCAATGTTCGAACTTCCCGCCCAAGGGCTCACGCTTCCCGAACTGATTTTAAAAAACAAAGAACTGCTGGCCAGCGGTTTGAACATTGCACAAATGAACAGCGAACGAAGAAAGCTCTCCCGGCTCAAAGGCGGCCGGGCTTTCGAACTTTGCCGCTCCCGGCGTGTCTTGGTTTTCGCGGTGTCCGACGTGGCTGAAGACGACCCCCGGGTGATCGGCTCCGGGCCGTTCACGCCAAGCTCTGAACTCTCTGAAACAGAGCGGGGCTGGCTTTTCAAAACGGGCGGCAGAACGCTTGAATACAGGGTTGTGGCAAATAATCTGGATTTCAGGCGGCTTTTGGGCAAAAACTTGGGAAAGCACGGATTTCGCGTTTTGATCGACGAAGCTTATGAAAGCGACGAACTGTCCAAACTGCGCACCAAAATCCGGGGAACTTTGCGCCAAACACAAAAGCTCAGACCCGGGAGCAGGATGCCGTTCATGCTGCTTTTGGGCGGCGAAACCCCGGTCAAGGTCACAGGTTCAGGCAAGGGTGGACGCTGCAGCCATCTGGCTTTGAGCCTCTCCCGCTATCTGGCAAGGCTGGAAAATTCCGCCCTCTTTTGCTTTGCCACAGACGGTTGTGACAACATCCCCGGCAGCGGCGGAGCCTGGGTTGACAGCAATTCCTGGAATCTATTCAAAAAAGAGGAAATTCACCCTCCGGACGCCATCCGCGATTTTGACAGTCACAGTGCGCTGAAAGCCATCAACCATCTGCTACCCGCACCGCTACTCACCACAAACGTGAACGATGTTTTTCTGCTGAGCCACGGCTACAACTTGGAATACCCCTGTGCCAACGACTGCTCTGAAGAATTGGATATCTTCCATGACTTGCCTTGAAAGCCGGGTTTCCGCGCTGAAAAAGCTCATATTCCTGCTGATTTTGCCGCTGCTCGCCATCCCTGCGCTGCTGAATGCGCAAGGCTTGGACGAGCTTTTCAAGGAACCCGAAATTGAGGTGATCCAGCCCGGCGAGGAAGACTCGCTTTTCTACGCTGCAGACAGCCTTCACTATAACAATGCCCTGGAGCAGATCCGGCTTTTCGGCAACACCCAGATTCGCTATCACAGCTTTGAAATCAGCAGTGATTCCCTGCTGGTGGACCTGAAAAACAAGCTCGCCTACAGCCAGGGCAACACCGTGATGCGCGATGGCGACCAAATCATTTTGGGAGAAGACATTGCCTATCACATGGAAAGCCAAACCGGAACCATGTCCAGCGGGATCAGCCGCATGGATAAAAGCTTTTACACCGGGGAAAACATCCGCAAGATCAGCGATGTGGCCTACGACGTGGATAATGGCAGCTTCACCACCTGCGAAAATGAGGAGCCGGATTTTTGGTTCACAGCCAAAAAACTGCGCATCTATCGCGGCGACAAACTTGTGGGAAAACCCGTGGTGGCGTATGTTAACCACCTTCCCGTGTTCTATTTTCCCTTCATCGTGATTCCCATGCAAAGCGGACGCAAACCGGGTTTTTTGATCCCCCAGCCCGGTTTCAACAACCTCGACGGAAAATTTTTCAAGGACATCGCCTGGTATTATCCTTATAAAGACTATGCCGATCTGATTTTGAGCCTGGACATCTATGAACGCACCGGCTGGCGTGCCGCTTTGAAGCTGGACTATCTGCGCCGCTATATGCACAACGGAAACCTGAACGCCAGCTTCCAGCGCCGAAATGCGGGCATGGGCTATTATAACGACTGGTCCCTGCGCCTGAACCATCATCAGGATTTTGCCAACAAGGCCAGTTTTGATGCGAATGTGGACTTTGTGAGCAACAAACGCGTTTGGGAAAGCAGTTCTGATATCGACGAAAGCCTGGCGCAGACTGTGACTTCCACCCTTTCCTACCGCCAGCCATTTTTGGGTTCAAACCTGAATCTGGGGGCTTCCTACACCCAGGATCTCATCAACGACAGAGCCACAATTTCACTGCCTTCAGCGTCCTTTGCCCTGCCCACCCGACCGGTTTACGAGCTGTTTTACAAGCCCGAACGCAGACCCACCAAGTGGTGGAGCGACCTGAACTACAGCTATAACCTGCGCATGGACCACAGCGGAAATCTGGACACAAGCCAAAGCCAGATCATGGATTACATCTGGAGCAACCGGGTTGACCCAGCCGACAGTAGCCGGATTTCGCTGCACAATCTGGGTTTGAAACACCAACTGGGGCTTTCCTACAACTGGAACGCCTTTGGCTGGCTGGGCTTCCAACACGGTCTGCGCTACAACGAAGCCTGGTTCGACCGCGATAGGAACGGCGTAAACTTTGTGCGCGGAAACGATTACAACGCCTACACCAACGCCAGTTTCAACATCTATGGCATCAAAAACTACAAGCGCGGCTGGCTGAAATCCCTGCGCCACATCCTCACCCCAAACGCGGGAATCAGCTTTAATCCGGATTTTTCAGACAACAGCCGATTTTACAGCTTTGGCGGCATAAACCTGAACAGCGCGGGAAGATCTGCCAATCTGAACCTGTCCCTGGACCAAAAATGGCAGATCAAATATGGGAAGGAAAACCGCAAGCTGAACGACGTTTTCACCCTGAACAGCCGCAGTTCGGCAAACCTTTTGAACCCGCAGCAGAGACCTTTTGAAAGCATTTCCCACACCGTCGCCTTCCGCCCTGGAAGTTTCAACTTGGGAAACCTGACCCTGCCGAAAACCAAATTCAGGCTCAGCGGGCTTTCCCTGAGTTACAACGCCCAATACAGCCTGAGCCACAGCCTTTACGACCTCAGCCTGGACAATTGGCGGATTTCCAGTCAATATCTCTCGCAAAGCCTCAGCCTGTCTGGCTCGGCGCCATATCAAACCTATTTTACCAAGGATAAAAACCGCATTTTTGACCCCTGGCAAAAAAAAGACAGCCTGAGCTTCGATTCCCAAAGCTTTGAGAGCAATCCCAACACCTGGCGGATTTCTCTGGCGCATGATATGAGCGCCGCCTCGCGCCTTTTCGAACCCAATGCCCACAATCTGCGGCTGGAGACTTCCTTCAAAATCACCCAAAATTGGGCGCTTTCCTACGGCAACTATTTCAACCTGAAAACCGGTGAAATGCTTTCCCAAACGGTGCGCGTGACGCGTGACCTCCACTGCTGGAAGCTGGACTTGAGCTACACCCGCCGCAACGACTATTGGGAATATAAGGTTGCGCTGTTCAACATTGCCCTGCCTGATGCCTTGAGGTTCCAAACCAGTGACAGCAAAAAGTTTTAATAAAGCGGTGTTTCTGGACCGCGACGGCTGTATCAGCCCGGATAAATTCGGCTATATCTCCGATCCCGCCGGCTATGAGCTGTATCCCTACACCGGAGAGGCGCTCAGGCTGCTGAAATCCCTGGGCTATTTGCTGATCCTGGTCACAAACCAATCCGGGATCGCCAGAGGCTATTTTGACTTCCCCCAGTTGGAAAAAGTGCATGCCAAGCTGCGGGATCTGCTGGCCGCTGAAGGCGCAAAGCTGGATGCCATCTACTTTTCCCCCTACCTGAAGGAAGGAATCGTGGAGCCATATAACATCGCCCACGAAGACCGCAAACCCGGCTTGGGCATGTTTCGACGCGCCCAGCGTGAATTCAGGATCGACCCCGCCGCTTCCTGGATGATTGGCGACCGCGAAACAGACATCGCCTTTGGAAAAAAAGCCCAGCTGAAATCCATCCTCCTGCTCTCTGGCAACGGCGCTCAAGAGATGCTGTCCGGGCCCTGGAACTGGGAATATCGTCCGGATTTTATGGCTGAAAGCCTGCTCACCGCCGCCAAATTGATCGAACTGATGCAGCCATGAAGTTTCTGGCTTCCTACAGTAAAAAGAAATTCCAAAGTTTGAACCCCGAAACCCAAATCAAAGCCCTGGACAAGCTTGCCACTGCCTTGGAAGAAAATTTGGCTGATTCGGAGGCGGTTGCCCAGCTTATCGGCTCAATCCAAAACTGTGTGTCTTGGCTGGAAGAGCCTGTTCCCCACCACCTTATGCTGTTTTCCAAAGCGCTTGAAAAAGCGAAAGATACAAGGGAAATCTCGCTTGCCATTGCCGCTTTTCAATCTTCACTGGGAAAAAACTTCACCGACAATCAGCTCCGGCTTCAAAGCCAGGATGGACCGCGTTTTGCCGACCCCCAAACCCTGGAGCGTGCCAGCCGGATCATTCTGATCTTGGATAATCTGCGTTCCGCCTTCAATGTGGGCTCCATCTTTCGCAGTGCGGAATGCCTGGGAATCCCTGAACTCTGGCTTTGCGGGGTCTGCCCCACTCCCCAAAATCCAGCTTTGATAAAAACCGCCCGGGGAACCGCTGAAAAGCTGTCCTGGAAACATTTTGCCCACACCACCGATGCCGTGGAAGAGGCAAAAAATAAAGGCTACACGGTTTACGCCCTGGAAACGGCACCGAATGCCGGTTCGGTATTTGAAACGGAATTCCGGCTTCCCCTGGCTCTGCTTTTGGGCAATGAAAGCCTGGGAATTGGCGATGCCCTCAAGCTTTGCGACCACATTGTTTCCCTGCCCGTGCAGGGCTGGAAAAACTCCCTGAACGTGGCTGTGGCTGCATCTGTGTGTGCCTACCAGATTGTTTTTGGAGAACAAACTCACAAGCTGGGGCAACTCACCCACCCAAACTCACCCACTCCCTGAATCTCATTCTGTTTATCAACGTAAAATAATATTTCGCTTTGCCCAACATATCAATTATTTTATGATCAAAACATAAGGAGATACACCATGAAAAAGTTAATTTATACATTGCTGGCTTTGGTCTTTGCCACTGTCTTGAGCGCCCAAACCGGACTTTTCAACCTCTCCTATGGCATGGACGCAGACGAGGCAAGCGAGATACTGTCAGAAAGTGGTTTCGAACTGTATATTGAAAACGGTAACCGCTTATCATTCATTGACTATGATAACTATTATGTAGATGAAATCGTCCTCAATTTTTCCGATTATGATGGCACCCTGGAGAATTGGGTGGTTTACTATCTGCAACAAGATGATGAAGATATTGAAGATTTGGTGCTGGATGCTTTGATCGAACGCCACGGTGATGATTTCGCCGTAGACTTTTACAACGAAGTATTCATCTGGGAATTGGACGATATTCACACAATTGTCGCAGGCTGGGACGACTATTATTTATACGTGGAATATAGCACAGAATAAAGCCCTTAAACCCTGACTATAGTGGAAAAGCCCCCAGCGCAAACCGGGGGCTTTGTTTATTGCTTGAGTTATTTGCTGATTACGCGACGTGGAGGTCTGCCAAAATCTCATGTGTGCCAAGAATTTTATCTTTTATTTTGAAAGAGTTGGAAGCAAGAAATAAACTTCGTTATTCTCCTGAAGGAACATCCTTTAAATACGGATATCCTCCATTTTTCTTGCCTCCAGTATCAGGCACCCAAATTTCCCGGTCCCAATCCTCGTAAGTATTGTAACTGTAAGGGTGCACCATTTCACTTGTGCGACGCCCATAGCCGCCAGCACTCTGTTTCTGATTGGATTTGTCGACATCCCAATAGCAATTACTGATTTCGGCATAAGTATCGAGGCTTCTGCCCACAAAGCCACCTGTGTTCTTTTTCCCTATGACGGAGCCAACGCTGTAACAGCAACCGACAATGCCTTCAAATAACCCTACCAAGCCACCTGTGTCCTCTCCTCCTAAAACGTTTACGATGCTGTAACTGTTTTCGATGGTGCCACATAAATCCCATTCTATCATATTGTCGGTTTCTTCGTTATAAGATTCTTCATAAACAACAAAATTATTAAAACCCACCAAACCACCCGTCATTTTTTCACCTGTAACATCTCCGGTGCTATAACAGTTAATAATCTCATTAAAATTATTCCCAACCAATCCTCCTACTGAAGTGCGTCCGGTTGTTTTTCCTGAACTAAAGCAACCAAATATCCAACCTCCACTGGCACCAACCAAGCCGCCTGTACTTTCATCTCCTGAGACGTTTCCAATACTGTAGCAATTGTTGATCGAGCCACGTTCATTGTACCCAACCAAACCACCAGTATCATCTTTCCCAAAAACGTCACCTATGCTATAGCTATTATTGATATAACTCAACAAATTTAGACCTACCAAGCCACCGACACAGTTGTCCCCAGAAACATCGCTGGTGCTATAACAACTGTCTATCGTTGCTTTATAGTGCATTCCGACAAAACCACCAGTAGAATATTCTCCAACAACTTTTCCCATAAAATAACAGTTACAAGCATCGGTAACATATAGATATCCAGCAAGACCGCCAATACAGCCTTTCCCAGACACGTTTCCAGTGCTAAAACAGCTGTCGATTGCGCAAAATTCAGCATTTCCCACCACACCGCCGACACATCTTTCTCCAAATACGTTTCCTTTGAAATAGCAATTGCTGACGGTACCTTCAGCAACACAGCCCACCAAACCCCCGGTATCATTTGTACCTGTAACATCACCTGTGCTAAAGCAATTGTTTATTGTACCACTATTTTGACCCACCAAAGCACCCGTTTCCCATCCTCCTTTGATATTTGAGTCAACAAGATTGAGGTTGCGGATGGTTCCATCTAAGTAACCAAACAAACCTTGAAGTCTAGCATCAGGTCTGTTGATATAAAGCCCCGAAATCATGTGACCATTTCCGTTGTAAGTCCCTTCAAACGGTGAATCAAAAACATCGTACTTTGATGAGATTCCAATTGGCTCCCATCCTTCTCCCTGATTCCATGGCTTCACGTCCAAATTAATGTCCGCTATTTGGATGAACCAAGAATCCAAATAGTTTCGCACATTATTCAAATGCTCTGCGGTTGCCACGCGGTATGGGTCTTGTTGAGAGCCAGATCCGCCTGCAAATTGGGCAAAAACTGGGAATGTCGTCAGTAAAAACACAAAAATTAACAGCCAAGAAATGCCGGTCATACGTATTGTTGCTTTTCTTTTCATATCTCATGTTCCTTTTTTGCATCTTGCTTTTTCCTTATCGCTTCATCCCGATTCGGTTGGGCACAGCAGCTTGGACTGTTTGGATTTTCTGCATATTATGCCTTTATCTCAGGTATCTTTTCACGCAGTAAAGCATATCAAACAGCGGATGATTCTTTTGGTTTTCTGTCAAGTTTTTCTTTGATCCATAGGCATAGCCCATAATCTTGCCAAACATAAGCTGAAGGCATCCTCTGCGGGGTTCAGGATGCTTATTGGATGACTTTAGGATGTGTATCGGTCAGGGTCAAGGGCTGGAAAAACAAGGTCTTCTGTTTTCCACACCAAACAGAACAGCCCCACACAATGGCAGGGCTGTTCTTTGATCTGGAGTCTATGATGGTTTAGAAATTGAATTTCAACACCACAAATTGTTCGGTTTTGTTGCGATCCTGCACATAGAGCAGGATGGTGTTTTTACCGTCTTTTTTCATTTTTGAGATTTCGCGGTTGATGGCGGTGTCAAATTCCTCTGGGCTGTCAATTTCGGTGTTTCCCACTTTCAGGATGATGTAGCCCACCTGGATTCCGGCGCGGGAAGCGGGTGAATTGGATTCGATGGTGCTGACCACCACACCCTTGTCCGCCTTGATGTTGTTCCGCTGGGCATAGGCGCTGTCCCGGGCTTCCACGCTGATTCCGGCAACGGTATCTTCCGCGGTGGGTTCCTTGGCTTCTTGGTCACCGTCTTCGGGGAAACCTTTCAACTGGATGTAGAGGGTTTTGGTTTCGCTGCCGCGAATCACCTTCACCGGCACTTTGGTTCCGATCTTGGAGGTGGCGACTGCGATGCGGAATTTGGAGACATTGGGCACTTTTTCGCCGTTGAATTCCAAAATCACATCACCCACGGAAAGTCCGGCGTTGTGAGCGGGGGAATCGGCTTCCACCTTTGCCACCAAAACTCCGGAAACCTCTGAAAGGTTAAAAGCTTCCATCAGGTCGGCGGTGATTTCCTGGGGAGAAATTCCGATGTAGGCGCGGGTCACCTTTCCGTTTTCCACGAGGTCTTCCACCACGCGTTTTGCCAGATTGATGGGAATGGCGAAGCCGATGCCGATGTTTCCGCCGGAAGTGCTTGTGATGGCGGAGTTTATGCCGATGACTTCACCGTCGATATTCAGCAGGGGACCGCCGCTGTTGCCGGGGTTGATGGCGGCGTCGGTTTGGATGTAGTCCTGATAGATGGGTGAGTTTGTGCCAAAATTCAGGTTCGACCTGCCGATGGCGGAAATCACGCCCAGGGTGACGGTGCGGTCCAAGCCCACATCACCAAAGGGGTTTCCGATGGCAATCGCCCAATCGCCGATTTCCAGGTTTGCGGAATCTCCCAGCGGGGCAAGGGTGATTTTTTCGCCTTCCTTGAGGGTGATCTTGATCACAGCCACATCGGTGTTTGGGTCCAGTCCCACCACGGTGGCGGTGTAGTTCACCTTGTCCGCCAGGGTCACGGTGATGGTTCCTTCCTTGCCTTTTTCCACCACGTGGTTGTTTGTCATGATGAAGGCTTCGCGGGTTTGGGGGTTGTATTCATAGATGAAGCCGCTCCCCATCGAGGTTACGGGACGCTGGGTCTCGCGGGGCTGCTGGGGGAAGAAATAGCGGAAAAAGTCGTCGTCAAAAAAGGGATTGCGGAAGTTTTGTACCGTAACTTTCGCTTCCACCTTGATTTGCACCACAGATTCGCGCACATCGCGCACAACTTTCACCACGGGGTTGGGGTTGTTTCCGTTTGGCATCCAGGCTTTATCGGAGCCGG
The DNA here is from genome assembly GCA_012728875.1 of Candidatus Cloacimonadota bacterium. Classification (GTDB taxonomy): domain Bacteria; phylum Cloacimonadota; class Cloacimonadia; order Cloacimonadales; family Cloacimonadaceae; genus Syntrophosphaera. The sequence continues at coordinate 31,681 of JAAYEF010000024.1, forward strand.
AGCGGAACCTGGGAACGTCGCTGCTATCATGGGTTTGGGCAATGGCGCAGGACATCAGTCCCAGGGCCAAAACCAAGGGTATGATGCGTTTCCATATTTTCATATAATTCTCCTAAAAGATGGGAAGCAAAAGGCTCCCCGGATTTTTTTTGTATATAAAAAACCAAGCTTACAGAGTTCTGCGACTGCGTTTCTGGAATATTATAAGCCGCAAAACGGAAAAGGTCAAATAAAAAATTGCCGTTGGATCGGAAGGAATGGCTCCGTGGTTGACAATTATGGCGGACACGCCAGGATGGTTCCCATGCAAAAAGGTCAGCAAACTCGGGATACAAGCACGCCCATCCAGTTTTTGAAGGGTGTGGGCGAGGTGCGTGCGCGCCAACTGGACAAGCTGGGCATCAGAACCGTTCTGGACTTGATGGAATACTTTCCCAGGAACTACATCACACGCATGCTCCAGCCTGCCATCCGGGGTTTGAGGCCGGGAGACGGAATCGCCCTGACCGCCATGATCAATTGGGTGGACGAATATCCCAGCCGCGAAGGAAAAAAGATTCTGAATGTGGGCATCAGCGACGGACATGCGACCCTGGTTTGCACCTGGTTCCACTATCCAAAAACATATCCAAGTCTGCTCAAACCGGGCACAAACATCTGGGTGACAGGCACTTTGAGCGAATACAACGGACAGCTTCAACTGATGCACCCGGAGTTTGAGCAGGTGGACGACACTGATGAGGAAGACTTTTGGAAAAGTCGGGAAGCGCTTCCCGTATATGGGCTTACAGGAAACCTGACCCAAAAATTCTTTCGCAAGGCGATTCACGCGGCGTTTGAGGAATTTGCCAGTCAAATTCAAGAGAATCTGCCCACAAGAATCTTGGAAAAACACGGCTTTCTCCCACGCCGGACGGCTCTGCAAAAGATGCATTTTTCGCTGAAACCCACAGAACTTGCAAGGGTGCGCGAGCGCTTTGCCTATGAGGAGTTTTTCTATTCCCAACTGCTGTGGGCACGCCATAAGCACCATCACGTGAGCAAGGTTCAGGGCATGAAGTTTGAAAATAAGCGGGAACTGACTTCGGACCTGTATCGGAAGCTGCCATATAGGCTCACCGGCGCCCAAAAAAGGGTGATCAACGAGATTTTTTCCGAAATGTGCAGCCAAAAACAGATGTCGCGCCTCTTGCAGGGGGATGTGGGTTCCGGAAAGACGATTGTGACGCTTTTTGCCATGCTTTTGGCGGTGGAGAATGGCTTTCAAGCCGCTCTGATGGCGCCCACGGAAATCCTTGCCGACCAGCATTTCACCAATATCAGCCGCCTGCTGGAAGGCACTGAGCTGAAGGTAGTTTTGCTCAAGGGGGGCAGCCACAAGGGCAAAACCCAAACCAAAAAGGAAATTGCGGATGGCACGGCGCAAATTGTGATTGGAACCCATGCGCTTTTGCAAAGCGATATTGTGTTCCACAGCCTGGGCTTTGTGGCGGTGGATGAACAGCACCGTTTCGGGGTTCAACAGCGTGCGGAACTGGCAAATAAAGATAAGCACCCGGATTTGCTGTATTTGAGCGCCACGCCCATCCCGCGTTCGCTGTCTCAAACGGTTTATGGAGATCTGGAAGTGAGTGTGTTGGATGAAGTTCCGCCAAACCGGGTTCCGGTTTTAACCTCGGTTCGCTCCACGCAAAAGATTGATTCGGTGTTCCGCGAAGTGGGCAAACAGCTCGCCGCGGGAAGCCAGGTTTACGTGGTTTGTCCCTTGATTGAGGAATCCGACAAACTGGACCTTCTGGACGCTGAGCGCATGCATAAGCATCTGTCTGAAAATGTCTTCCCGCAGTATTCCTGTGTGCTCTTGCACGGCAAAATGAGTTCGGCGGAAAAGGATGAGATCATGCTGCGCTTCAAGGATGGGGAAATCAAGATTTTGGTATCCACCACAGTGATTGAAGTGGGCCTGGATATTCCCAACGCCTCCGTGATGGTTGTGGAACACGCTGAACGCTTTGGACTGGCCCAGCTGCACCAACTTCGCGGCAGGGTTGGGCGCGGAGGACAACAGGCTTGGTGCTATCTGATTGCACATCATCCGCTTAGCAAGGTGGCGCGCGAACGGCTGGACACGATGGCACGCACAAACGACGGCTTCCTGATTGCGGAAAAGGATTTGCAACTGCGCGGACCGGGGGAGTTTTTTGGCACGGAACAGTCTGGCATGCCGCAGTTTAAGCACGCCAGCCTGATTTCCGACCAGCCCATTTTGCAAAAAGCACGTGCAGACGCCTTTGAAGTGATAGCCGAAGACCCGGATTTGAAGGCGGAAAACAACGCCGCCATCAGAAAATTCCATGCTTCTCAACAGCTTGAAAAAGAGAAGCTTATCCTATATTGATGTCCCGTCCTGGGGATTAAACTATTGACGAAATCAGCCCCTGTATTATTAAGGATATTAGACTAAAAAATAAGAGAGAAAAAGAGGTGCCAATGAAAAAGCTGACCCTCATTACACTGTTGGTCATCGCGTTGAGCGCGGTGTCCGCCATCAATTTTGACCCCGATTACTTCTATTCACAAACCGTGATCGTCTGCTTCACCAAAGACGCTGTGAACAACGACACCGGCAAAATAGAGACAAGCCTTGTGGATGGCACGATCCGCACCGGGCTTGAATCCTTCGACGCTTTGGCGGCGGAGTTTGGAATCGTGGAACTGCGTCAGATGCATCCCTATGTGAAGGTTCCCACCTGGAACGACAACGGAATCTATCTGCAAAACCACTATCGCGTGATTCTGGACTCAAACGATCGCATCGACGAAGCCGTGGCTGCGCTCGCCAAGGATAAAAACCTGATCTACGCTGAATTGGAAGGCATCAACCGCTCCAAATTCACGCCCAACGACCCCATGGTGACCCAGCAATATGTTCATTCCCGCATTCGCAGCTATGAAGCCTGGGACTACATCATGGGTTCCTATGACGTTAAAATCGCCATCACAGACTCCGGCGTGAAATGGAACCACCCGGACCTGCGTGCAAATATCTGGATCAACCCTGCTGAATCCGCCGGCATGACCATCAACTGGGATGCCGGAACCATCCACGGCGGAAATGGTGTTGACGCTGGCGAAGGCGGCGGAAAAATCGACGACCTGGTTGGCTGGGACTTTGTTGGCAACGACAACAACCCCATCCAAAATTATCCCACAAACGACCACGGCACCCACGTTGCCGGATGCGCCGCAGCGGTTGGAAACAACGGCATCGGCGTGGTTGGCACCTCTCCCCTGGCTTCGATCATTTCCTGCAAAGGTTCCCCGGACAACACTCCCTCCACCGGAATTCAATATGCCTACGACCAAATCAAATATTCCGCGGAAGTGGGAGCCGACATCATCAACGCCAGCTGGGGCAGCCCCGGCAGCGGAGTGTATCCAAACTCCATCGTGAACTATGCCACAGCGCTGGGTTCCCTGGTGGTGACAGCCGCCGGAAACGACAACACGGAGCATAACGCCGGCTATCAGGACTACCCTGCAGACTGCGACAACGCGCTCTGCGTGGCTTCCACCGGACAGCAGGATATCAAATCCAACTTCTCCGACTTCGGCGCACCCATCGACATTTGCGCCCCCGGCGAAGGCATCCTTTCCACCATCATCTCCAGCAACGGATATGACGCCTACGACGGCACTTCCATGGCTTCGCCCGTGGCAGCCGGAGTTTGCGCACTGGTGAAAGCGCTTCATCCCAACATGACCCCCGCCCAACTGAGGCAGCGGGTGATGATGACTGCAGACTATATTTACGACGTGAACCCAAACTACGTTGGCAAGCTGGGCGCAGGCAGGATAAATGCCTATGCCGCAACGATGTATGATAAAATTCCGAACGTCACCATCGACGACACCATGGTCACCGAACTTCAGGGTGATGGAGACGGAATCCCCAACCCAGGTGAGACTGTCCAGCTCAAGGTTTCGCTGAACAACTATCTGGATCCCTTCACTGGGCTGGCATGGCTCACGGCAAACAACCTGAGCGCCACACTCACCACCAATTACCCCGGAGTGACCATCCTGGACAACACCGCCGCCTTTGGAACCCTGGCTCCAGGCAGCACGATGTGGAACAACAGCCAACCCTTCAAGTTCAGCACTGCTTCCACCATCGCTTCGGAACCCATTCCCTTTGAACTGGTGATCAGCGCAAACGAATCCTCCTCTTTCCCCTACACCAAAACCCTGCCCTTCAGCGTGGATCTTTCCCTGAACCAAGCCGGCTGGCCGCACCACGTGGGCGGAGCCTCATCCTCCAGCGCCATTCTTTACAATCTGGACAGCGACCCCGATCTCGAAGTGATCTTTGGCGACCCCTCCGGCAAAATCCGCGCACTGAAAGCCAACGGCAGCCCTGTTTCCGGCTTTCCCATCAACGCCGGCGCAGCCATCGTCGGCTCCCTTGCCATGGGCAAGCTCGACAACTCTGGCAACAAACACTTTGCCGCAAACCTGCAAAGCAACAACATCATGCTTTTCAACCAGAACGGTGAAGTTCTGTGGACCGTTCCCTCCGGTGGAAACCTGCGCAACGGCCCCGTGATCGCAGACTTGGCAAACAACGGCCAGGGCAAGGTCATCACAGTGACCCAAACCGGAAGCCTGGTGGTTTTGAATGCCGATGGCACTCCTTATCAAAACTTCCCCGTGGCTCTGGGCGGCGCCTGCCTGGCAACCCCTGCCATCGCAGACCTGAATGGAGACGGAATCCATGAAATTCTTGTGGCTACCCTGAGCGGCAGCCTGCACGCCATCAACAGCGCAACCGGCCAAAACATTGCGGGCTTCCCCGTGACCATGGTTGGCGGCTCTCAAAACTCCATCACCATCGCAAATATCGACAGCGACCCCAATCCCGAAATCATTGTGACCACCAGCACCGCCGGTGCGATTTTGGCATACAATCACGACGGCACCCAGGTTTTCAACAAACACATTGGCGGACAAATCAAGACCAGCGCCGTGGTGGCAGACGTGAATGGTGATGGCACCAAGGAAATCATCGTGATCGGCGCCTCCGGGATCGTGCATGTTTTTAACGCCAGCGGAAACGACCTTCCAAACACGCCCATCAGCATTGGCCAGGCAGTGGAATGCACTCCCACCATCGCCTATTTCGACAACGACAACTATGCCGGAATCATTTTCGGCGATACCAACGGCTATATTCACAGCCTGCGCATTGATGGCACGGAATCTCCGAACTTCCCCATCCGCATCAACGGAAACGTGAAAACCTCTGCTGCCCTGGCAGATATCGACCTCGACAACGACCTGGACATCGTGATTCCAAACGACGACAGCTTCTATGTGGTCGACATCAAGCGCCCCGCCCAGCAGATCCCCTGGCCTTGCTATCTTGGCGGCTACAACCGTTCCGGAAACGTGATGCAATATACCCCGGTTCAAGATCTTGAAATCCCGGCTCTGGTCACCGAGCTGAAGGGCAACTATCCCAACCCCTTCAACCCCTGCACCTTGATCAGCTACAGCCTGGAAATTCCCGGACACGTGAGCCTGGAAATCTACAACCAAAAGGGACAGCTGGTGAACACCCTGGTGAACACAGAGCTTCCCTCCGGCAACCATCAAACCCAGTGGAACGGATGCGACTCCAGCGGACAGCCCGTCAGCAGCGGAGTCTATTTCTACCGTATGCGCTCTGGAAAATACTCTTCCACCCGCAAAATGGTGATGATGAAATAAAGAATACCACATAAATTGAGACCGAAACACCGGAATCCGGCCACCCCGGACCAAAATGCACGGGGACCCGCGCTTCCGGTGTTTTGGAAAAAAGCTTGAAAAGCGAGGAAGCAAATGGCTGAAAAACAATATGGATCGAACAAGTTCAAGGATTTGGGCTGGATCGCCTCCCACTGGAACTACTATCTGCGGCTCAATTCACACGTTTTGATGCGTGGCGTGCCGCCGCGTGAACTCATCGGCTTGAAATATCCCTTCAAGCTGGCCGATCCCATCAAACCTCCCCTGCTTTCGGTGGATTTCACCGATGCCTGCGACCTCGCCTGTGTGTATTGCAACAATCCCTGTTTTCCGCATCCGCGAACGATGATGAGCGACGGCATTTTCAACTGCCTGCTGCAAAACCTCCGTGCCGCCAAGATCAACCGGGTCCGCGTGGGCGGCGGAGAGCCGATGCTACACCCCAACTGCGCTGAAATGCTGGGCAAGCTGAAGCCGCTCACAAAATATCTTTCCATCATCACCAACGGACAGTGGAAAGAACCGCACGAAATTGACGAAATCCTGCTTTCCGGGGTCGATCTGATCGAGGTTTCCGTGGATGCAGGCGGAGCAAAAATCTATGAAGCTTCCCGCCAAAACGCCAGCTACAGGCGCCTGCTGCAAAACATCCGCCACCTGCGCCACCAGCGCGACAGGCTGAAAAGCAGCACCCTCATCCGCATCAGGCTGATGCTGCGACCTTCCACCAAACACCTGGAACGCAGCGAAACCGCTTTTTGGAAAAGATATGCCGACGCCGTTTTGCCGCAACTGCTCTTGAAGCACCCTGATTCGGAATATGACCAGGACCTGTTTTACACCAGGGTTTACGACCAAAACACCGCCCCGGTCTGCTCCCTGCCATTCAAAGACCTGCAGATCAGGCCCGACGGGCGCATCCCGCTCTGTCCGGCAAAAGGCACCAGCTTGGACCCTGCCAAGCGCAGTTTCCTGGGTCATGTGTGCCACGATTCGCTGATCGACATTTGGAACGGACCTGCCTTCAAAGCCATGCGCCAAGCCCAACGCACCCGCCAGGGCAAGATCATGGAAGGCTGCAAAGGCTGCAACTACAGCTGAACAAAAATTCGCCCACAAAGCAATTGACATAAATCCCACTTCCTGCAAAGTGGCATTCAGAAATAGATGGTGCTACTTTCAGGTAAAAGGGAATCCCGTGAAAAGCGGGAGCGGTAACCGCCACTGTATGCGGCAAATTCAGCCGGAGAAGTCACTGCGCTACATGCGTGGGAAGGCTTTTCCACTTTCAAGGCCGCCGCGAGCCAGGAAACCTGCCACCTTTTCGCCAAAGTTCATACGGTTTATGTGAACTTTTGGCAAAGTAGTGCGATCCCTGTTCAAAAAAAGAAGCAAGGAGAACGCTATGAAAACCAGACACATGATCGCCCTTTTGGCACTTTTTTTTGTTGCCAAAACCCTCACCGCCACGGAAATTTTCGTGGTCAATTCCGTTTCCCAAACGCTTTCCCGGATCGACACCGAAAACGGAAGCGTGAACAATTCCTTCGCCCTCTTGGGACAATCCCCCAATCTGATGGATATGGACGAACAGCACATTTACGTGGTCTGCTCCGGAGACAATGCCATCCAGGTTTTGAACCGTCTCACCGGCGCCCATATCCGCTACATCCCTGTGGCGGGTTCATCAAATCCCTACGACGTTCTGAAAGTGGGTGAACACCTCTACGTGAGCGGACTTTTCACGGAAAAGCTTTACAAAATCAGCCTGCAAACCAATTCTGTGGTGGCGTCTGTGAATGTGGGAGCCGGACCGCAGGGGCTTTGCTCGGATGGAACCCGGCTGTTTGTTTGCAACACAGGTGGTTGGTCACAAAACTTTGCCAATAGCTCCGTCAGCGTGATAGACTTGGCTTCCTTCAGCGTGGCAACCACCATACCAACTTGGACAAACCCGCAATTCGCCGAGGTTTGGGATGGCTATTTGCACGTTTCCTGCACCGGAAACTGGAGCGATATCCAAGGAAAAATGGACATCATAAACCTTTCCACCCTCACTCTGGAAAAGCGTTTGGATATTGGCGGCAATCCAGGCTCACTGTGGATCAACCCCAACGGCATCGGCTACATCGGGGAAGGAATGTCAAGCGCGCTCTACAGCTATGATGCAAACACACACACCCTCCTGCACGGTTCGGCAAATCCGCTGGCTTATGATGCCTCGATGGTGCACGGAAACAGCAGCATGATGGCCTTGTTGAAGCAAAATTGGACTTCAGCTTCCAAAGTGAGCGTTTACGGTCTGGATTTTTCCCCATTGGGAAGCTATGATGTGGGCATTTCCAGCTCGGACCTGATGGTGGCGCCCGAACTAAGCTCCATTCAGGATGAGGTTTACGCCACTCCCGCCGCGCAAGTCTATCCCAATCCCCTGCGCCGGGGAAGCCGGTTGAACCTCAAACAAATCGCTGATGATAATTCCCTGTTCCAGCTTTTCAACATCAAGGGCCAGTTGGTGCAAACCCACACCCTTGCAAAGGGCGAAAACAGCCTGGGACTGGGCGCTCTGCCCGCCGGAATATATCTCTATCGCATAGGCGAAAACTCCAAGGCTGAAAGCGGAAAACTGATGATTTTGGATTGAAGCTCCAAAAATTTCCCTTGACCTGATAAAGCAACTCCAAAAGCTTGGCGAACCTCGTTAAACGCCAACAATCAAGGAGTTATGATATGAACTACTTTCTGAGTGACGACCAGCTTGAGATGCAGGAAATTGCACGCCGCATCGCGGAAGAAAAGATGCGCCCGCTTTCAGAAAAATATGATGAAGAGGGGATTTTCCCCTGGGACATCGTGGAAGTGATGCGCCAAAGCGACCTCTTCGCCATCCTGGTGCCGGAGGAGTATGACGGCATCAGCGGCAGGGTTTCCGACCTCGTTGTGGTCACAGAAGAGCTTTGCACCGTTGATGCAGGCATTTCCCTGGCTTTTGGAGCCACCGGCTTGGGTATGTATCCCATCACCATTGCCGGCAACGAAGAGCAGAAGCAAAAATGGCTGCCCATCATCGCCTCCGGAGAGAAGCTTGCCGCTTTTGCGCTCACCGAAGCCAACGCCGGTTCCGACGCCGGAGCCATGGAAACCACAGCCCGTAAGGAAGGAGACAAATATATCCTCAACGGCACCAAGCAGTGGATCACAAACGGCGGTGAAGCAGAGATTTACACAGTTTTTGCCATGACGGACAAAAGCAGGGGCGCGCGTGGTGCCTCCTGTTTTGTGGTGGAAAAAGGCACACCCGGTTTCAACTTCGGCAAGAAGGAAAACAAAATGGGAATCCGTGCATCCGCCACACGCGAGCTGATTTTTGAAGATTGCGAAGTCCCGGCGGAAAACCTGCTTGGACGCGAAGGCACCGGCTTCATCACCGCGATGAAGGTTTTCGACAAATCCCGCCCCATGGTGGGATCCCAGGCTGTGGGCATTGCCCGCGGCGCCTTTGAAGCGGCGGTGAAATATTCCCGGGAAAGGCACCAGTTTGGCAAGCCCATCTCATCCTTCCAGGCAGTCCAATTCATGCTGGCAGACATGGCGACCCAGATCGAAGCTGCCCGCTCTCTGGTTTGGCAAACCGCCAAAATGATAGACAGCGGCGAACGCAACTACAGCAAGGAATCCGCCATGTGCAAATACTTTGCCTCGGACGTTGCCATGAAGGCTACCACCGACGCCGTTCAAATCCTGGGCGGATACGGCTACATGAAGGAATATCCGGTGGAAAAAATGATGCGCGACGCCAAGATCCTGCAGATCTATGAAGGCACAAACCAGATTCAACGCGGCATCGTTGCCGCCAACCTGCTGAAGGAATATTGATTGATGCCGGATTGGGTAAAAGATTTCCCCGCGTCCATCACCGTGATCGACGCAGACGGCACCATCCTTGAAATGAACGAAAAAGCCCGCGCCACCTACGCTACCGATGGTGGCGCGGACTTGATTGGCAAAAGCATTTACCACTGCCACAAACCCGAATCCGAACAGCGGATCCGCGAGATGATCGCCGCCGGCGCAAACCACGTTTACACCATCGAAAAAAACGGACGCAAAATCCTGATCTACCAGCAGGCATGGCTTCGTGACGGCGAACCCGCTGGAGTGGTGGAAATCGCTTTGGAGCTGCCGGAAAGCATTCCCCATCGTGTTCGTTCCTAAGCACTTACTCTTGCACAGCTGTTGCGCGCCCTGCCTCATCGCGCCCTATGGACAGCTGAATGCCGAAGGCATCAAAACCACCGTGCTGTGGTATAATCCGAACATCCATCCCGTAACCGAATATCGGGCACGCCTGCAGGCCCTCAAAGAATTTTCCCAAAGAGAAGGCTTTGAACTTGTTTTGAAAGACGATTATGGCCTGCGGGAATTCACCCAAAACGTGGCGGACGACATTGACAATCGCTGTGCATACTGCTACCGCACGCGCCTTGAGCTGGCAGCCAAAACCGCCGCCGAACTGGGCTGTGACGCCTTTTCCAGCACCCTGCTCTACAGCAAATATCAAAAACACGAACTGATCTGCGAAATTGCCCAGGAAATGGCAGCCAAATACGGCGTGAAGTTCTTCTATCGGGATTGGCGCGAACTGTGGGATGAGGGCATCCGGCTTTCCAAGGAAGCTGAAATGTATCGGCAAAAGTATTGTGGCTGCATCTACAGCGAGGAAGAACGCTATCTCAAATCAAAAAGGAAGAAGACGAACAAAGCCTAAAACCTCTTTATCCGTCCCATCCGTCCTTATCCGTTTTATCCGTAAAAAATCACTTTAGCTACCCACGTTCATCATTTCAATCAATTCAATCAATCCGAAAATGGCTAAATCCAGCCCTGAAATCCGCTAAGCTTATATCCAGATGGAGGTTATGAGTCTTTGGGGTTTTATCAATTCAATCAATCTATAAATATCTCTTATACCACCCCCTCCGGGCTTGGAAAAAGGTATCTTGACAAAAAGGAAAGCCAAGTACCTGCATCCATGAGTGTTGGGTATTTCATATATATGATATATAGTATATAAAAATATATTACTATATAATAATATATATACATATCTACTATATATATCTACTACTTAGAGCAATCTACTCGTTTCATCACTCTCTATCCGGTCCCGGGAGACGGTATGGAGGATATTTATAGATTGATTGAAATGATTAAATTATCAGTTGAGGATAGTAAGCTCTTAACATACTGCACTGCTGGTATTTACAATTTATCTTGTCCTCAAAAAGCGTCGATTTCTCCCAAAATGCCCAAAATCGGATTGATTGAATTGATTGGAATGATAAAATGCCTGATTTATGAAACCCCTCTCGATACATGCCGCATCTACAGAAGTTTATACATATCCCCAATAAAATATCACGGTGGACAGAGGGATAATTATCCCCCTGCTTCATAAATTTAATCTCCCTGCTTCTGAATCTTCAAAAGGCAAAAAGGGAGAAACAAAAATCAAGGGAAAGTCCTGCATACGCGGAAGCCGATTGCGAAGTAGCTCAACTCAGCATAGTCACCGTTCCGACGTGAAACGGTGCAATAGTCGGCAGAGCTGTAACAGCTACCACCGCGATTCACGCGGATGGAACCGCTGTAAACATCCCAGCACCATTCCCAAACGTTGCCGCTCATGTCGTAAATACGAAGCTCGTTGGGACGCTTTGTACCAACCTGTTTTGTTCCGAAAAGCGAATTGTTGCCTTCATGCCATGCCACCTCATTGATATCGTTGCTGCCGCTGTAGGTGTAGCCGTGCGTATGCAAACCGCCCCGGGCGGCAAATTCCCACTCCTCCTCCGTAGGCAGCCGGTAACCGATGGCGTTCCAGTTACAGCTTACGTTAATGTGGTTCTCAGAATTAGCATTCCAACCTGCAGGCCAATTATCCGGATTGCTGCCATAATCCAGATAACTGTAACAGGGAGTCAAGCCTTCCAGAATGCTGCGACGGTTGCAATATTCAATGGCATCGAACCATGAAACTTGTTCCACAGGATGCTTTGGATTACCGCCAAACAAAGAGGGATTGCTGCCCATCACAGCCGCATATTCAGCCTGGGTAAGCTCGTATTTACCGATGTAAAAACCCGAGACAGTCAGGCCATTGGTGTAGTGACCTGAGCCAGGATAAATGGTGCCACCCGGAACATAGACCATCCGGATGGGAGGGGGAGGTACGCCTATTGTGTATGTGGCGATGGCGGTGGAACTGGGCGCCCAGCCTGTTTTGAAGCCCTTGGCTTTTATTGTGGTGCGGACATTCAACGTAATGGGTTCAGTATACTTAGTCGACGTTTCGGTTGGTTCCGTCACGTCGGTTGTGTAATGGATTTCTGCCCCCGGAGTTGCACATGAGATACTGACAATTTTTGCCGAATCATAGGTACCACTTGGGACACTAAATATCGGTTTGGCAACCTTTAAATTGTATTTTGCGCTCGCGGTTTTACTGTCCTGCAAGTCTTGTCTAAATGCCTTGGCTTTAATTGTTGTTGTTTCATCAATGCTTATAGGTTTTATGTAAACAGGTGATGATGAATCAGGCTCACTTCCATCCAGTGTATAATAAACGCTAACTCCCAGGGTTGCGCAGTCTATGCTTACCGTTTGAGGGCTTTCATATGTTCCTCCAGGTGGGTCAAAAAAAGGTGTGGCCACCCTATTAGGATTAGTGAGTTTATCACAAGCTCCAACCAAGAAGAATGTAAGAACCACCAAAAGAGAAAAAACTACCTTGGCTTTTGTTTTCATGGTGCACCTCTATTTTTTTGTTAAACGTTGCGTTCATTAATCATAAATAATTCAAACAATTTCCGCTTTGGCTGTTTCATAACTTTAATCCCCCTGCTTCTGAATCTTCAAAAGGCAAAAAGGGAAAAACAAAAATCAAGGGATATTCCTGCATATGCGGAAGCCAGCAAAGGCGCTGCTGTAAGTGGCAATGCTGCCGGCCCGAAACGAAACAGGGCGACAATAGTCGTACCAACAGCCACCGCGCAAGGCACGGTAGATATCGCAGTAAATATCCCAGCACCATTCCCAAACGTTACCGCTCATGTCGTAAATACCAAGCTCGTTGGGAAGTTTGCCGCCAACCTGTTGTGTTCCCCAAATCGAATTGTTTCCAACATACCAAGCAACTTCGTCAACGTTGTTGCTGCCGCTGTAGGTGTAGCCATGCGTCTGCAGGCCGCCCCGGGCGGCATATTCCCACTCCGCTTCTGAAGGCAGCCGGTAACCGATGGCATTCCAGTTACAGATTACGTTAACGTGGTTCTCAGAATCAGCATTCCAACCTGACGGCCAGTTGTCCGGATTGCTGCCGTAAGTCAGATATCTGTAGCAGGGGGGCAAGCCCTCCATCAGGCTGCGACGGTTGCAATATTCAATAGCATCAAACCATGAAACTCGCTCGACAGGATGATTGGGATTGCCGCCAAACCCAGAGGGATTGGTGCCCATCACTGCCTCATATTCAGCCTGGGTAAGCTCATATTTGTCGATGAAAAAATTACCAACCGTAATCCCTGCAACGGTCCCACCCTGAACAAAGACGAAGTTCTCAGGAATGAATGTATAGGTCTCGCTGGCGGTGTCGCTGGACGCACAGCCTGTTTTGAAGCCCTTGGCTTTGATTGTGGTGCTCACAATTACCGTAATGGGTTCATTATACTCGGTTGACGTTTCGGTCGGTTCCGTCCCGTCGGTTGTGAAATGGATTTCTGCCCCCGGAGTAGCACAGGAGATGCTAACAAATTGTGCCGAGACATAGGGGCCGCCTTGGACACTAAATATCGGTTTGGCAACCTTTAAATTGTATTTTGCGCTCGCGGTTTTACTGTCCTGCATGCCTTGTCTAAATGCTTTGGCTTTAATTGTTGTTGTTTCATCAATGCTTATAGGCTTTGTGTAAATAAGCGAAGCTGAATTTGGCTCACTTCCATCCAGTGTATAATAAATGGTTACTCCCAAAGTTGCGCATTTTATGATTATTATTTGGGGGCTTTCAAATGTTCCTCCCCGTGGGTTAAAAAAAGGTGTGGCTACCCTATTAGGATTAGTGAATATATTACAACCTCCAATCAAGAAGAATGTAAGAACCACCAAAAGAGAAAAACATACCTTGGCTTTTGTTTTCATGTTGCACCTCTATTTTTTGTTTACCATTGCGTCTCTTTAATCATATAGAGTTCAAACAACTTTCGCTTTGTCCGCTTTAAAACTTTTACCTGCGTTTCTTTGAAGTCAATCCGGCAGGTTTTGCCATGAGCACCACGGCGTAATGTTTATGGCTTTTTTCACCTAAACTCATATAAACAAAACAAACACTTTTTTGTCAAGTAATTTTATGCATGGATGACCCGATTTACAAAGATGTGAATGATTAGCTCAGCAAAAAACTCTCTCAACTTCCGGAGACCATTTTGAAGTCTTTTTCAGGAATGATACAGAAATGAAGGAATTGTTTGCTCAATTCACACCAGCACGTTGGCAGGGAAATCCCGGACTTCAGCCCGAATCATGCCTCCTCCTTGGTTCGAGCCCGGTTCGTGCTTCAGAAATCCTGCTGACCCTCCCGCCTTTTTATGGGGAGACTCACGGGGGCGAAACTCGTAAGTGACGGGATGGGGTCTGGGAGGAAGCAGAGAAAATGGGGAAAACTAACCCAGAGCCACATCCAAAAGCATCATCACGGCAAAGCCCAGCATCACGCCCAGCGTGGCAAGGTGTGAGTGTTCCCCGCTTTGGGATTCGGGGATGACTTCTTCCGCCACCACAAAGATCATGGCGCCCGCGGCAAAGGCAAGCGTGTAGGGCATAATGGGCCGAGCTAGCATCACCATGCCAGCGCCCAGAATGCCGCCCAAGGGCTCAACCATACCGGAAAACTGTCCCCAAAAAAAGCTTTTTCCGCGGGACATGCCGTCGCGACGAAGCGGGATGGAAAGCGCGGCACCTTCGGGCAGGTTTTGAATGCCGATGCCCAGAGTGAGCGCAATGGCCCCGGCGATGGTGGCGGATGGCATTCCCAAAGCCGCCGCTCCAAAAGCCACTCCCACAGCCAAACCTTCGGGAAAGTTGTGCAGGGTGACCGCCAAAAACATGAGGGTGGATTTGCCCCAGGGGGTTTTCAAGCCTTCGGGATGGTCTTCGCCGTCTTTTTGGTGCACGTGGGGCAGCAGCATATCGATGAGCCGCAGGAAAGCGCCGCCCAACAGAAATCCCACCACGGCGGGAAGGGGGTTGCCGCCGCTCATCTCGATGGCAGGCTGCAAAAGCGACCAAAAACTCGCCGCGATCATCACTCCCGCCGCAAAGCCCAGCATGGCGTTCATGGTTGCCGGCTTGATGGTTTTGAAAAAGAACACAAAAGCAGAGCCGACCGCGGTTAGAAACCAGGTGAAGCCCGTGCCCAATAGTGCCAGTTGGATGGGGGTCAAAGTTTCAAGCCAGTTCATGCGTAAAAGTTTTCAATCACGTCCAACATTTGTTGGATGACGGTTTGGGCGTCGTCCACGTCCAGGGTGCGTTTGTCGCCGTTGTCAAAGGTGACCACCACATTGCCCAAAACCTTGCTGATCTCGCGGATTTTGGGAATCACGATGTAGCTCTTGCCAAGTTGTTCATCATCATAGGTAAAAACTGCTTTCATCAAGCCTCCAAAGTGGATTTCAGGTTTGAGACGTCCATCCGGATCCCCTGCCACAAAAACAAGGGACCCGGACAAACGATATAGATCGGATTATCGCTTCAAATTGCAGCCTTGGCTGTGGCCTTCACCGGGACGCAGATACTGCGCATAGTCGGGTTCGAACTCGATGAGGCCAAAGTCGGGGTCATCATAGCCGTGGAAATATTGGTCAAAAAAGTAGCAGGCTTCGGCAAGTTCAGCCTTGAGTGCGTCGTTGGTGACAACTTTGGCTGTTCCGCTGAAACGGATATAGCCGGTCTGCCCGGATTCCTCCAAAGGCACGCAAGCTTCAACCCACTTGTTTGCAGAGATTTGCGCCATCTTGGCATCGCCGCTGAAGGTGGTGAAAAAGAAGCGTGAGTCGTGCAGGATAAGCACCACGGGACGCACACGGGGCTGTTTTTTATCCACAGTTGCCAGATAGACATACTGGTTTTGACCAACCCATGCCATAATCTCTTGCTGCAGAGCAGATTCCGAAATTTTTGCCATTATTTCTTTTCCAAACGGATGGAGTTGATGAAGGCTTGGTTTCCCACCAGGGGGTTGTCGCTTTTGTCGCGGGGCAGGTTTTCGATCTCATGCACCACTTCCAAGCCGGAAGTCACCTTGCCAAAAACGGTGTGTTTACCATCCAGCCAAGGGGTTCCGGGTTTTTTGGTCACGATGAAAAACTGGCTGCCGTTGGTGTTTGGTCCGGAGTTTGCCATGCAGATATAGGAATAGAGCACGGGCGCCAGCAGCACTTTTGTATAAAGGTCGTCAGTGCGTCCGGTGCGCTGCAGATACCATTCCACGGTCTTGCCATAGATGGGCTCTGGTCCGTTTTGGGTTTGCACCTGCTGAACGATGTCGAAAATATCCTTTTGGGGATCCTTGGCACTCTGCATGTAGGGGATGATGATTTCGGTCCAAACCAGAATGGCGGTCTCTTCATCCTTCACTTCGCCGGTCACTTTTTCGCCGGGGCCATAGCATTCGTCTTCAAAACGGTAGCCGGGGCCTCCCTGGCCGTCGTTGCCGCGGTCGTCGTCCTTGGTGTTGGGATCGCCGCCCTGGATCATGAAATCCGGGATCACGCGGTGGAAATAGGTTTTGTCGTAAAAACCTTCACCGGCGAGTTTGATAAAATTGTCCACGGTTTTGGGAGCCAGGTTCGGCCACAGTTCCAGTTCGATTTCTCCCAGGTTTGTAACGATGGTGGCATATTTGGGTGGGACTTCACGTTTCACTTTAATCTCCTCTTTTGCATCTTCGGCACGCTTGAATCCGTCGGTTTGACAGTTCAGCAGGCTAAAGCTGAAAATCAATACCAGCGTCGTCAAAGCGATCTTCTGATAGGTTTTTAACATGGTTGGTCTCCTTTCTCATTATAAAACTTTAGTTCGACTTCGCCATCGATAATTTCCAGATAGCTGCGGTGGGTGGTCCAATCTCCGCTGTTGGCATAGATTCCGCCGTCCAGCCGCTGTATCTTGGGATGGTGGGAGTGTCCCATGCAAACGATGTCGTAGCCTTTGCGTTTGATCATATAACCAGCGTGGTGCTCCAAACCTTCACTTTTTTTTCTTTGCAAAAGGGCGGGAACCTGCCTGAACCTGCTGGAGCGCGAAAGCTTGGCGCCCAGGCGCAGGGCAAGTTCGGGATGCAGCAGGGAAAAAAGCCCCTTGCTGAAGGGAAGGCGGATGAGCCGGCGCAGGATTTTGTAGCGCGTATCGTTGTAGGTGTAAAAATCGCCGTGGGAAAAAAACATCTTTTTTCCGTCGGCAGTCAGGGCGTGGGATTTATCCTGGACCACGGCGTTCAGGTGTTTGGTGAAAAAGTCGTTGAACCAAAAATCGTGGTTTCCGCTGATCATCACTATCTTGCAGCCGGTTTCGTCAAGTTCGGCGAAGCGGTGTAAAACCCCAAAATATTCCTTGATGATCAGGGATTTCCAGTCGAACCAAAGGTCGAAAATGTCGCCATTGAGCACCAGCAGGTCATATTTGCCCACGGATTTCTTCAGAAAAGCCTGGAAAAGTTTGGCGTTTTCGCGGTCGGCAGCGTCCCAGGGAACAAATTTGATGTGGGCATCGGAAATCACGCAGATGCGCATTTTATCCTCGGGTCAAAAGATAGTAAACGATGTTGCAGCCAAAGCGCAGGGCGGCTTCACGGATTTCGGGCGGGTCCTTGTGGGTGTCCGGGTCAGCCCAGCCGTCGCTGATGTTCGTTTCGTAGGTGTAAAAGCACATCAGGCGGCCGTTTTCGTCAAAAACTCCGAAGGCCTGCGGGGGTTTTTCATCGTGCTGGTGGATTTTGGGCAGCCCGGAGCCGAAACTGAAAAAGGAGGTGAACAAAGGAAAGCTGCCATCCAGTTCCACCAGTTCATATTCGGGAAAAACGCGCTTGATCTCGCGGCGGAAGGAAGCATCCATGCCATAGTCGTCGTCGGCATACAAAAATCCGCCTCGCAGCATCCATTGGCGCAGGTTTTCCACTTCGCGGTCGTCCCAGCGGATGTTTCCATGCCCGGTGAGATACACGAAGGGATACTCGAACAGCTTGGCATCATTGGCTTTAACCACACTCTGGTCGATGGGGAAGTTTGTGTTCAGGGTGGAGTTTACAAACCGTGCGAGGTTTGGCAAAACTTCGGGATCATTGTACCAGTCTCCCCCACCGTCATACTGCAGCCGGGCAAAGCCTGTGCGGGACACATTCCCGGTCACGGCGCCCAGGGCGGCTGTGAGAAAGAGCAGTGAGAAAACCATGAATCTGCGCATGATCTTAGTTTGTGATATCCAGGTCCAGACGCATGAGGATGTTTCCCGAAACCACGTAGAAACAGCGGTTTTGCAGGTCGTAGGGGGAAATGAAATCGATGTCTTGATCCAGCGTGATCTCGTGCATCACGCCGCCGCTATAGTTGTCCAGCACGGCGATGCCGCGATCTTTCGGGATCAGGGTGATGCTTTTGTCCAGGCGCATATCCTGGCTTTGGGTGATCTCGATGGGCTCAAGCCCTGTGCTGTTCGACATCCGGGCTTGGATGTCTTTTTCCCAAAGCACCTTTCCATGCTGGTCCAAACCCAGCACCATGCCGTTCTCCAAGCTTGCCTGCAGGCTGTAAACCGTTTTCAAAAGGTTGTTTACCCTGGAATCGAGTGCGGTTTCCCAAATTGGTTCATTGCCGCCGGGCTTGTAGGCTCGCACAGTGTTTTCGCTGGCCACATAAACGACGTTTTTACTGAAAGCCGGGGCTGCGGTGATTCTTTGAGGCAGGTCAACGCTCCAAGCCACATTCAGTTCCATGGACCGGGCGGGGGAATTGACCGCTTTTCCGATGTTTTCGATGATCTGGGCGGTTTTGGGCTGGGTTTTTCCCGTGAACCAAAGGCGGACGCGCATGAAGCCGTGTTCCACAATGCCTCTGCCGCCAAGAGCCATGTATAAGATCGCCAAGGTGGTGCCCAAAAGCAGGATGAGGGTGCTGATTTCAAGCTTGGTGAGGCGGCGTTTGCGCGGTTTGGCAAGGGGTTTGGAATGTTTGAGAAGCAGCCACAGAGCGGGGCTTGCGTTTTGGAAGGATTCCACCAAGGGTCTCAGGCTGCTGGCATCGGCGTTTCCGCCGCAGACGCTTTCGGCAATCCTGCCGGGCAGAACCACCAAAATTTCGTCTTCGTCCAGATGGAACTTTTGGGGTCGAACGTTGATGTCTTGATCCTGCAAGCCCAAAAGGTTCAAGCCCTGCAGGGGCTGGATGTGGTGGTTCTTCCAGTTTTTGCCAACGCTTTTCAGCTTTTTGCCTTCCGTGGCAGCGCAGAAAATGCGCCCGAATTGGACGAAATAGATGTCGTGATCGTAGCTTACGGCAAAAAACAGGGACAGTCCCTTTTCTTTCAGGTCCGTGCGACGCAGGCTGGCATGAAGCTTCCAATGAAAATCCTGGAAAAAGCTTTTCAGCCAGGATTCGATCTCTATCCTTCCGATTTCCAACACTTTGGCAGCCATGATCTCGAGCTTGACCATGGCCATGATTTCTTCCAAAACCACGTCTTCTTCCTCGTGAGCGGCACAAAGAAACCAGCCATAGCGCCCATCCTTGGAGGTTTGGATCTCGCAGATGCTCTGCGGATGCCGGGAAAATTTACTTTGCAAAGTGATCATTATAGTTTAGCTCCACCATTTTAGCATGCTGCGCCAAAAGACCCGCACGAGGGTGGGAAAATCCATCAGCATATTTGTGTAGGCGGCGTTTGCCAAGGGGCACCAACACTCTTTTTTGTGGATGCTCCTGCGCTCCAATTCCGCCTCATGGTCAAACCAGATTTTTCGGAAATTATAGTTGCTTTTACGCAGATTGCCCAGGGGACGTGCCTTCACGCAGCAGCTCCAAAGGTCGCCATCGGGCGAAATCTGCACCGAAGCCACTCCGGAATAGCAGGGCAAAACCTGGCGCTCGTCGCGCATGATGCGTTTCACCAGGTTGTAATATTCGATCCTGAACGCCATCGTGATCTTGTTCATGCCTTTGTAGCGGGAGTTTTTGATGCTGTGGATCAGGTAGTCGATGGCGGATTTGTATTCCACCAGGCTGGGCGTGATCTGCATGCCCATGGTGTCCAGTTCCACGCGCTCCTCCGCAATTTCCGTGATGTAGGAATCCGGCTCCAGCCTCATCAAACCGCTGGCGATGGCGGGAAAATTCTCCACGTTGAATTTGGAAATCACGGTGTGGATTCCCACGGCCAGGTTTGGAATCTTGAGCGCTTTCAGGCGGTGAAAAGTGGATATGGCTTTTTTGTAGTTGCCCGGAACGTTGCGGATCTGGTCGTGCTGGGCGTCCAAGCCGTCAATGGAGATATTGATTATGATCTGGCTTTTGGGGCAGGCGCGGGCAATGTCGGCGGTTTTTTCCACGATGGCGGAAGTGAGGATGCCGTTTGTGGGAATATTAATGATTCGCGGGCGCGAGGCTTTGTAGATTGCGGAAACAATCTCGGAGATATCGCGCCGCAAAAAGGGCTCTCCACCGCTGAAGGTGACCCAATATGGCGCATGCCCGATCTTCTTGAAGGTTTTGGCATATTCCTCAACGGTGAAATTGCGCGCTTTCTTTTTCCAAACATTGCAGGTGCTGCAGCGCGAATTGCAGCTGTAAAGCAAGCTGACTGTATAGCTTACGGGCAGAATCTTGGGAAAGCCGATGTGCTTCATCAGCCAAAAACCAATCATCTTGAAAAATAGTGAAAACATCAGTGAAGCCGCTCCGTCATTTCTTCAAATCTTTTGTGGATCGGGCGATATCCCAGGCAAAGGGGTTTTTCCCTTTCACATGAAAATCCCAGGAGCCGAGCATGCGGCAATACATTTCCAAAGCCATCACGGCAAAGACTTTGGGCGCGGAAGCCGGATATTGAAACAGTTCCGCCAACAAGATCCTGAACAGGGTGCCGCCATCCTGGGAAACCACGCTGTAATCCTGATGTTTCTTCAGCCAAAGGTGTCCGTTTTGGATGCGGCGGCGCTGCTTGATGAAATCCTTCAGGTTCAAGGGACCCTTGTTGTTGATGATGGCGCCGGGCACATAGCGCAATTCCAAGCCCTGGGCGCGCACGATGGCCTCGATGCTTGCTTCGTCAACTGCGGATTCCGCGGGAATGGAGTCCATCAGCCTGCGAAAAGCGATCATTTCGCCAAGTTTGGGTGAAATCAGTGCCATGCGGTGATGCAGCCGCCAAAGCAGGTGCACGGCAAAGCCCATGAAGGTGTTTTGCGGATTCACGGGCAGGGGCCTGCCGCCACTGGCGCCCACTTTGGGGTCCAAAAACGCCAGGGCAAGCTTTTCAATCGTGGTTGGAGCGGGAATCACATCTCCGGAAATCACGATCAGGATCGGAGATACGGCTTTTGCCAAAAAAAGATTGATGGCGCTGGATTTGCCCTCGCGCTTGGCCTGACGGATCAGGGTGATGCGGGGATCCTTTTCTGCAAAGGCTTCCACCAGTTCGTCCGTGCCGTCGGTGCTGGCGCTGGAAACCACGATGATCTCAGCAATCTCGGCGCGCTTCAGCTTTTGGGTGGTGAGCGCCTGGAGCAGTGGGACGATGTTTGCCGCTTCGTTGTGGGCAAAAACTCCCAGGGAGCAGACAATCTGTTCTTTTTTCACGATGTCTTCCTCATCCAGGCAAACCTTCAAGTTCTTCGCGGGCAAGCAGTTCCTTGTGCACGGAATCCAAAAGACCGTTGATGAAGCTCACGGAACCTTCGCCGCAAAACTTTTTGGCGATCTCAATGGCTTCATTGATCACCACCGGCGCCGGAGTGCCGGTGAACATCAGTTCGTAAACCGCGATGTTCAAGATGCTCAAATCCATTTTGGACATGGCTTCCAGGCTCCAGTTCTCACTGTGTTTTCCGATCTGAGCCTGGATCTGCTCAAGGTTGATCACCGTGTTTTTCACCAGATCGTCGGCAAAATCCAGGACTCTGGCTTGGTTTTGCAGCCTGTCCAGCTTGGCAACCTGCTCCATCAGTTCGGGATAGCCGCTCAGCATGCCATATTCCCGATACTCTGGATCAATCTCCCGAAAGTCCAGTGCATAGAGGGTTTTGGCCGCAAGTTCGCGGGCTTTGCGCCGCAGTCCCAAGGTTAAAATTCCGCCATCAGGTTAAGCATTTCCAAAGCTGCGCTGGCAGCGGAAAAACCTTTGTTGCCAGCCTTGATTCCAGCGCGCTCAAGCGCCTGTTCGATCGTGTCTATGGTCAAAACTCCAAAGATCACGGGCTTGCTCTGGCTCAGTGCGATCTGGGCAATGCCCTTGCTCACTTCCGCGGCGACGTAGTCAAAATGCGGGGTTCCGCCTCTGATCACCGCACCCAGGCAGATCACGGCGTCAAATTCCTTTTTGGACGCAGCCAGCTTTGCCACCTGCGGGATCTCAAAAGCTCCGGGCACCCAGATCGTGGTGATGTCCTCATCCTTCACTTCGTGCCGGCGGAGGCAATCCTGCGCACCTTCCAGCAGCTTCGAGCTGACAAGTTCGTTGAATCTGGACACCACCAGGGCGAACCTGTAGCCTTTTGAGGTCAGTTTACCTTCTATAACTTTCATTACTTTAGCTCCTTTTCACAAGGATTTTTTCCAAGATATGCCATAATATTGAAAGCGCATAATCAATCAAGGAAAATCTTTGCCCCAAGTCTGCGAACTTCACTTTGAAAAGTGGCTAACAAAATTTGGTTGACACAATGCCGCCGCCAAAAATCATGCCAAAAACTATGAAAAACGCAGTGAAAACAAACGAACTCTTTCAGTCGGAACTGGTGAAGATCGTGGATGGCTTTGCCTCCAAGGCAGATTGCCTCGAACAGATGTGTTCCCTTTTGGCTCAAAGCGATTGTCTGGGCAGCCACCAGCGCTTTTTGGATGCCGTTAACGGCAGGGAAGACATCATGACCACCGGAATCGGCAAAAACGTGGCAATTCCCCATGCCCGCGACCTCAGCGTAAGCTGCTTGAAGGCAGCGGTTTGCCTGTTGCGCGAGCCCTTGGATTTTCAAAGCGTTGACGGGCTTCCCGTCCAGTTGATTTTCATGATTGCCATTCCCCAAACTGCGGGAAAAGAATATATGAAGGTTTTGCGCGCCATTTCCGAATATCTGCGCGATGACGCAAAGCGCCAAGCCCTCTTAA
Organism: Candidatus Cloacimonadota bacterium; assembly: GCA_012728875.1. GTDB lineage: Bacteria > Cloacimonadota > Cloacimonadia > Cloacimonadales > Cloacimonadaceae > Syntrophosphaera. The sequence continues at coordinate 54,900 of JAAYEF010000024.1, forward strand.
ACTCAAAAACCTCAGCGGAGCTGAACCATGAAGTTCTCAAGATCCAAGCACTTGTTGCTGACAGCCTTGACGCTTAGCATTTGCTTCCTTTTGGCGGCAGTGAACGAAAACGCCGGCACCACGGGATTTGCCAGCCTGAAAACCGTGCATTCCGCCCGTGCCCTGGCGATGGGACAATCCCTCACCGGAGAAGCTGGAAGCCCGGACGGGCTGCACTTTAACCCAGCCTCCATCTTGAAAATGCAGGCCAACGAAGTGGGCAGCACCTACACGAACTCATTTGTGGGTTCCCAGGGCGGTCAAGTCCAGTTCCTTTGGCCCAAAAACCGGTTCACGGCCTGGGGCTTTTCCCTTAAATATATGAACATGGGCAGCATTGAGCGCACCGAGATGGATCAGAACGGAAACCTTGTCTCCACCGGGGAAACCTTTGGTGCAAACAACATTGTGGCGTCCGCTTCGCTGGCAAAATATATTTCCGACATGGTGGACCTGGGTGGCAGCGTGAAAGTGATTTATGACCAAATTGACGACAAAAACGCCGCCGCAGCCATGCTGGACCTGGGCATCATGCACCATCCTGAAAATGAAAAGCTGAAAGTGGGCGCCAGCGTGCGCAACCTTGGCTTCCAGCTCAATAAATATTCCCAAACGGGTGAAGCGGAAAAGCTTCCGCTCACTTTTGCCGCGGGGATCAGCTTCCGCTTCAATCCCAAAACCATGGGAAACCTGGATATTGGAAAAGCGACCGGAGAAAATATCGTGGCCAAGGTGGGTTTTGAATATGAGCCATATCCAAACCTTGACCTCCGCGCCGGATTTCGCACAAACGCAGCTGATGGCTACACCGGCGGTTTCACCTCGATTTTTTCAGGGTTTTCCCTGGGCGCCGGCTGGAAATGGAAAAACTACCGCATTGACTATGGCGTGGCGTCCTATGGCGGTTTGGGCTTGCAAAACCAATTGAGCCTCAGCCTGGCGCTGCCTTAATAAAGGGTATTCGATAATGCGGGATTTTTTGCTTGAAATAGGGATGGAGGAGGTGCCTGCCACACAGCTCCAGCCCGCTGTGGAGCACATTCTTTCTTCTTTTGAAACCCTGGCCAGGGATTCGGGTTTGGGATTCAGCAAAGCTAAAGCCAGTTCCACTCCCAGGCGCTTTTTCCTGCTGGTTTGCGGATTGCAGGAAGAGCAGGAAGACGTGGCTGTCCACAAGATTGGACCCGCAAAAAAGATCGCCTTCGACGACGCTGGACAGCTTCTGCCCCCTGCCCTGGGCTTTTTGAAAAAAAACAACGCCCAGCCCGAAGACATTGAAATAGAAAGCTCAGCACGCGGTGAATTCATCGTTTTGAACCAGATCCAAAAAGGACGCCAGACCCAGGACATCCTGCAGGAATGGATTCCCGGGCTGATCAGCCGCCTGCCCTTTGATAAAACCATGGTGTGGAACGCTTCCAAGCTCGCTTTGTCGCGTCCTTTGCGCTGGCTCTGTGCGCTGTGGGGAAAAGAAATTATCGACCTGGAAATAGCCGGCGTAAAAAGCGGAAACTTCAGCTTTGGAAACCGCTGGCTGGGTTTGGAAAAACCCTTGACCATAGATTCGCCAAGCTCATATTTGGAGGTGTTGCAGCAAAACCATGTTTTGGCAGACCGCGGCAGGCGCCGTGAAAAGCTGCAGGATGAACTGGACAAGGCGGAACTGCCAGAGGGACATGAAATTGCACAAGACGAACGCCTCACCGACACCAACACCGACCTCACTGAATTTCCCAGCGCAGTGGTGGCAGAGTTCAATCCGGAATTCCTTTCCCTGCCGCCCAGAATCATCAGCTCCACCATCAGCCAAAACCAAAAATACTACTGGGTGCGCGATGCCGCGGGAAAGCTGAGCAATACATTCGTTTTTGTATCCAATGGCGACCCTGAATCAGCCGGTTTGATCCGAAAAGGCAATGAAAAGGTCGTGTCCGCCAGGCTTGCCGACGCCTTGTGGTACTTTGAAGAAGACACAAAAAAGCCGCTTGAAAGCTGGCTTCCCCAGCTTGAAGACGTGGTTTTTCAATCCCAACTGGGCACGATGGCAAACAAAACCGAACGCATTGTCCAAATCACCCGCCAGCTTTGCGGCAAACTGGGTTTGGACGATGAAAACACACGCCTGGCAGAACGTGCCGCCCTGCTTTGCAAGGCTGATCTCGTCACAAACATGCTGGGCGAAAAAGAATTCACCAGGCTGCAGGGCTACATCGGCCAACAATATGCCCTGGCTGCAGGAGAAGACCCCGCAGTTGCCCAAGCCATCGGCGAACACTATCAACCCCGCGGTCCCAATGATGCCCTGCCCGAAAGCCTGATTGGAGCGATTGTTGCCGTGGCAGACAAGCTGGACAGCGTTTCCGGCATCATCGGCATTGGACAGGCTCCCACCGGCTCGGCAGACCCTTTTGCCCTGCGCCGTGCCGCAAACGGAGTGGTGCAGATCATCGTCCAGCGCGACTGGGATCTGGATTTCTCAGAAATTCTGGATTTCAGCTTGGGTTTGATTGCAAAACAAACCCAAATCGTGCCCAGCGCCGCCGAGGATCTCCAAGCCTTTTTCACCCAAAGGGTGCATTGGCTTTTGAACCAACTGAAGCTGGATTACGATGTGATCGACAGCCTGAAACACCTGGCTTTGAAAAACCTCAGCGACCTCAAAAACCGGGGGCTGGCACTGCAAAACTACCGCAGCAGGGACGACTTTTTGCGCCTGGTAATCGGTTTCAAGCGCGTTTCCAACATCATCGAAGCAGAAAAAGACCTGCCCCGGGTGGATGAAAAGCTTTTGGAAGAAGCTGCCGAGCAAGCACTGCACACCGAGCTGAAAAGCCTGCACACCAGGATCGACGCCAGCTTGGCCAAGAACGACTACCACGAAGCCATTAGCATTTTGATAAAATATGGAGCAAGCATCGATGCCTTTTTCGATGCCGTGCTGGTGAACTGCGAAAACCCCGCCCTCCGCCAAAACCGACAGGCCTTGATGCGGGACGTGAAAAAGGAATTTTTGCGCGTGGCAGACATCAGCCGTTTAGTGTTAGATAATGAAAACAGAGGAACATAGATTATGGACATCATTTCGGAATTAAGAGCCAAAGCCAAGAATCTCGAAGGGCGCATCGTGCTGCCCGAAAGCTTGGACACACGAACCCTTCAGGCTGCCGATATCGTTATGCGTGAAGGCTTTGCCGACATTATTCTTGTGGGAGACCCCCAAGCCATCCATTCGCGGGCTGAAATCCTGGACCTGGACATCAGCCAAGCCACCATCTACAACCCCGCCGAATTCAAAGAGATCGACAAATTTGCAGACTATTACTATGAACGACGCCGGGAAAAAGGCGTGAACCGCGAACAGGCAGGCCAGGTCGTCAAGAACGAACTCTTTTTCGGCGCCCTGCTTGTGAAGTTCGGCTATGCGGACGGCATGGTTGCCGGAGCTGAAAACACCACTGCCGACGTCATGCGCGCGGCACTTCAGGTGGTGGGCGTCACCGAAGGCGTGAAAACCGTTTCCAGCTGCTTCATCATGGTGGTTTTGGACTACCTCTGCCAAGACAGAGTCTATTTCTTTGCCGACTGCGCAGTGGTGCCGGATCCCAACGCAGAACAGCTGGTGGATATTGCCATCAGCACAGCCTCCACGCGCAGAGCCATTTTGGGCGACGATCCCAAGGTGGCGCTGCTTTCCTTTTCCACGCGCGGCAGCGCCAAGCACGAAAAGGTGGAAAAAGTTCAGTTGGCAAAAAAGATCCTCAGCGACCGCAAGGTGGATTTTGACTTTGACGGTGAACTGCAGCTTGATGCAGCCATCGTGCCCCACATCGCCAAAATGAAAGCTCCCGACAGCAAGGTTGCCGGCGACGCAAACACCCTCATTTTCCCAGACCTGCAATCCGGAAACATTGGCTACAAGCTGGTTCAGCGCTTTGCCAAAGCCGAGGCGATCGGCCCCATCATCCAGGGCCTGGCTTCCCCGGTTTGTGATCTTTCCCGCGGCAGCTCCCGTGAAGACATTGTAAACACCTGTGTCCTGGTGCTGCTGATGGCAAATCAAAAAAATAAAAAATAATGATATAAGGATACCCAAATGGCGATCAAAATCTCCAACCGGATCAAACTGGTGAAACCCTCACCAACCCTGGCTCTTTCCGCCCGTGCCAAAGAAATGGCGGCGGCGGGTCACGACGTCATAAACTTTGGCGTGGGTGAACCCGATTTCAACACCCCCGAATACATCAAAAAATCCGCCCAGGCGGCAATTGACGCAAACTTCACCCGCTACACGGCAAACGCCGGCATCATCGAACTGCGCAAAGCCATCTGCGACAAATTCAAGCGTGAGAACGGCTTGGACTACGATCCCAAGCAAATCTTGGTTTCCCCCGGCGCCAAGGCAAGCATCGTGAATGTGCTCATCGCAGTTTGCGACGCTCAGGACCAGGTTTTGATCCCGGCGCCATATTGGGTGAGCTATCCCTCCCAAGCCATGCTGGCAAACGCCGAACCCGTGATCATTCCCACCAAGGAAGAAAACTCATATCGCCTCACCGCAGACGAATTGCGCCATGCCATTCAGGAAAACCCCTGTGCCAAAGTGCTAATGATGAACAGCCCCAGCAACCCCACCGGAACGGTTTACACCCGCTCTGAACTGGAAGCGATTGCCAAGGTCTGCGTGGAACACGACATTTTGGTGATCTCGGATGAGATCTATGAACGCTTGATCTACGATGGAGTGGAGCACATTTCCATCGCTTCCTTGGGTCCCGAGATCAAGGAACGCACGGTGATTGTGAACGGTGTTTCAAAAGCTTACGCCATGACGGGCTGGAGGCTTGGCTATGCAGCCGGGCCCGCCCACATCATCGCTGCCGCCGGCAGGGTTCAGGCTCATGCCACCTCAAACGTTAACTCCATCACCCAAAAGGCCTGCGTGACCGCTTTGGAAGAAGAGGACGACTCCATCGAAAACATGCGCGCCGAATTTGAAAAACGCCGCGACTTCCTCTTTGCAGAGCTCAGCAAACTGCCCCACATCAGCGTTTTCAAGCCCCAGGGCGCCTTCTACATCATGCCAAACATCCAATGGTATTTGGAAAACAACAAGCTCGGCATCACAAACAGCAGCGAATTCTGCGAAGCACTGCTGGAAAAACACTATGTGGCGCTGGTTTCCGGCGAATCCTTCGGAATCGACAGCAATGTGCGCTTTTCCTATGCCAACAGCATGGAAAACCTGGAAAAAGGAGTGCAGCGTTTCGCTCAGTTCCTCAGCGAACTGCGCTCATAACACAGTTTTGGAACCATCATGACGGATATTGACGAAAAATATCGGGAGCGTTGGAAAGACAAACGCAAAAAAACCTACGACTGGAAGCGCCTGGTGATCATGATTTTGGCGCTGATTGCGATTTTGTATGCGCTGAACCGATTGAACAAAGTTGGGAAAACCCAGGAGTCCGGTGTGGAATTCGTTGACCCTGAAAGCAGTCCCAGCCAGGAAGGCCAGCAATGAGTTTGGCAACCGTCCGGGCTGCCAGGAACGCTTCAGGCTTCAGAGTGATTGGGCTGCATCACCTGGAAATGGCAGACCCCCGGAAAAAGGCACACCAACTCCGCAACTGGACTTGAGCGTAAAGCAATGAACGACAAGAAATTGGACTACCGCAGCGCCGGGGTGGACATCCAAGCCGGCGAAGAGGCTGTGGACAGCATCCGCCACTTGGCAAAAAGCACCTACAACTCAAATGTTTTGAGCGACTTGGGAAGCTTTGGTGCGCTGTTTGGCTTCAACAAGGAAAGCTATGCCGACCCGGTTTTGGTTGCCAGCACCGATGGTGTGGGCACAAAATTGCGCGTGGCGATCATGGCAGAGCGCTATGACACCGTGGGACAGGATCTGGTGAACCACTGCGTGAACGACATCCTGGTCCAGGGCGCCGAGCCGCTTTTCTTTTTGGACTACATCGGCTTGGGCAGGATGGACCCCCGGATCGTGCACCAGATCATTTCCGGCATGGCAAAGGCTTGCCGGGAAAACGGCTGCGCCCTGATCGGCGGAGAAATGGCGGAAATGCCCGGATTCTACCAAAGTGGAGATTTCGACTTGGTGGGAACCATTGTGGGCGTGGTGGACAAAGCCAACCTTCTGCCCGCCGCCAGAATCAAAAAGGGAGACATCCTTGCCGGAATCCCCAGCACCGGGTTGCAAACGAACGGATATTCCCTTGCCCGCAAGATCGTGTTCGAGCACATGGGCTTGGGCGTGAACGACGTTGTGCCCCAGCTTGGCGCCACCGTTGCCGACCTCCTGCTCAGTGTGCACGGCAGCTATCTTCCGCTTTTGAGGCCCATGCTGCGGGACAGGCGCCTGCATGGCTTGGCACACATCACCGGAGGCGGAATTCCCGGAAACCTGAAACGCATCATCCCGGAAGGGCTCTGCGCCTATGTGAGCTATGCGGATCATGAGATTCCGCCGCTGTTCAGATTGCTGCAGGAAGGCGGCAATCTGGACCGCGAAGCCATGCTGGAAACCTTCAACCTCGGCATCGGCATGATCGCTGTGATCGACCCAGCCTTCGCTTCTGAATTCATGAGCGCAACCCAGGCTCTGGTGATCGGTGAAATCGAAGAATGCCGCACTCCGGAAGACAAGGTGGTCTTCATCGACTGAATTCCAGTCCATAAAAACAAGTAAATCAATATAAGACAAACAATTAGCCCGGGGATCCCACCCGGGCTTTTTTTGCTCTTTTCTGCCAAAACCTGCGCCTTGTGAGCCCCTTCCTTGAGCCCCACAAATTTTCTGGCTGCGTGATCCCCGTCGAACACCCGCCTTTGGGCGGGTGGCCAAGGATGGCGAGACGGGAGCAAAACGGTTTGGAGCCCAGGGCCACGCTTGAACGGTTCGCCATCGGCAAAGATTTTTCCCGCTTAAAAACTGCTTACAGCCTCCAGCCTTTGGACTTGAGCCAGATTGGATTTAGGTTCGGAACTTGTGTTCCATAAAAAAACCTTGACGATTTTTGGTCAGCCAGATAATCGCATCCTAATGGGAAATAATCTTGTTTTGGTCGGTTTGTTTCTTGCAAAATAGATGTTTAAAGATTAAAAAGCCATATAAGAAGGGAGGTTTTTCGATGCGAAAAACTTTATTTATCCTGCTGTTTCTCAGCCTATTTTGTCTAACCTTTTTGGATGCCGCCACCACGGGTCGGCTTTCTGTCCGCGTTCGAGACAGCCAAGGTAAGGCAATTGAGTTTGTGAACGTTGTTGTGATGCGTGGAACTCAGCGCGTCACTGGCGGACAGACCAATGCCAAAGGCACCGCCATCATCATCAATATTCCGCCGGGAACCTACACGGTTCGTTTTTCCCTGATCGGCTACGACACAGTTTCATACAACGATGTCCGCATTCAAGTTGACCAGACCACAAACCTTTCCCCGGTCATGAAAAAGGCGGGAGTGACACTTTCCACAGTTGTGGTCACGGCAGAGCAGGACAAAGTTGGTAAAGACCGCACCTCCAGCGAACGTCAGATCGAAATGGACCGCATTAGCGACGTTTCCGTGAGCGACGTTGCCGGCATCGTTGCCCTGCAGGCTGGAGTGAGCAACATCGGAGGTGAGCTTCACATCCGTGGAGGCCGTGCCAACGAAATCAACTTCACGGTGGACGGCATGAGCGTTTCCGACCCCGTTGACGGCGGCAGCGCCCTGGGAGTGGACACCGACGCCATCAGCGACATGAAAGTGATGACTGGAGGATTTCCAGCAGAATATGGCAACGCTCAGAGCGGAGTGATCAACATCGTTACCAAAGACGGCGATCCTTTCTATTCGGGCAAAATCGAGTATAACACCGACCATATCATCGGAAGCGGCCGCAATTCAGACCTGGTGAAATTTGCCTTTGGCGGACCGATCTGGCCTTTCTCTGGTGAAAACCTGCGTGAAAAGCTCACCTTCTACCTGAACGGCGGAGGTGAATGGCTGGATGGACGCATGAAAGATTATTACATCGCAGACCCCATGAGCGATTATCTCTTTTTCGATACTCACAACAATGCGTGGCGCCAGCTTTTGGAATATGAATATCCGATCAACGACCCCTACGAAGACAGAACAAGCTTTTTGGGCTTGGATCTGGGCAACCGCAACTACAATGCCTACAACATTAACCTGAAGACCAAGTTCGTGCCCAGCGCCACCCAGCGCTTCACGCTTGGCGCCAGAGGAGACTTGAACGTTGACTATCCCTTCTCCTGGGGCTCGCGCTATGCCTTGGATCATTATGCGGAATCCAGAACCGACCAAAGACAATATATCGGTACTTACGACCACATTTTCAGCGGCACCATGAACCTGAAGGTGAAAGGCAGCTACTATCAAAAGAACAGCAACACCGGCCCCAGAGGGATCGACCGCAACAACTATATCTATATGAACATCGATCCGGAAAATCCCGGCGTGGACTATGTGGATAACGTGCTGATGGGTGTTCAGGGTTGGGACACGGTTGACCACGACAGCGACGGAATTTTCAGCCCGGACTATGACGGCGACGGTATCAGCGATGCAGACTATCTGCCCGCTTCCTATTGGACCTATCGCATTGCCGGCGTGGAAGATCCCCGCACAATCACGGGCTTTTCCGCTCCCGGCAGCATCTATCAGTTCTATCAGAACGACGTGACCACCTCCATCAACACCAGGGCGGACTTTGAGTGGCAGATCAACGAAACCCACCTTGCCAAAACCGGCTTGGAAGTGATCAAACACTCCATCAAAAAAGACCAGCTGCAAAGCTTCCTCACCATCTATGAAGACCGCTTCCAGTCCAGCTTGAAGCGCGTTTGGGACGGCATGGCAAGCTTTGAACCCGTGCTAAACGATGATGGCGTCATCACAAACGTGCCCGACGAACTGTATGACATGTATTTGACCGACGACGGCATCGTGATCCCGATTTACAAACCAACAGACTACTATCGTGCAGCCCAGGAAGCCTCTGGAAAGCGTGACGGCTACCAAGCCGACCCCTGGCAGATGGCATATTACATCCAGGATAAGATGGAATGGGAAGGCATGATCGTGAACGCCGGACTCAGATTTGACCTCTGGTATCTGGGTGCAAAATATAAGGTTTTGCAAGACGACGCCAGCTATCGCACCGTTGAGTTCGATCCCAGCGAAAGGCTGCAGGTGATGGTTTCACCGCGCCTGGGTGTTTCCCACCCCATCACGGATCGCGACGTTTTGCGCTTTGCTTACAACTATCAAAACCAGCTTCCCCAGATGCAGTTCATCTTTACTTCAAAGACGCCTGCGGACGCCAACGTTTCCGACCAGACCGTAACCGTTGGAAACACCATCCTTGAACCGCAAATCACTGTTACCTATGAGGTTGGACTCTCCCACCAGTTGGCGGACGACTATGTGTTGGATATGACCGCCTACTACAAAAACCTCTACAACTATGTGAGCACCATGAAGGAAAGCAAACCCGGAGAAGAACAGATCTTCTGGTATAAATTCATCTCCGAGGACTATGGTTCCGCTCGCGGCATCGACATCCAGTTGGAAAAACTGCTTTCCAATTTCAACACCTGGAGCGTTGCATACTCGCTTGCCTGGGCGCATGGAAACAACTCTTCCACCGTGATCCAGGACGAAGCCACAAACCTGAGGGAATTCCCCCTGGATTGGGACGTGCGTCACAACCTGAACCTGAACTACACCTTCCGCATCGGACGCGGTGAAGAATTCTTTGTGCCCTTCACAGACTTCATCCTGCCTTTGGACGACTTCAGCGCAAACATCAACTGGAGCCTTGCTTCCGGATCACCCTACACACCGCAAAGCACGGTTGGCAGCAGCATGCTGGATACAAACAGCGCCCGCAAGCGCTTCACCCATCAGGCAAATCTGCGTCTCACCAAGGGAATCGCCCTGTCCAACAAGATGAATATCAGATTGTTCATGGACGTGGAAAACCTCTTTAAGACCAAAAACATTCTCTCTGTGTACCCCAAAACCGGAAACTACTATGAGACTGGGGAAGACATTTCGGATCCCAACACAAACTACACCTATGCCGAACACCAGTTCGTGTATGACAAATACATCCGAAATCCAAGTATGATAAACGATTATCGTGGCGTCACTTTTGGCGTCTCGTTCAATTTTTGATAAACTCCATGGAGGAAAAAGAAGATGAGAAATAGCTTCTCGAAAATACTTACACTCATAATGCTTATGAGCCTGCTGCTGGTTGGAATTGCCTTTGCGCAGCCGGCGGCAAAAGCAAAACCAGGTGAACAAAACACCGCTGAACAAGTTGAACAAACCGAGGATGCCGTAGCCCCCGAAGAAGAGGCAGCCCCAGTAGAACAAGAAGAAGTCGAACAAGCAGTGGAGGAAATGGAAAAATCCTCCGGCTTCAGAAGCGTGGCGGAATTTTTGTTTGGCCGCTCACTGGTTAAGGAATTTGTGGACGGCGGCTGGGCGATGTGGCCCATCCTTGCCGTGTTGATCTATGGTCTTGCCTATGCCATCTGGAAATTCATCTCCCTGATGTATGCCAAGGTAAACCTGAACAAGTTCCTGGCTGAGATCCTGCCCCTGATCAAAGAAAAGAAGATCAAAGAAGCTGCTGAAAAAGCCCAGAAGACCCGTGGTCCTGTGGCAGCAGTTGTTTATGCCGGCCTGATTAAAGCAGACAGAGGCATCGAAGCAGTTGAGAAAAACATGGAAAACGCTGCGATGATCGAGATGTCCTACCTGGAAAAAGGCTTCGTGGAAATGACCTCCACCATCACCCTGGCCCCCATGCTTGGTTTCTTGGGAACAGTGGACGGTATGATCGTTGCTTTCGACGCCATCGCCAAAGCACGTTCGGTGGACGCCACCATCGTTGCAGACGGTATCAAGATCGCTCTTATCACCACAAAATATGGCTTGATCTCCGCTATCCCAGTGCAGCTTTTCTATAACATCTTCACCACCATGGTGGACGGCATTGTGATCGACATGCAAAGAGCCTCAGAGAAGGTCACCGAAGCCCTCATCGAGTCCTGATAGGGGGAAATCATGAATGTCACTCGTAAAAGAAGGCGTAAGGTCGAGATCCCCACAGCTTCGACCGGCGACATCGCCTTCCTGCTGATCGTCTTCTTTATGGCAACCACCAAGTTTGACGTGAAAGAAGGCGTGAAAGTTCAGCTTACCAAAGCTGTTGACCAGGCGCAGCAAAAAGCATCTGAGATCAAGCTCACGGAAAACGAAATGACCAGGATCGACATTATGCAAAACGGACAGCTCAGCTTCAATGGAGCCACTCCCGTCACTTTGTCGGACACTGATCTGGACAAAAAGATCCTGGAAAAGATCGAAATGCGTGATGCTTTGAACAAAAGGGAAACCGATCCCACGCTCAGATCGACCAAGATGCTGTTCCTGGTTAAAACAGACCCTGAAGCAAACTATGAATACATGGTGAGAGTGGTTGAGCGTTTGGTGACCCATCGGGACCGGGCGCTGATTTCCATTTCCACTTCAATATAGGAGCAAAGCATGGCAAAAATTATGAAAAAAGAAGCCCCGGATGTGAGCATTCCCACCACTTCCACGGGCGACATCGCCTTCCTGCTGCTGCTCTTCTTCATGGTCTCCACCGTCTTTGTGCAGGAAAGGGTTTTCTGGGTGCAGAGGGAACGCTTCCCGTTTGCCTCGGAAAACATTGAACGCATCTCCCGAAATGAATCTGCAACGATCTATATCATGAAAAAGGGAGACATCCTGATCGACGATTTTCCTCGCACGGTGGAAGACAATTCCATCATTAATGCGATGCAGGCCAAGGCACGGGATATTCCCACCCTTCAGGTCTGTTTTCGCACCGACAGGGAAACGCCCTACCAAACCGTTAGGGACGTGATGATGCGGCTTCAGGATGCCGACACCCGCAACGTTGTCTTTGAAGTTCAAAGAAAACTTTGAGGAGGTAAGACATGACAATTGGAAGCCACGACTGGAAAGACCACAGCAACGCTCAATTCAGCAAGGCGGTTGCATTGGCGATCACGCTCATGCTTTTTGCCTTTCTGATCACAGCGAAAGTGGATACCCACAGATCAAGAGAAAACACTGTGATGGCGGAAATGACCGAGGCACCTCCGGATGAACGGCAAAAAGAAGAAGACGTTCAGGAACAGGAGATCCAGGTCGATATTCCTGTCTTCAGTGAAGAACTTGCCACCGACGCCAGCCCCGAGCTCAGAGAGCAGAGGCTTCAGGCTTTGAAGGATTTTGGAGATATCCAATCCACAACAAGCTCCTCACTCCAATCCGGAGGGGACGACAAACCCTTCGACTTTGTCCCCTACGAGGATTCCCCCGTTCCCTTGGGCAGGATCAGTCCGGTTTATCCAGACTTTGCCAAACGAGCCGGCGTGCAGGGAACCGTGATGCTGGCTGTTGACGTCTATAAGGACGGCAGCGTTGGCAATATCAGGGTATTAAAATCCGTGCAATCCGGACCTGGAGGCTTGGATGAAGCCGCAGTCAATGCCATTCGCGGCCTGCGCTTCCAGCCTGGCAAAAGCGGTGGAAATGCGATTGATACTACCGTCAACATACCTGTCGAGTTTAAGTTAAATTAAGATATATTGGGAGTATTGCATGAAGTTTAACAAATTTGTGTTCTGCCTGCTGCTGGCGCTCCTGGCAACGGGAGTGGCTCATGCAGCCATGGCAGTTCCTTCTTCAGGCACCAAGAAACTGGACCTCCACGTGTACCACAACGTTGGAAACATGTGGCTGCGAGTAAGTAACTACGGTTTCTTTGGTTCCGGGGACGACATCGTTCCCCAATATCCATCCTTGGAATATCCAGGAGGCAGCGGCTACGACTACCTTTACCAGGGAGCCCTGTGGTTTGGCGCGAAGAAATATCGTCGCGACGATGCCGGCAGAAAGCTCTATTGGAAAGCCCAAAATCCAAGTGCCGACAGCTCTGGAACCATTGCCTATGGCACTCCGGACTGGAGGCCATGGATGAAGCCAGTGGTGGATACTTTGGTTACAGTGGGGTTCGATGGCGACTATGACCTCTATGAGTTTTTACCGGCCTACAACCCTTTGGTTGCGGGAAATGCAAACGCCACGGATCTCTACAATGCCTACAACGCCTTGGATGGAACCGCCACAGCCAGCACCCGCTATCAAAAGCGCGGAGTGGATGACGACGGCGATGGCATCATCGACGAAGACGGCGTTGGCTACACCTTCCCGCTGAGGTCAGCGGATGAATTGCCCGCCCAATTCAGCAGTTTTGGTGGGAGATTTATCCACCAAACCAACAACTTTGCCATCATTAATGAGGGTTATAACTCTGAAATCTGGTTCCCGCTGGGGTTCATGGAATTGTCAGACACTTCAAACCCCACCTACTGTTTCACCATGCCCTATGATGACGACGGCGACGGACTCATCGATGAAGACGGCGCACCGGTTTCCGAGCAGGACTTCATTTCCTACTACTATGACTACTGCCCTCTGGGCACGGTGGGAGACAGAGACCTTGGCGGTTCCAGAAGCCGCAACATCCACGTTCCCCTGAATGTGCGTGTCCGCCAGATGTCCTATCAATGGAGCTACGATTACATTAAAAACCTGGTTTATGTGGAATTCAACGTTACAAACATGAACATCGCCACCCAGGACACCTTGTTTGACTGCGCCATGGGAATCTACATGGACTGCGACGTGGGTCCCCAGACCATGGGTCCCGAAAAAGCATCTGACGACAAATCCGGCTACGTGAAAGGAACGGGGTATGAATTTGCCTACACCTACGACGCCGATGGAGATGGAGGTTTGTCAACCGGTTTGGTGGGATCCCGTGTTTGTACACCCGACCCCGAACAGCTTCAATTCCACTGCTGGTATTGGAAGGTTGGCGACGGTCCGGATGACTTCAAGCCCCTGAACATGAACTATGCGCCCAAGCGAACGGCAAACGAGAAATATTGGCTTTTGACGGGCAGAAACCCCGATGAAAGCAAATTTGCGCCCCTGCGTCCGGAAGCGGCTGACCAGATGGAATATGAACAGCCATCGCCAAACGACACGCGCTTCCTTTTCTCTTTCTATGGAGACCAAAAAGGAATGAGCGCTCCCAGCGACAGGTCCTGGAACCTCGCTCCCGGAAAAACAATGAAAATTGTGGTGGCAGTGTTCCCCGGTAAAGATAAGGAAGACCTGAAGCGCACCGCACGCTGGGCCAAAGAAATCTACGGTCAGGCCCAAACCCTGACCACTGTTATCCTGCCGGACACCTTCCCACACTACAATCCGCCCGAACCGCCGGAAATTCCAAAGCTTTATGCTGAAATGTCCGATGGCGGAAACCGGATCGACCTGTATTGGGACAACCGCAGTGAATTCTCTTACGATACCAAAACGGTGAGCAGCGCCATCATCGGATGGCAGCATCCCGGAAGCGCCAACCTCATCCCCGGAATTGACAGCGATCCCGGTTCTGTTGACTGGGCCAGCTACCCCTCACAGTTCCACATTCCGGATCTGGCAGACTCATTGAGCTTCAACATGAACGCTCTGGTCAACCCTTACACCGCTTACAGATTGCGACACGACTTCCAAGGCTACTCCGCCTGGGGACGCAGCGGCAGCGGCTCGCAGGAAGACTGGATCATGATTGACAGATGGGACAAAGTTGACACACCGCAAGACCTCATCGACTTCCAAGTGAACTATGGCACACCGCAATACATCGACTTTGGTGGCTACCTTGGCATCGACAAAGGCCTGCCAAACAAAAACCAGTGGAAGAGCGATCTTTCGGCAGATGAAGCTGGTGATCAATACGCCAAATTCACCACCTTGGATGAGAACTATATGTATATGCAAAATCCGCGTGATGAATTCCATGGCTGGCCCATCTATAACCCAGATGTGGAATGGAGTGCGGACATTGAAAGCCAAGCCCAAGCCATTGCCGACGAATATGCCGGTCTGCCGCTTAATACCATTAAGATGATGCAGGCAAGGCTGTTCAAGCATCCCGAAATCCGCAATGAGATCTATGACGAAATCTTCGATTCCAAATTGATCCCCCTGCCCGGACATGGCGGCCAAATCTACATTCCCGGCAATCCCAACGATCCGGATGATTATGAAGGATTGCAAGATCTGAAAGACCAGCGCCTGGCGCGCAGGTACTACCATTCAGAGATCCTGTATCCTCCCAAGGGTCGTGAATACTACGTTGCCATCACTGCTTATGACCGTGGTATTCCTTCTAACGACCTGAACTTCCTGGAAACCGGACGTGACGCAGATGCGAACATGAAGATCTTCTTCCCCGGCACCACTGCCCAGGAAAACATGGATCATATCTACGTGGTGCCAAACCCATACATCGGCAGCAGTACCTTCGACGGCAGACGTCCCAAAGATGACAAGGGCGACAAGAGCCGCAGGCTTTGGTTTGTGAACCTTCCCCAGCAGTGTAAAATCAGCATCTACACCCTGGCTGGAGACTTGGTGAAGGAAATCGATCACGATGGAGCCTACCAAGCCGACATCATCACGGTGTCAAAGGCTGCAAACCAAGGTCTCACCGCTTCCGGAATTCACGATTGGGATCTGCTTTCCAAGCATAACCAGATTGTGGCGCCCGGAGTCTATATTTACTCCGTGCAAAACAAAGCCGACAACAAGATCAAAGTCGGAAAATTCGTACTGATTAAATAGGGGAGGAATTGTGAAAAAACATAGCATTGTTATTCTGGCCATCAGCCTTCTGCTTTTGCCCGGCCTTCTTTGTGCCAAACCCTTTGGCAAAGTTGGAACCGCGGCTTTGCAATTCCTCAAACTTGGTGTGGATGCCCGCGCCATCGGCATGGGTGAAGCCTATACGGCTGTGACGGATGACGTGTCTTCCGTCTATTGGAACCCTGCCGGACTGGCTCCCGCCTTTGAAAACCAAGTCTTGGTTTCCCACACAAATTGGCCTGCCGGAATCATGCACGATTTTGTGGCGGGAACCTATACCAACGGCGTGCAAACCTTCGCCGCCTACGGATCTGTTCTGCACATGGACAAGATCGACATCACCGACGAAGAGACATTTGGCCCCACAGGAGAGCAGTACACAAACAGCGACCTGGCTTTTGGGCTTAACTTTGCACAGCAGTTCACAAACAAATTCTCGGCAGGTGTTGGTGTTAAATATCTGCGTGAAAACCTCTACACCTTCAACGTGAACAGCTATGCCTTTGATGTTGGATCCATATACAATACCGGATTCAAAAATATCAAAATCGGCATGGCACTGCGTAACTTCGGACCCGACGTCCGCTACAGAGTGGACAATGATGACGACGGTCTCATCGACGAAGATCCCTTCGATCTTTTCGACAACGATGGAGATGGACTCATCGATGAAGACGGTCCGGAAATCGAAAGCAAAATCCCGTTGAGCTTTTCGCTGGGAATCAGCGGAGACATCATGCGCACCGACACATCCCACTGGATCGTTTCAGCTCAGCTGGACAACGTGATCGATCGCATTGAAACTTGGAACCTTGGCACCGAATATAAGATGGGCAACCTCTTCCTGCGTGCCGGCTATCAGATCAACTACGACACAAACGGCTTCAGCGCCGGAATCGGATATCAGATTCCCACCCGCTTTGCCATCATCAATGTGGACTATGCCTACACGGATATGGGCGCCCTTGCAGAAACTTTCTTGAAAAGCGCCCACCGCCTGTCCATCAAATTCAGATATTAAATGGTGACCTAAAAGAATATTATGGAGGAAACAATGAAAAGAACCATATTGGTCATGTTAACTCTTGGCTTGGTATTCTCCTTCGCCTTTGCAAAGGAAATGCAGCCGGGAACAAACCTCAGAGTGTTGTCCACGCCTGAACTCGGTGTGGACAAAATTGAGGCGGCACCCAATTATGGAGCGTCAGCCGTCAAAGCTGCTCCGCAGTACACCTTTACCAAAACCCCAACTTCAATTATAACAAACTACTACGACTACATGATCGGCAGCTACAACGGCCTGCCTCTCAGGGTGATTCCAAGCTCTGAAGGTGGCGGATATTTCTTGACTTTCCATGGAAAACGTCAACCAACAACAACCCGCCGTGCCTTCTATGCCCATATGGACGAAAACGGTAACGTGGTGAACAACAACGAGATCACCAGTGTGCAAAACCACGAAGGTTATGCCACCGTGGCAGTTGATCCTATTTCAGGAAAGCCCTTGTATGCCTGGCATGCGAATGCAGACTCCGACGCTGAACTTGAAGTCCAGTTTGCTTCCGACGCCTTTATCGCCGGCATTTCCGGACTTTTCAACGATGTGGAAGTTGCCATCAACAACCCCCAAACCATCACTGCTCCCAGCGGAACCAGCACCAGCAACAATGAATTCATCTGGCCCACAGCTCAGGTTGGACCCTCTCCCATAGACGGCAAAAGAAGAGTGTATATCGCTGCCAGAAACTCTGAATCGATCGCATACGGTCCGTCTGAGAACCTTCAGATTGCCTATGCCGACTTTAATGGTGACGAGATCGAGATGGGCATGCCCATGGTGTGGAACCACATCACCATCCCCGAAATGAACGCCTGGAATATGGACACCAACGAATGGCGTCGTCCTTTCCACGCCCTCACCACCGACAACGCTGGCAACCTCTACTATGCAGGCTACCACTTTGCCACCGATGGTGATGGAGTCGATAGTATTATCGAACCCGACATCGACGTCTTCATTTGCCCGAACTATGGTCAGGGAACCTGGACCCGCGTGACCGACTATAGCTGGCTGCAAACTTGGAACCCTGCCGGAACCCTTGGTGGCGAAGGTTATTTCCAAGATGATGATGGCGCAGTTCCGGATGGAGAACTGATCTATTCTTTGGCAAACTCCTCCCACATCAATGCCAGTGTGGACGACCTTGGACGCGTTCACGTGTTTGGCGTTTGGGCTCTTTCCACCAAGGATAGTGGCTACTGGCCTCCTTACCAGGTTGTCAAAGAATTCGTGTTTGACCCCGCCGATCAAAGCTTTGTGATCACCGACGTGTTTCCTCAGAAGCATCCTGATGATGATTTCAACGTCAGCTTTGTTCCCTGGGACATGGAAGCTCCTTTTGGTCAGCCAGAATACACCGAGGTTGATGGCAGCTACTATCTGGATATGGCCGTGCTTTATGGCCACCCCGGATTTGCCTGGCCCTTCCCCCACTGGGATAGAACCGCCCACAGCGATGCCATGTTCTTCCACTACAACAATACCAAAATCACCGAAGCCAACGGACACGGCATGATGGCTGCAGTTTGGCAGGATTGCCAGCGTGCCTACTGGTATAACATCGAAAACGATGTGGACTACATGGCCTATTCAAACACTCCGGAAATCTTTGTTTCCGTAACCCCGGACAACGGCAAAACCTGGAGCGAACCCATCAAATTGAACAACCAGGAAGTTCCTGAATTCTCCGGCATCAAACCCATGTGGGTTTATCCCGCTGACCATGTGATTTACACTGGCATGCAGGGTAACAACAAGGTTGGAAAACTGGGAATTATGTTCTACAACGACTTCACCTGGGGTTCAAATGCCATCGATCCTTCCTACCACCCGAATCCTGACGGTGGCGAAGTGATGTTCACGGAACTGGAAATTGTCTTCCCGATTGGCGTGGATCCTGCCAACGACGACAACACTGCTCCCGCCATCACCCAGATGCTGCGTCAGAACTACCCCAACCCCTTCAATCCTGAAACCACCATCAGCTTCGACATGCCCAAAGCCGGCAACGTGAACCTTGGCGTTTACAACACCAAGGGACAGTTGGTGAAAACCCTTGTGAACGGCAACCTTGGCAACGGACGCCAGAGCTACGTTTGGAATGGAACCGACGAACAGGGACAGCCTGTTTCCAGCGGCCTCTATTTCTATCGCCTCAGCGCCAACGGCCAGGTGGAAACCAAGAAAATGATGCTGATGAAATAAAGCATCCCTCAATATATCTCAAGACCCGGAAATCCTCCGGGTCTTTTTTTTGCAGTGCATTCATGAAGTTGCCGAATTTCCCTTGACAATTATTAATCGCTCAGAATACTGATGCAGAGATGGGATTTTGCCATTGGTACAAACACACATGGCAATCCAAAAAGTATAGCGTGAAATGCGATCCGGTGCGCCGGATCTTAGAAATAATAAAATAAGACAACAAGACAGGAGAGAGATATGAAACGTATTTGTTTATCCACCCTTATCCTTATGCTGCTGCCAGGATTGATCCTGGCTGGCACCTTGGTTCCTGGTCCGCAGCCAAAACCTCTTGCTTCCCCGCCCGGATACAGAATGCCGGCACACAGGGACAGTCCCGCCTATACTTTCACCAAGCTTCCCACTGCCATTATCACAAACTATTACGACTATATGATTGGCAGCTACAACGAAATTCCGCTCAATGTGATCCCCGCCTCCGAGGGCGGCGGATATTTCATGACCTATCACGGACGCCGTCAGGCAAACTCCACCCGCCGTGTGTTTTACACACACCTGGACGAAGTTGGCAACGTGATCAACAACAACGAAATCACCAGCATTCAAAACCATGAAGGCTTCCCGGGCATGGCGGTGGATCCGGTTACCGGAAAACCCATGTACACCTGGCACGCCAACGTTGATACTGATGCCGACCTGGAAGTTGAATTCACGTCCGATGCCTTCATGGCAGGAATTTCCGGCCTTTTCAACGACATCACCGTAATCAGCGATTCCCCCATCGAGATTCATCCTCCAAACGGATCCCCCACTTCTGATAATGCCTTCATCTGGCCATGCATGGCGATTGGACCATCGCCCCAAGCCGGCAAGCGCCGCGTTTATGTGGGCATGAGAAACAACACTTCCCATGCCATGAGTGGAAACCCCAGCGAAAACATGTATATCGCCTATGCAGACTTTGATGGCGATGACATTGAGATGGGCGGAATCCTGAATTGGAATCACACCTCCATTCCTGAAATGGATGACTGGAACCATGATACTGTTGAATTTCGCCGTCCCGCCGGAACCCTGGCGGTTGACAATGCCGGAAACCTCTATTGGGCTGGACATCACGTTGCTTATGATGCCGACGATAACTATTTGGACGAAGGCGACATGGATGTGTTTAAATGTCCGAACTACGGTGAGGGAACTTGGGAACACTTGAGCGCCTATGGAAACATCAAGACTTGGAATCCGCCCGCAGCCCCGGGGTCAAACCAAGGCTACTACACAAACCCGGACAACGGCGATATCCCTTACAATGATGATGGCGAAATGTATTTTGGCATCATCAATTCCGGCCATGTGAATGCTGTGGTTGGGCACAACGGCAAACTGCACGTTCCCAGCATCTGGGGATTAAGAGCTTTCAATGGCTACTACTATCCCGCTCTGCAATATGTGAAGGAATTCGTTTTTGATATCAACACCCACGAGTTCGAGATCAGGGATATTTTCCCCCAGAAAGATCCATCTGACGACTTCAATCTAACTTTCACGCCTTGGGACCTTGAAGCGCCCTGGGGTGAAGTGGATGAATATGGAGGCGACGCCGCCAGCGGCTATTATCCGCTCATGGTGACAGATTGGCCCTTCGGCCACTGGGATCAAACCGCCCACGACGATGCCATGTTCTTCCACTACAACAGCGTGAAGCTGTCCGAACCCAACGAAGAAGGCATGTTGGTTTGCGTGTGGCAGGATTCTCAGCGTGCACGTTATTATAACTACTATAACGAAAACGATTATATCGACTTTGCTCAAACTCCCGAAATCCTGATCTCCGTTTCCGCCGACAATGGTAAAACCTGGAGCGAACCCATCAATCTGAACAACGTGGAATCTGCCGAAATGAACGGGATCAAGCCCATGTATGTCTATCCAGCTGATCAAGTGATCTTCACCGGCATGCAAGGCAACAACAAAGTTGGCAAAATCGGCTTTATGTTCTACAACGACTTCACCTGGGGCTCAAACGTTAATTCGCCTTCCTACCACAACAATCCAGATGGCGGAGAGGTGATGTTCATGGAACTGGAAGTGGTGTTCCCAATTGGAGAATCAGTGGACGATCAAACCATTCCTCCCGTTGGCAAAATGCTGCTGCAAAACTATCCCAACCCCTTCAACCCTGAAACCACGATCGCTTTCGACCTGCCGCAGGCCGGAACAGCCAAACTGGAAATCTACAACGTCAAGGGACAGCTCATCAAAACCCTTGCCCATGGCCAACACGATTTTGGCCGCCATTCCTACGTTTGGAACGGCACCGACAATCAGGGAAACAGCGTTCCCAGCGGCCTTTACTTCTATCGCCTCAGCACCAATGGCCACACCGAAAACCGCAAAATGATGCTGATGAAATAATCAATCATCCACAGGATAATATGAGGCCCGGATCTTTTTCGGGCCTTTTTCTTTTGTCCGGCTCCTGCCCCTTGACTCTAAATCATTTCCCAATCATGTCATTAACAAGCCAAAGATTCTTAAGCTTGTTTATGGATTGGTTTTCACTTGTCTTTGAACCTGAGCCAGGGAAAAAGCAATGGATAAAGAAGGGTGCGCTTGTGGGCTGACGCCTTTTTAGTGTAATACCTTATAAGACCTTTGCGTAATTGCTTCTCAAGGTTTGTGAGAACACGTTTGTGAATTCTCACCACTAAATCTGAGGATTTATTGTTCCAATCGAAGAGTTTTTACGGGATTTCTCTATATTTTACCCAA
>JAAYEF010000025.1 GCA_012728875.1 Candidatus Cloacimonadota bacterium
ATCGGGTTTCCATACTAAAGGAAATGGATTACGAATTGTGACAAACGAGAATACAAGCACAACCTGGATCCCTCACGTTCGTTCGGGATGACAGTCTGGCTCGGGTTTGGGTACTAAAGGTACGGGGCTGGTGGATGGTGACAGGGCTTTTTTGGGCACAAGGGACTGGATTCCTCCCTGCGGTCGGAATGACGTGTGGGTTGCGGGCAGGGGTACTAAAGGGCAAGGCTGGTGGAAGGTGACGAGGTCTTTTTATCCCCACGGACTGGATTCCTCCCTGCGGTCGGAATGACGGTGGGCTCTGGCTTTGGGCGTGTGTGTGACAGGCTCTCAGTCTCCATCTCGCCATCTCGCCACCTCGCCGTCACTTTGTTACCCACTATATATGGATGCCCCCGCTTATGTTTCAAACTCTTATCGAACACAAATTAAACATATCCCATACGGGCTTTAGGATGTCTTTAGGATGTCTTTGGGATGTGTTCAGCTTACACATATCTCACCCTCAATCAGACGGAAAAAGCCGGAAGGCGGATCTTTGAGGGGGGTTTCGCTTAAAACCGCGGTTCAGCCGTATCTTGGAAAGTGGCTACAGGCTGATTCTTCCGCCGCCCAAAACCATGTCGCCCTCATAGAAAACCGCAAATTGACCAGGGGTGATGGACATTTGCGCTTCTTCGAAGAGGACCTCCACGCGACCGTCGGGAAGGGGCTTCAGCAGGCAGGGCGCGGGGTCGTGGGCAAGGCGGATTTTGGTTTGGGCGGGGGTTTCGCATGTGATGGCGGGGATGGAAAGCCAGTTCACGTCTTCGGCAATGAGGCTTTGGCGAAAAAGGCCCTCACGTGGGCCAACCAGCACCCGGTTTCGTTTGTGGTCCAAAGATGTCACATACCAGGGTTCGGGTTTTCCGCTCACGCCGATGTGGCGGCGCTGGCCAATCGTATAGCGCGAAAGCCCGCGGTGGGTTCCGATATTTTCGCCCTCGGGTCCGATCAAGTCTCCCGCCTCCTCCTTTTCTTCTTCAAAGAGGAGGGGATGGTCGGCTTCGTCCACAAAGTCCTGGCTTTCGGCTTTGTTCAAAAGGAAGGAAAGGCCGCTTTGGGCAACGATCTCACGAACCTGGGTCTTGTGCAGGCTTCCCAGGGGAAGGAGGATATTTTGCAGCTGCTGTTGCGAGAGCAGGCAAAGGAAATAGGATTGGTCCTTGCGGGGGTCGGCGGCTCTGAAAAGCTGGATCCGGCCGCTTTCCGCCGGGCTTTCCAGGCGGGCGTAGTGTCCGGTGGCAAAATAGTCGTGTTCAATTCCAAGCTCGCGCAGCCTGAAGGGCAGCAGGCCAAATTTGAGGGCGCTGTTGCAGACCACACAAGGGTTGGGAGTGCTCCCTCCCAGATAGCTTTGGCGGTAATAATCCAGGATGAGGCGGTCGAAATCCTGGGAAAGGTCCAGGCTGTGGAGCGGGATATTCAGATGAGCGCAAACGCGGTGAAGGTCTGCCTGGCTCTGGCTTTCACGGGGTCCAAAACAGCCGCTTTGCCCGCTGTAGGAGCGCGAACCGGAAAGCAGCATGGTGGCGCCGATCACCTCATATCCGGCTTCCAAAAGCAGGATGGCGGCGGCGGCGGAGTCGATCCCTCCGCTCATCGCCAGCAAAACCTTCTTCATCCATGAACCTCGAAAAAGCTTTCCAAACGCAGCAGGGTGCGGTTGTCCAGGGGTTCTGGCCAGTCGCCTTCCAGGGTCAAAAAGGGCAGGGCGATCTTTTTCTTGAGGATGATGTTGTCGATCTGCAGATGGCAAAAGGACTGGGTGTAGCTGATCACGAGATCCACAGCGCGTTTCTCAAGCTGTGGCAGGATGTCTTCCAAGCGCTCAAAAACGCTGTATGGATAGGTGAAAGCGAGATATTGATCAACGATATCAGGCAGCAGATCAGGCATCGAAAACTGCCTCTGAACCTCGTTAAAAACGACGTCTGCGCCCAGATCGGCGATGCGGGGATAGAGGTCGCGGTGGATGGGCGGAACACCCAGATAGGCGCAGCGCAAGCCGGAGGGAAGGGGGTCGCGCTGGGCGGCGGATTCCATGAAGCGGTCCAGCTCTTCCTCAAAGCGGTCGGGGTCGCCATTGAAATCCGAGGAGGAGACCAGCCAGAGATGGTTTTCCGCACCCGTGACGAGGCGCTCCTTCCAAGTCCATTCATCCAGCGTGATCAGCTTTCTGCGGATTTCGTCCAGCCGTTCCTTGGTTTTTTGGGTTTGGTGGCGTGTAACCTCATATCGCTCTTCAAGCTGGCGGATGGAGGCGTCCAAGGCGTCGCGGGAACGCTGTGGGGGATAGGCAAAAGGCAGGGTTGGCAAGCCTTCCAGGGTCAGCATGGAGGAAAGCGAGGCGCTGTTTGCACAGTCTCCCACCACGATGGCGACCACTTCGTCCAGATTGGCGTGAAGGGCGGTGTCGAAATTCCCTTTGATCCAGGCGCAAACGGTGCGGGGAAAGCCCTTGAGTTCAGCGTTTCGGGCGTGGGCGGCGGAATTTCCGCCAACAAAGAGGTTGTTCAGGTCGATAGGCGTGTGTCCGGCGGCAAAAAGCACTTCCACCGGGAAGGAAGTGGTGAAGCCAACTCGTTTATTCTTCATAACTTATGCTCAAATATCTGTCTTCAAGTTCGGCGATGTTCGCCTCGGTTTGGGCGATTTGGCTTTCCAGGCTCGCCATGCGCTGGTGCAATTCCTCCAAAAGTCCTGGCTGGGAATAGGTCTCCGAGCTTGAAAGCCGGGTGTGGATCTCCTTTAGTTCGCCGTTCAAGCCGGAGAGCTTTTCATAGTCCTTTTCGATGTTTTGGTGAAGCTGTTCCAAGTGGAGGGGGTTCACCCGTTTTTTGCGCTGGGGACGGGGAGCGGGGGCGGCTTTTTCCTGGACGGGGCGGGCAAATGTGAGCTCTGCGGCTTGTTCCAGGCTGCCTTCGAAGGACGTGATGGTGGTGTGTTCGCCGTTTGGACTCTTTTCAAAAACCCAGAATTTGTGGGTGAGTTCGTTGATGAACCAGCGGTCGTGGGAAACGAAAATAACTGTTCCCTGGAAGGCTTTCAGGGCTTCCAGGAGGGCGTCTGCCATGTCGATATCCAGATGGTTTGTGGGTTCGTCCAGAATCATCAGGTTGGGGTTTGAATGAAGCATTTGGCAGAGGAAAAGGCGGGAACGCTCGCCGCCGCTGAGCACGGAGACGTTTTTTTCGGTGTCGTCGCCGCGAAAACCGAAGCGTGCCAGCCAGGAAAGCACCTCGCCCTGGGGAGCGCGCGGAATCAGGCGCCAGATGGTTTCCATCACGCTGAGGCTGGGGTCCAGATTCACCTGATGTTGGTCGTAATAGCCGATCTGGAGGCTGGCTCCGATTTTCAAGCCGCCGGATTCGATTTCGTGTTCGCCCAAAAGCACTTTGAGGAGGGTGGTCTTTCCACAGCCGTTGGGTCCCAAAATGCAGATGCGGTCTTGATAGTTGGCCTTCAGGTTCACATTTTGGGCAAGTTCCAGGCTGGGCGGGATGCCAAAGCTGAGGTCTTTGAGGGTGTAAACGTCATTCCCGCTGCGTTTTGCGTCCTGGATCTGGAGCTTGATCTGTTTGGCTTGGGAGGGCTGTTTTACGATTTGGATCCTGTCCAGCATCTTTTGGCGGGATTTCGCAGAACCGGTGCGGGTTCCGGCGATGAATTTCTGGATGTAGGCGTTGGTTTCGGCAAGCTGTTTTTGCTGGCGTTCCCAGAGGCGCTGCTGGCTGAGGCGGGCAATCTCGTCGGCGGCTTTGAAGGAGCTGTAATTCCCTTTGGTGACTGATATTTGACCCTCCCGCAGGTTCCAGATGGAGGAGACGGTGTTGTCCAAAAAACGGCGGTCGTGGGAGACCACGAGGAAGGGCTTGTCCTGTTTCAGCAGATACTTTTCCAGCCAGCCGATCATCTCGAGGTCAAGGTGGTTTGTGGGTTCGTCCAGGATGAGCAGGTCGTGGGGAGTCAAGAGTATGGCAGCCAGGCAGATACGGGTTTGTTCGCCGCCGCTGAAGCTGCCCAGGGGACGGTTCCAAATTTCGGTGGGAAGGCTGAGCGAAGTGAGCACATATTTGAGCTCGTTGTCGAATTCATAGCCTCCCAAAGCGGTGTAGCTTTCCACCACGCGGTTCAGTTCCAGCCGGGCTTTGTCGGACTTTTCGGAAAGGGGGGCGAGGCGCTGGATTTGGGCGGAAAGCCCGGCAAGGTCTTCTCTGGAGGCGCGCACATATTCGATGAGCGAAAGGCTGGGGTCCAGGTTCAGGTTTTGAGGCAGCCAGGCGATCCGGCAGTTTTTTGCACGCAAAACCTCACCCCAACTGGGGCGCAGCTCACCCAAAAAGAGCCGGATCAGGGTGGTCTTCCCCGAGCCGTTGCTTCCAATCAAGCCCACACGGCTGTTCTTTTCCAAGCTGCAGTTTGCGCTGTCGATGATCTTTTTGGCGCCGAATTCCAGCGTGAGATCAAGAGCGCGGATCAGGCTCATCGCAATTTATCCTCAATGTTTTTATTTGCACCCAAGACCGGCAGTGACGCGGTTTTATGGACCTTGGGAACCATCGTTTCAGGCTTGGGCGGGCTGTCAAACACAAATTTTCCTTGTCAAAAAACGCCCCTGCTTTTTTTAGGTTTTTCAGGCTCGGGATGTAGCGCAGTCCGGCTAGCGTACTTGAATGGGGTTCAAGTGGTCGCAGGTTCAAATCCTGTCATCCCGACCATCACTTTCGGCGAGCCCGGGTAATCAAGCCCGGGCTTTTCTTTTGGGGGAGAAAACATCCATTTCACCTGTCTTTATGCCAAAGCGCGAGCTGCTTTTGACGCCGGATCTCGCCGGGTTTGGGCACGTGGATGGGCTGGCCGGTTTGGCAGTCCAAGCCGGTGTAATACATGCAGGTGCTCAGGGTCATGGGCGTGGGGGTGAATTCCTGCACCTGTTCCACCTTCAGGTGGTTTCGTTTCAGCCAGCGGCGCAGTTCCAGCGCGTCGTCGATGGTGGTGCCGGGATGTCCGATGATGATGTAGGGAATGATCTGGCGCTTCAATCGGCTTTGCCGGCACATGGCGAAAAATTGGCGGGAAAACTCTTCAAAGCTGTCGATGGGAGGCTTGCCCATCAGCTTCAAAACCGGGGTGACGCTGTGTTCCGGAGCCAGTTTCAGCCTGCCTCCGGCATATTTGCTGGCCAGTGCACTGATGTAGGGAGGATGCGACAAAGCAAGGTCGTGACGGATTCCGGAGGCGATGAAAACGTGGTTCACCTCGGGCAGTTTTTCCAAGCTTTCCAAGAGGCGGAGCTGGTCGCCATGGGCGGGTTTTAGCCGGGGACACTGGCGCGGAAAGAGGCAGGATGGACGTTTGCAGTCGTCCGGCCAGCCCAGTTCGCAAACCGAGCCCCACATATTCGCAGTGGGTCCGCCCACGTCGGAAATGGTGATGGCTTTTCCGCGTTTGCGGGCCAGGGTTTGGGCTTCCTTCACCAGCGAGGCGGCGCTGCGGGATTGGATGGCTCTGCCCTGATGGGAGGCGATGGCACAGAAATTGCAGCCTCCATAGCAGCCACGGTGGGAGGTGAGGGAATCCTTGATTTGCTCGAAAGCGGGGATTTTTTGGCTGCCATAGCGCGGGTGGGGAGCGTGTTCAAACGGAAGTTGGGAAAGCGCGTCCAGTTCCTTGGTTTGAAGCGGCAGGGCGGGCGGATTGTGACGCAGCCAGCGCCCTCCGTTCATCTGGAAAATGGTGCTGGTATCCTTGTTTTTCTCGAAAGTCAGGGTCATTTCGCGGAAAGTGGCTTTGTCCTCACTTTCCAGGTTGTCTGGCAAAACGATGTCTTGGTCGGAAGGGGGCTCAGGGCTGAACGCCACGGTTCCGCGGATCTGGGTGATTTCCTTGATGGGGGTTCCGTTTTTCAGCGCTGTGGCGATTTCCAGGATGGCGCTTTCGCCCATGCCGTAAACCAGGAGCGAAGCCTTGGAGTCTGCCAGGATGCTGGCTCGGACCTTGTCCTGCCAAAAGTCGTAGTGAGCGATCCGGCGCAGGGAGGCTTCGATCCCGCCCAAAACCAGAGGCGTTTCCTTGCAAAGGCGTTTGAGGGCGTTGGCATAAGCCAAAACGGCGCGGTCGGGACGCAAGCCCGCTTTTCCATCGGGGCTGTAGGCATCGTCGTTGCGCTTTTTGCGCTGGGCGGTGTAGTTTGAAACCATGGAATCCATGTTCCCGCCGGTGATTCCGAAAAAGAGGCGGGGCTTTCCCAGGGCAAGGAAATCCTGGTCTTTGCCGGGGTTTGGCTGGGGGATGATCCCCACCCTGAAGCCGGCGGCTTCCAGGTGTCTTCCGATGATGGCGGGGCCAAAGCTGGGATGATCCACATAGGCGTCGCCGCTGATGATGATGACATCCAGTTCATCCCAGTCGCGGATGCGGGCTTCGGATTGGTTTGTGGGTAAAAAGGCCATATTTTTGATAGAATTCAGGGGCTAAAGCTCAACGCTTCGGCCCCTGCTGTTTATATTCGGAGGGGTGGCTTCAGTTGCCGCCCCGAATGATGTTGATGGCTTGGACGCCTTTGTCGGTCTCCATCAAATCAAATTCCACGATCTCGTCCTGTTCCAACACTTTCAACTCTCTGGGCGAATTTGTCACGATGGACTTCCAGTGGACGAAGTATTCCTTGTTGTCTTCGGTAATAATAAAGCCATAACCTTTATTTTTGTTAAACCACTTGACTTTTCCTCTCATTTGAACCTCATAAACGTTAGTAATTCCATAAATAATATATGCCAAATTCAGTCAATGCAAAAGTAATAAATCTCCTTGAAACGAGTGTTTGAGCATTTGCTGATAATTTTTGTTGACTTTTTTGAGCGGTCTCAGAAATTGAATTGGAAGTGAAAACATTTTGCGTGGCTTGGGCTGGATGCCCCAGAGACGTTTAACACCGAGCCAAAAAGAAAAAGATGCGAAACAATATTCTGATGGTTGACGACGACCGCCTCCTCCGCGAGGTCATGAGGGAGCTTTTGCAAGATTTTGAAGAGGAGCTGGTGAGCACCGAAGACTATGAAAATGCTGTGGAACTGGTTCGGGGACATAAGTTTAAGCTGGCTTTGCTTGGCCACGGAATTGGAAATCGCAACGCAATCAAACTGATGAGGAAGCTTCAACGCATCGACCCTGAACTTTTTTGTCTGATCATGACCGGCTTTCGCGGCTTGGAAAGCGTTTCCGCCGCAGTGAAAAAGGGCTGTTCAGACTACATTTTAAAACCTTTCAAGCTGGAGGAACTGGTGAACGTCTTGAAGAGGCATCTATAAATCCATGTATGAATTAAGCCTCAGCAAGTGTTCCCAAGCCGAGTTGAAAGATCCGGTGGTCTGGATCGACCCCCGTTTTTTGGAAGCCGTGGCGGAGCTTCATCAGCTTGAAGCCAGGCTGCTATTGTGTTACAAGGGCGAGAAGCTTGCCGCAGCCATGCCCATCTATGAAAGGAAAAGGCTGGGTTTTCGCGTAACGGTTTGCCCGATGAGCGCCTACTATCATGGTTTGTGGTTCTTTTGGGAAGAGGGTCGCGAGGAAAATCGCAATCTGCTGGATGAATTGAAGATCGCAGGCAGTGTGGCGCAATTTTTAAAATCCCACTACAAGCGTTTCCAAGTGAATCTGGCGCCCCACAACCTGGATGTGAGAGGCTTCACTTGGCAAGGCTTGAAAGCTCTTCCTTTTTACACCTTCATCCACGACCTTTCCCAGCCGCTTCAGCCTTTCAGGGTGGAACGAAGAAAACTGCGTTCGGCTCAGGACAAGGGCTACCGCTTGGCGGAGGAGTTTTCCCCGGAGATCTTTTCCCAAATGATCCAGGAACTCTACAATCGCAAGGAAAAAAACCTGGGCGTGGATGAAGCTGCCTTCCAAACTTGGATGAAAAAGCTTCACGAGATCGGGCTTTTAAGTCAGCTCAACCTGATGGACCAGCAGGAGGTGGTGAGCACAAACCTGATCTTGGGCGGCGAAAACGACCAACACGCCTATGCCATCATGCAAAGCACCCAGCCGGATCATCTGAAAGCCGGAGCCAGCGTGGTGCACACCCAGCTTATGGCGGAGAGGCTCAAAGACAGATTTTCAGCCCTGGACTTTTGCGGCGCGAACTATCCCGAAGTTGCCAGGTTCAAAGCCGCCATGGGCATGAAATTGAAAGTATTTTTCAGGATTAAGGGCTGAAGTGAAAGCCGCTTCATCCTCAGAGGATTTATGCAAAAAGTAACGGTTTTAAAAGGTGGCGATTCGCCTGAACGGGAAATCTCGCTGATCAGCGGCGCCGCCATTGCCAAAGGCTTGCAGGAAGCAGGGTTCGAGGTTCAGGAGCTTGACCCGGCACACTATTCCAGCTTTGCCGGGCTGATCGCCGCCATGGAAAAAGACCCTCCGGCAGCGGTGTTTCTGGGGCTTCACGGCGGTTCGGGCGAAAACGGACAGATCCAGGCAGCGCTGGAGCTTGCCGGGTTTCGCCATACGGGATCGGGATTTGCGGCTTGTGCGCTCACCATGGATAAATATGTTGCCAAACTCATGGCTCGTCAGGAAGGCATTCCCGTGGCGGATTGGATGCTCTTTCGCGGAGATCTGACCGAGGATTACAACGACCCCAGTGACCTGCAGGGCATACAGGAAAAACTGGGCCTGCCCATCATGGTGAAACCCAACGACGGCGGCTCCTCCGTGGGCATCAGCAAGGTTGAGGAGCTTTCCCAGCTGAAGGATGCGGTGAAACAGGCCTTGAAATTCAGCAATGGCGCGCTTTTGGAGCGTTTCATCAAGGGTCGTGAGTTTGCGGTTACAGTCCTGGATGGCAAAGCCCTGCCCTTGGTGGAAATCCGTCCCCGTGACGGCTGGTATGACTATCAAAACAAATACAACGCAGGGCGCACCGAATATCTGGTTCCCGCCCCTGTGGATGAAGCCACCACGCAATTGATGCAAACCTACGCCGAACGGCTCTGGCAGGTTTTTGGTTTGCAGGGATATGCCAGAGTGGATTTCCTTTACGACGAGATCCAGCCTTGGTTTTTGGAAGTGAACACCCTTCCCGGCATGACGCCGCTGAGCCTGACGCCCATGGCGGCACGAACGGTCGGCATCGATTTTCCCAAGCTGATGAAAACCATTGTGGATTTGGCTTTAAGATGATTTTAAATCTAAAAATACAGAGGAAAAATGAAAAGAATTCTATTGCCCCTGCTGGCATTTCTGAGCGTGTGTCTGTGGGCAATGGAATCGAACGTATCACTTGAGTTTCAACCATCTCAGATTCAGGTAAACTCTTTCAAGGCAACAAGCTTGGACCCCGCCGCCCCGTGGCAGCAGCCAAGCCTGACCACGCTGCTGATCAAGAACGACGGAAACCAGGATTTCCGCATCCAGATGAAGGTGGAGCTTCTTTGGAGCGGAGTTCCCGAACCGTTGATCTCGGCAGAATTCATTTCCAACCAAGCCCTTCCCGCCGGGGGTGAGTTTCCGCCCCTCTCAAACCGGGACCTGGTTTCCAGCCAATCTTCGATCTATTTCACCAGGGTGGGAAACTCAAACTTTTCCCTGGAGCAGCTTTCCCGGCGCAGCCCCATCCTGCGGGACGCGGTCAAAGCCGGCTTTTTCCCGGAAGGTGTGTTTTCCATCCGCGTTTTTGTGAAACCCCAAAGTGGGGATGATGGCTGGAACAGATATGTAAGCGACCGTTTCGACATCAGAATTGAAAACAACGACCTCATCACCCTCTTGAGTCCGGGGGTTCCCGCGCCCGCCAACCCCATCGCCGTGGACGAAAACCCCGTCACATTTCTTTGGCACAATCTGGATACGGACTTCAACCGCTACGTTCTCACCATTCTGGAATTTCCAGAAAACCTGCCGCCCCGTCCCCAAAGCCTGGCAAACACCGGCATCCGCTTTTTCCAAACCGAGGTGGAGGGAGGTCAGTTCAGCGAATTTCTGCCCTTCAAGCCCGGCAACTATTATGCTTGGCAGATCTGGACGCGCCACCATTCAGAGTTTGAGCCCCGTGGCTCAGGATATTGGCGGGAACAGGATCCCAACAGCGTTTCCAGCGGCTGGAACCTGTTTCAATACACCGCAGCCTCCAGCGATGAAGACGCCTCCCAACGCATGATCACAAAGCTTCGAAAACTGGGTGATCCCGACCTGGAAGAGCTTTTCATCCAAGGTTTCAAACCCACCGGCGAAGTGATCTGGCAGGGAAGAAGCCACAGCGGTCAAAGCGCCAGCGAATTGCTTGATATGCTCAGCGGGAAAAGATACCGCATCACCGTTTGGGAGTGAGGCAAGCCATGAAAAAGCATATTTTGATCCTCTGTATTTCTGCGTTCCTATTGGGAATTTTGAACGCATCCCCAATGGCGGTGATAGTCCACAGCAAAGGTTTCAACAAGGTTCGCCGCGACGGAAAAAACCTGAGAGCCGTTTCGGGCATGATCCTGCAGGACGGCGATGAACTGAAAACCAGCGGCAAAGGCCAGCTTGGCATCAAAACCGCCGATGGCGAAGGCAGCCTCTTTCTCTTTTCAAAAACGAAGGTGAAGCTGAATCTGAGCCCCATCGGGGATGGCTGGGAAAAGAACGTTGAACTTTTGGCTGGCAGCATCCATGTGAAAAACACCCACCAAACAGGCAGCCTTTCTCTTTCATTTGGGCTCACCAACATCTTTTTTACGGATGCGGATCTGCTGTTTAAAAAGGACAAGGGAAGCAACGCCCGTCTCACTGTTTTTTCCGGAGAGGCGATCATGTATGACCGCGAGGGCGGGGTAAATAAAATCACGCCTCTGAAAACCTCCTACATCCTTTCCAAGGGGGAATTCATTTCCCGCTGGATGAATGATTCCGACCTCACCGAAGAGGAAAGAGCGCGGATTGAGCCGCTTTCTCAACTGCCGCAAAACCGGATCACGATCCCGCTGACGGATGAGCAGGGTCGGGTCCTGAACGTGGAATTCAATTGGTGAGGCGCGCCATGAAACAAATTCTTGTCATTTTCCTGCTTTTGGCTTCGCACCTCACTCTTTTTGGGATTGTTTTTGAACATCAGCCCCCTGAATATTATGATGCCAGAGACGGCGTCGAACTGGCGCTGGTGCTGCTGGATGAAGTGGAATCCGTGATTAGTGTGGAACTCTGTTACGGTCGTTTGGGCAGCCCTGCCTACACCACAAAAAAGATGGATAATGTTTTGGAACAGCGGGGCTACCACCTGGTTCGGCTGAACAGCGCGGAGCTGCAAAACGTGGATATTCAATATTGGTTCAGATTGGAGCTTTTGGGCGGCGGAACGGTTCTTTTTCCCGATACAGGGATGGATCAGGAGCCTTTGATCCTGAGGGTGGTGGACGCTCCCAGATCTGATGAACCGCAGCAACCGGAAGATGCGGATGACGAGTTCGGTTCCGGCTTGAACCTGGTATTGGACGACTTCAAGGAAGACAATCCCGGCCTCAAGGGCTTTGTGCTGCTCAGCACAAACGACTACGGTCCGCAGGAGGGGGAATATGTGCTTGCAGTGTCCTATCACGGCATTGCAAACCTCATCGCCCCGGGCTCCATCAAGGTTTATGTGAACGACCGCGATGTGACCGCCAAAGCCATCATCACGGAAAACCTGCTCACCTACCGCGACCCCTGGCCCATGAAGGAGCTGGTGAAGGCAAAAATTACCGCCAAAGACCGCTATGATAGAAGCTTGTATTCCGAAACTTTTCTCACCAATGTGGAACATCGAGCCAAAAAAATATTGCCACACCTGAGGGGAAATCTGAATTTTGCAGGCGATTTCCACGGTTCGGATCAGGACTTGAACAGTTATTCCGGCTGGGCGGACATCCAGGCCAGCTACAAAAAGCTGAACCTGACCCTGCACGCAGCCCACCATAATCGGGAAGATACAAACCGGCAGCCTGTGGACCGCTATTCTCTGGAACTCAGCCTTCCTTCACTGAGCGCCCAGGCTGGGGACGTGACGCCCTATTTCAGTCCCCTCGCCTTTGGAGGCAAAAACCTGAGAGGCTGGTATGGCAACCTGTATGGAGAATATATCTCGCTGGAACTGGCTAGCGGAGACATGGTACGCAAAACCGTGTCAAACGGTGATCCGGCTTATAATACGGCTTTTCAGCAAACGGCGCGGGGCGGAAAGCTCCGATTGGGACCCCTGCGCGGACTGTCCATGTCTTTCACCCTGGCTCAAAACCGCGACAACATTGCCTCTTTGGATTCGCTGGACTTTTTGCGCTTTGATGCGGTGACAGGCGACACCTTGTTTGTGGTGGCGCCCCGGGATAATCTGGTGGCGGCTTTTGAAACCCGGGTGAACATTCCCCGGATCCGAACCAGCTTTGGCGCGGAAATCGCCTCAAGCCTCTATAACAGCAACATCTGGCACGGACCGGTTCAGCCCGAAGAGCTTGCCGACTACATCGGCGGCTTCGACCTCATCGACCCCAGTGAACTGGAAAAGATCTTTATCATCAATCGGAACATGGAGCCGCTGATCCCCGGACTGCACAACAGCGCCGGACGAGCCTGGCTGCGCACCACCATTTTGAACCACAGCCTGGATGTGAACGCCAGCTTCACCGGGCCAGCCTATCGCGCTCTGGGAGCCTGGGAGCAGAAAAGGGATCTGCAGACGATCTCGGTGTCCGACCTCTATCGCTTGGGACGCGGTTTCCTGCTCTCGGGAAGCTACAACTGGCAAAAAGACAACCTGCTTTCCACCCGCGCGGAAACCAATATCCAAAACTACTGGCAGCTTCAGGCTTCACTGCGCTTTTTCAAACACTTCAGCATCCGCGGCGGAGCCTTTTCCAGCGAAGCCAGAAACTATCGCAACCCCGCCATCTCCGGGGTGGATTTTGATCATTACACCAGACGGGCGCAGTCTTTCAACCTGGGCTTTGGTTTCAACAATCCCCGGCTGAATTGGTTTCCCTGGCTCGTCGAAATCACCCACCGCCAGGGTTCAAGTTCCACGCTTCGCAGCCTCGCCACCGATTCCTTCCAAAGCAATCATTCAAGCTATAACCTCAATTTTGCCAGCAAGTTCGGAAAAATTCCTCTCCGCTTCCAGGGTGCGGTTTCCCATGCCATCTTGATAAACGAAAATCCGGATTCCACCTGCGAAAGCACCAGCTTGGGCTGGCAAGCCCGCTTCAGCTATCCGTTTTGGCAGGATAAGCTCCTTCCATGGCTGGAATACAGGAACACCACCGTGAATTCAGACAGCCCGCAACAGCGGCGCAGCTTGGTGTCTTTGGGCTTGGATGCCTTCCCTTGGTCGAAGTTGACGGTGAGCACGGTTTTGGGATTGGAGCAAAACTCCATCGAGAACGGCGGACAAGACAATGCCAAATCTGTGAACTGGAGCCTGAGCATCGCTCAGAGATTCTGATTTTTTGATGATTATCCAAACGGGTGCTTCGTCAAAGGCACCCGTTTTATTTCATCAAGCCGGCTTCCTCCTTGGCTCCAGCCCATTTCTTGCACGGATCCTGCCCGCCAGCCACCCCATAAAAAGGCGGGAGGCTGAGGGGAGGGAAGGGGGCAAGTGCCGGGCTCGAACCAAGGAGGAGAGGGAGAAAAGGGTTTTGTGGGCGCCAGATTGATGGGCTTAAGGCTTGAAAGTCAAGCGGAAACGGCTAAAAAACCGCGTGTTGATCACAGCCCACATAATTCTTTCCAAAAAAGTAGAAAACGCTTGACGGAAAGGGGACTTACAAAAATAATGACCCAAACTAGCTAAATCTTATTGAAAATAGTAAGGAGAAATAATGGTCAGACTGAGACTGAAAAGGATGGGGGCTAACGACCAGCCCTTTTACCGCATTGTGGCCGTTGACGCCCGGGTAAAAAGAGACGGAAAATATATAGAAAGCATCGGTTGGTATGATCCCAAGCCCAATCCTTTCAAAATCCAAGTCGATAAGGATCGCGCCCTGTATTGGCTGGGAGTTGGCGCGCAGCCCAGCGAAACCGTTCGCTCTCTGTTGCGCAAGGCTGGCATCCTCCAAATTTGGCACGAGCAGAAAATAGAAAGCAGCAAAGCAGCAAAAAACGCAAAGCAAGAGGTGACAAATGAAGGAACTGATTGAATTTTTGGTCAAGGCATTGGTTGACGACCCCAGCGGCGTGAACATCACCGAAGTCCAGGGCGACAAGATCACCCTTTATGAACTTCGTGTTTCCAAAGAAGACATCGGCAAAGTGATCGGCAAAAAAGGCCGCACCGCCGGCGCCATCCGCACCATCATCAACGCAGTCAGCACAAAGCAAGGTAAGCGCGCACAGCTCGAGATCATCGAGTAAATGAAAGTATCGGACCTGACCGGGATTGGCCGGTTGGGAGGAATGGATGCGGACGGGTTTTACCCCGTGGTGGTGAAGCCGCGTTTCCGCGAAGTTTTGGCAGAAGCCCAAGACGTATATTTGATCTTTAACAGCGATAGAGTGTTTTTCGTAAGCATCTGTGAAAGAGACGACAGCGATCGAAAACCGAGATTGAAATTCGCCGAGGACGGGGTTGCTGAAGAACGCAAAAAACACCGCGAAGTGATTTTGGCGCTCCCTTTGGAAAACGAAGATGAGGATGCGCCGGAAGAGCTTGTGGGATATGTGGTTGTGTTCCAAGAGCGCGAGATTGGCAAGGTTACGGACTATTTTCACAACAACGCACAATATGTGCTGGAAGTAAGCACGCCAAGCGGCTCTGAAATCCTGATCCCGATGGTGGATTTTTATATCGATGAAGTGATTGAAAACCCCGGTGTGATCGTTTTGATCAACGCCGAAAGTCTGCTTGAGGAAAGCGACGCATGAAAATAGATGTCCTGAGCCTGTTCCCAGCGGCTTTCACCAGCATTTTGGAAAGCAGCATCGTGGCACGGGCGATCGCCTCCAAGGCTTTGGAGGTGAGGATCAGCGATTTTCGCGCCCACAGCGCAAACAAGCACAATCAGGTGGACGACTACGCCTTTGGCGGTTTCCCCGGCATGGTGATCCGCGCCGAGCCCATCTATGGCGCTCTGGAAGAGCTTTTGGCAGAGGGATATGCCCCCGTGGTATATTTCACGCCGCAGGGCAGGGTTTTGGATCAAAAGACCCTTGCCCACTATTCCAGCCTGCCCAGGGTGATCCTGCTTTGCGGGCACTACAAAGAAATCGACCAGCGCCTGCGGGACCTGGCGGTTTGCGATGAAATTTCCCTGGGAGACTACGTCCTCTCCGGAGGCGAGATCCCGGCTTTGGCCTTCATCGACGGCGTGACCAGACTTTTGCCCGGAGTTTTGGGCGACATCGGATCCGCAGAAATGGATTCCTTTGCCCAAGGCAGCAATGAACTTGGCTTTCCCTGCTACACCGGTCCCGAAAAGTGGATGGAGCAAAAGGTTCCCAGCGTTTTGAGGGAAGGGAACCACGCCAGGATTCAAGCCTGGGCTCAAACGCAGTCCCAAAGCCTCACCAAGACCCGGCGTCCGGATTTGATCCGCAAAAAATAGCCCCGGTTTTCAGCACAACGATCGCAAATAATTATAGATATTACCAAGCAGGAATGGAAGCTTCCACCCAGATTTGCGTGGACAAACGGATTCTGCGAGGCCAGCCACAAACGACTGTCTGGCCATTCTGACCTTAACGAAAAAGCCCGCGCCCATCAATCGGCAAAGGCAATGGACTGAAGTTCAAGATGCGGCGGACTCCCGCTCCCGGTTAAAACTTTTTGGAGCGGAAAGGATTCGTCCGCGGTACCGTAAGTTCCACGCTGGAGGTCTTTCATTCCGAGTACATACATGGGAGGAACCACATGGATATTCTGCACACAGTTGGCAGAGACCAAATCAGAACCGACTTTCCCGATTTTCGCCCCGGTGATACGGTGAAGGTCCACTATAAAATCAAAGAAGGCGGCAAGGAACGCATTCAGGTGTTCCAGGGAATCGTGATCCAAAAACGAGGATCCGGTATCTCCAAATCCTTCACAGTCCGTAAGATCTCAAACGGCGTAGGTGTCGAGCGTGTTTTCCCCCAAAACTCGCCAAACATCGACAAGCTCGAGATTGTCCGCTATGGCCAGGTTCGCAGAGCAAAGCTTTTCTATCTGCGCCATGCCAAAGGAAAAGCGGGACGCATCAAAGAGCGCAGACGTTTCACAGCATAGCTTAAGAAAAACTGTCACTCAGAGCCCCAGACTCCGCAGCGAGAACGGGGCTCTGGTTTTTTCAAGCTGGAGGTTTGAAAATGGCATCGCAAAACTTGTTTGGATTCAGTTTCGAGGGCATGGACCTGGGAATTTCTGTGGAAAATGGCAGGGTGCGCGAAGTGGAATTTGGCAGATTTCCTGACAATGGCGGAGGAGAGGAAGTTGAAGAAGTGCGCAGGCAATTGCGCGAATATCTGGCTGGAAAACGCAAAAGCTTTGACTTGAAGCTCAATCCCCAGGGAACCCAGTTCCAAAAGGACGTGTGGAACGCCATGCTGGAAATTCCCTTTGGAGAAACCCGCAGCTACAAGGAAATTGCCCAAAAGATTGGGCGCCCTCTGGCTTACAGAGCGGTGGGACAGGCTTCAAACCGGAACCCGATTGCCATCATCATTCCCTGCCACAGGGTGGTGGGTTCGGATGGCTCGCTCACCGGCTATGGCGGCGGAATGCCCATCAAAACAAGGCTTTTGGCTTTGGAACAAAAAGGTTTGAAAAAGAAATGACCTTGGGAATTGGGACTGATATTGTGAAGGTTTCGCGCATTGCCAAGCTCCTGGAGCGCCATCCCGAATTCGCAGAAAAAGTGTTCACAGATTTGGAAATTGAGTATTGCCGCTCACGTCCTTCCCCGGCTCAGTCTTATGCCGCCAGATTTGCCGCCAAGGAAGCGGTGATGAAGGCTTTGGGCACAGGCTGGGACGGTCAGGTGAATTGGCGCGACATCGAGGTTTTGCGCGCCGCAGAAGGAGTTCCCCAGCTCAAACTTCACGGCTTGGCGCTGCAGCGTATGGAAACCCTGGGTGCGGATTCCGCCCTGCTTTCCCTGAGCCATGAAAAAGAATATGCGGTGGCTTTTGTTTTGTTGGCTGGGAAAGCTTGACAAATGGATGTGTTTTGATTATTTTGGCTGAAATTGAGGTAAATTGAATGCAATGCTACGTATTTTTTGGCATCCAGGGAAGCGGTAAGGGCACGCAAGCCAAGTTCCTGAGCGAGCGGACAGGTTTTCAGCATGTGAATATCGGAGACCTTTTGCGCGAACAGGTGGCTTTGGATACGGAACTGGGAAACGAGGTGAGTCGGATCATCGAAGTTGGTGATTTGGTTTCGGATGATGTGATCTACAAGTTGATTGGAGACTCTTTTTGTCCCGGCTGCAAGGGCGTTGTGTTCGATGGCTTCCCCCGCAATATCGCCCAGGCGGAATTCCTGATGGAACATTTTGAGGTCAAGCGGGTGTTTTTTCTGAACCTGGACCAGGAAAAAGCCATTGCCAGAATATCGTCCCGAAGGGTTTGCTCGTCCTGCGGTTTGAACTACAACCTGGTGAGCGATGTGCCTAGCAAGAAAGGGGTTTGCGATGATTGCGGCGGAAAGCTGGTGGTTCGGGATGACGACAAGCCAGCGGCAATCGCCCGGCGTTTCAAAAAGTTCTATAAACGCACCTTTGCCTTGCGGGATTTTTTTGAAACCCGAGGGCTGCTGTCGGAAGTGGATGCCAGTATGGGAATAGAGGAAGTGTCTGCCGCGATCAATGCCATAGTGGATTCAATTTCCAGTAACTAGATAATGCGTAAAGTTTTACGGGCTGTTCTTTCCCAAGTGGAGTGGGCGGCCTACCTTTTGGCCATTTGGAGCCTCCTGGTCCTGTTTTTGGAGCCGCTCATCAGCTATTATTACAGCTACTCCGCCATCCAAAACTGGACTGCGGGCGCCAATCTGCTGTTTTTGGGTCTGGCCATCATCAGCCGTTTTGTTTTGAAACCCGGCGGGGCGATGGGCAAGGCCGTGTGGTTCGATATTGCCATGCTGGCTGTTGGGACTCTATTGATGGCTCTTAATGCCAGGATTGTCATCTTTTTCCTTTTGATCCGGCAAACCTTTTTCATTCTTGATTTTTTGATTTTCCGGCTGAACCGAGGCAGAGGCTACAAATGGCTGGCGGCGAATCCGCCCATGAGCCTGATGCTGAGCTTCATGCTGGTCATCTTGATCGGGACAGTGCTGTTGATGCTGCCGGTGGCAACCGTGCGCAAGGAAGTGACGCCCTTTGTGGATGCGCTTTTCACCGCCACTTCCGCCACTTGCGTAACGGGACTCACGGTTTACGACATTGGCAGCTATTTCAGCAAATTTGGGCAGATCGTGATTCTGCTTTTGATCCAGATTGGCGGGCTGGGAATCATGACGGTTTCCACAGCATTTGCGCTGCTTTTGGGCAGGAATATCGATCTGAAGCTGAAAAACGTGATGAGCCAGGTGGTGGGAGGCACGAACAGGGTCAACGTGTTGCATCTGCTGAAAAATATCGTAATTGTGACCGTGAGCGTGGAGCTGGTGGGCGCCTTGGTCTTGTTGAGTAAGTTTATACATGGCAACACCTTGAGCCGCGCCATCTATCTTTCCGTGTTCCACTCCGTTTCAGCTTTTTGCAATGCGGGTTTTTCGGTTTTTCCGGACAATATGGCTGGCTTTGGCAACAGCGCCATCGTGAGCCTTGTCATTCCGATCCTGATCGTTATTGGCGGCCTGGGGTTTACCACCATCATCGACCTGTTGCGCTATTTCTTCAAAAAAGACCGGGTTAATTCGCTGAATCTGCACACCAAGATTGTGTTGGTGACCACTTCCGTGCTCATCCTGGGCGGCATGATTGCTTTCATGACCCTGGAATATCAGGGCACGATGAAAGGCTTCACTGCTCCCCACCGGTTTTTGAGCTCTTTTTTCCAGTCGGTGACTCTGCGCACGGCTGGGTTTTACAGTCTGGATTTTGGTGCGATGAGCAAAGCCGTCATCTTTGTGAGCATGATCTTGATGTTTATCGGCGCTTCGCCCGGATCCACCGGCGGCGGGATCAAAACCACAACCTTTGCGGTTTTGGGGCTCACAATGCTGTCGCTTTTAAAGGGGCGCAAAGATATCAGCGTGTTTGGACGGCGCATCCCTTCGGACAATTTCCGTGAAGCGGCGGGCTTGGTCTTTCTTTCCGTCGCAATTGTGTTTTTCGCAGTTTTGGCGCTGCTTTTGGTGGAGCCTTTTTCGCTTGACAAGCTTCTTTTCGAGGCTATATCAGCATTTGGGACGGTTGGGTTGAGCATGGGCATCACGCCCTTCCTCAGCCCAGTGGGCAGGATCCTGATCACCATATTAATGTATGTGGGCAGGATCGGACCGCTGACCCTGATCTACGCCTTTGCGGTGAGATCAAATAAAACGAACATCAAATTTGCCGAGGAAACCATTGCCATCGGCTAAGAGGTTGAAAATATGGCACGTTACGCAGTGATAGGTTTGGGACGGTTTGGCATGACGGTTGCCAATATCCTGGCTGAAAACGGGATGGAAGTTTTGGCCATCGACAAAAACCAGGATTTGGTGGATGAAATCAGCAGCCAGGTTTCCCAGGCGGTTTGCATGGATGCCACGGATGAAAATTCGCTGCGAAACCTGAGTATGAACGAGGTGGACGCCGTGATCGTTGGCATTGGCAGCAACATCGAGGAATCTGTGTTGAGCTGCGCCATTCTGAAAAAGATCGGTGTGGGCATCATCCATGCCAAGGTGGAAAACCATCTGCATGGCAGAATCCTGGAACTAATCGGGGTGAAGCGCACCATTTTGCCAGAGGAAACCGTTGGTTCACAGCTGGCGCACACCCTCATCTCAAAACATATTTTGGAATATTACAACCTCACCAGCGGGCACGTTGTGATCGAACTGGTCGCACCGCAGGAGTTTGTGGGAAAATCGTTGCAGGAATTGGCGCTGCCCACCAGCCGCGGGATAAACGTGATTGCGATAAAATATAGCTATCTGACCGTGACCGATGAGGGGAAAAACAAAGTGGAACAAAGGCTTAACGACATGCCGGGTGCGAACGACGTGATCAAGGAAGGAGACGTTTTGATGCTGATGGGACGCAAAAATGCGATCGACAAGCTGATTGGCGATGTGGCTCGCAGGAAGGAGCTGAAATGAAAAAATCGATTGTTGCCCGTTTCCACCTTTTCATGACTGTGCTGATGGCTCTGATCCTGATTCAAAGTGCGGTTCTTTTTGCCATCACCTTCCGCGGCAGGAACTTGGATGCCTTGGTGAACGATTTGCAGACTGCCCTGATCGTGTCCGTCCTGGTTATATTCACCTACGCCGTCGTGATTTACAATCTCATCCCCTTGATGCTGAAAAAAAACCTGCGCAGAACCGAGAAGCTGATCAGCGAAATTGCACATGGAAACTATGATGTGGACCTCGATTCTGAAATCCAGGCCCAGGGAAAGGACAGGGAGATTCGCGACCTTTTGGAAGAATTGAAGCAGATGCTGCGTGGCATACATGGCTTCGACCAAGCCAAGGAAAACAAGATTTATGAGCACGACCAGCGCATCAAACAGCTCATCAACCTGCTTCCACAGGGAGTGATGATCGCCCTGAACAATGGCGACATCAGCTATTGCAACGACGCTCTCAGGCGCCGCTATCCTTCGTTGGTGGAGTGCCTGAACATCCGCGACCTGAGGATGAAAGATGAATTTGATCAGCGGGTTTTTGCGAAGATGATGGAATCGCTGAACCATGGCGACAACCTCTATGATCAGCGGATTCCTTCCTCAGACTACCATAAATTGACTGTTTTGAACGGCGCGATCGTGCGAAACGCGGGCGGCGAGGCCATTGGCGGAGTTTACACTCTGAATTTTTCGGAACATGCGAAACAGGATTAAGGTAGTTTACGACCGCGAAGAAAGCTGCCGCCTGGATAAACATCTGGTGGATCTAAGGATACAGGAGCTTTACAGCCGCAGTTTCATCGAAAAACTGATTGAAGAAGACCGTATCCTGGTGAATAGTATCCCCGTAAAAAAGAGCTTCATGCTGTCCAAGGGCGACGAGGTTGATGTTTCCCTGCCTGATTTGCCCACGGAAGAAGTTGTCCCGCAGAATATTCCGCTGGATGTGGTCTATGAAGATGAACACCTGGCTTTCATAAACAAACCTGCGGGAATGATTGTTCATCCGGGTTTTGGTGCATCTGACCAAACTTTGGTGAACGCC
Source organism: Candidatus Cloacimonadota bacterium (assembly GCA_012728875.1). Taxonomy (GTDB): domain Bacteria; phylum Cloacimonadota; class Cloacimonadia; order Cloacimonadales; family Cloacimonadaceae; genus Syntrophosphaera. Next base: position 21,359 of record JAAYEF010000025.1, read on the forward strand.
ATCGTCTTTCGCTGGAGGGAGGATCTTTCCAGCGGGAGAGAGCCAAACCGCCCCGGAATCGTGCATCGGCTGGATCGCGGCACTTCAGGCTTGATGATCATTGCCAAAAATGACCCCACCCAGAGTGCCTTGAACGATATGTTTGCCCGCAGGGAGATCAAAAAGACCTATCTGGCAGTCACCACCGGGGTTCCCGAACCTGCTGAGGACAGCATTGAAAGCCATATCGGGCGCTGCATCAGCAATCCGCGCAAGATGTGTGTGACCCCGCAGGGACGCTGGGCTTTGACCCATTACAAGATTGTGAAATTCTACCACTACTTTTCACTGGTAAGAATTGGCTTGGAAACCGGACGGATGCACCAGATCCGGGTGCATTTTGCAGACCGCAACTATCCACTTTTGGGAGATCTGCTCTACAATACGCGCAGGCAGGTTCACGCTGTGGTTCCGGATAACATGAAGCGCAAGGTGACAGAATTACTCACCAAACATCTGTTGAGGCAGGCTTTACACGCCTGGCGTCTTGAGCTCAAGCACCCCATCACCGGCAGGCATTTGGATATTCGTGCTGAGCTTCCGGAAGATTTTAATTATACTTTAGCTTGGCTGGATCATTATTTTGCCATTGACACAGAAGCGTGGGATTTAAATACGATCCTAGACGATGAAAAGGAATAACAAACATGTCAGAAACACAAGATAAAGCGCCTTTTTGCAGTATTGAGGAAGCCATTAGGATGATTTCAGGTGGCGGAATGCTGATCGTGGTGGATGATGAAAACCGCGAAAATGAGGGAGATTTGCTGATGGCGGCTGATGCCGTCACCGCCGAGGATGTGAACTTCATGATTTCCCAGGGCAAAGGCCTGCTTTGCGTACCGCTGGAAGCAGAAACGATGAAACGTTTGGATTTGCCCCTGATGACTGAGCAGAGCACAGACCGCCATGGCACAAAATTCACCATTCCGGTGGACCTGCGTGAAGGAACCACCACGGGGATTTCCGCTCAGGAACGGGCAAAAACCATCCTTGCCTTGGCAGACCCCAATAGCAAGGCTGAAGATTTCATGCGTCCCGGGCACATTTTCCCCCTGATGGCGGAAAAAGGCGGTGTGTTGAAACGGGCCGGACACACCGAAGCGGCTGTGGATTTGGCACGGCTGGCAGGGCACTTTCCCGCCGGGGCAATTTGCGAAATTATTCGTGAAGACGGCCAAATGGCGCGTTTGGACGACCTGATTCCTTTTGCCGAAAAGCATCAACTGAAGATCATCACTATCGAAGATCTGATCAACTACCGCCGCCACCGGGAAAAACTGGTGGAATGCGTCACGAGTGCCAAGCTGCCCACACCCTACGGGGATTTTGACATTTATACCTATACCAGCACCGTTTCAGACGAATATCATCTGGCCTTGGTGATGGGAGAAATCAAGCCCGATGAGGAAATCCTGGTGCGGGTTCACTCTGAATGCCTCACTGGCGATGCACTTCATTCCATGCGCTGCGACTGCGGCGAACAGCTTAAACGCTCTTTCCAACTGATTGCCGAGGAAGGGAAAGGCGTGATCCTCTATATGCGTCAGGAAGGACGGGGCATCGGTTTGGTGAACAAGCTGCGTGCCTACCATCTCCAAGATGAGGGGCTGGACACCGTGCAGGCAAACTTGGATCTGGGTTTTCCTGCGGACAAGCGGGACTACGGAATCGGCGCACAGATTTTGCGGGATTTGGGCTTGAGAAAGATCCGCCTGCTGACAAACAATCCCAAAAAGATTGTGGGCTTGCAGGGATATGGAATTCAGATTACAGAGCGGGTGCCCATCGAAATTGAACCCCGCGACTCAAACTTCGAATATTTGCAAACCAAGAAAAACAAAATGGGGCACATCTTAAAACAGGTGTGAACCCAAAACCACATCATCCCATCTTTGAGGAGGATCGATGCTTTTTCTAAAATCGCTCTTGTTCATTTTGCTGAATGTTGGCTTCGGCCTGTTGTTTGTTTGGCTGGCAAAGTGGTTTTTATTCAACCCCAGCCCCAAAAAAATCTTTGGTCGCAGAAATCCGCTCACCCCCGGTTTTTTGGTGCGCAAGCGGGATTGGGTTTTCAACAAGGCTCGTGATCTTTTGCACGACTATCTGGAGCAGGCGGATGATCCAAGCAGGCATTCCGGATATCTGTTCAAGCTGGAGGAAGACCTGCAGGAAAAGGTTTGGGAACAGATGGCGTTTGTGGATGACTGGCGTTTCATGCCCAGCGGCTGGAAAGCCAAAATCCGCGATATGATCGCCTCCGCTGTGCGCGGCTTGGCGGCAAATATCCTGCGTAAAACTGTGCCCCATCTGGTTCAGCAATGGCGCATCGAACATCGCATCGACGATTATGACGAGCAATTCAACCTTGAATTTTTCACAAAATATTACAACCAATATCTGCACGTTCCCGCTCTTAAGATTGTGGGAGGCATCAACTTGGTGCTTGGCATCTTGAACATGGTGCTGTTTTTAATATTGGCTTAAACGAGGCTGGGCATTATACATATTATAACAGCTCAAAACGAGTTGCTTCTGCCTTGAAGGCGGAAAACCATTCCAATTGACAATTCAGGAGCGCAAAATGGAAGAACAAAACAGCCGGATCCCCAGGACTTTGCCGGTATTGCACATCAACAATGTTGTGATGTTTCCCTACCTGCTGATGCCCCTGGTGGTGGCGGATGAAGAGTCCAGACAAGTGATCGACCACGCTCTGGCTCACGATAAAACAATGGCATTTTTTCTGGATCGGGACAAAACCGGTCCAAACGATATAGGTCTGCACGAATATGGCACTGCCGTAACCATCCTGCGGATGCTGAGAAACCAGGATGGTTCGATCAGCCTCCTTTTGCAGGGAACCTCCAGGATCCGTTTGCAAAAAACCGTGCAGCGCGAGCCTTTCATCATGGTGGATGTTCAAAGCATTTCAGAGCAAAGCTCCGAAGACACCGAGGTTCACGCCTATCGCACCATCGCGATCGAACTGATGGAAAAGATCGCTTCTGAAAGCTCGATCTTGAACACCGAAATGATTGCCGGGCTCAGCAGCATCAAACAATCCGGACGCGTTGCCGACATCATTGCAGGCAATCTTGACCTCCTGATCGAGGATCGCCAAACCATTCTGGAAACGGTTGATCTGAAACAGCGGTTCAAATATCTGAACAACTGCCTGGCTGAAATGATCCGCCAGATGAGGATGGAAAACACCATTCGCAGCAACATCCAGCTTGAAATGAGCGAGGATCAGCGGCGTTACTACCTGCGCGAGCAGATGGACGCCATTCGCAAGGAACTGGGAGAAAGCGATGAAGTGAGCAAGGAAATCCTCAAATGGCGCGAATTGATCGAAAAGAACAAGCTTCCGGATTATGTGAAGGAAGTGGCCTACGAAGAGCTTGAGCGCCTGGCTTCGATGCAGCCCGCAGCCAGCGAATATGCCGTGGTGAGAAACTATCTGGATTGGATTGTGAACATCCCCTGGAGCATCCACAGCAAGGATCGCCTGGATCTGAAACGCATCGATAGAATCCTCACCAAAGACCACTACGGCTTGGAAAAACCCAAGGAACGGGTCTTGGAATACATTGCCGTGAAAAAGCTCAAGGGCAGTCTGAAAGGCCCCATCCTCTGTTTTGTGGGACCTCCCGGAACGGGCAAGACCTCCATCGGTAAATCTGTTGCCCGCGCATTGAACAGAAAATTCATCCGTATGAGCCTGGGTGGGATCCATGATGAAGCTGAAATCCGCGGACATCGCAGAACCTATATCGGCGCCATGCCGGGAAAAATCATGATGGAAATCAAGCGTCAGGGAACGGCAAACCCGGTTTTCATGCTGGACGAGATCGACAAACTTGGACGCGATTTCCGTGGCGACCCCGCTTCCGCGCTTTTGGAAGTGCTGGATCCCGAACAAAACCACAGCTTTGTGGACAACTATCTGAACCTGCCTTTTGACCTTTCTGAAGTGATGTTCATTACCACGGCAAATTCGCTGGACACCATTCCTCCAGCTTTGCGGGACAGGATGGAAGTGATCGAATTCACCAGCTATCTGGAAAACGACAAGATCGAGATTGCCAAACACTATCTCATCCCGAAGGAAAAGGAAGCCAACGGCTTGGCTGACCACAAGATACGCTTTCAGAAATCTGCATTGCAGGAGCTGATCCGCTACTATGTGAGAGAAGCCGGGGTGCGAAACCTGCAGCGTCGCATTGGCAGCATCTATCGCAAGATTGCCAAGGAAGTTGCCGATGGAGAGGAAGGCACACAGATCATCGATCAAGCCGCCGTGAAAAAGTATTTGGGACCGCGTAAGTTCAGCCTGGAACTTGCCAATCGCAAACCCGAGGTCGGCATTGCCACAGGCTTGGCTTGGACCAGCTATGGCGGCGAAATCCTCTTTTGTGAAACCACCGGCATGCCCGGAAAGGGAGCCATCACTCTCACCGGCTTGTTGGGTGAGGTGATGAAAGAATCCGCCCGCATCGCACTGAGCCACCTCAAGGCAAATGCGCAGCTTTATGGCATCGACCCCCGTGAATTTGAAAAAATTGACCTGCATATCCACTTTCCCGCCGGCGCCGTTCCCAAGGATGGTCCTTCAGCAGGAATCACGCTCACCACTGCCCTTGCCTCGTTTTTCACCGGGTGCAAAGTGAAGCACGATCTGGCAATGACCGGCGAGGTCACCCTCACTGGCAAGGTTTTGCCGGTTGGCGGTTTGAAGGAAAAAATCCTGGCGGCAAAAAGGGCGGGGATCAAGCAGCTTATCTTGCCCCGGGAAAATGAGGAATCGATCAGCGATTTCACTGCGGACATCTTGGAAGGGATGCAGATTTTCTGGGTTGATACTGTGAAAGAGGTGCTGGATCAGGTTCTCTTGCCTCCCGCCAAGCCGAAAACCAACAAAAAAGCGGGTTGAACCATGGAACTCAAAGTCTGTGCAAGCTCCAATGCCGAGCGCATTTCTCTGGATTTTGCGCAGACAACGTGCTTATCAGGTTTTTAAAATGTTTGTCTCAAGAAGTAGACCCCGTATGGAGCCCATGACACAGCTTGGGTTTTTGAAGCTTTCAGCCTTGGATAAATGGATAGATTCCCAAACATTCTGATCCTTTTGGATCTGCCACAGGCCTTCATCCCCAAGGCGGAATTCGTGATGAGGACTTTATGCCGCATTCTGCGCCTGCATCCTCAATTCACCTATGGCGACAGAATCGAAGGCGTGCATCTTTATTACGGTCCGCCCACGCACCATGAATATCCGCTGAAGATTCATTTTGACCCGAAAACACCGGCTTTTTTTGAGAGCCGGGAGCTGTATCCGTTGGACAAGGTGGATTTTTGTCTCTATCAAAAGGAAAATATCCCCTTCCTTTTTTCCCAGCCGGGTCCCATTCTTTCCTTTGGTCAGAATGCAATAGCTTTCCGCAAGGACATTGTTGCCAGTGCCTTCTACTTTTTAACCTGTTGGCACGAATACATTCTGGGGCTTCACGGTGAACCCCGTGGTCGGGTGGATTTTCGCCAATCCCTGCAATATCGTTGGGATTTCACTCAAACCCCCGTGGTGGATGTATATTGCCAGATGCTGCTTTACGCCATTGAGAGCGTTTTGCCCCAGTTCATCCGCGAGGTAAGCTGGAACCAGGATCGCAGTTTTGCGCTTTCGCTATCCCACGACATCGACTATTGGAACTACTGGAGCGGAACCCAAAAAACCGACACCCTGAGATATAACCTGAAAACCTGGTTCCGCCGTCCTTTGGTTGCCACCTACAAGATTTTGGGACACAGCCTCCATAAAAACCTCATCCACAACCCCCGCCGTCAGATAGCCTGGATGGTTCGCAAGGAACGCGCTCTGGGGGTGAAATCCACTTGGTTTCTGTTTGGAAAAAGCAACTTTGAAGACAAGCGGCAAAACTATATTTCAAATTCCAAAGTCCTGCGTCGCCTGAAGGAATTGCTTGAAGGAGAGGAAGTTGGCTTGCACGGAAGCCCGGAATCCGCCTTTGATGAAAAAGTGCTTCAGGCGGAGCTTGACAGCCTGCAACAGGCGGGGTTCAAAATCAGGGGCTACCGTTCCCACTATCTCCATTTCGATTATCAAAAGAGTTTCAGCATTCTGGAAAAAGCAGGCATCAAATATGATTCCACCCTGGGCTATTGGGAAAATATCGGCTTCCGCGCCGGGATCTCCTTTCCTTTCTACCCGTTCAACATCCAGGAAAACAGGCCTTTCCAGGTCTTGGAAATTCCGCTCATCGTGATGGATACCACTCTTCATTCCAAAAAAGCGATGAACATGAACCCTTTTTGGGCGAAAGTGACGCTGGGCAGGATGCTGAATATGGCTCAAAAATATCAGTCTCATCTCTCACTTCTTTGGCACAACAACACTTTCGATCCCATCGATTTTCCATTTTGGGGCAGTGTCTATTGGAACGCTTTGCGCCGGGCTGCGCGTAAAGGGGCTTGGATCACTTCGCTCAATGAAATTGCCAGAGAATGGATAAACACGGATTAAACCATGAAAAAAGTATTGAACTTTATAACCGGCCTGCTTTGGAAAGCCTTTTTTGTGCTGTTGATGCTGGTAACCCTATCCCTTTTGCCCTGCCAGTTGTTGAGCAGGCTTTTCCTTTCCAAACATCGTCAGCGTCGAAACGCCTGGAGGGTTGCCCGGGTTTGGGGGAAGATCACCTTTCTTTCCACCGGCTCCAAACTGAAGATTTCCGGCCTGGAAAACATCCCCGCCGAAGGCCCCATTTGCTTCATTGGAAATCATCAAAGCTATTTCGATGTGCCTGTTTTGTTGGGCTTTATGGGCAGGCCTTTGGGCTTCATCGCCATGCAGGAACTCGCAAAAGTGCCCGTGCTGAACCTCTGGATGAAAGAACTGCCCAGTTTTTTCCTGGATCGGGAAAACCCGCGTCAGGCGCTCAAGATTTTCAAGGAAGCCGCTCAAGCCATGAAGGATGGCGTGCCCATGCTGATTTTCCCCGAAGGCAGACGCGCACTCAGCAGCCAGGTTGCCCAGTTTCATCTTGGCAGCCTCAAGCTTGCCCAAATGGCTGGCGCCACCATCGTTCCCTTTGCTTTGGATGGAACTTGGCAGATGTATGAAATTGATGGAAACATTCACCCATCCAGGGTACGGCTGCAGGTTCTGCCTTCCATAAGTCCGCAGGATCCGCTTTATCAGGATAAAGACGCCCTGGCAGAGCATCTTCGCAGTTCCATAGAGAAACATATTCAGCAGCCTGCCTCCTGAAAAGCATTATTTGCGCACAATCCTCGTCTGAAACTGAGTCTTCCGCGATGGCCAAGTCAAGGCTCGCAGGGTTTCTCCTTTGTCCATAGCCTTGATCAAGTGAGCATCAAATCTTGATCAAGCCATAACTCTCAGGGCTTGATTATGGCTTGATAAACACTTGATCGTGAGCCAAAAGCAAGTATGAGCCCGTTTGAGATGGGATCGCTAAGAGTATGAGGCTTGGAAAGTTAGCGGAAGAGGATTATGGTTTCTGCAAACCACCCAGATATTCAATTGCCAAAATAGTGATATCATCCCGTCCTTTTTCAGGGTCGGCAAAATCCAACACCGTCTCCAGAATCGCCTTTGCCGTTTTTTCCACCGAGGCGCCCCTCAAACCAGCCAAAGTTTTTTCCAAACCCTGAGTTCCAAACAGGTGATCATTGGGGTTGGTGGCTTCCGTCACACCATCGGTCACCAACAGGATTTTGTCCCCGGCGTCGAGCCTGAGTTCCTCGCTTTCGATCTTGATGTTATCAAAAAATCCCAGCGCTGTGGAGTGCGTCCGCTCATGTTTGCGGATCTGCCCATCCTGGCTCAAAACATAGAGGGGGAGATGCCCTGCGTTCGAAAATACGCAGACCCCGCTGGCAAGATCAATGATTCCCAGCGCCATGGTCATATAGCCCGACTCCAGCTTGTGTCCCATGAAAAAAGCGTTCAACTGGCTCAGAATCTCCTGGGGTTTTTTGTGATGCTGGGCGATGCTGCGCAACAGCGTGGTTGCCATGGTCATGGTCATGGCTGCGCCCACGCCTTTGCCAACCACGTCGGCAATGGCAAAAAGAAAGTGCCCTTCATCAATCAGGAAATAGTCGAAAAGGTCGCCGCCAACCATTCCCGCAGGCTCCAAAAGGCCGTAAACATCAAGGTTTCCGGGCTTGATGGAGTTTCCGTTCGGGATCAGGCTGCGCTGCACGTTGGAGGCAAATTCCAGTTCAGAGCTGATACGATTTCGTTCTTCAGTGAGCGCTTGCAGATTATCGATGTGTGCACTCAGTGAGCTTTTCATTGCTTCAAAGTTTTCCGAAATCACCTGAATCTCATAGGATTCCGTTTCCAAAGGAGGCGCAGGACTCAAGTCGCCCTCCCCAGCTTGTTTGATTCCATCAACCAGTTCTGTGAGCGGTTTGTTTAAAGCTTGAACCCGACCCCAGATCATCAACGACAAGACCAGAAAACCAAAAAGCACCGCCAGAGAAAGGATCAAGCTCAAATAATGCAAATGCACAAAAACTTCTCTGTGTGGAACAATTGCCACCAATGACCAATTGTTTGTGGGCAGGGGTCTGAATGTAAGCCAAACGTCCCCTTTCATGCCCAGGTTTCTGTTTCGCTCAAAGCCTACTTCCCCGGCCACCACCTTTTTTGCCAGGGTTCTCATCTGCACATCGGGATAGCGGTTAACCAAGTCAAAAATGGTGTAGTTCATTGCCAGCGAATCGGTTGGGTGAGCCATGATCATGCCATTTCCGCTCACCAGAAAAGCTCTTCCGCTTTCCTTGACACGCAGGTTCACAATGATTCTGCGAAGATTTTCCAAAGGCAGGTCAACTCTGATGATGCCTTGTACTTTTCCCTTGCGGGTTAAGGGAACACTGTAGGAGCAAACGATGGTTTTCGCGCCTTCTTTGTCGTACCAGGGGTCGCTCCAATATGGCCGCCCCGTGAGCCTTGGAATCTGGAACCAATCTTTATATAAAAAGTCGTCATTGGTGTTTTTGATGGCATTCATCCTTTGTGCCACCAAAGAGAAAGTGGTGCAATGAGGAGGGTTTTGTTCGTCATACGCCAAGCACGCTGAAACCAAGATCGGGTTGTCCAGCAAAAGGCGGTGGATATGACGCTGGATTTCAGCTTCGTTGTAAACCCCTTCGTTCACAACGCCTTGCAGGTTTTTTGCCAACGAGATGATCCCTGAAAGGTTGCGGTCCATGATCTGGACGTTGCTTTCCATCAGGTTTCCAATCACTTCTTCCTGATTCGTTTTTTCCACATCGAAAAGCAGCCTTAAAATCACGAGAAGCAGTAAGATAAAGAGAAAGGTCATGAATAACAGGAGTTGCCCGATCAGTTGCTCACTCAGTCGTCTGGTTTTCTTCTTTGTTTTCACAGCGGACAAAACTCCTCATAAGGGATGGGTTTTTTGAGCTCTCCACTTTCCATCAGGATTCGGTTGGCAAAATCGAGGTCACTTTTTTTCAGTTTTCCCGGTTCACCATTTCCAAGGATCAATTCCTCCATATGTTGCAGCATCCAGAGTTGGTGTCCAGGGTTTGTGGGACGATGATTTTCGCGCATTCTTGAAATTACAATTTGGAGGGCTTCTTCAGGGTGTTCAAAAGCGTAAAGCCAACCCTCCATGGTGGCTTCGGAGAAATCTTTGCATTCCTGGGGGTGTTTTTTATAATAATCTTTCAAGACATAGAGTCCGTCTTCAACAACGTTGAATCCATGCTCCGCCAGCGGAAACACCACTAGTTCATCTTCATCCAAGCCAGACATCATGATGCGGTGATATTCATTGTAGGACGTGGCATTCATCATATCGATGGCGTCGTTCAACAGCAGATTTACACTCCAATCGATGGGTATGGACCGGATGCCCAGATGCTGTTCATCCAGAAAATAGCGGACATAACTCTGTCCTCGCCAAACGCCAACCTTTTTGCCTGCCAAGTCTTTCAGATTTGCGATTCCAGTGCTTTTTTTCCCAATCAAAAGGGTGGAACTCTTTTGCAAAACCTGCCCAATGTTTACCACGGGTCTGGGACTGTTGAAATAGTTCATTCCGATTAAAAGATGCAAGCCCACCACATCGGCGCTGGAATCCAAGAGCGAGCCATATTGAGGATAGTCCGGACCGCCTTCAAGGATTTCCACATCCAATCCCCGCTGCAGGTAAAAGCCTTTTTCCAAGGCAACGTAAGCTCCGGCAAACTGAGCCTGATCAAGCCATTTAAGCCTGTATCGCATTTTGAAAAGCCCCTCCGTATCTGTCGCAACGTTTTTCGGAGCTTTGTATTTATTGGCAGATTTGGGCTTGTCTTGCCTTTGGCAGGCTGCCAGGATCAGCAGCATGGCGAAAAGCAGGCTCAAAGTCTTTTTCATGGCACAAGAATCCCTTTACACCAGTCCTTTTTTTATTTTTTTAAAGGGTCGGGGTTCAACCCTTCCATTTCATTAAAGAGAATGCTCAATCAAGGTCAAGAAGAAAATGGAATAAAAACAACAAAACTGTGGAAAGATTTACACAAATCACCTTGCTCAACAAGCCAATCCTTAGCTATCCTTTATCTTACAATATTCGAGTGCGGTTCTTAAAAACTCCTTGAACATCGGATGTGCCCTGTTTGGGCGGGATTTGAACTGAGGGTGGAATTGCACTCCAACGTGGAAACGCTGGGCTGGAACCTCGATCACCTCCACCATTTCCTCATCCTTGACCAAGCCGCTGAAATGCAGACCTTTGGCTTCCAAGGCTGAGCGGTAGGCATTATTGAAAGCTTGGCGGTGACGATGTCTTTCGCTGATTTGGGCGCGTTTATAGATTTTTCTTGCCTGGCTGCCCGCTTCAAGCGTGATATCTTTGGCTCCGAGACGCGTTCCTGCTTGCAAAGGAACAAAAACGGGATCTGGAGTATGGGGATCAAAAAGCTGGCTGCCAGCTTTTTTCAAAGCACAGGCGTTGCGGGCAAACTCAGTTGCCATCGCCTGCATACCAAGGCTGATTCCCAAAAATGGGATTCCCTTCTTTCGTGCAAATCCGGCGATTGCCACCTCGCCTTCCAAGCCAGCAGCTTCCAAGCCTCCTTCAACCAAGATGCCATCCACATCTGAAAATGCCTTTTTCAAGGCTGAGGGTTTCAGGGCTTGGCTGCTGTCAATCCAGATCAGTTCCAGCGCCGCTCTATGGAAAGCGGCAGCGTGTGTAAGCGCCTCTCCAACACTTTTGTAAGCATCACGGCATTGGATATATTTCCCGCAAACTGCTATTTTCAACCTTGGCTCTTCCACCTCGATGGAATGCAAAAAGCTTTTCCAGGCGCCCAGTCTCAAGGGTTTGGACTCCAAACCAAAGTGTTGGCAGACGATCCGATGCAAGCCGGCTTTACGATACACAAGAGGGCATTCATAAACGCTATCCACATCGATGGCATTGATCACACTTTTCCTTGGCACGTTTGTGAAAAGCGCAATTTTGTCGTAGATTTCTGGTCCGAAAGGCTTTTCACTGCGGCAAAGCAGGATGTCGGGCTGGATGCCGATTTCCCTCAGTTTATAGGCGCTGTGCTGTGCCGGCTTGGTTTTCAGCTCTTCCGCAGAGCGGATCCAAGGGATGTAGGTCAACATCACAAAAAGGGTGTTTTGCACTCCCAGATCCAGTCGCATTTGACGAACCGCTTCCAAAAATGGCAGGATTTCAATGTCTCCAACGGTGCCACCGATTTCAACGATCACCACATCCGCCTGCGGTCCAATCTCCAAAATGCGACGCTTGATCTCATCCGTAACGTGCGGAATCACCTGCACTGTTCTTCCCTGATAAAGTCCATTGGTTTCGCGGCGCAAAACGTTTTCATAGATCTGCCCGGCACTGCAACTGCTGTTGCGGCCAAGGGCTTGATCCAGAAAACGCTCATAGTGTCCGAGGTCCAGATCCGCCTGGGCGCCGTCATCGGTTACGAAAACTTCACCGTGCTGCAGTGGGCTCATCCTGCCCGGATCGAGATTCAAATAGGGGTCCAGTTTCTGAATCTTAACCCGATATCCCATGCTTTTCAGCAAAAATCCAATGGAAGCAGATGCTATACCCTTTCCCAAAGAGGAGAGAACGCCGCCTACAACGAAAATATATTTTGCCATAATTAAAAATAGAAATAAGACTTGGAGCCGACTATTGCAGCCGGCTCCAAGGTGGTTTGCGACCCCGGAGTTTGTAATCCGGAATCAAGTTTATATGTCCTATAAATTCCGCCAGCCAAGGGCGGTTTGACATTCATAATACTATCAGCAGAGGCCGGAAAGATCTGCCAAGCTATCTTTGATGGCACCAACAGTGTAGGCAAGATCCTCATCTGTGTGGCGATAGCAAATGTATCCGTGGTGATATGGCTGCAGGAACACTCCCCTGCGGATGAGCTGGGTGTAGAATTCCGTGCGCAGTTTTTTGTAAAGTCCCGCATCGTCGCGAGGGAAGGTGATGAAGGGCATCCAGGGCTCTCCGGAAAACACGGCGGGTATGCCGGAATCAGCAACAACCTTGGAAACTTCAGCGGCAAAGCGCCGGCCTTTTTCGGCAACCACGTCCAAAACCTTGTCACGTTCCAGGATTTCGATGGTTTTGAGCGCTGCAATCTGGGCGTCGGAGTTCGGGAAGAAGGTGGAGGAAAGGAACACTTCTTTTTCCAACATTTTCATGATGTCGCGTTTGCCGACCAAAGCGGCAATCGCGTAGCCATTTGCCATGGCTTTTCCGAATGTGCTCAGATCAGGGGTTACGCCGAAAAGCTTCTGAGCGCCGCCCATGTGGCAACGGAAACCGCTGCGGATTTCGTCAAATATCAACACGCAGCCATATTGGTCTGCCAGTTTGCGAACTCCTTCCAGGTAGCCGGGTTTGGGCATTTCCACTTCCGCTGCCAGAGGGTGTCCCACTGGGGTGATGATGATGGCGGCCATGTCGTTGGCATTGGCTTTCAAAATGTCTTCCAGTTGATCCAGATCGTTATAGTGGAATTCAATCACGTCTTCGTGGAATTTTTCCGGAATGCCGCCTTTCACTTCCACGCACCAGTCGTGCCAACCGTGATAGCCGTGGCGGGCAATTTTGAGTTTGCCGGTGTAGGCACGGGCCACGCGAATGGCGATGGTGGTGGCATCGCTGCCGGTTTTCACAATGGCAGCCATCTCGCAGCTGGGGATGTGCTCTTGAAGCTTGCGCACCAGGGTGTTTTGAACGCTCTGTGTGAGCGAGAAGCAGAATCCTTTGCTGCGAATCTGCTCGATGACGGCGTTGTCGATTTCTTCTTCACGATAGCCAATGATCACGGGTCCATAGGCGCAAAGGTAGTCGATGTATTCGTTTCCATCAACGTCGATGATGCGTCCGCCCTTGCCTTCTTCGAAGAAAATGGGATATTCGCCTTCCACGAAGTTGTAGGGTCTGCGGATGCCGGCAACGGCGCCGGGAACCAGGGTTTTAGCCTCGGCATAGAGGGCCATGCTTTTGTCGAGTTTCAGTTTTTCGGCCATTTATTTTCTCCTTATTATAATTCCCAAATTGATGCGATGCCCATGCCGCCGCCGATGCACAGGGCAGCCAAGCCTTTGTGGACATTGCGTTTGCGCATTTCGTGGAGCAGGGTCACAATGATGCGGGTGCCGCTGGCTCCGATGGGATGACCCAGCGCGATGGCGCCGCCGTTCACGTTCACAATGTCCGGATTGAGTGCGCCCAAGTTCTCAAGTTCCAAGCCTTTGAAAACCGCCAGAGATTGCGCGGCAAAGGCTTCGTTAAGCTCGGCGAGTTCAATGTCTCCAAGGCTCCAGCCGGATTTTTGCAGCAGTTTTTTGATGGCGGGAACGGGGCCGTAGCCCATGATGGCGGGGTCAACTCCGCCTGAGGCGCTTCCAGCCAGGGTTGCCAGGATGGGCAGTCCAAGTTCGCGAGCCTTTTCTTCGCTCATCAAAAGCAGCAGGGCGGCACCGTCGTTGATGCCGGAAGAGCTTCCGGCGGTGACGCTGCCGTCGGCTTTAAAAGCAGGGCGAAGCTTGCCCAAAGCTTCTGCTGTCACGCCTTTGCGGGGAAATTCGTCGGTATCGATCACCAGCGCATCACCCTTGCGTTGAGGAATCACGATGGGTACAATTTCGTCTTTGAAGCGACCTTCCGCCATTGCCTTTTCAGTCTTGTTCTGGCTGGCAGCGGAGAAGGCATCCTGCTCTTCACGGCTGATCTGGAATTTTTCCGCCAAGTTTTCAGCGGTGACGCCCATGTGGTAGTTGTTGAAAATATCACTGAGCCCATCACGGATCATCAGGTCTGTCATGGTTTTGTCGCCCATTTTTCCGCCCCAGCGCATGTCCATCGAGACATAGGGGATTTGGCTCATATTTTCAGTTCCGCCAACCACAACGATGTCGGCTTCGCCGGCGGCGATCATCATGGCACCCAATGCCACGCTCTTCATGCCGGAGCCGCAAACTTTATTCACAGTGTAGGCAGGGATGTGATCGGGAACGCCGCTTTTGATTGCAACTTGGCGGGCGATGTTTTGGCCGTGTCCGGCTCCACAAACGTTGCCCAGGATAACTTCATCGATTTGTTCAGGCTTCAAGCCGGTCTCGGCAAAGATTGCTTTAAGGACGGCAACGCCCAATTCCACTGCGGAAACGTCTTTGAAAACACCTCCGAAACTGCCGATGGGAGTGCGTTTGGCGCTCACCACAACGGTCTTTCTCATGGCTTCCTCCATCTGTTTATTTTGATTTCTTGCATCATAATTTTTCCGCCATATTCGGTCAACTGCTATTTATGGTTTGCGCGCGAAAATCGCAAACAAAAAGCGAAATATCCCGATTTGATCCTTGTTTGCACGTATCTTGTCTAGCCTGTAAATAGAATACACAAGCTGCCAAACACTTGTAATGCAGATGGTTATCATTAGTTTCTCGGGTAACGTTTTCATTGGTTTAGGCTGTATACTTAAAAGGGTGACACTCCACCTATTTCAGGATGGGTCAGCCTTGGCTGAAAGCGTTAATCAAGTGATTATCAAGCCTTAATCAAGCGTTAATTATTAAGACTTGATTAAGGCTTGATTAAGAAGTGATCGACACCTTGAAACAAGATTGACCCATCCTAAAATAGGTTGACCAAAAAACCAGATTAAGGAGAGAGGTTTTGAAAAAGACACGTCCACAAGTTCGATATAGCGAAGAATTTAAACGAATGGTAGTGGAAGAAATTGAAATGGGAA
>JAAYEF010000026.1 GCA_012728875.1 Candidatus Cloacimonadota bacterium
TAGGCTTTTTAGCCTTGGGGGTTTGTGGGGTGTCCATTAGGTGTCTCCTTGTTAGTGGTATTGTTGTTTTCTTGTTGTTTGATATAGTTTTGCAGCATAGCGATCACCGCTCTGCGCTCTTTTTGATTGAGTATGTTCCAGTGGCTTTTCTTGTAGTGGGTAATCATAAAAGTTCTCAGTTCATAGATGCTCCACCTTGCGCGCTTCATCAGGGCATGCATGTACATTCCCTGTTTATCGTAGGTGTATTCGTCAGGACGGCTTGCTTTACGGAATTGCATGAGGATTAGCTTGAGTTCTGTCAAGGCAAGCTCATCCAATGCCTTTAGTGAATCACCCAATCCCAAATGCACCAACAGTCCTTTGAATTCCTCAACTGTCCAACCGAACTTGGTGACCCGGAGGGAGTGAATATCTTGCCGTAGTTGTCGTTCTCGCTCTTCTCGCTTCATAAAATACCTCCTTGCTTGGATTATAGGTAGAAGATACGTTGGTTTTTATTTAGAGTTTGCATAGTGCCTTGATTATAGCTATCAAAGGCTTCCATTTCCTTTTCCAGTGGTTCCGGGCTTTTCGATTTGAGATGCCAGGTATCCAATTCTTCTTGTATCTGCTGCCGCTTGCGAAGTTCGGAGACGTGGGAGTGTAGATCCTTGAGGATGCCGCGTTTGATCTTGACGCCCACATTGCCGACGTCCTTTTTGTTTAGCACGCAGTAGCCATATTGGTTAACGCCAATCACGCCTGCCGAGGCCAGGGCTTCCAGATAGACAAAGACCCACTGACGGCTTCTCCCAAAAACTTCGGCGATGCTTCTGATCGAAGTAAATCTCCCTCGTTCGATCAGATTGATCAAGGCCAGAGCTGCCTTGGGATCGAAGTGCCAGTTGGGGCGTATCTGCCTGTCCACATTGGTGTTGAAGCGATTGCTGCGGGCATAGATAGGCTCTCGTTTGCTGGCTAATTTGATGGTCTTGTCCTCTATCAGTTCGGTAATGATCGGCTCAACTTCCTTGATCTCCAACCCCGTCATATTGGCGATCAGAGCTGCATCGAAGGGCTTGTCGTACTGGTTGACGAAGTTCAATATGAGGTCTCTGGGAGTCATAGGTCTCTCCCCAGATCGAGGTCTGCGATACTGAGCTGGGGATTGGTAGCTTTAGCCCGTTCGATGATGTACATGATCTTCACTGCTTTGCGGAGATTGCCTTCGCAGTTGAAATCGATCTTGTTCACCACCGACTCATCCACGGGTATCTCCATTACTTCCTTGGCGATCTTGCGGATATCGTCTTTGCCCACTTTCTTGAACTCGTAGAAGTAGTTGCAGCGGTCGAAGTAGTGGCGGTTGATGGCTGCCAGTTTGTTTCTGGCATCCTGCATCCCCACCAGGACCACAATGGTGAGGGTGACATCCACGATGTCCCGAATGGCACCCAGGAGCCGTTCATGCTTAAAGGCATAGTCGATCTCATCGATTACGATCACTGTCTCCGGATTGTCATCCAAGAGCTTCAAGCAGTACTTGAAGAGGTTATTGGTAGTGCCACTGGGTATGAACTCGCCCATACCGAAGCGGCGGTAGAGTGCGGTCAAGAGATCGACCGCAAATGACTTGGGAGTGGTGGTAGATTCCAAGCGCATATAGATGTAGCCTCGCATGAAGGCGATGCGGGTGGCATAGGTGGTCTTGCCCAGGCCGGGCTTGCCGTAGATCAGTCCCAAGCCCACCATCTCGGTCTTGGGGCGGTTCATCAAGAACTGGATGCAGGCATCGGCCCTGACAACGTTTTTGATTTGTACGAGCTTGTTAGCTTTCATTTATCCTCCTTATTAGATTATGCCGGTCTTTTTCAGCATGCTGTAGAAGCTTTCGTCATCATCATCGTCCTGCTCGTCTGGTTCAGCAGATGATGTCTCATCAGAAGTGTTGTTTTCGATTGGTCTTCCCGTTCCGAAGTTCTGTTCCTCTGGGGTAATGAACTCTAATTCCGGCAGGCTCTTAACGAGTTCCTGCTCCATCTCTTCGACGCGGTCAGGAGCCTCAGGTTTAGGGACCGTGATCAAGTTATTTTGCTTGAAGGTGGGATTATCTGCGGTTAGGGTAGCCTGTACATAGGGTTCAAGCAGCTTATCCACTGACTCCTGGTTGCGCAGCACAAAGTCTCTGGCATGCTCTTCGGTGAGCTTCTGCAGCTTCTTGATCTGATTGTACTCCTTCTTTAGGGACTGATGCGAGATCGGGTTGCTCTTATCGAGATGGATGAAAGGATGCTGGCTGCGTCTCAGTTCTGCCTGGCAGATGAAGTTGTCTTTGGTATCGTAGACCAGTATCCACCTGGCTTCGGCATAGTCGTATCTGATGATTACCGGCTTGCCTATGTTGTCCATCAAGGCGATGTGCCAGTAGAGCAGCTTGTTGAATACGATGCCATCGCTACGGACTGATTTGCGTTCAGTAGCCAGCATCATAAAGTTTAGTTTATCCGGCCTGAGCATTCGTTCCTCCGGGATAAGGGCTGAACTGAAGACTTGCCAGGGTGTCTTGCCCTCAAGTCCGCTATGTTCGGTCTCGCCATAGATGTACCTGACATAGAAACCGATCATCTGCATTGCTTCCTGAATGGTGGGTGCCTCCCGCTTGTATAGAGCTTTCGCCCACTTCTCATTGCGCATTAAGGTCGCCGGCTTATTGGCTATATTGGCTCCCCGGAAGCTGCTGATGAAGCGTTCAAACTGTTCCTGGAAGGTCCTGAAGAAGCGTTCGATCACTTTTGCCTTGGCATTGTAGCTTTCGGCGAAGTGGGCTTCGATGCCTAGCTTAGGGAAGATCCCACCCAACTCTAACTCCAGATCATGACCTTCCCAGGATTCATGGAACAGCTTAGACTTGAAGGCTTTGCCATTGTCGAGATAGACCGCCTCAGGCACGAAGGCGAAGGGTGGGCGGGTTTGCACCGTATTGCCCTCGTCATCAGTCTGCAGATACCAGTGTGAGGTATTGAGGAAAGCGTTGCGGAAGGCGGTTAGGATGTGTTGGCTATCCTCAGAAAAAGCGAGTGCGGCACCCACCGGGTATCTGGAGGCCCAGTCGAAGACCATGATCATGGTCATACGTTGGGCTTTACCGGTATGGGGGTTGATAATATCGAAAGCGGGAGTATGTCCATCTGCCACGAGGACCTGACCCACACGCAACAGTCTGGCATCCCGGTGGATGGTCTTTACAATGTGCTCTGCCACGTATTTGCTGCCTTTCCGGGTCTGTTCCCAGGTTGCCAGGTGATTATCTCGCCATTCTGTACACCATCTTCTCAAGGTTGGCTTGCTTGTGGGAGACTCGTAGTAACCTAAACGGGCTTGAGCTTTGAGCATATTGATGGCACTCCCGATGGTGATCTGGTTGGGATGCAGCAGGAAGCTGAGCAGGACATTGGCCTCTGTCTCGGTTACCTTGCGCTTATGGTTCAGATTCTTGCCTTTATGCAGCAGTGCGAACATGTCTTGATTGGATTTGAGATATTGGTCGAGCCAAAGCCGCAGCGCACGTTCCTTGCGTTCTCCCCTTAGTTTGTATAACTCTGGCACCAAGATGCCATTATTGTACTCCTCAACTATCAGCTTCCACTCCTCGACCTTGGAGTGGCACAATGCCAGCCTTCTAATCACGAGATTGCAGAAGTACCCCAGAAGTCTGGCTTCCTTCTCATATTTGAGAGGCAGAAGCTCCCGGGGACTAAAGTCGATGTACTCTGGACTATCGCTATCCGCTATAAGCGGCTCTGCGGGGGCCGAATCGGGGGTGATGACCTGCGGTTTCTCTTCCTTATATACAAGAGGAGTGACCTGAGTTTGAATTCGGCTTCCGATAAGTTCACCTATGCGGGGAAACTTTTTCCTATCAGAAAAGTTCTCTTCGTAAAAAGCCGCATATTCTTCAGGGCTTAGTTCATAGGGTTTCATAATAATCACCATCCTCCGCTGTAGCTGTTCTGTACGTATAGATAAGAGCGCTATTGAGCATTGTGCCATCAATCTCGACACCGGTCTCAATGAATTCGGCTGGGACCAGGCCCCTGCTCTCGCAGTCTGCCATCTCCAGTCTGTAGATGGCTGGGTCGGTCAGCAGGAAAGATTTCATGATCTTGCTGCCGCCTTTCTTTATCTGCTCTTTATGCACTATCATCTTAGTTCTCTTTATATATCTCCATACTGTTCTGGTGGAGCAGTTCATCAACTCCGCCACCCGTTCGACGGTCAGCCAGACCGCCCTGATCTTCCGCTTGCTCATCCTAAGTCTTCTCCAATAAAACTCGGCTACTGGTAAAAGCACTGTGACAGTTCCATCATGATGATGTGTCACAGTGCTCGGGCTACCTGTCACAGTGGTCGGTAAATTTGGCAGCACTGTGACAGATAAATGGCATTTTTGGCTGTCACAGTGCTCTAAGTATCTACTGATCAGCATCGGCAGCTTTTCCCCCCGATTGGAAAGCACTGTGACACCTGTCACAGTGGTCGGGTTGTCACAGTGGTCGTCTTTGACCACCGCTTTCTCAGGCTCGTAACTGGTCGCTTTCATAAGCGCCTCCCATTAGTTATTGTTGGGTGCTACCTATCTGCAGTGCAATAACTTGGGAAGTCCTTTCTGCGACTTTTGGCAGCTTTTGCAAACTATCTGATACCAGCGGAAGAATCCGCCGCCGAGTCACACTATATAATTTAGTCTTGACAGAAAAGATAGACAATTTATCTTGTCCACGGATGCATAATCTTACCCATACGGCAAAATGTCAATTAATAATTTATCCCTGGAGGAAGAATGATGGACCCTAACGACATCGGCAGCAGGCTGGGAATGCTCATCAAATCAATGAAACTGAAGCAATATCAGTTTACCGAAAAATTTGGCATTTCGGCTAATTCTCTTGATCGCTACAAGAACAATGAACGTTATCCGGACCCTCAATTTTTGGCTCGTTTGATCGATGGAGGAGTGAACGTGAACTGGCTATTAAGAGGTGAAGGCAGTATGTTCATCATGGCTCCCTGGGAACTCGGACCGGATGTCAAAACGACTAAGAAAGTGCAGATAGTGGATGGCAAACCAGTCTTAGTGAATGATTTTGATACCACTTACGTGCGGACTTCTATCTTTCCGATCGTGGCGGAAATATCCGCTGGACCTCCCCTCGATGTTCCAGATGGCATCGAGCCAGCGGAATCAGTCGAGGTCCCCACTCGCTATATTCCCTTTGGCACTGACAGCTATGTAGCTTTCCGCATCAATGGAACCAGTATGGAGCCGCAGATATTACACGAGGACATAGTCTTAATCAAGAAGCAAGCCACCTGGGAAGGCACGGATGGGAAAATCTGTGCCATCAGATATGAATCCGGTATCACATTGAAAAGAATACACTTCGATGAGACACGCAGGGGAATTGCCCTCCAACCTCTTAATAAAGACTTTCGAATCGAGTTTATAGACGCTGATCAGAGTCAGTGGCTCACTATGGTAGGGACTTTGGCACTTCAGTTACGGCTTCATTAAATGAGATAATATTTTCAAAAAATCTGATGATCTAAAAACACCCTGAAATCAGTCCAAATTTGCAAAAAGGGTGATCCTGAAACGTCCATAAACGTCCAAAGACCACTGTGACACGCTCTAAAGCCAGTCCTATTCATCTCCCTATTCTATAAACAGTTACGACCACTGTGACAGGTGAAACCCATTTGCAAGTTTGGGTGATACTTTATACCTATTCATAACCAAACATAAATGGGGTTGAAACAGAGCAGAAAGATTTTTCCAATGGCAAAAAATGATTGACAAAAAAGGGCATGATCCAAAGAGCTTCATAAAGTTTCGAGTTTGGTTTTGAATACCTCGCTTGGAACGGATCACCCTGCCAAGGAGATTGCATGTTTGAATTTTTTAAATCTTTGCCCGGCTTATATTTAGCCTGGGTGAAAAGCTATCCGCTGGTGTCCGCGATGATCCAATTTGCCATTTTGGGCACCTTGGGCGAGATTATTTCCAAATGGATTATCCAAAAAAGCTTCCGCTATCCTTTCACAGTGTTTCTCACATTTTGGAAAATGCTGGTGTGGGCGGTGCTGGGTGTCGCCATCAAATACGCTTTTTTGGGTTTCACCGGTTTTGTGGAATACTTGGAAGCCCACCATTATTTGCCTACGCTCGGCAACTTTGGCAAAGCCTTTGCAATATCAGCCTTTATGAACCTGCAGTTTGGGCTTTTGCTGGTGGTGTTGCATCGTCTTTTGGACAATTTGGGAGAACGGAAAATGAACTGGACCGGCATCCACAAAAGCATGCTTTCCCTGTTGTGGTTCTGGATTCCGGCTCACACTGTCACCTTTATGCTGAGCCCGGATTTGCGCATCGGATTGGCAGCAGTCTGGTCTTTGGTTTTGGGCTTGATTTTGGGTATGTTCAACCGGCGCTAAGCCAAGAAAAACTTAAGTTCGGATGCAGAGAAAAGAGCCGCCGGCACCGCTATTGTTCCCGGTTCTGGCTTGGTGCCTGGGCATGCTTTTGGCAAAAACCCTGGCTCTCACGCAATGGTGGCTCTGGCTGTCAGGTGGGCTGTTCCTGTTGCTGGCCTTTGTTTTCAAGCCAGCGCGAACCCTTTTCCTGCTGCTGCTTTGCATGGTTTTGGGTGCGCTTCGCTGGCAGGTTTCGGCGCAGCCTTCCGCGTTGGATCAGGTTTTGGAAAGCAGGGGGCACGTGCAGCAGGAAGCCGAATTCACCGTCACAAAACTGCTTTCCAAGGATGGCGGTATCCATGAAATCCGGCTGGAAGAGCTTGCGGGAATCAAGGTTGCAGAGCCGCTAACGCTGATATACTCTCCGGAACTGGAGCTTGGGCATTCATACAAAGCGCTGCTGGAGGTGATTCCCGGCACCCAAGATCCAATTTTGGACACCTTTCCCGCCAGGCATCGCGCTTATGTGCGCCAAGGCTTGACGAAACTGAATAAACCCAGGGGGGCTGTTCCCATCGCACTGTGGCGGGCGGCGCTATTGAAAAGGCTGGACGACAGGCTGGGGGAAGACGCGTATCTTGCCAAGGCACTGATGCTTACGGACACACAAAGCAAAGGGGAACTGAGGGACCCGCTTACCCGCAGCGGAATGGTGCATCTGATAGTGGTGAGCGGCCTGCATATTTGGTTCATCTATGCGGCGTTGATGGTTCTCTTGAATTTCCTGCTGCCTAGGCGGATTGCCGAACTGGTTTTTTTGGTTTTGATCGCTTTTTATGCAGCCCTGAATCATTGGTCGCCTTCGGTCACGCGCGCCATTTTGATGATCGGATTGATGATTGTGTCACGCTGGCGCGGCATCCGCATTGGCGGCGCGCAGCTTCTGGCTTTGAGCCTGCTGATCATCACTGCGGTTTCTCCGGATCAGCTTTTCAATATCGGTTTGCAGCTTTCCTTTCTTTGCATCGGGGTGATCATTTTGGGGCTGCCCAAAGTTCAATGGATCAAGGAAAAAGACCTGCCTGCGGAACTGCCGCGCAGCAGGCTTAACCGCTTGTTTAACTTGCTGTTGCTGAACCTGACCGTAGGCTTGGCAGTGATGCCGGTGACCCTGTATTATTTTGGCACCGCTTCGCTGAATGGGATTGTGGGAAACCTGCTTGGCATTCCGCTGGCTTCCGCCCTGCTATTGGTTTCTTTTTTGGTGCTGCTGGTCCCGGGCGGAAACTTGCTAAGTGCAAGCTATGTTTCTGCTTACAAGGTGCTCATGAGGGTTTTTCTGGGCTGGACCGATTTGGTTGCCAGCCTTCCTTTTTATCTGGAAAACTCTTGGATAAACTGGATTCAGCTTTTGGGCTCCATGCTGATGGTTCTGGGCTTGCTTTGGATGCTGAGGCGGCTCAAACTAAGCTGGAAGCCTTTGCCCGCTGTGGCGCTGGGTTTGGCGCTTGTGCTTTTTCCAAGATTTTCGGCTGGGCAGGAAGCTGGAATCTACGTTTTTGATTGTGGGACAGGGGATTGCATCCTTGCATGCTTCGCCGATGGCAGCAAATTGATGGTGGATACTGGTCCCAAGTGGCACAACGCCGAGAACAGTTGGGCAACGCGTAAGCTGCTGCCCTGGTTGAAGAAACAGAATATCGACAAATTGGATTGGCTGGTCTTGACTCATTTGGATGCAGACCACAGCGGCGGTTTTCCCGATTTGGCAAAGCATTTGAAAATTGAGAACATGGCCATCACAGACGAGGTTGCTCAAGACAGCAGATGGGAAAACTGGCAGCATGAGGGTCTGTTGAAAGATATTAATTTGCTGATGGTTACGGATACCCTGAGTGTTCACACCGGCGGTGCCCGGCTGAAATTTCTGCATCCGGACAAAGATTTCCATGTGGAAAACAGCAACAGCGGCTCCATTTTGTTTCGACTGGACTATCGTGGGAAAAGCTATCTCTTTACGGGAGATGCAGATATAGGTGCTGAAACCCATCTTTTGGCAAGCTATCCGCAGGAGTTGAAGGCAGACTTTTTGAAAGCCGGACACCATGGCAGCCGAACTTCCAGCAGCAGGGAATTTGTGCGCACGGTTAGCCCGGAAGAAGTGTGGATAACCGCCTCGGAGCGAAATCAATGGGGCTTTCCACATCCCGAGCCCATGAGCCATTTCCGCCGCTATGCCAAACGCATTCGCAGCACCTCCAAGGGCACGTTTTTTCAGCCTTTTGCACAAAAAGATTGACAGCCTTCCCGGGATGTGGCATCATGTAAAAAACGCTTGGAATGACACATGAACATTAGATCGCAAACTGCCAAAGCCTTGGGGTTGAGTGAGATATTCAATCTCATCGGCATTGATGGAGAATATCCTGCCGAGGTGAAAAAGCAAGAGCTGCAGCGCACACCCCGCCCGCTTGGCGAACTGAAATCGCATTTTGAACGCCTGCAACAAATGATTGATTTTCTGAAAGGGCGGGAGAACGAAATGCGCGAATTGAAAGAGCTGTTTGCCCACATTCCAAAGCTGGAAATACCGGCGAAAAAGGGCAATCGGATCTTTGCGCTGCATGAACTGTTTCTTTTCAAGCAATGGCTTTACCACTATGGCAGGCTGCACTCATGGCTGCGTAAAAAGGCTTGGCTGGGTGAGTTCATCCTGCCGGATCTGAGTCAGGTTTTTGCGCTCCTGGACCCCGAAGGCGGTGCCTTGCCGTCATTTCATCTTTCTCCAGCTTATTCCCAAAAACTCGGCGAAATTCTGCACAGACAATTCCAGTTTGCAAACCGCTTAAAACACAGCAGGGCAGAGTTTTTGGCAACTGCACGCGAAGAACTTGACCTTCCGCAGCTCAAGGAAGAATTTACCATTTCCCGCGCTGAAACCCAGTTGGCAAACCGCATTTTGCATTCCCCCTTTTTTGTGTTAAGTTCTGAAAGCGTAGCAAATTACAGCTTTGTTCTGGCGGACGATGAAGGCAGCCTGGAGCTTAAAAAAGAACTGGCGCTGCTGCAGGAAAAGCGCGAAGCCGAGGAGGCTCAGGTCCTCAAAAAACTGTCCATCTCTCTGGGTGAATATTTGCCATCCATGTTTGCGGCACAGGTGCTTTTGAACATATATTGTTGGCTTTTCACCCTGGCGGATTTTGCCATGCGATATGGCTGTTCCATTCCAAAGCTTTCCAGGAAAAGGGTTTTGCGCATCAAAAGCGCGGTAAACCTGCCCTTGAAATTGCATTTGGAAAGCTTGGGAAGACGCTGGCAGAGTGTGGATTACGATTTCAATAAACCCGTGTCGCTGCTCACGGGACCAAATATGGGCGGCAAAACCACGGTGCTGAAAACCGCCGGTCAGCTTTGCTGGCTGGCACGGCTCGGCATTCCGCCGCCCTGCGAAGAGGCGGAGATTCCCTTTTTCGACCACATCTGGTACAACCAGTCTGAAAGCGGCTCGGAGGCTGATCTGAGCAGCTTTGGCAGGGAAGTGGTCGCCTTTTCAGAAACCCTGAAACAGGATGGCAACACCCTGTTTTTGCTGGATGAATTTGCCCGCGGCACAAACCCCACCGAGGGTGAAAAACTGGCTTCGGCGGTGTTGAAACATCTTTGTGACAGCCGCCATTTTTGCCTGGCATCCACACACTTCACGGCGCCGGCATTGCTGGAAGGCGTTGCCCACTATGGCATTGCCGGTTTGGACCCCGCAATTTTGGATCAAAAGAAACCGCTCAGCCCCTCGCAGCGGCTCAAAGCCCTCAATGAGGCCATGAACTATGAATTGCAGCGCTTGAAAACGAATCAGGCTCCGCCTTTGAGCGCCATTCGTGTGGCTCGCGCCCTGGGCTTGCCCCAGGAAATTTTAAACTTAACCCAGACAGAGGAATAATGGCAGTTTTAGACATCAAGGAAACCACCAGAATAAGTCTGGAAATTGGTCGCATCCTGCTTGAAAACGGCGCCACCACAAACAGGGTGGAGCTGATGATGCGCAAGGCGTGCATTGCATTCGGCCATCCGGACACCCATGCCTATGTTACCCCCACAGGAATTTTCATCTCCGTGCAGAACGGCGATGATGAACTGTCCACCAGCATCAGACGCATCGAAAGCAGGCGTATCGATCTGGGAAAAATCACTCGGGTGAGCAAACTGGTGAACGACATGAGTAAAGATATTTGCCAGGACGGAGTTTGCCGCCTCAATTCAGACGAGTTTTTGGCAGAATTAGGCCGCATCGAGACGGAAAAAAACTGGCCGCTGTGGTTTCAGGTTTTTTGCGGGGGCATCACCAGCGGTTGTTTTTGTCTGCTTTTTGGAGGAAGTTGGCTTGAATTTGCAGTTGCTTACGGGGTTGGAATCCTGGTGAGCCTTTCCCTGCAGCTTTTGGGCCTGCTTCAGATCAACAGTTTCCTGCTCAACCTCGTGGGCTCCGCGCTGGTGGTGTTTTTTGCCAAGACCCTGGATATCTGGGTGCCGCGCATCAAGATAGACAACATCATCATTGGCGGAATCATGCTTCTGGTGCCGGGCTTGAGCTTTGTGAACGCCATCCGCGACACCATGAGCGGAGACCTCGTTTCCGGCACGGCGCGCGCGGTTGAAGCCATTTTCATCGCTGTGGCAATCGCCACCGGCAGCGGTGTGATGCTGAAACTTTGGGCACTTTGGGGGCACTGATGATGAGACCTTTTGACCAACTCACCCTGATGCAATTCACCTGGGCGGCACTGTCCATATTGGGTTTTTCCATCCGCACAAACATGCGGGGCTGGAAGATCCTGCTTTTGGCTTTGGGCGGCGGTCTCAATTGGGCAGCATATCTGATTGTGTTATATTATAGTGATGCCCTGCTTTTCTCAATTTTTTGTTCCACCCTGCTGGTTTGCGTCTATAGTGAAATCGTGGCACGCTTGGTGAAAGTGCCGGTATCGGTTTTTGTGACCTGCGTGATCATTCCTTTGGTTCCGGGCAGAACCTTGTATTATGCCATGCAGGGTTACATTGCCGGAGATTCAGCCGCGGCATCTGAACACACATACAAGCTGCTGCTCATTTCCGGCACCATTGCCATGGCGATCGCCGTGGTGAGCAGTCTCACAAACATACTGTTTCGCTTAAAAAACAGGTTTTAAAGGAGTTACATGAATAAATCATCCAAACAACTGGCTTTGGAAAAAAAGATCTTGAACATGCTGAAAGGCAAGCCGCTGAAGGCTGCAGAATTGCTGTTTTCGGATCAGGAACTGCAAGCCACACAAGAGTTTGCAAACATTGTTTCCATCAAGCGTCTGGGCTATAACGACCACGGTCCGGTGCACATGCGCAAGGCGACCCTGAATGCGATAAAAATGTTTACACTTTTGCACAATGCCGGCATTCAGATGAACTTGGAGCAAGAGGCTGCCGGCACGGCGGAGGATTCCCTGACGGGGGTTTTGCTGGCTTCCCTTTTGCACGATTTGGGCATGAGCGTCGCCCGCCATGCTCATGAACTCATTTCAATCCAACTGGCTCTGCCATTGATAGATAAGATTTTGGATGCCACCCACGAAAAGGATGAATATCTCACCAAAGCAGCCATTCGCTCAATTGCCATTGAGGGGATTTTTGGACACATGGCAACCCAGCAAATCAATTCTCTGGAAGCGGGATTGGTGCTCATCGGAGACGGCAGCGACATGGAAAAGGGACGCGCACGCATTCCCACCATCCTTTCCAGCGAACCGCGTGTGGGCGACATTCACCGCACTTCCGCAGGAGCCATCCAGAAAGTCAAGATCCACAAGGGCAAGGAAAAACCCATTGCTATCACGGTTGAAATGAGCGCTTCCGTGGGCTTTTTCCAAATTGAGGAAGTGCTTTTCCCAAAAATAAATAAAAGCCCGGTGAAACCCTATATCGAATTGTATGCGGGGGTTACAGATCGGGAACTTTTGCGCTATTTATAAAATTGCATCGGAGAGAGCCACAGCTTCGGGGCAAACTCTTTTTATGATATGCAGTTGGTCTAATTTTTGCTTGACTAAATATGCCTTTACTTTTTTTCAGCATAAATGTGGCAAAAAGAGGCGGTTTCTCCCCGTTTTGCCGAGAGGAATTTGAACATAACAAGAATAACCATAAGGAGTTATTATGAAAACAAGCCTTAACAAGCTCGTGCTCCTGTTGATTTTTTCGGTAATGGCTTTTGCCGTTTTTGCTGAGGTGGATGAATATAATTTCATCGGCGCCGTCGGCACTTACACCGAGATCACCGGAGGCACCATCCTGGGTACCAACGCGAATGACAATGAAAACTTCAATGCCATCGACCTGGGATTTACCTTCACCTACAACGATGTGGAGTACACACAGGTCAGTGTTCAGACCAATGGCTTTTTGGCCATGGGACCCGAAGTGGTCACCAGCAACCTGGCCATCAGTGCTGCCACTGGCACAAACAACATTGTTGCTGCCATGAACCGCGACCTCAAATCCCGTGACAACGGTGAATTGATGTATCTGCTCAGCGGCACCGCACCAAACCGGGTTTTCACGGTACAATGGAAAAACTACCGCCGTTCACCCACCTCCTGTGCAAATGACATTCTGAGCTTCCAGATCCAACTGCACGAAGATGGCAACAAGGTTGTGTTTGCCTATGGTGGCAACACTGCCATGACCGTCTCCACCGCACAAAGCGTGCAGGTTGGTCTGCGTGGTGATTCAAACCTGGATTTCAACAACCGCAGCACCACCGAAGATTGGACTGCCACCACAGCGGGAACCGCAAACAATGCTTCCTGCAGAATTAACGCTGACATCTATCCCCCCGAAGGCTTAACCTTCACTTTTGCTCCCCCCGCGCAGGGAACCCCTCCCAGCCCGGCTGTGAACCCCATTCCTGCTCTCAACGCCACAAACATTGCTATCAATACAAACCTCAGCTGGTCCACCGGCGGCGGCACTGTTGACGGCTATAAACTGTATTTTGGCACAAACACTCCTCCCACCAACCTGGTGAACGGAACAGTTATGACCGAAACAGTTTATGACCCAGCATCAGATTTGAACTACAGCACCGTTTACTACTGGCGGGTGGTGCCCTTCAACGCTGATGGTGGCGATGCTGAAAACTGCCCCATCTGGCAGTTTACCACTTTGGCTGACCCCACTGTCAACACCTTCCCCTATGTGCAAAACTTTGACGATGTCACAGCTCCCGCCCTGCCTTTGGGCTGGTCTGCCATCAATGCAAACAACGATGCCTACGCTTGGGAAACCTATGCCGGCAGTGCAGACACTGCTCCCAACGCTGCCCGCATCCGCTACAGCACCACCCAGGCCATGAACGACTGGCTTTTGACCCCGCCGCTGAACCTGGATGCTGAAAACACATATCTGATCAGGTTTTCATATCGCGCCAACAGCGAATCCTTCCCGGAAGCCCTCAGCGTTTACACTGGAACCGCTCCCACTGCTGCGGCTTTGACAAACCAGATCTTTACAAACACAAATATCACGAACACCGCCTATCAGCAGGCGCAGATATTCTTTACCCCCGCCACCAGCGGCACCCACTACATTGGCTTCCACGGCCACAGCCCAGCCAATATGTTCTACCTCTATGTGGACAGCTTCTCCATTATGGAATCCACCGATTCGATGGATCCTCCCACCCAGCTCACCGCCACCGCGGTAAACAACAGCTATGTGGCTCTGGACTGGCTGGCTCCTGGCGACACACCTCCTCCGCCTCCTCCAACCGAGATCGATGAAGGCTTTGAGAGCTATCCCGACTTTGCCCTCACTTTCGATCCTTGGGTTTTGGTGGACGTTGATGGCA
>JAAYEF010000027.1 GCA_012728875.1 Candidatus Cloacimonadota bacterium
CACGGGATACGCTAAAACGTTAAAACGCTTGTAGGACAAGCAAACCCTTTTACAAACACTCCCAAACCCAGACACCACCGTCATCCCGACCGCAGGGAGGGATCCAGTCCTTTGGGGTATCATGAAGTCCTGTCAATAGCTCCCGGCTTTGGGCTTTAGTGGATGAGCCTTGACGCATTTCCCATTGAAATCGGGTTTCCATACTAAAGACAATGGATTACGAATTGTGACAAACGAGAATACAAGCACAAGGGCCTGGATTCCTCCCTGCGGTCGGAATGACAGGCTGGCTCGGGTTTGGGTTACTGAAGGTACAGGGCTGGGAGGTGGTGACGGGTCTTTTGGTTCACGCAGATTTCGCTGATTTCGCAGAGAGTTCACGCAGATTACGCTGATTTCGCAGATTTAAAAGATAAAATGATAAAAAGATAAGATGTGACAAGGGGCAAGGTGGCTCGTTACGAGATACGTTAAAACGTTAAAACGCTAAAACCCTAAATCGCTATATCGCTAAACCTTGATATTGAATAGATTGGTGACTCACAGGCTGATGAGGATGGAAAAAGGGACGGAGCCAAGTCCGTCCCCATATGTAATGGTTTGTATGCGTCAGCGCTCAAACGAGCTGTTTGATCACGGCTTTGCCGGGGAAGACAGCGGCTTCGCCCAGTTCTTCCTCGATGCGCATAAGTTGGTTATATTTATCGACGCGCTCGCTGCGGGACACCGAGCCGGTCTTGATCTGGCCGGTGTTCATGGCCACGGCGAGGTCGGCAATAAAGGTGTCTCCAGTTTCACCGCTGCGATGGCTCACCACGCAGGTCCAGCCGGCTTTGTGGGCTGTATTGATGGCGTCCAGGGTTTCGGTGACGCTGCCAATCTGGTTCAGCTTGATCAGAACGCTGTTGGCGGCTTTTTCCTTGATGGCGCGTTTGATGATGGCGGGGTTTGTGACCAGGAGGTCGTCGCCAACGATCTGGATCTTGTTTCCAAGGGCTGCGGTCATTTTCACCCAGCCGGCCCAGTCGTTTTCCGCCAAGCCGTCTTCGATGGAGGCGATGGGATATTTTTGCACCATTTCCTCCCAGTAGGCAATCATGTCGTCGGTGCTGAAATCCTTGCCTTCAAAGAAGTATTTGCCATCTTTCCAGAAGCTTGAAGCGGCGGCATCCAGAGCGATGAACACATCTTCTCCGCCTTTGTAGCCGGCCTTTTCGATGGCTTCCATGATCACCTTGAGGGCTTCTTCGTTGTTGTTCAGGTTTGGCGCAAAGCCGCCTTCGTCACCAACACCGGTTGCCAGTCCGCGGCCGATCAAAATCTTTCTGAGAGCGTGGAAGATCTCGGCGTTCATGCGGATGGCTTCGCGGAAGTTTTTGGCGCCCAGAGGCATGATCATAAATTCCTGGATATCCACGTTGTTGTCGGCATGTTCGCCGCCGTTGATGATGTTGCTCATCGGCACGGGCAGGGTGAGGGCGTTCACTCCGCCCAGATAGCGGTAGAGGGGCAGATCCAGCTCGGCTGCGCTGGCGCGTGCGGCTGCCATGGAAACTGCCAGGATTGCGTTTGCGCCCAGCTTTTCCTTGTTGTCGGTGCCATCCAGCCTCAGCATTTCCAGATCGAGCTGAGCCTGGTTTGAAGATTCCATTCCGCTGATGGCGGGGGCGATGATGCTATTGACGTTATCCACGGCTTTAAGGGTGCCTTTGCCAAGGTAGCGGGATTTGTCGCCATCCCGCAGTTCGATGGCTTCGCGCTCTCCTGTGGAAGCTCCGCTGGGCACTCCGGCACGAGCGGTGACGCCAGTTTCGAGGTAAACATCGGCTTCCACGGTCGGGTTACCGCGTGAATCCAGTATTTCCCGTCCCTTGATCAATAGAATTTCGGACATTGTTTGTACTCCTATGGGTTTTTTTTATTTTTCAAAAATGTTTGCCAGGGTCTTCACCGAGCCCAAAAGCGCTGAGGATTCGTAGGGGACCACCACGGTTTTGTCACCTTGCTTGGTAACTTCCTGGAACGCAGACACATACTTCAGCGCGATGAGATATTGGGCGGGGTCGGTTCCGCTGCCTTTCACGGATTCGGCAATGAGTTCGATGGATTTGCGCTCGGCTTCCGCCACCAGCAATTTGGCCTGGGCTTCACCGTCGGCACGGGCGATCTTTGCCTGTTTTTCACCTTCCGCCACACGGATCTGGTATTCGCGTTCACCGTCTGCCTGCAGGATTTTGGCACGTTTGTCACGTTCGGCGCGCATTTCTTTTTCCATGGCGGTGCGAATTTCTTCCGGAGGCAGGATTTCCTGCAGCTCCACGCGGTTCACCTTCACGCCCCATTTGTCGGTGGCGTCGTCCAGGATGTCGCGCAGTTTGGCGTTGATGATGTCTCTGGAGGTGAGGGTGTAGTCCAGAGTCAGCTCGCCGATCACGTTACGCAGCGAGGTTTGGGTCAGTTTTTCAATCGCTTCGGGCAGGTTTCCGATCTCGTAAACGGATTTGTAGGGATCCGTGATTTGGAAATAGAGCAGGGCGTTGATGTTGATGGAAACGTTGTCGCTGGTGATCACGTTTTGGCGGGGAAAGTCGTAGACGGTCTCACGCAGGTCGATGCGGTTTTCCTGCTTTTGGGTCACGATCACGTTTCCGCGATAGTCCGCCCGGTTATAGCGCCAATGGATGGGGCGAATTTTGTCGAAAATGGGGAAAATGATATGGATGCCGGATTGCAGGGTTTTGTTGTATCTACCCAAGCGCTCCACAATCACAACTTCGGCCTGACGCACCACAAGGATGCTTCTGGAGATGAGGATTATCGCAAAAAGGGCGATAACGATCCCGACGATGATAAGAGGCATGGCTCACTCCTTAAAAAAAACTTTGGTTCACTAAAAAACACGCCCAAAATCTGACAAGGAAAAAACTTGGAGCCGGGTGACTGAAGATTGCGCTTGACAAAATTCAAAACTCCCGGCAATATCATTTTTTCCAAAAAAAGCAGGCGTCCGGGCCAAACAAGCTGCCGTGTCTGCAGATATATTAGTCATTTACACAGAGATAACAATGAAAAAAGTTCTATTTTTGATCTTGTGCCTGCTGGGCCTTTTGGGCTGCAGTGTTCAAAGGCTGAACTCCTGGAATGCCGATGACGCCAAATCCATGGCGGAAAAACAGGCTTCCATCATCCTGAATGATGATTGGTTCACCCGCAGCGGAGAGCGCAGTCCGGCTTTGGTCTTGGCGCCGCTGGAAAACTTCAGCGGAAACGGTTCCACGCTTTTTGACCTGGAAAACGCCCTGGCGCGCGAGCTTTTGCTGAAAGCCAAGGTGCGTTTGGTGCGTCCCAAAATGGAAAAGGGCGATTTGGAAGCGGATGCCAGTTTTTGGCAAAGCTGTGGTGCCGATGCCGTTTTGAAGGGACAGCTGGAGCTGGTTCCACATCCCAAGATGATGGTCTATCGGCTGACCCTGGAAATGCGTGAGGTTCAAACCGATGCGCTTTTGCACCGCAGTCAGACCGAGATCAGCAAGCCAAAATGGCAGGCTTTCGGTTCATCAGTTTAAGAAATAAAAAAAATATATATAGATGGAGATGAAATGCAGATAAGCAAACTGGATCAAATGTTCGATATTTTGAAGTCACAGCCCAAAAAGCGGCTGGTGGCAGCCTGGGCGGTTGACGCTCACACCATTAGCGCGGTTCACCAAGCTGTGGAAATGGGAATTGTGGAAGGTATCTTGGTGGGCGATGAAGCTTTGATCAAAAAAGCCTGCGCCGCAGAGAATATCGACCCCGCAGAGTTCAAAATCGTGCACACGGACACAGACCTGCAGGCGGCTTCCAAAGCTGTGGATCTGATCAATTCCGGCGAAGGCGACTTCCTGATGAAGGGCCTTTTGAGCACAGACCGCTATATGAAAGCCATCCTGAACAAGGAACGCGGGCTGATGAACCCCGGTGCCATCCTGTCCCACGTGACCGTTGCCGAACCCAAAGGCTATCATAAACTGCTGGTGTTTGGAGACGTTGCGATCATCCCGCTGCCGGATCTGGCTCAAAAGGTGGCGATCACGAACTATCTGATCCGGGTTGCCCATTTTCTGGGGATTGAAAAGCCCAAGGTCGGCATCCAGGCCGCTTCAGAACAAACTTTGCCCAAGATTCCGTCATGTGCGGATGGCGCCTTGATCACAAAAATGGCGCAGCGCGGACAGATCAAGGGTGCCATCGTGGAAGGTCCGCTGGGCATGGACCTGATCGTGGACAAGGAAAGCGCTGTGATCAAAGGAGTTGACAGCGAAGTGTGCGGCGACGCGGACTGCATCCTGTTCCCGAATATCGAAGCGGGAAACTGCTTTTACAAATCCATCGTAAAGCTCATGGACAGCGAACTTTGCGCTGTGGTGATGGGCGCCAGGGTGCCCTGTGTGCTCACTTCACGCGGAGACAGCGAACGCAGCAAACTCTATTCCATCGCGCTGGCAGCTCTGCTTTCCGGAGGAAATCACTAAGATGCAGCCCATCCGCAGTTTGGAAGGCTTGGCTGGGCACGTTCGCTCTCTGGGACGCGTGACCCGCATCGCCGTGGCTGCCGCCGAGGATGCCAATACCCTTGAATCCTTGGCGCGGGCGGCATCGGAAGGCTTTGTGCACGGCATCCTTCTGGGCTCAAAGGCAAAGATTGAAAGGGTTTGCGCTGAACTGGGCATCGATTCAACGGGGTTCGAGATCATCGATAGCGAAAACGATGCTCAGGCGACTGCCCAAGCCACGCAGATGGTCAAGGACGGCCAGGCGGATGTTTTGATGAAAGGGCTGGTGAATACGGATGTGTTCCTGAAAGCAGTATTGCACAAGGAAAAGGGCATTTTGCCGCCCAAGGCGGTGATGAGCTACGTCTGTGCCTTGGAACTGCCCAAATATCACAAGCTTCTGTTCATCACCGATACCGCCGTGCTCACGAATCCGGATTTGAACCAAAAGATCGCCATGCTGAACTACAGCGTTGCCATGGCTCGCAGTTTTGGCATCGAAAAGCCGAAGGTGGCATTGATTTCCGCCACGGAAAAGGTGACGGCAGGCTTGCCCAACACCTTGGAATATGCGCAGATGAGTCAGATGGCGGCACGCGGGCAGATCAAAAACTGCATTGTGGACGGTCCTTTGGATGTGTTTTTGGCTTGCGATCCCGCTGCGGCACAGATCAAAGGCATCCAAAGTCCCATTGCGGGAGATGCGGACATCCTGGTTTTTCCAAGTTTGGAAAGCGCCAACAGCTTCTATAAAGGCCTGATGCTTTGGGCGGGCGGCGAACTTGCCGGGCTCATTCAAGGCACATCCAAGCCCGTGGTGGTGATGAGCAGAAGCGAGAGCGCGGCTTCAAAATACTATTGTGTGGCACTTTCGTGCCTGATGGCAGGTGAACAATGAAGATTGCAATTGCAAGCGACCACGCCGGTTTTGAGCTCAAGGAAGCCATCAAAACGGCTTTTCCCGAATATGAATTTGAGGATTTTGGAACCCATTCGGTGGATTCCATGGATTATCCGGACACAGGTGCTCCCGCCGCAAAAGCGGTTGCCGCAGGAAAGGCGGATCGCGGAATTTTGATCTGCGGAAGCGGCATTGGCATGAGCATCACCGCAAACAAGGTCACAGGCATCCGTGCCGCACTATGCACAAATACAGACGTGGCACGCCTTTCGCGCATTCACAACGATGCCAACGTGCTTTGCCTGGCAGGGCGCTTCACCGCGATTCCCTATGCCTTGCAAATCGTGAACAACTGGCTGCATTCCAGCTTTGAAGGCGGCCGACACCAAAGCAGAATACAAAAAATAAAGATATTGGAAGGAGAACAGCAGTGAAACACATTCAGATGCAAGATCCCGAACTCTATGCCGCAATGGCTGGTGAACTCAAGCGCCAGCGTGAAAACCTGGAACTCATCGCCTCGGAAAACTTTACCTCCATGGCTGTGATGGAAGCCCAGGGCAGCGTGCTAACAAACAAATATGCAGAGGGTTACCCCTACCGCTGGAGCAAAAAGACCGACAAGGTGAACTACAAACTCTACGGACGCTACTATGGCGGCTGCGAATATATCGATGAGGTGGAGCGCCTCGCCATCGAACGTGCCAAGGAGATCTTCGGCGCGGAACACGCGAACGTCCAGCCCCACAGCGGTTCCCAGGCAAACATGGCCGCCTATTTCTCGCTGGTGAAACCCGGCGACACCGTTTTGTCCTTGGAACTGGCGCACGGAGGCCATCTCACCCACGGCCATCCGCTTTCATTTTCCGGACAGTTTTACAATATCATGCACTACCAGGTGGAACCGGACACCGAGATGTTCGATTATGACAAGCTTGAGGCAATGGCGAAAGAACACAAACCCCAGATGATCCTGGCTGGAGCCAGCGCCTATCCGCGTAAGATGGACTTTGCCCGTTTTCGTGAAATTGCGGATATGGTGGGGGCAAAATTGATGGTGGACATGGCTCACATTGCCGGGCTGGTGGCTGCTGGTTTGCACATGAACCCTGTGCCGTATGCGGATGTGGTGACCTCCACAACCCACAAGACCCTGCGCGGTCCCCGTGGCGGCATCATCCTTTGCAAAGAGCAATTTGGCAAAGAGGTGGATGGACGGGTTTTCCCCGGCATCCAGGGCGGCCCGCTCATGCATATCATCGCAGCAAAAGCAGCTGCCTTTTTGGAAGCTCTGCAGCCAGAATTCAAAAGCTATCAGTCCAACGTGGTGGCAAACGCCTCGGCATTGGCAGCAGCTCTGATGGATAAAGGCTTCAAGCTGGTTTCCGGCGGCACGGACACCCACCTGATGCTGGTGAACATGGGCACCGAGGAAGAAGGCGGACCCAGCGGCAAAAAGATGGAGGAATCCCTGGATAAAGCCGGCATCACGGCAAACAAAAACACGGTTCCCTTCGATACGCGCAGTCCCTTTGTGTCTTCCGGAGTGAGGCTGGGAACACCTTCCGTCACCACCAGAGGCATGGGCGCCGCTGAAATGAAACAGATTGCGGATTTCATCCACCGCGTGCGCGAAAACCACGAAAATGAAGAATACCTTGCCGCCATGAAGGCGGAGGTTTTGGAACTCACCAACAAATTCCCGCTCTACCCCGAACTGTAAGAGCTCAAGAGCGAAAAAATAATGCACAAGGCCGGGAATATCCGGCCTTTTTTGATTTCGTAAACCCTTGTGGGAGGGTGGTTTTTCCATGGGCAAGCAAATGCATTTATCATGAAAGAGGGAGAATATTCGACAAAACACATGGGGTTGAGGAAAAAAATCAACAGGGCTAAACCTTTGTTATGATTGCTGTTATCCAGATTATCTGAATTTTTTCATCATTTTCAAGGCAATATTCCCCAGCGGTTACACTTGACACCGCAGCCCCCGGGTTCGAGATGAAGTCAGGATTATACATTGGTTTAATATGAAAAAAGTTTTGATCTGGCTCTTGGTTTTGATCGGCGTCATGGTTCCCGGATGCCGCATCAAGCGAATTTTCAGCACCCGTGAATTGGTTCCCCAGAATGTTCTGAGCAATAAGAGTGATGCTTATTTTTGGACAGAGGGAGACCTGGACAATTCAAATCGGGATCATTTGCTGCTGGCCACGAAATTTGGAGACGTGGAAGCGCTGCTGATGCTGGATCAAGCTGGCAAGGAACTTTCCCAGCTTAATTTTACCCACAAGATCAGATATGCTGGTGTGTTGAGCGAGTCCGATGATGAAAATGCCTGGCTTTTTGCCAGCTTGAACGATCAAAAGGAAGTGCTCGTCATGGCGTGGCAATATCAGTGGGGAGAAAAGCTTGTTCGGGAAGAAAAGACTTTTGAACCCATTGCCCGCACCGACAGCTGGATCAACGATCCAAAATATGATTGGACCGCTGTTCTGGTGCCCAATCTTTTGGAGGATATTGATAACGACGGCAAGCTGGAGCTCGTCTGTCTTGCCTTCGATGGGTTCACCGTAAATCCGCGTGGTTTGGTGGTTTACGATTTTGAAACCGGGGATTTGAAGTGGCGTTTGGATCTCAGCACCTGCGTGGTATCCGTAATCTGTGCAGATTTTGACGGAAACGGCGCCAAGGAGCTGATTTGCGGCACTCAGGCTTTTAAAAACACCAACCAGGAAATGATGGGCATGAACGACATGAGTTCCTGGGTGTTTGTGGTGAGTGCACGCGGGGAATTGCTTTACAGCGAAAAAGCCTGCGAAGGTTACAGCCAGGTTCTGCTTGCCAGCGACGACGTGAACAAGGATGGCAATCCTGAAATCTTGATGTTGGTTTCAAACAAAGGCAATGCCCCCACTCCGGACAAGGCAACCTGGATGAAATGGACCGGACACAGGTTTGTGCCCATTACAAGCTGGACGTCCGACGCATCTTTCAATCTCACCGGGAATGCGCCCATTTTGAATCGGATGGAAGGGGAACAGAATGACCTGATTCTGGTTACCGCCTTAAATTCGCCGCTGATTGCGCTGGATATGGACCTAAAGCCCGTCCAGCATATCTTGAAAGACCAGATCAAATATGTTTGGGCGGTGGAAGATCTGGATCTGGATGGCAAAAAAGAGATTTTTGTTCAAACCGAAGACAACAATTTTATGGTGCTGAACAGCGATTTGAAGGCAGCTGCCAGGCTGCAAAACCCCTGGCCTCCAGAGAAGCCGGTGAAGGTTCACATTGTGAAGTCCGGCTTGGACAAGGCTCCCCGGGTGGCGCTTTCATCAGGTGCCGAGATGCGGTTTTACAGCTATCAGCGCCTTGCATTTTGGGGATTGCTGTGGAACTTCATCAGGGCAAACGTAGTTAATCTGCATATTCTGATATTCCTGATTGTGGTGTCGCTCATCGTCTACATTGTTGCCCGCAGCAGGCTGTTGCGCACCACAATGAACAGTCTGGACCAGGGGGTCATCATGGTTGATTGGGATGACAACCTCATCAGAATAAATCGCTATCTGCTTGAAATGATTGGATATGAAAAGGATCATTCTAGAATCAAAACACCCAAAACACTTTATGAACTCTATCCTCAGATCAGTACCCTGCTGCCGGATTTCTACCGGAGTAAAGAACTGAAATTGAATACTGTACTGAGTCTTGGCCCCTCAGAATTACGTCATGCTGCGCAGTTTCGGAGGCTGCGCGGCATCATTTCAGGATGCATCATCACACTGAGTCCGGAAGGCTTGGCGCGCGAAACCCAGCCTGGATGCATCGACTGCTCTCAAAGCTCAAAAAGCTTCTATCTGAACGCCCGGCGCCACATCTCTCGTGCCAACCAAGCCCTCAAACCTCTTCAGGAGGCGCTTGGCGATCCAAACAACCCGGATCTTAAAACGGTTCACGATGAGATCGACAAGATCCAAAGGCTTGCCAGCGCTTTTCAACGTTTTCATGAATCCATGGATTACCAGCTTCGCCCCCTAAACCTGCTTCCCTCTGTCGAGCTGTGTTTGGAGCGCCTGAAAATTCCTGCGAACGTTGAACTGACCAAGGATTGGGAGAAAGGGAAGATTCTGGCTTGGATAGAGCCCGCCCGTTTTGAGGAAGCGCTGTCCAGCCTGCTTGCCAATGCCCTGGAAGCCATGCCGGATGGGGGCAGCCTGCATCTGAGCCTCAAAGAAATGGATGCCGAAGAGAAAAGGGTGGAACTCACCGTGCAGGATAGCGGTAACGGTATTGCAGAAAAGCAGATGGACGATGTGTGGAAGCCATTTTACACCACCAAGGAAGAGAATGTGGGCATGGGTTTGACCGAAAGCAGGAAGATTGTGGAAGCCATGGGCGGAAGCTTGGATTTGCAAAGCGAAGAAGGCAGGGGTACCACGGCGATAATGGTTTTGAAGGGAGCCAAGCAACCGGCGCCTGATCTTTCATGATATAATTTTGTGGCTGTTGGTGAAAGCCCGGGGTTCAAGCACTTCGCCCCGGGCTTTATTTTTTGATTGGAGTTACTTAAAAAACTATTTTCCCGCCGCGATGGAAATCATCTTGCCCGGGATCACAATCACCTTTTTCACGGTCCAGCCTTCCAGGCTGCGCTTCACGTTGTCCACTTCCAGAGCCTGTGTTTTCAGCTCTTCTTGATCGGCATCAGGAGCTGCTTCCAGCTTTCCTCGCACCTTGCCATTGATCTGAACCACGTAGGTCACCAGCTCGCGCACAAGGTGGCGTTCGTCATATTCGGGAAGCCCGTCTTCGTGTATAAGTGTCTCATGCCCAAGCATTTGCCAAAGCTCTTCCGCCACGTGGGGTGCGTAGGGATAAAGCATTTTTGGCAGCACAGCGCAGGCTTGGGCAAAAACCGCCAATTCAGCTTCGGAAAGAGCCTCGGGGTTTTTCACCGCCACGCAGTTGTTCAAATGCTCCATCGCCGCGGCAATGGCGGTGTTATATTGCATGCGCTCAAGGCTGTCTTCCAGCCACTTTTTCACGGCGCTGTGGGTGCTGAAACGCAGATCCCGCATGGAGGCGGAAATCTCGGATGAGTCCGGCGAAAGCTTCAGTCCGCGTTTGATCGGCTCCAGGTTCGATTCGATCAGGCGCCAGACCCTGTTCAGGAACCTGAATGCGCCCATGACGCCGTCGTCGCTCCATTCCGAATCCTTGTCCGGCGGGGATGCAAACAGCAAAAAGAGCCTGAGTGTGTCGGCCCCAAAGCGATCGATGATATAGCCCGGATCCACCATATTTCCCTTGGACTTACTCATCTTGGCGCCATCTTTGAGCACCATGCCCTGGGTCAAAAGTCTGGCAAAGGGTTCGTCGGCTTCCAGCCAGCCCAGATCGCGCATGAATTTTCCGATGAAGCGCGCATACAAGAGATGCATGCAGGCATGTTCGATGCCGCCAATGTATTGATCCACCGGCATCCAGTAGTTTGTTTTTTCGGGATCGAAGGGCATTTTTGCATTTTTGGGATCGGTGAAACGAGCGTAGTACCAGGAACTGTCCACAAAGGTGTCCATGGTGTCGGTTTCGCGGCGTGCGTCTTCTCCGCATTGGGGACATTTCACTTCGAGCCATTCGGGCACGGAGAGCAGCGGATTGGCGGTGGTTTTCCCCACCTGCACGTTGTCTGGCAGCAGCACGGGCAGGTCTTCATCCGGAACCATCACCACCCCGCATTTGGGGCAGTTGATCACCGGAATCGGATTTCCCCAATAGCGTTGACGGGAGATGCCCCAGTCCCGCAGTCTGTAGGTGGATGTGGTTTTTCCAAAGCCTTTTTCTTCGATGAGGCGGGAGATGGCTTCCTTGCCTTCTTCATTTGGCATGCCGTCAAAGGGCCCGGAATTTACGTTGATTCCCGGCTCGATATAGGCTTCCTGCATCGTTTCCAAGCTCAAATTCTGCTCAGGGTTTTGGATCACCAAAAGCATGGGAATATCATATTTTTTGGCAAACTCAAAGTCGCGCTGGTCGTGGGCGGGAACAGCCATCACGGCGCCGGTTCCGTAATCCATCAAGACGTAGTTTGTGATCCAGATCTGCACCCTGTGTCCACTGAGCGGGTTAAGGCAATATCTGCCGCTGAAGATGCCTTCCTTGGTGGTGTCTTCGGCACTTCGCAGGATCTTGTCTTCATTGATCACTTTGTGGCAAAATTCGTGCAATTCAGCGTTGTCCGGCTCTTCCGCCAGCCATTTTTGCACCAGGGGATGCTCCGGCGGCAGCGCCATGAAGGTGACGCCATACACCGTATCCGGCCGTGTGGTAAAGATTTCGATGCTTTTTTCGCCTTCTTCCAGGGGGAAGCGCACCAGGGTGCCTTCGCTTTTGCCAATCCAGTTTTTTTGCATGGTGACCACGCGCTCGGGCCAGTCGATCATTTTGGAAAAATCAAGCAGTTCCTCCGCATATTTCGTGATGCGGAAAAACCATTGTTCCATCTCTTTTTGCTCCACTTCGGCATGACAGCGCCAGCAGCGTCCGTTTTCCACCTGCTCGTTTGCCAAAACGGTTTGGCAACTGTCACACCAGTTTTGCCAGGATTTTTTGCGATATGCCAATCCCTTTTCATAAAGCTTTTTAAAGAGGTGCTGACCCCAAACGTAATAGTCTGGACGGCAGGTGCTTATCTCGCGATCCCAGTCGAAGCCAAAGCCTAGGGAATCGAACTGCTCGTGCATGACGGCGATGTTTTCCTCCGTGGTGATGCGGGGATGCGAATTGTGCTGGATGGCAAAGTTTTCCGCAGGCATGCCAAAGGCGTCCCAGCCCATGGGCTGCATCACGCTGAAGCCTTCCATCATTTTGAGTCTTGCCACAGCGTCGCCGATCGAATAGTTCGAAACGTGTCCGCAATGCAGGATTCCGGAAGGATAGGGGAACATGGAAAGCACGTAATACTTTGGTTTGGGTCCGCTTTCGTCGGGGTTGAAGATGCGGCGTTCATTCCAGATTTTTTGCCATTTATTTTCTATCTTTGAAAAGGGATATTCCATCTTTGGTTTCTCCTCGGGGCCAAGGCTGTCAAAAACACCTCAAGCCATGTACAAGCTTTTGTGGCGCTTATTTTTGCCAACTGCCATATTTGTCAAGAAAGACCTTGCGGCACCCTGCTCCACAATCTCGATCACTTCTTAATCAAGCCTTAATCAAGTCTTAACTATTAACGCTTGATTAAGGCTTGATGACCACTTGATTAACGCTATGGCTCAAGAAGGAGTAAAGCTTGCAGAGTCAACTGGTTGGAGCCTAGGGATCAGCGAGATCATTTTGCTTATCAATAAGATTTTACTTGCCTTTTTTCTCAGTGAAAAAAACAGTGGATTAAATGTGTAACTGATAATCTCGAGGTCTTTTGCAAGGCTTGGGGATTATGAAAATGATTATGACAAGGATTGGATAAAATGAAAACACTATTCAAACGTTGGGGGATCTTTCTCACTGTGAACCTGCTCGTGTTGACAGTTCTGGGAGCGATTCTGTACTTTTTCGGTCTGAGCCCGCAGGATTGGCTTGGTTTGCTGCTGATGTGTGCCGGATTCGGCTTCACAGGTGCGATTATTTCGCTTTTTCTGAGCAAAACCATGGCCAAGATGAGCTATCAAATCAAGCCGCTCAAACGTGAGCAGGCCACTGGCAAAGCGCTTTACCTCTACGACACCATCGAAAAGATGGCGGCACACCGCGGCATCAAAATGCCGGAATTCGGGATTTATCAATCCGCGGATAACAATGCCTTTGCCACCGGCGCTTCCAAAAACAAGTCTTTGATTGCTTTTTCCAGCGGGATCATGCAAAATCTGGACGAAGACGAA
Source organism: Candidatus Cloacimonadota bacterium (assembly GCA_012728875.1). Classification (GTDB taxonomy): domain Bacteria; phylum Cloacimonadota; class Cloacimonadia; order Cloacimonadales; family Cloacimonadaceae; genus Syntrophosphaera. The sequence goes on from JAAYEF010000027.1 coordinate 13,320, forward strand.
CTTGCCGCGGTTGCGGGTCATGAAATGACGCATGTGACTGAAGGAGATATGGTTACCACCACTCTGCTGATGGGCACCCTGAACACCTTTGTGATGTTTTTTGCCCACATTGTGGCAGCCATCATCAGCGGAGCTCTCCGAGGCAAAGACAGTGATAACCGCTCCAGAGGTTCGCTTGCATATGGCAGCAGCTATCTGATTACCATGGTTCTTCAAAATGTGCTGATGATATTTGCCAACGTGGTTTTGGCAGCCTATTCACGCCATCGTGAATTTGCCGCGGATGCCGGTGCTGCTGAATTGACCACTCCGGGACACATGATCACGGCTTTGGAAAAGATCAGCGGCGGTCATGTTCGTCAGAAAAAAGAAGACGCATATGCCATTGCCAAGATCTACAATTTGAATGCGGCTACGCTTTTTGCGACCCATCCGCCCATCAAAAAACGTATTGATGCCTTGCGCAAGATGATGGTGTGAAAGAAAGATTTCGGCTCAAAATAGAAAAAATGGCCTTGGAAGGTCACGGCATCGGTTTTAACGAAAACAAGGCCGTGTTCGTGCCCTACACCGCTGTGGGAGATGAGCTTGAGGCAAAGCTGACCCGCGAACGCAAGGATATGGCCTTTGCCCGGGCTGAACAATTTTTCCAGCGCGGAGAGGGGGTGATGGATGCGCCATGCAAGGTTTTCGGCATCGAAACTCCTTGTGGCGGTTGCGATTGGCTGCATCTGGACTATGCCACCCAGCTCAAATATAAAAGCTGTCTCATCCGCGAACTTTTTAAGTCCTTGGCGCCGGAACTCAGCATCCCGGAAACGATTCCATCTGCGGACATAACTCATTATCGGAACAAAGCTTTCATGCCCGTGGGCGAAGTGGATGGGAAAATGATCCACGGCATCTATGCACGATGGACGCATCACATTGTGCAGCATGAACTTTGCCAATTGCATCCGCCGCTTTTTGATGCCATCGCTGGGCGCGCCTTGGAGATCATGAGCCGCGCCGGGGTGCAGGCATACGATGAAGTCAGTCATAGCGGAAACCTGCGCCACATCGGCTTTCGCGGTTCACGGGACCAAAGCCGGGTGGTTCTGGTATTGGTGACCCGCTCTGGCAAGCTTCCTTTCAGCAAGGTTCTGGTCCGGCAGATAACCGAGGAATTTCCCCAAATTTCGGGCATCGTGCAAAATATCAATCGCGAACGCGGCAACGTGATTTTGGGCACTGAGGAAAAACTGCTTTGGGGCGAACCCTGGCTGGTGGAACAGCTGGCGGGATTGAGTTTTCGGGTCAGCTACAACTCGTTTTGGCAGGTGAATTCCAGCATTTTGGAAAAGATCGTGGCAATCCTCAAAGAACGTGTGGACCCACAGGCAACGGTCTTTGACCTCTACAGCGGACTTGGTGCGCTGGGTTTGTCTCTGGCGTCACATGTGAAAAGGGTTCTTTGCATCGAGGATAATCCAAAAGCCGTGGTGGATGGTGAGCACAATCTGCTGGAAAATGGGATCACCAATGCCGACTATTTGCGTGCCAAAGTGGAGGATGTGCTGCCCAAGCTTTTTGAATCCGGTGGGGAAAAGCCGGATACGGTGATTATGGATCCGCCGCGTTCAGGCTTGCGCCAGCCGGTTTTGGATGCGCTGTTGGCGGCGCGCATTCCCCGCATCTTCTATCTCAGTTGCTCGCCCATCACCTTGAGGCGGGATCTTAAGTTTTTGCTGGACAGCGGCTTGTATGAGATCAAACAGATCCAGCCCTTTGATATGTTTCCCCATACCTGGCATGTGGAAAATCTGGCTGAGATTGCCCTGAAATGAGGCTGTTTATGCGATTGAAGTGGTTGGCTGTTGCCGTTTTGATAACTTCCCTGCTTGTGTTGGCAGGCTGCGACAAAGATACCAGCCAGGCTGATGAATTTGAACTGCGGGAAATAGTTTATGACATTTCGCGTAACTTTGACTGGAACGAAATCGGAAAAATCATGGCGCAGGTGCATCCCGATTATCTGCATAATGGCATGTATGCAAGTGAGTTGCGTCAGCTTTGGCTGAATCGACGCGGGCAGTATCAACTGCTTTCCTGCGATGTCACGCGCGTGGAAATTGAATATGACCGTGCCACCATATATATGGAAATGCACTTTGTGTCTGCTTCAGGAGATCAAACTTATTCGGAGCCCGAGACTTATGGAGATATCTCCTATTTCATCCGGGATGGCGGCATCTGGCAGATCTATGGAAATCAAAAATGGCTGCCCTGAACAGGCGGGTTTTATGCCGTCAACATTATTGCCAGCAAAGCTTTCCGCATCGATGGCACCATGGCGGAATAATTTTTCCTTGACAGGATAGTCGGAAAAAAACTTTTGGTACGTCTAAGCAAAACATTTGGTCCAGTAACTCAGCGGTAGAGTATCTGCCTTTTAAGCAGAGAGTCGTTGGTTCGATCCCAACCTGGATCACCAGTTCGCGACCCCTTCGTCTATCGGTCAGGACTCAAGATTTTCATTCTTGCAAGAGGGGTTCGATTCCCCTAGGGGTCGCCATTTTTTTAAACTGGTTTTTTGCGATATAGCGTGTCCCGTTCGTCTAGTGGCCTAGGACTCGTGATTCTCAGTCACGCAACGGGGGTTCGATTCCCCCACGGGATGCCATTCGATGGCGCCGGTTTTTGCTTCTCCTTTTTCCCTTCCCCTTTTAAATCAATCCTGCTTCGGTTATTTCACGCCGGTAAAATATCGCTTAAGACCTTTACATGGAGACCTAAGCTAATATTATGAAGAAAAACAAGATCCCCCGGGAACTTGAATCTGAAATGTTTGGAGATCGCAGGATCAAGTTTTCGGTTGATGGCAGCGACAGGAAGCGCACCTTTGCAGTTCACCCCCGGGTGTTGCTGTTGGTGGCTGTTCTGTTGGTTGCAGCAGTGGCGCTTGTGGCTGTTTTTGCCTGGCGTCTGCCCGAAAAATCGAACAAAGAAATTCTGAGCAAACTGCAGAAGGAAAACTCCAATCTGCAGGAAAAAATCGAAGGATACGAAACTCAGATCGACTCTGTGATGGCTTTGCTGGATTCCCTCAACATCAGAAAAATCGAACCCGAAGCGCTTCCGTCCCTGGGAGAAGAACGCTTTGGAAACGAAAATCCCTTCCCAATCCATCCCGGTTTGGAAAGAACAATCATCCGTGTGGATGTGAAACTTTCCAACTTGAAGCAGCGTGTTGGTTTGGCGGCGGATGATCTGGACAAAAGCTTCCGTCTGCCTTCCGGCTTTGAACGCAACGGCGATGGCATTCCCGCCATTCATCCCACTTTTGGAAGGCTTTCCAGCCCCTGGGGCTACCGCATGCACCCTGTGATCGGCGAAGTTCGTTTACATCAGGGGATTGATATTTGCAACAAGACCGGAACCCCGGTTTATGCCACAGCAGACGGCGTGGTGAGCAAAGCTCAAACCGACGACGGTTGGGGAAAGGTGATAAATATCGACCATACTGACAATTACATGACGCTTTACGCCCACTTGAGCAGCATCAAAGTCAAGGTTGGCGATGTGGTCAGCAAAGGTCAGATCATTGGATTGATGGGGAATACTGGCATGTCCACCGGTCCGCACTTGCACTATGGAGTATATCGGAACGGCAATTCGGTTGACCCTGTTCCGTTCATGAACCGCAGAGATACGAGCCTCTACGCCAGCACTGGCAAATGAAGCCGCGCAAAGCCTGGATCTTCACAGCCACCAGTCCGCAACAGATTTTTGGCGGATATGAGGAAATAGATCCGGGTTCCGACCTGATCGTGGCTGTGGATGCGGGTTTGGAACGGGTACAGGCGTTGGGTTTGACCCCGTCCATCATCATTGGAGACATGGATTCCGTGGAGCCTGAACTGCTGGAGCAGTTTCCCCAAAGCTTGAGAAAGCCCTACCCCACCCGAAAAAACGAAACTGACACGGAATTGGCGCTGCTTTGGAGCATCGAGGCAGGCGCACAGGAATTCATCATCATCAACGGCTTGGAAGGGCGCTTTGATCACGGGCTTGCCCTGATTCACAATCTCGATTTTCTGCACCAAAAAGGATTGCAAGCCAGGGTGGAATCTGCCTCCCAAAAGCTGTGGTTTCTGTCTGGAAACACGGTGATTACAGGCTCCGCAGGTCATCTGCTGTCCCTATTGCCCTGGGGTGAAGCCGTTAACTTTCAGGGCTCCAATGGCTTGGCATATCCGCTAAAGGGAATCTGCCTGAAACCGGGCAATGTGCGTGGACTGAGCAATCTGCTTGAAAAAGATGAGGCTTCCATCACTCTTGACAGCGGCAGGATTCTGGCTATATTGACTAAAAAAGTCCCTTGACAAAAGTATTGGCTTTTTTTATGGTCGATACCATAGGGAGAAATGCGCATGAAAGATACTAAAGATCCGGGCAAAATCAATTTTGAGAAAGCCCTTGGTTCGCTGGAGCTCATTGTCGAGCGTCTTCAGCAGGAAAACCTCGATCTGGATGAAATGATCCGCCTTTACGAGGAGGGGATCATCCATTTGGCAAACTGCCAGCATGTGTTGGAAAATGCAGAATTGAAGATCCAGCAGCTGAATAGCAAACTGAAAACCGAATTGGAAAAGGATGGCGAAGATGGATAAAAAAGTGATGCTGAAAAAGGACATGAAAGAGAAGCAGGAACTGGTAAACATCATCTTGGACCGCTATCTTCCCCGCAAGGACGAATATCCCAAAACCATTCATAAAGCCCTGCGTTACAGTGTGTTCGCCGGGGGAAAAAGGCTGCGCCCCTATCTGGTGCTCAGCAGTTATCAGATTTATGATGAAGAGGTGGAAAAGATCGCACCCGTGGCGGCGGCCATCGAAATGCTGCACACCTATACCCTCATCCACGATGATATGCCGGATCTGGACAACGATGAATATCGCCGCGGCAAAAAATCCACCCACGCCATTTTTGGAGAAGGACAAGCTTTGCTCTCTGGAGACGCTTTGCTGGTGGGAGCCTTTGAACTGATCACCTACGCCGAAATCCAGCCCAGGCTGAGAGTGCAGATGGTGCGTGAAATGGCCCGCGATTGCGGCATAAGCGGTCTCATCGGCGGCCAGATGATGGATCTGGAAAGCGAAGGAAAGAAGGTGGACAAAAAGACCATCGACTACATCCACGAAAACAAGACCGCCAAGCTGATCCGCATGGCGCTGCGGTTTGGAGCCTTGGCAGGCGGCGCTCCCGAAGCGGAACAAAAGGCCTTGGAAGAATACGGCGGCAAGATCGGCCTGGCTTTCCAGATCATCGACGACCTTTTGGACATAGAGGGCGATCCCGATGAAATGGGAAAAACCGTTGGCAAGGATGCGCACTTCAAAAAAGCCACCTATCCTTCGGTTTACGGCATGTCCGAATCCCGCAAAACATCTCAGGAATTGATCTCCCAAGCCCGTGATGCCATTGCTCCCCTGGGAGAAAAGGCTGCGGTTTTGGACAGCCTGGCAGAATATATGCTGAACCGCAAATCATGAGGGTACGTTTCAAGCTTTTGAGCCCCAATGCGGTTCCACCACAGCGGATGACTCCGCACAGCGCTGGCTGGGACCTCAGTGCCGCTCTTTCTGAAGACATGATTTTAAGCCCCGGTGGCCGAGCCGCGGTTCCAACCGGCCTGGCGCTGGAAATCCCCGTGGGCTATGAAGGTCAGGTTCGACCCCGCAGCGGTCTGGCGCTCAAGCATGGCCTGGGGGTTTTGAACAGCCCCGGCACCATCGATGCGGACTACCGCGGTGAAGTAAAGGTAATCCTGATAAACAGTTCCGCAGAGGAGATGGTGATCCGCCGGGGCATGAGAATCGCACAATTGGTGATCTGCCCCGTGGCCCAGGCGGAATTTGAACAATGTGATGAATTGGCATCAAGCCAAAGGTCCGACGGCGGTTTTGGACACACCGGAATTTAGCAAAAACAGGAAGTTATAACGTGAATATCGTTGACAAGATAAACAAACTGCGCCGGGAAAAAGGCGCTCTCATTTTGGCGCACAACTATCAGATGCCCGCAATTCAGGATATTGCAGATTTTCGTGGCGATTCTTTGCAACTTTCCATCCGCGCAAAAGAGGCGGAAAGTGACCTCATCGTTTTTTGCGGGGTGCGCTTCATGGCGGAAACCGCTGCCATCCTGAATCCCAAGGCCAAGGTGCTGCTTCCGGTGAAGGATGCCGGCTGCCCCATGGCAGACATGATCACGGATGAACAGCTCAGGCAGTTCAAAGCTCAGCATCCCGGCGCGAAAGTGGTTTGCTATGTGAATTCCACCGCTGCGGTGAAGGCGGAAAGCGACGTTTGCTGCACCTCCTCAAACGCGGTGAAAATCATCTCCTCCTTCCCCCAGGATGAGACCATCCTCTTTGTTCCGGATCAAAACCTGGGAAGCTGGGCGGCACGCAAAGCCGGCCGCGATGTGATCGTCTGGCCGGGCTACTGCCCTGTTCACCAATGGGGCTTCTCTGTTGCAAACTTGGAAAAACTGCGCAAAAAGCATCCTGATTACAAGCTTATTGCCCATCCTGAGTGCGATGAAGACATTGTGGAACAAGCCGATGAAGTTTTGTCCACAGGCCAGATGGAACGCTACGTTGGCGAAAACGACAAGCTGATCATTGCCACCGATGCCGCTTTCACAGATTATATGAAGCACCTGCACCCTGAAAAGGAGCTCGTGCATCTCAGCGCCCGCGCCCGCTGTGCGAATATGCGTAAAACCACGATGAACGACCTTTTGCACGCTCTGGAAACTGAAGAGCACCAGGTTGTGGTGGATCCCGAAACAGCCGCCCGGGCAAAGCATTCGCTGGATAGAATGTTGGAGCTGTCAGTCTGAGTTCACGTGCGTGGGTGGATCTGAATTTGGGCGGGCCCTGCATCCGGCAGGCTCCGGATTCGCAACCGGTTTCCCATGCATCCCACGCACTCCAAAAGGCTGCACTGGAACTGTTTGAACCCTCGACCCGCAAGCGCGTTTTGGATCTGGGCAGCGGCTGCGGCATCGTGGCCATCATGCTTGCCCTGCAAAGGCCGAATTGGCTGGTCGAAGGGCTCGAAATCCAGCCTGATCAGGTTTCCCTTGCCCACAAAAATGCCGAACACTGCGGCCTTGACATCACTTTTCACCATGGCGACCTGCGTTCGTATCAAAGCTCCCAACCCTATGACATCATCGTTTCAAACCCGCCCTGGCTGACTCCCGGCAGCGGCAAAGCCAGCCCCAGCCAAGCGCGCAACCTCAGCCGCTTCGAGCTTTTGGGCGGCATGGAAGACGTGCTTTCCTGCGTGAAACGCAATCTTGCACCAGATGGAGATGCTCTCCTGCTATATCCGCAAGTCCGTGTACCGCAATTAGTTGATCTTGCCAAAAACACAATGCTTGACATAATTTCACCCTTGGCGGCTCCTGACCTGTCAAAGCATATTATTTGCCACATCCGGCATAAAGGACAGTAAAGATGAACTTCAGATACCTTATGGTTCTGCTGCTTGCCACTCTCACTCTGCTGGGCTGGACCTACGTTCATCACCAGTATCTGACCAGCAGGCAGTTTCGCTTGGACCAGATTCCCAAGATGCCCATCTATGCATTCATGTACGATTCCACCCTGATGGACAGCCTCTATCACGGCCTCACCAGGCAGATTCCGGAAATTGATTCTTTGACCCGTGAAACCGGGCACCAGGCTTTGGCACAGGACTTTCCGGAAGACTATAAAACCGGCGGCTTGGACGAATTCAAGCTCCAGATTCTCTCCGTCTATTTCAAGCCCATCGATGCATCCTTCAAAGGCAGGGAAAATGCCTTGGAATATCTGAAGAACAGCGGCTTGGATGCCAACGACATCGAGGCTCAGGAACTGGCATGGGGTTTGGAAAGCAGGGAACTGGATTTCCTCAGCGCGCGCTGGAGCAATTCCACGCTTTTCATTGCCGTGCTGGTGTTTCTGATGATTGTTTTCGCGCGGCTCTACATCTTTTTGGCGGAAGCTATGGCTTTGCGCGGCATGAAATCCACGGTTTTGGAAGATATTCGCGACAAAGAAAGCGCCAAATGGCAAAATGCGCTGCTGATCATTCTGCCCATTTTGCTGAACTACGGCATCTACCACCTTTTGGGCGCTTTGGACGTACTTCTGCCACAAATCCATTTCAGCTTTTTCCTGGTGCAGTTTGCCTCCGTCTTAACCGCTGTGGTGGCTGCAATTTTGATCAACAACATGCGTGAACCCGACCCCAGACCGGGAGCCCATGGCATCACGGTAACCCGACCCAATTCATCCGATGCGTAATTTGCCGAATTTGCTCACCCTGTTGAGGATACTCCTGGTTCCGGTTTTTGTGTGGCTGGTCTTTTTTTGCAGTGCGCCAAACAGCATCGCCTGGGCGCTCTTGGTTTTTTCCGTGGCTTCGTTTACGGATTTTCTGGATGGCTACCTTGCCCGCAAGTGGCAGGTGATCAGCAACTTCGGCAAGATCATGGACCCCCTGGCAGACAAGCTGTTGGTGCTTTCGGCGCTCACAGCCCTCACTTTGCTGCAGCCGTTCAAGCTTTATCCGCTGATTTTGATCCTGATCGCCCTGCGCGAAGTTTTGGTCAGCCTTTTGCGGGAAGTGTATGTTAAAAAAGGAATTGTGATTCCCGCAGACAAGCTGGGCAAGCTGAAGACTGTGCTGCAAATGTTTGGCATCATCGCGGCATTGGTGCTTTGGGCTTGGTTTGAAGATCTGGCGGCATCAGCTCCGGTTCGCACCATAGCGCATATCTGGTTTGGTGCGGTGGCCTTGCTAACTGCTTATAGCGGATTAAACTATCTGGTGAAAGCTCAAATGGCGGGAAAGAAGGAATAAATGATGAGAAATAGTCTTATATTGCTGGGACTTATGCTGCTGCTTTTGGCAGGATGCAAGGAAGCCGGAAGAACGCAGGAATACTATGAACGCTACGAAAGCCTGATGGAAGCGGGCAAACCCGTTGCCTATGGCGAAGACGACGATGTGTATATTTTCGCCGAAGGTGCAGTGCTCAAAGCTGTGCAGGACACCCTGGAGGCAAGTGTCGGGCGAACTTTGAACCTGGTGATCGAAGAGCGTTATTTTCAGCCCATTTTTGCCACCGCCTCCGATCTGGACGAATTCAGACCATATAAAAACCTCATCTATTGCGGCATCCTGGACGGCACCGACAGCATTTCCCGCCATATCAACAAAACCCTGGATCCCAAGCTCATCGAGGCGGTGGGTGAAAGCGGCGCCGAACTGTTTGTGGTCAACAACCTTTATGTGAAAGACCAGCTTGTGCTCTACCTTTTGGCAAGAGACATCGAAAGCTTGCAAAACCTGGCTTCCCAGCGGCAGGATCAGATTTTCGACTTCCTTTTGGAACGCTATCAAAAGCGCCTGGCGTATGCTGCCTACAAAAATGCCGTGATCGAAAGCAAGTTCTTTGAAGACAGGCCTTTCAGCATCAAGGTGCCCGTGATCTACCGCCTTTGGAAAGATGAAAAGAAGGGGCGCTTTCTCTCCTTTATTTTCCAACCCACCAAACCCACGCGCCACAAGGGGGACAAATATATTTCCGTATATTATGAGCCCATGCCCCGAAATCGCGTGAACGAAGGATGGATCTATAAAACCAGACAGGAACTGGGCAACAAATTCATCGGCGGCGATCAGATTTATGAGGATAACTACAGCACCGAAAAGGTGAAGATCGCCGGTTATGACGGGTTTCGCATGCGCGGACACTGGATAAACGAATCCGAAGGCGGCTTCGGCGGCGCCTTCCAAAGCTGGGCGTTCTGGCATGCTCCCACCAAAACTGCCTATCTGATCGATAACATTGCCTATTTCCCCGATGGCAAAAAGATTCCCATCCTGCTTGAACTTGGCATGCTTTCCCAATCCATCGAGATAAAATGAAAAAATTAACTCGGAAGGCTCTGCCTCTTTGTTTGGTATGTCTGCTGCTAAGCGCTTGCGCCACAGGCAAAAGCCAGCTTGTTGTCCCGGCGGACAACCCCACAGCCCGCTCGGTCTATTTCTATATGGTGGGCTCATATTTCCAAAACCTTGGCATCAGCAACGATGCAGACATATTCTATAACCTCAGTTCCCAGGAAGATATCAACAGCCAGGCCATCAAACGCCAAATTTTGGTGAACAGCTTCGATCTTTTCCATGGCGGCGCCCTCTCCTCCGACGACTTGGAAAAGCTGATTGCAGACTACAAAAACCAATATGAAGCGGATGAAAAACTGCTGTATATGATCCTCCAATATCAGGAATTCATCCGGGACATAGAGAACGCAAAACAAACCATTGCCGAACTGCGCTCCCGTTTTCCCAGTTCCCGAGCCGATCTCAGCCTTTTTATCCACAAGCTTGGCAGCAGCGTCGAGACGGATTTTTCCCTCTTGAATTCAGCCGCCAAAAAGGCGAAAAACGATGTGGATCAACTGCTCTTGATTGCCGAGATCTGGGGTTTTTACGATTCTGCCAAGGAAAAAAAGCTGCTGCTGCAGGCTCATGAACTGAGCCCAACCCCGCAGAGCTATTTCCGTCTGGCGGATTATGCCATCCGTTACGGTGATTTACCGCTTGCCCGCAGATATTTTTCCGAGCTGAACTATCCCGAAGACAAGGAACTAATGCTCCATTTGGCGGCGTCGGATTATGTGATGGAGCGCGGCCCCGTCCTGTTGGATTTGGCGGACGGCATTTTGGCAACCCGTGATCCGGACTTGCTTAATCCTCTTGCCTTTGCGGCGCTGCTGGAAAAAAGAGCGGACATCCTGCATCGCATTGGCGAAGCGGCTCAAACCATGATTGCCAGCGAAGACGAACTCCAGCCCATCTGGTCCATGCTCGTGGCGGGGTCCATCCTGAACGGTGAAGAGCAGCCGCTGGATGAAATGCTTGCAAAGCTCAGCGAGAGTGGCTCTTACCATGCGCTTATGACCTATTATGCCTACGGGGTCGATCCCGGCGTTTCAGACGATCTGGCTCTGCAGGATCCGCAGGGCTGGCAGTTTTTCAGCGAGCAAGTGCGCCTGCGCACACAAGATACGCCCGCATCCAGATATCTGCAAACCCTGGCGATGGCTCTGCAGGATGGGGGAGAAACCGATTTCAGCGAAGCCAGGCGGGAACTGATTTTGTGGCTGCGCGAAAGTCGCATCCCCAGCGAAGAGGACTACTTGTTTCTGCTGGCGATGAACCAGATCCATTCAAGTCCCCAGGAATATGAAGCCGCCCTGCGGGAAGCTCTGATCTTCTATCCCGACAACCCGAGTCTGTGCAACGACCTGGGCTATCGCATGCTCATCCACGGCGAAGATCCGGAAGAAGCGGCGCGGCTGATCCGTCACGCTCTGGTTTTCGAGCCGGAAAACATCTTTTATCTGGACAGCCTTGCCTGGTATCATTTTTTGCAGAACGATCTCCAAAAAGCCTTGGAATTGATGGAGTTGCCCATGCTTGAAAGCGAGCTTCCCTCGGAAATCCTGTGGCATATCGGAGAAATCCATCTGGCGTTGGGCTTGCACGCTGAAGCCCGTAAGTGGCTGGAAAAAAGCATCTTGCAGAACGATGACCCAGACGTCGTGGAGCATGCCCGCGCCTCCCTGCTTGACCTGCACTGATCTCTCTCCCGTTTCCTTCCCCTAAGTTACCCGCTCAAAGGCGGGTGCTTGACGAGTATCTGCGCAAAAGGAATGAAGCTCGAGCCAAGGGTCAGGCATAGTTAAAGCCTTGAAAACATACGCAGAAGATGGCATCCCAGCTTGCGGTTCCCGTAGTTAAGAAGCTCATCTATTATGCTCCTTTTTAGGGTTGGCAATAGCCTACAGGGTTGAAGTAGCTGCAAGGGTCAAGCTGGAAATTTTGCAATGGCAATAAGCAGGATTTAAGTGAAACTATCGGCATCGAAATCGTCAAAATAACAGCCCGATCAGAATTTAGCTTGACAGATTTAAGCCCGCGGACGGCTTTTGTTCACTAAGGTAAAAACAGAGTTAAAATCCACTGTGGAAATGGATTAAGCTCTGTATGAGGAACCACATGAAAAAATACATGCTACTGCTCTTGATCGTAATTTGCGGGCTTTTACAGGCCGAGATCCTCATCCCGATGGATCACACGCAAAGCGATCATCTCAAAGCTTATGGCGTCGCTTTCGAAGCGCTGAAGGAGCAGTATGTGGTGAAATGGCTGTTGAACTATCGCGGTGGCAGCTTTTTGATGCCTGATTCCGATGGTTTGGCAGCGCTTTGCAATATCCGCGGAGTCCGTTTTGAATGGATTTCCGGGGGAAATGTTGCCTCCATCATGGCAGAAATCCAGGAAGCGAACATGGAGGCGGTGGTTTTGGAAAAGGATCCCAAAATCGCGGTTTACATTCCGCCGAATGCGCTGCCTTGGGACGATGCGGTCACCCTTGCCATGGAATATGCGGAAATCGATTATGACCGCTTTTGGGACGAAGAGGTTTTGGCAGGAAAATTGGCTGACTATGACTGGCTGCACCTGCATCACGAGGATTTCACCGGCCAATATGGCAAGTTTTACGGCTCCTACCGTCACACCCCCTGGTATCAAAATGATGTGCGCGTGAACGAAGCCATGGCTGCAAGGCACGGCTACACAAAGGTTTGGCAGCTCAAACAGGCGGTGGCGATGAAGATCCGCGAGTTTGTGGAAAAAGGCGGCTTCATGTTTGCAATGTGCGCTGCCACAGACACTTTCGACATTGCCATGGCTGCCTATGGAATCGATGTGGTGGATGCGCTGATCGACGGCGATGGACTTGACCCAAACTATAAGAGCAAACTGAACTACAGCCGCTGTTTTGCCTTTGAAGATTTTGAATTGATCACAAACCCCTTCGTCTATGAATTTTCCGACATCGATGCCAGCGACTATTCCCGCCTGCGCGGAGCCGAGGCAGACTTTTTCCAGCTCTTTGATTTTTCGGCAAAATATGATCCCGTGCCCACCATGCTCACGCAGTGTCACACCAATGTGGTGGACGGATTTTTGGGTCAAACCACTTCCTTTTTCAAGGATAAGGTGAAAAAAAGCGTGATAATTTTGGGCGAAGTTCCCGGGCAAAATGAGGTGAAATACATCCATGGAAACATCGGAAAGGGGACCTTCACCTTCTATGGCGGGCACGATCCCGAAGACTATCAGCACAAGGTTGGAGACCCCGAAACCATCTTGGATTTGCACAAAAACTCGCCCGGCTACAGGCTGATTTTGAACAACATCCTCTTTCCCGCAGCGGAAAAGAAAGAGCTTAAAACTTGAGGGGGAGTCAGGTGAAAAAGTTTTATCCGAATTTGAGAAGCACGCAGTTCAAGGTGGGCGTTTTCACAGTGCTCACGATTGCCATTTTGATCGGCGCATATTTGTGGCTGAGCGGCAGGCTTGGCACGGGTTCGCAAAAAGAACTGCGCGTGAGCTTTGAAGACGTGATGGGCTTGGAAGTGGGCGATCAGGTGAACTTTCGCGGCATGGAAGTGGGCAGGGTAAAAAAGATACAGGCGCGCGAAAACGATATTTTGGTGTTCACGCGCATCGGCAGCGACATCATTCTGCGCGAAGGGGCAAGGTTTTTCATTTCGGACCGCAGCCTGATGGGCGGAAAGGGCATGCATATCTCCCAGGGAGAGGGAGCGCCGCTGGATTTGAAGCAAATTCAAAAGGGCGACACCTCGCTGGGGATCATGAGCGCCATGAACCAGGCCGGTTCTGCCATGGACCGGCTCAACCTGTTTTTTGAGACGCTGCGTGAGGACGAGGGAATTTTGCATAAATCTGCCGAGTTGATCGACAATGCGGGCAAAGCCGCCGGCTCCATCGACGGACTTGCCGCCAACGCCAAAAACGATCTGAGGCACACTTTGGGCGAAATTGAAACTTTGGCGGGCGAAATCCGCAGCGTGCTGAAAAGCAGTTCCAGCAGGCTGGATCCCGCTTTGGAACAGGCTCCGGCGGTGATGGCGGATGTGAGCTCGGCCTTGGACAGCCTCAAGACCCTTTCCCGCAAGCTGGAACAAACCGCGGATGCGCTGAATTCGGATGAAAGCAGCGCCGGGTTGCTGCTGCGCGACAAAGGCCTTTACACTCAATTGCAAAACTCTGTGGCGCAGCTTGATTCCCTGGCTCGCGACCTGCGCGCCAATCCCAAAAAATATCTCAAGTTCAGCATTTTCTGAGCTATTGGAAGCAAATGAAATCAAAATATATCGCCCTTATCCTGCTGCTGTTATATACAGTTGGCGCCTTTGCCTACTATTTTGGCCAAAACAAGGTCAACGTTGGAAACGAAAAATGGTCTGTGCTCGAAACCATGCACTTCGATATCTACTATCCCAAGGGCGAGGACGAGTTTGGCCGCCTGGCAGCGCTGATGGCGGAGGAAACCTACTATACGCTGAAGGAACAATTCAGCTTTCCCGTGGGTTCGCGCATTCCCATCATGTTTTACGGCAGCAAAAGCACATTCCAAAGCACAAATATCATCTATCCCCTGCTCACCGAAGGAATTGGCGGCTTCACCGAAAGCCTGAGAAACAGGGTTGCCATCCCCTTTGAGGGCAGCTATTCCGATCTGGAATCGCTTTTGGCGCATGAACTTACCCATGCCTACATCAATGCCTTGGACGACAGCGTGCAAAGAGCCCTGTCGTCGATGCGTCCGCGCTCCTTTCCATTCTGGTTTTCGGAAGGTTTGCCGGAGTTTCTTTCCCTGGGCGGCGAGAACGATTATAACAACATGTTCATCTTGGACATGGTGGTGAACGACAAGCTGGTGGGGCTGGAAAATATTGGCGGCTACTATGCCTACCGCATGGGCGAAAGCTTTTTGGCGTTCATCGCCCAGCATTATGGTCGCGAAAAAGTATCGGAATTTTACTATGCCCTGCGTTCCATGAGCAGCATGGATATCGCTTCCCAAAAGGTTTTTGGCTTGGAATTCAAGGAACTTGAAAGCCGCTGGCGCTATCAGCTCAAGCGCGATTTTTGGCCACTGGTGGAAGCGCAGATCATCCCCGCTGAAGGCATGGAAAAACGCAGCGACAGCAAAAAGGACGGCTCCTATCTCAATCTGGTGCCGCGCTTCAGCCCCGATGGCAGCCGCTATGTATATTTCAGCAATTCGAACGCGCGTCACAGCATTTGGATGGGCACCCTGCACGGTTTGAGCGAACCCAAACGCATTTTGAAAGGCGAAGCCAGCGCCAAAACCGAGGAATTTCACTATTTCCGTGCCAATTTGAGCTGGTTCCCGGATGGAAAAAGGGTCGCCTTTGCGGCAAAAACCGCATCCGGAGACCGCATCCACGTCTTGGATGTGGACAGAAAAAAGATCGTGCGCAGCATTGCCCCCACGGGCATGAGCGCGATTTATGAACTGGATCTTTCCCCGGATGGCGAAAGCTTGGTTTTTGCAGGACAGCAGGGCATGCGCTGCGACCTCTTTTTGCTGGATCTTGCCACCGAGGAAATCACGCAGCTTACGGATGATCTTTACAACGACCTGCAGCCGCGTTTCAGTTCGGATGGAAAGAGGATCATCTTTGCCTCCGAACGCAGCCGGGATCTGCAAAGCACGCGCCGCGGAATGTTTGCCGACCTGGTGACGGATATTTTCAGCCTTGAGCTTGAAACTGGCGAACTGACACGGCTCACCCACGAAAAGCAAGACTGCGCCTATCCTCAGCTTGACGAAAAGGGTGAAACCCTGTATTATGTGACCTACGAAGGCGGCGTGAGCAATCTCTTTGCGCTGGACCTTGTGCAGGGTGGCAAAGCCAGGGTCACAAACGTTTTGAGTGGAGTTTACAGTGCGGACGTTGCCCCGGATGGCAGAAGTCTGGTGGCGGCGAACTTCTTTGACGGCTCCTGGGATATCTATTACAAGGATCTGAACCCCGCTGCCTTTGAATATGTGGATCACCCCAGCCCCGTGCTGGTTGACACAAGCGACAAGCTTTTGGAAAATATAGACTTTGGCGATCTGGACTATTTTGGCAAACGCAGCCGGCAGCGTCCGAAAAGGGTGAACCCCGCCAGCAGCCATGCTTTGCGTGATCAGTTTTTGAATCCTCCGCGTCCGTTTGAATATGCGCCGGAAGATTCGCTGCAGTTGATGCTGGATTTCAGCTATGACAATCGGCCCACCCAAAAGACCGAACCTCCACAGGTTAAGCCTTACCGTGCGCGGTTTTCGCTGGATTCGCTTTGGGGCGGGCTGGCATATTCGCCGGCGGTGGGAACCATTGGCGCTGTGGAACTTAGCATGAGCGACATGATGGGACACCACGGCATCGGCATCAACGCCGGAGTGGCTGGAAAGCTGGATGAATCGAATCTGAGTCTCAGCTATCTGTATCTGAAACAGCGGATGGACTATGGCATTGGCGCCTTCAATCTGAACGATGAGTTTTATTTCCTGGGTCCCAGCTCTCAGGGAGAAAGCTGGTATCGCTATCACGAGCGGCGTTCCGGGCTCTACTTTTTGATGCGCTATCCCTTCAGCCGGTTTTTCAGAGCCGAATTTGACAACATGTTTTACCAGCGAAAGGGCAGCCTCCACGCTTTGGGGGACAGCCTGGACCTCCTGCAGGGTCAGGACAAGGCCTGGGTCTATGCACCCGGTTTCAAGCTGGTGCACGACAACGCTCTGTATGGTTCCACCGGTCCTCTTTTGGGCTGGCGCGCCATGTATGACCTGAGTCTCAGCCTCAGCAACGGCAGCGTGGACTACGTCACAAACTATCTGGATTGGCGCAGCTACACGCTTTTCAACAAACGCTATGCCATTGCCCTGCGGGGAATTGCGGGCATCAGCGAAGGTAAGAGCCCCCAGCGTTTTTCCCTGGGAGGCTACAATGGCATCCGCGCCCTGAGCGAAAACATCAGCGGCAACAAAAAAGCCGTGGCAGCAGCGGAATTCCGCTTTCCGTTTTTTGAATATATCAGCATGGCTTTTCCGCTTCCCATCACGATTCCAAACATCCGGGGAAGCATGTTTGCCGAGCTTGGCACGGTTTTTGACGATTTTAAGAGCTTCCAGCCTATTGAAGGAAGCCGCCTTAAGGACCTGAAATTGGGATACGGATTTGGTCCCAGGCTGGATCTGGGCTATTTTGTGCTCAGTTTCGATGTCACTTGGCTCACCGATCTGGAAACCCGTTCCAAGCCGACTTTTTACATCGGTTTGAGTGAAGATTTTTAAGATAATAAAAAATAAATGAGGAAACACAAATGAAGATCGATTTGATGCGTAAACCCGTGGAATATATGGAAACCATCATCATCATGATGGGCGAAAACGGCGACGTTGACGCCCTGGAACACCTTCCCAAATATGTGCGCGATGCTGTGGTAGCCACAGTGAAGGAAGAAGAATTCAAATATGAATTTGCCGCAGTGAAAAGCTTTTCCATTTTGCATGCCAAAAAGCGCAGCAAGGTGGTTTTGTGCGGTGTGGGAAACCCGGATGAATTCAACGTCGGCAAGTTTCGCGATTCTCTGGCTGTGGCAGTTCGCACCGCCCTGAGCGCAGAGGCAAAGGAAGCCTGGCTTTTCCTGGGCTTTGAAAACTCCCTCAGCGAAGTGAGCCTTGGGCACACTCTGGCTGAGACGGCGCTGCTGGTTGCCTATAAATTCGACAAATATCTGGAACACAAAAAGAATCACAAGCTGGAGGCGATCCATCTGGCGATGATTCCAAAGCTGGCACGCAACCTGAACCGCGGCATCCTGGAAGGCAGGATCTATGCCGAAGCCACAAATATGGCGCGAGACCTGGTGAACGAGCCGGCAAACGTGATCTACCCCGAAACCCTGGCGGAATTTGCCAAAAAAGCCGCCCTGAAATACGGATTTTCCATCGAAGTCTTCAATCAGGACAAGATCAAAAGGTTGAAAATGGATGCCTTCCTCTCCGTTGCCAAAGGTTCGGAAAAGGAAGCCAAGCTCATTTTGATGCACTACAATGGCAATTCCGACCCCAAGGCCCAGACCATCGCCCTGGTTGGAAAGGGTTTGACCTATGACAGCGGAGGCTATTGCATCAAGACCGCACAGGGAATGTTGACCATGAAAAGCGACATGGCTGGAGCCGCGGCTGTGATTGGAACCATGTCTGCCATCAGCACTCTGAAGCTGAAAGTGAACGTGGTGGGCGTTGTGGCCGCCTGTGAAAACATGATTTCCGGCGAAGCCTACCACAACGGCGACATCCTGCGCAGCATGTCTGGCAAAACCATTGAAGTGATCAACACCGACGCCGAAGGACGCCTCACCCTGGTGGACGCAATCCACTATGCCACCAGCCGCCTGAAAGTGCACAAAGTGATTGATATTGCCACTCTCACCGGCGCCGCCGCAGGTGCCTTGGGAAACCAGATCACCGCTGTGATGGGCAACGACACCAAGATGATGACAAAAATGAAGGAAGCCGCAGACAACACCGGCGAATTGGTGTGGGAACTTCCTCTCCACAAGCCCTATCTGGAAGCATTGCGTTCCGAGATCGCAGACCTGAAAAACGGTGCCCCGGTGGCTGGAGCCATCACCGCAGGTTTGTTCATCCAGGAATTTGTGGGCTCCAAACCCTGGCTGCATCTGGACATCGCCGGAACTTCCCTGAAAGACAAACCCAACGGGGTGAATCCTTTTGGCGCCTCCGGTGTGGGAGTGAGGTTGCTTACCCAGTTCCTGCGCTCCATGGGTGCCAAAAGTGCGTAAGATACTGCCGTTTCTGCTGATACTGCTCTTGATTGTGGGCTGTCGTGCCCCGGAAAAAGAGGAAAAGCCAGTGGTGGTGGCATCGATCTACCCCTATGAACTGCTGCTGCGCGAAATATTGGGACCGGATTTTGAGGTTAAGACCCTGATCCCGCCGAATGCTTCGCCACACAGCTACAGTCCGCGTCCCAAGGAACTTGCCGAACTGCATGAAGCCGCCTTTGCGCTTTCCAACGGTTATGGCTTGGAAACAGGGCTGGATCAGGCTTTTGATGCCTTGGGAGAAAAGCATCTGAAGGTTTCCGAGCTTCTTGGCGAGGAAGCCGCTGGCGCACAAGGCAACCCCCATGTGTGGCTGTCTCCCATTTTGATGCAAAAACTCGTTTTGGAACTGTATCCCAAGCTGCAGGAGCTTTTTCCCGAGCATCACGACGTGATTGCCAACAATGCTGTGAACCTCGGTGCCACGCTCACGGCGCTGGATTCGCGCATTGAAACCGAACGCGAACGCATGGAAAAAACCCCGCTCATCACCTTCCACGACAGCTTTCACCATTTCACCAAATTGTATGAAATCGACGACTTGGGCAGCGTGCAAAGCTCTGCTGGGCATGAACCCAGTCCGGGCGATCTGGCTCGTTTGGGCGCATTGATCAAGGAAAACAGCGTGACAGCCGTGTGTGTGGAACCTCAGATGGACAAAAAATCCGCACAGGTGCTGGCGAGTGAATTTGATTTGGATGTGGTGGAACTGGATCCCCTGGGAACCAGCCTGGAAGTGAACACTTTGACAGAACTGATCGAAGCAAACTGGGAGCGGATGCGCTCCATCTGGACCAAAGCCGCAAACGGTAAATGATCAAAATCAGCGGGGTTACGCACAGCTTCGACGGAAACATCGTTTTGGAGGATATCGACCTCGAGCTTGCCGAGGGTGAATTTGCCGCCATCATCGGACCCAACGGCGCGGGAAAATCCACCCTCATCAAGCTGATCCTGGGCTTTTTGCCTTTGCAGAGCGGCAGCATCGAGATCGACGGCGTTCCCCACCACTTGTGGCTGAGGCAAAACCCGATGGGCTATCTGCCTCAGACGGAGGAATTTGACCGCCGTTTCCCGGCAACGGCTTTGGACCTGGTTTTGTTGGGTTTGGCGGGTGAACTGAGAATCGGCAGGCGCTTTTCCAAAAGCCACAGGCAAAAAGCGTTGGAAGCGTTGGAAACCACCAAAACGGCGCATCTGGCATCGCAGCAACTGGGTGGGCTTTCCGGCGGCGAATTGCAGCGCGTCTTTTTGGCGCGCGCCATCGTTTCCGACAGCAAATATCTGATTTTGGACGAGCCCGAAGCCTCGGTGGACCTCCCCGGCGTGCAAAGCTTTTTTGAATTGCTGAAAGAGCTGAACAGCCAAGGGAAAACCATTGTGACCATCTCCCACGACCTGAATATCCTCACCAGCTATTGCAGCTTTCTCATCTGCCTGAACCGAACTTTGCACTGCCACACGCAAACCGAACTGGTGAACGCCGAAATCATCCAAAAAACCTTTGGCGAAACCGTGCGCCTGATCGAAAAGGAATATTGATGCTGGGTTTTTTGCTTCATGCTCTGTTTGCCTCGGTGCTTTCATCGCTTTCGCTGGCTCTGTTTTCGCCGTTTGTAACCCTGCGCAAGGTTTCCTATCTAGGTGAAGCGCTGTCCCACATTGCCTTTGCCGGCATTGCCCTGGCGCTGCTTTTGGGCTTGCATCTGCAACTGGTGACCCTGATCTTTGTGGTGGGCGTGGCTTTGGCAATCACCTGGCTGTCGCGCCGGCACCAACTGCAGGAGGCAAATGCCATCACCATTTTCCTGAGCGTGTCCATGGCGCTGGGCATTGTGCTCATCTCCCTGCGGCGCGGCTACACCTTCGATCTGGCAAATTACCTGTTTGGAAACGTGCTTTTGGCAAGCCCCGGGGAAATCTGGCAACTGGGCATTCTTTCCGCTGTGAATCTTGCCTTCATCATCTTCTTTTTCAAAGAGCTTTTTTATCTATCTTACAATGCGGATATGGCGGAGTTTTTCCGCCTGCCTGTGCGCGCCGTGGATCGAGCGTTCATCATACTTCTGGCGGCAAACATCGTCATCACTCTGCGAGCCGCGGGAATAATTTTGGTGAGCGCCCAGCTCATTTTGCCTGCGGCCACAGCCTTCAATTTGGTGCGGAGATTGGATCAAGCCGTGGCGGTGAGCGCTTTGGTTGCCATCCTTGCCGCTGTGGGTGGATTTGCCCTGTCCTGGTGGCTGAACCTTCCCACAGGTGCAAACATTGTTCTGCTGGAGTTTTTGCTCTATCTGATCAGTCTGGCTTTCAGACCCAAACGCGGAAGCTGAGACCCCTGGCAAATTATTGAACGGATACGATTTAAGACTTTAGTTCTGCGGAAATAAAGGGCACCAAGTATTCAGGCTGATATGAAAGCTTGGCCTGCCGCAAGCCTTTCAATCCAATATCCTGCTCGCGGTTTATCCATTTAAAGCGGCTTTGCAGCACTTTTGCGGTTTCCCAATTGATGATTTGCGCGCTGCCCTTCATGTCCGGATCAAATTTTTCAAAGTGCACCGCGGCGGTATCGGAGTTCAGAGGTGAAAACACCGAATAGGCGGAAATCTTGTTGTGGTGGCAGATGATGATGCCTTCTGCGGGAATTTCATCCCACATTTCCAGGCTGTTTCGGATGGCCTGCATTTCGGTATCCAGATAGCTTCCCTCAGCGCCGCGTTCGAACCGCCATTTTTCCGTAAAACGCAGTAAAACAGGGTGTTTATCCTTGGTGAGCGGCAAAACATGATAGTCCGGATAGGAACGCCGGAATTGGGAAATCAGGTTTTTCTTTTTCGCCAGTTTTTTGCCGGTGAGGGTCACCATGAGCTCTGCGGAATAGATGTAGTCCGCCCAGTCCCGTTCCTCACACAGGTCGAAAAATTCCTCCAGATCCGGGTTCGAACTCTGCCAATCCTCCGGCAGAAACACCATTTTTGCCCTTGGGTCAATTTCCCGGAAGAGTTCGATCAATTCACGCAGTTCCTCGGATTTCAAACCGGGTCCCACTGGGAAAAACACATTGGCATACATTTGGTTGAAGATCACAAAGTGTTCTTTCCAGATGGTGTAGTGGTTGTTATAGATTTTTCCCCAGGTCATCAGGTTAAAAATCGCATAATCGCAGGCTTGACGGGGATAAGGATCCAAAAAGCGTCTTAAAATGGGGGTTTCGGCTGGGGTCAGTGGTTTGAGTTCAAGCATTTACTTACTTTTCCTTGGGCATATCCAAAAGCATGGGGGTGTAATTTTTCATCTGCGAAAAGCCCAGTTTGACGTAAAACTCCTCCTGTCCCGGTTCCGAGATGAGCCCTATCCATTGAATCTTGTGTGTGTGGAGGTGTTCCATGAGCTTTTTCATGATTTTGGCGCCGATGCCCTGTCCGCGGAAGTCACTGTGCACCACCACATCCTGGATGTAGGCATCGCTGAAGCCGTCGCTGATGCAGCGTCCCATGCCGATGATCCGCTCTCCCTGTTTGGCAATCGCAAAGCAAAAGCTGTTTGCCACAATGCCCTTCACGGTTTCCAGATCCTGGGGGTTTTCATCCTTTTGCCACCAGCCCTGATGACGATACAGCTCCAAAATCTGCCCGGCATCAGCCTCTTTCACAATGCTGATCTCAATTTCCTTTGACATGAGTCATCCTTTATAAATGTTGAAAGGTTCATAAAAATAATATAAGCCGGAATCGGGGGTTTGTAAAACAGGTTTTTTAGCTTGGATTGTTTGGTGGTCAAAAACCGGCTGGGAGTCAACCTGGTTCAGGACGGGACGTTGTTCCCATTTCAATTTCTTCCACTACCATTCGTTTAACTTCTTCGCTATATCGAACTTGTGGACGTGTCTTTTTCAAAACCTCTCTCCTTAATCTGGTTTTTTGGTCAACCTATTTTAGGATGGGTCACCCCTTGCCGAAAGCGTTAATCAAGTGATCATCAAGCCTTAATCAAGCGTTAATTATTAAGACTTGATTAAGGCTTGATTAAGAAGTGATGACCGCCCTGAGACAGGGTCCGGGTTTGATGGCCAATATCGCTCCAAAACCGGATCAACAGGGTTCATCGCCATTTTTCTTGACATTGTGGAGCCATTGAAAAACATGACGCCAATGCGGTGCATCTCTAGCTCAGTTGGTAGAGCAACTGACTCTTAATCAGTGGGTCCGGGGTTCGAATCCCCGGAGATGTACCATAATTTTGTTGAACGCGGTGATTTAACCTTTGCTCCGCAGAAAAAATGTGCTAAAGTTCGGTATTTATAAATCCGGCTTTGGCAGCCGGATTTTTTTTATGCGGGGCAAAGTCACCTGAAAAGAGATTAAAAAAACAAGGAGAATAAAATGACTGCCTTGCACGCTCCCGTGCCCTGCGACAAAAACGAATACGTTTTCACCTCCGAATCTGTTTCCGAGGGACATCCAGACAAGGTTTGCGACCAGATCTCGGATGCCATTTTGGACGCCTATCTGCAGGAAGACCCGTATGCCCGGGTTGCCTGCGAAACCCTGGCCACCACATACAGGGTGGTGCTTTCCGGTGAGGTTTCCACTACCAAAAACATCGAACTGGACGTGGAACCCATAGTCCGCAAGGTGATTTCCGACATCGGCTACGTGGTGCCAAACCAAGGTTTCGATGCACAAAGCTGCAAGATCGAAAACCTCTTGCACGCGCAATCGGTTGAACTGCAAACCAACGAAGGTGCCGGCGACCAAGGCCTGATGTTCGGCTATGCCTGCAATCAGACCAAATATTCGATGCCGGTGCCCATTGCGATGTCTCACCTGCTGATGCAAAACCTTGCCAAAGCTCGCAAAGACGGAACTATTCCCGGATTGCTGCCGGATGCCAAATCCCAAGTGAGCATGCGCTATTGCGGACGCAGGCCTTCCGCATTGGAAACCGTGGTTATTTCCACACACCACTTTCCTAAAAATGAAGCCGAGTTTGCCCAGATGAAGGATTTGATCGAAAACTTGGTGATCAAACCAACGGTGGAAGAGCTGGAAAGTGACTCCTGCAGCAGCTTCCACGCTGGTGATTATGAGATCAAGATCAACCCCCGCGGGATGTGGGAACACGGTGGTCCGGCGGCGGATACAGGCCTCACCGGGCGCAAGATCATTGTGGACACCTATGGCGGCTGGGCTCAGCATGGCGGCGGCGCTTTTTCCGGAAAAGACGCCACCAAGGTTGACCGCAGCGCCACCTACATGGCTCGTCACATCGCAAAAAGCGTGGTGGAATCCTCTTTGGCGGATGAATGCCTGGTCCAGCTAAGCTTTGTGATCGGCGAAAGCGAGCCGGTTTCGCTGATGGCGGAGACTTTTGGCAGCGGCAGGATCTCGGATCAGGAACTGGAAAAACTCATTCGCAGCAGTTTTCCCTTGACAGTTAAAGGAATCATCGATTACCTTGATCTGAGAAGGCCCATCTTCCTTCCCACCGCATCATACGGTCACTTTGGGCGCGAAGAAGCAAACTTCAGCTGGGAGAGAACCAAGCCTTTAAAATAGAAGACGCGGCGGTTTTGCCGGAACCTGCATGATGTAAAAAAGTCCGCTTTGAAAAGGCGGCGGGACCGCCCCTTTGCAAAGGACTTTTGATGATTGAAACCATATTTTGGAGGTTTAGATGAGCCACGACAAGCTGGGGAAGCCCACAAAGCCCTTGGTGCGCTGGGAAAAAATCAAGCTTTTGGCTTTCGACTGCGACGGGGTTTTGACCGATGGCAGGATAATCTATGACAGCGCCGGAGTCGAGAGCAAGAATTTCAGCGCCCAGGACGGCATGGGTTTTATGCTGCTTTGGGGTACAGACATCCAAACCGCAGTGATCACGGGGCGCGAGTCAAGTTTGCTTCAGCGCCGCTGCGATGATCTGAAGGTTCCTCATCTTTTCCAAAAAATCCCCAATAAATTGAAGGTCGCCGAAGAGCTCTTGAAAGATCTGGGATTTGGCTTTAACAACATGCTTTTCATGGGCGACGACTGGAACGACATTCCGCTGATGCAGCGCGCGGCGGTGTCGGTTTGCCCCGCCAACGCACCAAACAGCGTGAAAGCGCTTTGCGACATTGTTACAAATGCCGGTGGCGGTCACGGGGCGGTTCGGGAATGCATTGAATATGTGCTTGTGCAAAAAGGCATCTTTGATGAAGCCGTGCTCAAATATCTGGCGCGGATCAGTTAAGCTGCTGCCGCTTTTGAGCCTGCTTCTGCTTTTTGCCTGCGGTGAAGGTAGTTTGGACAGCGTGACCGACCAGATGAAACGCGGGGTTCCAGACGAAAGCAGCCTGAACGTGAGCATTTCCGAATATAACGGCAAAAAGCTGTCCTTCGTTTTGAAGGCGGGGCGCATCGACCGCTGGAACGACAAGCGCATCATGCATGCCTACAAGGTGGATATCACCAGCTTCGACAGCGAGGGAGGCACATCCAGCCTGAAGGCAGACAGCACCATTGTGGACGACGCACGCAACATGGTCTTTGCCTATGGAAATGTGAAACTGGTGGGAAAAGAAGGCATCGTGAGCAGCCAGCGCCTGATTTGGGATCGCAATACGGATGCGGTCACGGCACCGGATGCGGTCACACTGACCAAGGGCACTAACGTATTGCGGGGCAGAAACCTGCGCACCACACTCAGCATCTATCCCACAGAAATGGATGATATTTCCGCCGAGGGCTTCTTTGAAGAAAGCATTTTTGATTGGTAGCCTGCTCTTGGCGGCTGTTTTTCTCTTGGCACAGGGTCACGAGAAGATTCGCGTGATCCACTCCGACAAGCTGCAACTCACCAAAATGCAGGATGAGCAGGTGATGAAGCTGGAAGGGCGGGTGCATTTTTGGTATGGAAAGACGGAATTCAAGGCGGACAGAGCGCTGATCTTTGATCTGCAAAAGATTGCCCGGCTGGATGGAAATGTGAAGGTGAGCAACGATTCGCTCAGCATTGCGGCGGATAGTTTGACATATTATCGCAAGGTTGAGCAGTTGAATGCCGGCGGCAGGGTTTTGATCGAGGAAAAAAAGAAGGGAACGGTGATGCGCTGGTTTCGAGCCGACAAAGCGGTTTATGACCAGCTTCACAACAGCGTAACAGTTTGGGAAAACGTGAGTTCCCACGACAGGGAGGAAAATGCTGACATCACCTGCGGATATGCGTTTTGGGATCGGAAAACCCGTTACAGCTACCTGGTTGAGGAGCCTTTGATCCACATTGCCGGGAAAGACACCCTGACCGTGAGGGCGGATAAATTTGAGTATTTTCAAACTGAACGGAAGCTGATGGCCACCTTCAACGTGTTGGTTCAAACCGGGGAATTTGAGGCCAGCAGCGACTTTTTGGTCTATCTGATGAATGAAGACAAGGCGATGTTCATCGGCCAGCCAGAGTTTCGTTCCGACAAAGCTATCGCAAGTGCAGGAGAGTTTTACCTCTATTTTCAAGACCGCGTGCTCCAGACAGCGGAACTGATTGACAGCTGCAGGCTGGATTTTACGGAAAATGAGGATCAACACAGGCAAAACTGGGTGACGGCAGACTATATCAGGGTGGCTTTTGAAGACAGGCAAATACGCGGATTCGAGGCGGAGAAGTCTGTTGAATACAGCTATTTGCGGGAAAAGAGCGAAGATCGGGACTATTTTTTGAATACAGCCGCAGGAGAAAACCTGGAAGCCAGTTTTTCGGATAAAAGCGAACTGGAGACGATGAAAATGCGTTCCCGCATCAAGGGCGTTTACAAGTTTCACAAAGACTCTTGACAATGATGGATTTTCGGATATTTTAAAGATATGGAAGCGCGGAAGATCCAGGCGAAAAACTTGGTTAAGATATATGGTCGACGCAAAGTGGTCGATGACTTGAGCATGGAAATGCTTCAGGGAGAAGTGGTTGGGATCCTGGGTCCCAACGGCGCCGGCAAAACCACCACCTTTTACATGATCCTGGGTCTGGCAAAACCGAACATGGGCAAGGTTTGGCTGGACGGTAAAGACATCACCCGGCTTCCCATGTATCGCCGTGCCAGGCTGGGTTTGGGCTATCTGGCGCAGGCTCCCTCCATTTTTGCCAAGCTCACCGTCAAACAAAACATCATGGCGATTCTGGAAACCTTGAAAATAAGCCGCGCCGAACGCAAGCTTCGTTTGGAAAGCGCTTTGGAAGAGCTCAATCTCACCACCCTCGCAAATCAAAAGGCCTACACCCTTTCCGGAGGTGAGCGCCGAAAGCTGGAAATCACACGCTCGCTGGTTACAAACCCCACCTTCATTTTCATGGATGAACCCTTTGCGGGAGTGGATCCCATCGCCGTGGCGGACATTCAGGACATCATTGCCAAACTGCGGCAGAAAAACATCGGCGTGATGCTCACCGACCACAACGTGATCGAGACTTTGAAAATAGTGAACCGGGCTTATATTATCTTTGAAGGAAAGATCATTGTTTCCGGTTCATCCGTGGAACTGATCAACGACGAAAAAGCCCGGAAGCTTTATCTGGGCGAACGGTTTATGTCCAACCCATTCGAGACGCAGCAATGAGAACTATGGATCAACATCTTGGCCTGAAACAAAAGCAGGAACTGGCGCTGAAGCCAAAGATGCTCCAATCCTTGAAAATGCTTGCCCTGCCCATTTTGGAACTGGAGGCATACATCAAGCAGGAATTGGAGCAAAACCCGCTTTTGGAACTGCGTGAGGAAAAGGAAGACGATCCGGAAAGCCTTGAAACACAGGAACAAGAGGACAAGGAAAGCATCGACGATGAGGACGAGGACGAGGATCTGGGCAAAACCCTGAATGAGGCCAGGGAACTTACCGAGATTCTGGATCAGTGGAACGATTATCATCAAAGTTACGAAGGGCGTCGCGAAGAACCGGAACAGGATCAGAAGGAATCCTTCATCCGCTATGAAGAGGACGGAAAGGAAAAGCTTTTGCGCCAGCTCTATCCACTTTCCCTGCCCGACAACGAGGTGGAGTTCATCTCCGAACTCTTGGACAGTTGCGATATCTATGGCTTTTTGCCGGAAAACATCAGTCTGGTAAAGGTGGCGCGTCAATTTGGCATCGGCGCCAGACGTGCCGAGGAACTGCACCGCATCGTTTTGCAGCTTGAGCCCAGGGGCATCACAGCCAGAAACATCAGCGAATGTCTGCTGGCGCAGTTGGCGGAAGATCAATTGCAAAACCGCATCTTGGTTGGGCTCTGTGACGATCAATTTGACAATCTCATCCACCGGCGCTTCCAAAAGCTGGCTTCCCATTTTGGCGTGGGGGAGGATCACATCCTTGCCATGCGTGACATCATTGCCAAGCTTGACCCCAAGCCGGGTTTGCGCATTCTCTCCGCCAGCACAAACTATGTGTATCCGGATATTTCCATCAAAAAGATCGATGATCGCTTTGAAGTGATCATTAACGACAGCATCAGCCCGAACATTGTGATCAGTTCGCGCTACAGGCGGATGATCAACCGCAGCCGTTTTGACCGCGACACCCTGAGGTTTGTGCGCGACCGCATCAACAGCGCCAAGTTTCTCTTGAAAAGCATATATATGCGCACCCGCACCTTGGAAAGGGTGGCGCATTCCATCATCAAACACCAACCGGATTTCTTTGCCCGCGGAAATGGGCTCATCCAGCCGCTCACCTACGCTGTGATCGCGCAGGACCTGGGTGTTAGCGAATCCACCATTTCCCGCGTGGTGAAACATAAATATGCAGACACGCCATACGGCATGCGCGGGCTGAAGGACTTTTTCAGCAGCACCGCCGGCATGGATAGAAATTTTGAAGGTATTTCCCGTCAGCACGTGAAAACCAGGCTGATCTGCCTGATCGACAACGAAGATAAAAGCAGCCCCCTCAGCGACCAGGAATTGGTTGAACTTCTTGCAGAGGAAGGGCTTACGATCTCAAGGCGCATAGTTGCCAAATATCGGGCGGAACTGGGGATCCTTAACAGTCGCCTGCGCAGGCAATAAGGAGGTTTATTTGTTCGACCGTGAAGTTTTAATCATTGGAGGTGGACCGGGAGGCTATGAAACTGCCATCCGCCTCGACCAGTATGGAATCAACGTTGCAGTTATGGAAATGAAGCGCCTGGGCGGGGTCTGCCTGAACGAAGGCTGCATCCCCACCAAGGCATTGGTGAAAAGCTCCGAGCTTTATTCCGAAATGCGCACAGCTCCGGAATTTGGTTTCCCCGAAATGAGCCCTAGCCTGGATTACAAGCTCATCCATGCCCGCAAGAATGCCATCGTGGAACAGCTTGTGAGCGGCGTGGAATTCCTTTTCAAAAAGCGCGAAATCCCCGTTATTGCAGAGAAAGCCGTCAGTGTTGCGCCATTTGGCGAAGGCTGGGAAGTGAAGACCGAGTCCGGAACCGCTGTCAAAGCACGCTTTTTGATCCTGGCGACGGGCTCGTTGCCCAAGGAACTGCCCGGAATTGCCATCGATGAGGTGAATGTACTTTCCTCCACGGGGCTTCTGGCTTTGGAAAGCCTGCCCAAAAGTTTGGCGGTGGTGGGCGGCGGCGTGATTGGCTGTGAGTTTGCCTCCATCTTGAACAGCTTTGGAGTACAGACTCAGATCATTGAATTTTTGCCGCGCATTGTGGCAAACGAAGATGAGGAAATGAGCAAACGTCTCACCATGGCGCTCAAAAAAGCCGGGGTCAAGATCAGCACGAAGGTGGGTGTGCAAAAAGTCACTCCGCAGGATGGCAGTTGCGAACTGGAACTCACCGACGGCAGCAAGCTGAATTTTGAAAAAGTGTTGATGAGCGTGGGACGCGCTCCCCGCATGGAGCTTGAATGGCAGCAAGCGGCTCCTGAGATGGAAGCCGGCGCGGTCAAGATCGATGAATTCATGCGCAGCAGCCTGCCCGGCATCTATGCCATTGGCGACCTCACTGGCAAGATGCCTCTGGCTCATACCGCCAGCAAACAGGGCATGATTGCCTCCGCCCACATCAAGGGCATCATCCAAGGCGATCAGCCCGAAATTCCGGCTCTGGACTACATTCAAATTCCGCGCGTGACCTTCACCATGCCAGAACTTGCCTCCGTTGGCTACACAGAGGCTGAGGCCAAGGAAAAATTCGGCGAAATCAAGGTGGGAAAATTCCCTTACAGTGCAAACGGCAAGGCTTTGGCGATGAGCGGAACCTTCGGTTTGGTGAAAACCATTGCCCGGGCGGATGATTCCAAGCTGCTCGGCATGCACATCTTGGGGCTCAACGCCGCTGAATTGATCGCTCAGGGCGCCATTCTCATCTCGCTGGGAGCAAAGGCCGAAGCCGTAGAAAGCATCACCTTTGCCCATCCCACCCTGTCCGAAACCATCAAGGAATCACTTGAAGATTTACAAAATATGTCCATAAATAAAATCTAAGAAAGGAGGAATCACACATGCAGATCACGATCACAGCCCGCAATTTCGAACTCACGAAGGCTATCAGGGACTATGTTGAATCATCGTGCCTGAAGATCAAAAGGTATTTTGACCACATCATTGCCGTCCATGTAACCCTATCTTTGGAAAGCAGCCGCAACGTCTGCGAAATTTCGTTGCAGGCTTCCAGATTCGGCTTGCAAAGCCAAGCGGAGGAAATGGACATGTATCTTTCCATCGACACCGCTCTGGACAGGATGGAAGCTCAGGTCAAAAAGCTGAAAGACCGTGTGACCGACCACCAAAAACGTGCACTGAAAGACCAATTCAGGGATTTTTCGCGCGAATCAGATCTTTTCGTAAACTTGGAAAACAAAGCCCACAAAACCGTCAAAACCAAACGTGCTGTGGCGGAAGCCCTCTCAGTCGAGGAAGCCATGGAAAAAATAGACAATCAAAAGGAAGAATTCCTCATCTTCAAAAATGTGGAGACCGATCGCCTCAACGTTTTGGTGAGAAGAGACAGCCAAAACTATAAATTGATAGAACCTTAAATTAAAAGCCCCAGGCTGCCGGACTTGGGTTCGGCAGCCTCGGTGGGCTGAAGGAGTGTCCATGAAATCCATCAGCATCCGAGAATTTTTCGACACGAAGAAAAAAGACTTCGCGCTATCCTTGGTGACCGAGCCGGAAACCCTGGACAAGACGCTTACTTCTGCCCACATCAGCCGTCCCGGTCTGGCACTTTCCGGCTATCTGGATTTCTTTTCCAGCGAATGCATCCAGGTTTTCGGGGAAGTGGAGGTGCGCTATCTGCAAAGCCTGCCAGAAGATACGATGCTGGAGCGAGCTCGTTCGCTTTTCAAGCTGGACATCCCCTGCATCATCGTGACCAAGGGGCTTTCCCTGCCGCCCATTTTGGAGTATCTGGGCAACGATCTCAACATTCCCATCATTTCCAGCCGTTTTACCACGGCGCAGCTCATCGCTCAGTTGCTTCGCTATTTGCAGTATGTTTTTGCCCCTGAAAAGAAGATCCACGCCACCTTGGTGGATGTGTTTGGCTTGGGCATCCTGCTTTCGGGAAAGAGCGGCATTGGAAAAAGCGAATGCGCGCTCGATCTCATCCAGCGCGGACACAGCCTGGTGGCGGACGACATGATTGCCATCAAGGTCTTGGATGAACAGCTGGTGGGAAAAACCGCCCGAGATTTTGGTCACTTCATGGAGATCCGCGGCGTGGGGTTCATCAATGTGGAACGCATGTTCGGGGTTGAACGCGTACGCAAGCAAAAGAACATCGATCTCCAGATCGAACTGATGCCCTGGCAGGACAATCTGGATTATGAACGGGTGGGTTTGGTCACAAACTTTGCCGACCACCTTGGCTTCAAGGTTCCCATCATCTATCTGCCCATCTCGCCGGGTAAAAATGTGTCCGTAATCGTGGAAGTGGCTGCCAAAAACATGATCCTGAAAGGCGGCGGCTACGACGCTGCAGAAGATTTCAACCGCCAGCTTCACGACGAGATTCGCAAACAAACCCTCATCAAATCAGGCTCCGGCGGCCCGAATGCGCCAAATAAAGATTAAGGTTACAAATCCGATGGGCCTTCACGCCCGACCCTCCGCGCTGATCGTAAAAGCTGCAACCAAATATCGCAGTGAATTTTACATCGAAAAAGACGACATGCGCGTGAACGGAAAAAGCATTATGGGCGTGATGATGCTGGCGGCGGAATATGGTTCCACCCTGAATCTCATTGCCGACGGCGAAGACGAGGAATATCTGCTGGAAGAAATCGAAGCCCTCATCAGTGGCGGCTTCGGAGAGGATTGATGGCAATGCGGAGTTTCAACGGGATTGTGATCCGTCCCGGTCTTGTGATCGGAGAGGCACGCCTGCTCAAAACTCAAAACTGGGTGATCCGGCGACATCATATCATACAGGACGAACTGGAAGCTGAACAGAACAGCCTGAACGCCGCCCTGGCAAGAATCAGAGCCGAGATGGAACAACAGCTTCAGGCCTTCAAGGGTGCCGATTCCGACCGCGAGATCCTCGAATCGCATCTTCTGATTCTGGACGACCCTGAAATGTTGGGACAAATCCGTGCCGACATTACAGATAAGCTGCTTTCTGCCGCGGCGGCAGTGGAGGAAAACTTCCAACGGGTACGTGACCATTTTACCGCTTTGGAAGACCCCTATTTTGCCCAACGCGCCTCCGATTTCAAGGACGTGCAACACCGCCTCTTGCATGAACTTACTGGTTCAAGCGCGCAGATCCCGCAGGATTGGCAGCCCGGGCAAATTGCCGTTTTGGAAGAAGCGGAACCTTCGCTGGTGAACAAGCTTGCCCAAATGGGGGTGGAAGCCTACTGTGCCGAGCATGGCAGCTACACTTCCCACGCCTCCATTCTCAGCCGTTCCTTGAAGCTGACCGCGCTGGCTTCACTGCCCAATATTTTTCAAACTGTCAACAATGGTGACACCCTCATCCTGGACGCTTTACAGGGCAAGGCCATCCTCAATCCCGATGCCGACACTCTGAATCTTTATCAGGATTTGCTCAAAAAATATCAGCACAGTCAGGAAACGGCTTGTCAGGAAGCCGAACTTCCCACTCAAACCCAAAATGGACAAAGGATCAAGCTGCGCCTGAATCTTGATCTGAACACCGAACTGGAGGCAGTCAAGCAGGGAAATCCCGATGGGGTGGGGCTGTATCGCACAGAGTTCCTCTATCTGGGGCAAGAGACTCTGCCGGATGAGGAAAGTCAGTTTCAAGTTTATCGCCGCATCGCGGAGCGGTATGCACCACATAGCGTTACCATCCGCACCTTCGACTTGGGCGGGGATAAAATATCGCATCTGATACCGTCCGCACCGGAGGAAAACCCATATCTGGGGTTGCGGGGCATTCGTTTCTCCCTGGCTCACCAGCAGCTTTTTGAAACCCAAATCCGGGCGGCATTGCGTGCCAGCGCCTTTGGTCGGGTCAAACTGATGCTTCCCATGGTGGCGGATCTCAAGGATTTTCTGGCAGCACGCGAAATTGTGCATGCCTGCATGGATCAGCTTGCAGCGCAGGGACTTGCCTTTGATCCGGACATCCCTCTGGGGGTGATGATAGAAATTCCCTCCGCCGCACTCTGCAGCGAGGAACTTGCCGTCCACTGCGACTTTATGAGCATCGGCACCAACGATCTGGTGCAATACACCCTGGCGGCAGACCGCAATCATTCGGGTCTCACAGCCTATTATACTTCGCATCATCCTGCAGTGCTTAAACTTATGCAAACCACGCTCATGGCTGGGGAAAAGCAGGGCAAGGCAGTTTCCATCTGCGGGGAAATGGCTTCCCAAGCGGAATATCTGCCCCTGCTGATTGGCATGGGTTTTAAGGAATTGAGTGTGGCTCCGGCATCCTGGCTGAATTGCAAGGCCATCATCCGGCGCTGTGATGAAGATCTATTTAAGATCGTGAAAAAAGCGGACTTGAACAGCCTTTCCGCCATCGAAAACCTGGTTTTTGAACGCCTCAAACCATATTACAACCTGTAAAGGAGAGCACATGCTGCGTTTTGAATATCGTAACCTTTTGCATTCCAAAGACTTGCCCACGGCGATTCCGGCTTCTAAAGTGCAGGACTTTCGCTATGCCTGCATGCAGGCCCACGAGGAAATCCAAGCCGATCGCAAAGCCAATGTCCTGGGCTTTTATGAACTGCCGGAGTACGATGTAAGCCCCATTTTGGATTACATTTCCGGCATCGATCCGCACTTCGATACCATGGTGGTGCTTGGCATTGGCGGCTCCGCCCTGGGAAACCGCGCCCTCTATTCGGCTTTAAAAACAGAGCGTGAATTGAAGCGGCGCCTTCTTGTTTACGACAACGTGGATCCCATTTATTTGCATGAGATCCTGAGTCAAATTGACCTCGACACCACTCTCTTCAACGTGATCACCAAAAGTGGAACCACGGCTGAAACCATGGCTGGTTATATGATTCTGACAGACATCCTCAAAAAGCGTCACCCGGAGGATTACACAAAAAGAATCATCATCACCACAGACCGCGAAAAAGGCTTCCTGCGCCAGGTTATCCAAAACGAAGGCTATCAATCATTTGTGGTTCCAGACAATGTTGGCGGGCGCTTTTCAGTGCTCACAGATGTGGGACTGCTTTCCTCGGCGTTTGTGGGCATCAATATTGCCGAACTGCTTCGGGGAGCTGCTTCCATGCGCCAGCGCTGTGAAAAGCTGGACAGCTTTGAGAATCCCGCATACCTGAACGGTTTGCTGCATTACCTTTACATGCATGAGGGCAAAAAGATCTCGGTGATGATGCCCTATTCAAATTCCCTGTACGATTTTGCAGATTGGTATCGCCAGCTTTGGGCGGAAAGCCTGGGCAAACGTCACAACTCAAAAGGCCGTGAAGTATTTGTGGGACAGACTCCTGTGAAGGCTCTGGGCACCACGGACCAGCACTCCCAGGTGCAGCTTTATACCGAGGGTCCCAACGACAAGGTTTTCACCTTCCTGGGCGTGGAAAACTTCAAACACGATTACGTGATCCCGAACCTGCATCCCGAGCGCGGGGAAGTTAGCTATCTGGGTGGCAAAAAGCTTTCCGAACTGCTTAATGCCGAATGGCTTGCCACTGAAATAGCCCTCACCAAAGCACATCGCCCGAATTGCAACATCGTTTTCCCCGCCATCGACGAATTCCACATCGGTGAATTCATCATGATGTATGAAATCCAAACCGTTTTCACCGGAAAACTCTTGCACATCGATCCGCTGGACCAGCCCGGGGTGGAGGCAGGCAAAATCGCCACCTACGCCTTGATGGGCAAAGCCGGTTACGACAAAGAGCGTGCTGAAATCCAGGAATATTTGAAAGCAAAAGACTGAGTTCTGAATACAAGGCATCAAAAAAGCAGCCTTGACCGGCAATCGCAAAACTGCCCAAAAGGAATATGCCTGAAGCCTGCCAAATTGCCATGTGGAACAGCATCTGGCTTTTTCGCTTGACAGCGCATCACTACAAAAATTTATTGGGTTACCATTAGCGAATATTTCGTTTCAGGTGTGTCTCGGCCTGCCTGAAGCTTGGATACAGAGGAGTTTAAATGTCTTTTTTTGATTTTGTTGGCATGAAAGCCAACGACATTGCCATCGACCTGGGCACCGCAAACACCCTCGTTTACAAAAAAACAGGCGGGATCGTGATCGACGAACCCTCTGTGGTGGCTGTTTCAAACGACAGTAAAAAGATTATTGCCATCGGCCAGCAAGCCAAGGTGATGCTGGGCAAAAACCCCGACGAAGTCCGGGTGGTCAAACCCATGAAAGACGGTGTGATAGCCGACTTTCAGGTTACCGAACTCATGCTGCGCGACCTCATTTTACGCGCCCAGAAAAAGCGTCTTCTGGTGCGGCCGCGGGTGATAGTTTGCGTTCCCTCAGGCATCACGGAAGTGGAAAAACGCGCAGTGCGCGACAGCGCCCTTCACGCCGGTGCGCGTGAGGTTTATCTGGTTTCCGAGCCCGTGGCGGCCGCCATTGGCGCCGAACTTCCCATCGAGGAAGCTTTTGGAAACATGGTGATGGACATCGGCGGCGGCACCAGCGAAATTGCGGTTATCTCTTTGTCCCACATTGTGGTGCACAACTCCATCCGCGTGGGTGGAGACAAGATGGACAACGACATCATCAGCTATCTGCGCAAAAAGAACAACCTGCACGTTGGCCTGCAAACCGCGGAAAAGATCAAAATGCAGATTGGCAGCGCCTATCCCCTGAAGCAGGAACTCACCATGGATGTGCGCGGACGTGACATCGTTTCCGGCTTTCCGGTCACCATCAAAATCAGCTCTGAAGAGGTGCGCGAAGCCATCAGCGAAACCATTGCCACCATGGTTGATGCCATCAAGAGGCTTTTCGAACGCACAGCCCCGGAACTGGCTGCCGACATTGCCGAACGCGGTATTTTCCTCACCGGCGGCGGCGCCCTGCTCA
This sequence comes from Candidatus Cloacimonadota bacterium, assembly GCA_012728875.1. GTDB lineage: Bacteria > Cloacimonadota > Cloacimonadia > Cloacimonadales > Cloacimonadaceae > Syntrophosphaera. The sequence continues at coordinate 49,659 of JAAYEF010000027.1, forward strand.
AGGGTTTGGACGAAAAAATCTCCAAAACCGTTGACCTGCCGGTTTTTGTGGTGCCGGATCCTCTGGAATGTGTTGTTCGCGGTGCGGGCAGGGTCTTGGACGAACTGGACCGCTATCGCAACGTTCTGATCAAACGCATCGAAGACTGAGCATCGTTTCAGCGCGGCAAAGATTGATTAAGCGCTCCAGCCAGTTTTTGGCTGGGCATACAAGCAAATAGGTGAAAAGGAAGAATCCGTGAAAAAAATGCTATTGCCTCTGGCGCTGGTGCTGGTCTCTTTGGCTTTGAGCTTGGGAAGTCCCGAAAGCCGAGCCAAGCGTGCATCGCTATTGGGGCAGACGGTGTTCTATCCCTTCACCCGTTCTGTAAACCTATTCCGTTCAAACAGTTCGCTTAAGCAGGAACTGGCAAAGCTTCAGCAGCAGCAGGCTTCCCTAACTCTGGAAAACCTGAGCTTAAACAACGCCCTCAAGGAAAGCCATACCATGCAAACCATCACTTTTGAAACCGGCGACATGGGTTTTGAGGTGGCGGAAGTGATCGGCTATTCCGGGCAGTTTCAACAGCGCAACCTGGTGGTAAACAAAGGCAGCGCGAGCGGCGTTGAGGTGAACAGTCCCGTGGTTTCCGCACGCGGCATTGTTGGCCGGGTGATCTCGGTTTCTGCCACAAACTGTGTGGTGCTGCCCTTCAGCAATCCGCGCTTCCAGATTCCCGTGATGGACAAGCTCACCAGCGTTCAAGGCATCCTGCAGGCCGATCTCTCCGGCAATACGAACATGAACATGATCCGCCTGGGCTCCCAGATCAGTGCGGGAGACACCATCGTAACTTCAAACCTTTCCACCCTTTATCCCAAGGGCTACCCCGTTGGCAGGGTTTCCCGCATCCGCGATTCGCAGGATCAGCTCTTCATCACAGCGGAAATCGAGCCCTTCACCCAGGTGGAAAACCTCGAACACGTATTCATCCTAAAACAGGGAAAACAATGAGTAAAATATTCGAACCCATCATCACCATCGGCGGCGTGCGCGTTGAGCGCATCCCTCTGAAAACAAAGATCATTACAGAAAACGATCTGATTGCGGACATCGTCCGCGAATTTGCCCTGCCGCACATCAAGCCCGGCGACATTCTCACCATCAGCGAAAGTCCGCTTGCCATTACGCAGGGACGCGCCATTCCCGAAGATGAGATCAAGCCCGGGAAACTTGCCCATTTTTTGTCTTCCAAAGTGATGAAGGTGCCCTACGGCGTTGGTTTGGGATTACCCACAACCATGCAATGCGCCATCGATGAATGTGGAACCCTTCGCATTCTTGTTGCCGCTGTCATCGGCGGGATCACCAAAAAGCTTGGGCGCAGTGGAGATTTTTATCGAATTGCGGGAATGCAGTCCGCTCTGGTTGATTCAGCCGGCTCCACTTCCGTTGGCAAATATGTGACTACCGTCGTGAAAGGTCCGCTCAAACCCGGCAAGGTTGCTCAGGAATTGGCGGATGAATTCGGTTTTCCCGTGGCGATAGTGGATGTGAACGACATTGGCAACTCCTGGGCCATCGGCTATAGCAAGGGTCTTTCCAAACATTTCGTGGAAGCGGTGGTGAGAGACAATCCCCAGGGTCAGGACGACGAACAAACCCCTCTGTGCATCATCAGAAGATTGGATTGACATGGCTTTGAAACACATCTGGACTTATATTTTAGGTCTGCTTTTTTTCTATGTCCAGGTGCTGTTCATGCCAACTTTTGAACTCTTTGGGGTGATCCCGAACATACTCATCCCCTGGGTGGTTTATCTGGTTTGGAGCCGTGAACTCAATCCCGCCCTCATCGTGATCTTTCTCATCGGCTTGCTCTACGACACCACATACCCGCAAACCTTTGGATCCCACGCGCTTATCTTTTTGCTTGTTGGCTTGGCGATCAACCAATTCCGCAAACCCTTTGAAGATGAAAGCGTGTTGGCGAGAATGCTTTCCCTGATCTTGGCAAACTTGATATTCCACTTCATTTTTTGGCTCATGCTGGGCATCGACTATGGCTTCACAGGACAGCTTTTTGCTTTGAACCTGCTTGCATTTGCCTACAATCTGGCGATCAGCTTCGTGGTTTTTTGGATCACCCAGCTTGTGTCCCGTCTGCGCATTGTTTTGGTAAATGATTAAAAACTTTTCCACCCTGGTTTTCAAAATCACCCTGGTGCTGCTCACCGTGATTTTGGTGGTGGCGCTATTCAGATTGCAAGTGCTTCAGGGTGAATACTATGGCCACATTGCGGAGAGCAATTTTGTCCGCATCCGGCGTGTGACTGCCACCCGCGGTGAAATCTACGACTGTAAATACCGTCCCATCGTGGTAAACATCCCTGCCCACGATCTTTACCTCACCACCAGCAGAATAAACAACACCGAGCGACTTTCGGTTTTTTTGAAAGTGCATTTTGGCATGGAACCGGAAGAACTGAAGGAACTCATCTTTGCACAGAGGTTTAAAGCCTACGAAGAGATCCTGCTGGCAGACAACCTGAGCTACGACACCGTGGTCACGCTTTCCGAGAGGATATCAGATTTTCCGGAGCTGAATTTCCGCATCGGCACCTCGCGCAACTATATGTATCCCAATCACTTCACAGGTTACGTGGGTCGCATCAACGAAGATGAATACAAGCTTTATCGCAATGAAGACTATTCCCTGAACGCCTACATTGGCAAAACCGGCTTGGAACGCTATTATGAAGTGCTGTTGCGCGGCAAGGACGGCAAGGAAATCATGCAGGTGGACGCCCAGGGAAAAAGCTTGGAACTCTTTAAGGAAAACACTTCCGTCGAGCCCCAAAACGGGCTGAGCCTGATCCTGAGCATCGACAACGACCTGCAGGAATATGCAAATGCGGTTTTCCCTCCCGGACTCCGGGGCTGCGTGATCGTCTCCGATGCCCAAACCGGCGGCATTTTGGCTTATCTCAGCAAACCGGATTACGACCCCAATATCTTCATGCAAAAAATCAGCAGCGAAGTGTGGGCGGGCTTGAATTCGCCCTCCAAGCCGCTGCTGGACAGGATCATCCAGGCCAGCTATCCGCCCGGCTCGGTGTTTAAGCCCATAACCGGCTCCAAAGGCATGGAACTGGGCGTGATCAATCGCCACACCCGGCTGGCTTCCTGCAGCGGCGGACTGCAAATCGGAAACCGCTTTTTCCGCTGTTGGAGCGCAGCGGGACACGGGTCACTGAACATCGTGGACGCCCACAAGGTTTCCTGCGACGTCTTTTTCTACGATCTCATCAGCAGAATAGATCTGGATGCCATGATGCTTCACGCCAAAGCCTGCGGAGTGCTGGAAAAAACAGGGATCGACCTGCCCAATGAACGTGGCGGATTCTATCCCACCACAAAATATTACCGCGAGGAGCGCGACATCAAAGGTTCGCTCACCGGCTACAAGGCAAACCTTGCCATCGGGCAGGGCGAAGTGCTCACCACCCCGCTGCAGATCAACGCTCTTTTCGGAGCCATTGCCCGCCGCGGAACCTGGATTCAGCCCCACATTTTGATGCATACCATGGGTCCGGCGCGCATCACCCGCGAGGAAATCCAAGCCTTGAATAAATACCCCCTGCCCTGGTCGTCCGAAACCATGCAGGCCATTCGTGACGGACTTTGGGCTGTTACAAACGCACCCGGCGGAACCGCCCGCGTGGTCAGCGTGCCCGGCGCCACCACCTTTGGAAAAACCGGCAGCGCCGAAAACTATATGGGCAAAACCACCCACGCTTGGTTCGTTGGCTTTATTGAAACGGACAAACCGGAGATCGTGGTCACGGTTTTCATGGAAAACGCCGGCGGCGGCGGAGCTGTTGCCGCTCCCGTGGCAAACAAGATTTTCAACTATTACATCGGAAACCTTGAAAAGATCCGCGAACCAGGCGCCATTCCGCCTCAATTTGGCGGAGCCCCGGCTGCGGGCATTCCGGCTCAACACGATTTTGAACCCAAGCCAGAAGCCGGCGCAGGGCATCAGGACTCCGGGGATGCACACCAGGAGGAAACACAATGATCAACCGCAAAAAGTTTGATTTTGTGTTGGCTGCCTATTTGGTGTTGCTGATCCTATTTGGTTGTCTGGCAATCTTTTCCGCCTCCACCACTCACATCGGTGAATATGTTTCCACGCAAAACCATTGGTGGAAGCAGCTCATTTTTGCCGTCGTTTCCCTGGGCATGATGTTTTTGCTGATGCGCTTGCCCATGCCGATATTTGACTTGATCATCATCCCGGCATACATCCTAAACATCCTGGCTTTGATGGCGGTGCTATTTGCCCCCGAGGTCAGCGGCGCCCACCGTTGGTTCAACTTTTTCGGCTTGCACTATCAGCCTTCCGAGAGCGCCAAGCTGTTCACCGTCCTGATCGTGGCACGCACCATTTCCAGGGAAAACATGAGCGAAATCCGCCAGATCCTGTACGGCTTTGGTCTGGTGATTTTGCCGGTGATTCTGATCATGCTGGAGCCGGACTTTGGCAGCACCCTGGTCTTTATGTTCAGCCTTGTGGCGATGCTCATCGCTGCGGATGTGCCGCTGCTTTACATTTTGCTGCTCATCAGCCCTGTGGTGAGTGTGCTATCCTCACTGTGGTGGCCAGCCATCATCATTTGGATAATTGTGCTGGTGGGTCTTTTGCTGTGGAACCGGCTTTCCTGGATCACCACAGCCATTGCGGGCATCCTGAATGGATTTTTGGCCTTGATCATGCCGGTATTTTGGAACAGTATGAAAGACTACCAGCAGGGGCGAATCGGCTCTTTTTTGAACCCCATGGCCGACCCCTTGGGCGCAGGCTATCAGATCATCCAAGCCAAAATCGCCGTGGGAAGCGGCTCCATCGCCGGCAAGGGATGGCTGCAGGGGACGCAAAAAAACATGAATTTCCTGCCGGAACACCATACAGACTTCATTTTCAGCGTGATCGGTGAAGAATTTGGCTTCATCGGCGCCCTTATTCTTTTAACTTTGTTTGTTCTGTTCTTTTGGCGGTTGATCCGGGCCGTGGGCGAAATCCGCGTTGGTGAACGCCGGATTGCCTCCGCCGGAATCCTGTCATATCTTATGTTTCAAACCTTTATCAATATCAGTATGAACATCGGCTTGGTTCCCGCCACGGGAATCCCCTTGCCTTTCATAAGTTACGGCGGGTCAAATCTGCTATTCAATACTCTGGGTGTGGGCGTTGTGCTAAAATATCTTAACGAACGGGGTTTCATGAAATGAAAAAACGCGCCTTTTTTTGGTTGTTGATCACAGCTTTGGCTTTGCTGCTCTCGTCCTGTCTGGTCCATTCCAGCCTGATCTTTTTTGACAAGGACACGGCAGGCGTGCCAAACTTGATTTCAAATCCCGGCTTCAGCGCCTATTCGCTGGATCCGCGGGATGCACTTTTGGGCTGGAACGTTTCTCTGCAAGGCGAAAGCGGCGTGGCCAAAACCCCCGTTTTCATCGATGGGGAAGAGGCCATTCAGGGAAACACCTCCCTGCGTGTGGATGCCTCTCCAAACACGGTCGTAATTACATCCGACGCCTTTCGCATAAACCGCTACGGAGGCTACTATTCACGGCTTTGGACCAAATCCAGCCAGATCTCCGGACCGCAAATCACCCTGCGTTTCATCACCTTCCAAAACAACGGCAAGCTGGATCGCCAATATAAGATTAAGCAAAAAGCCAAGGACACATGGGACAAACAGACCATCAGTGCCGGATTTTTGAAGCCGGGTGTGGCCTTTGGACGATTGCAGATTGTGATTCCGCCTTTTGAACACGGCTGTGTTTGGTTGGACGACACCGGCTGCTGGGAGGTCCACCGCTTCAGAGTTGACTGATGCGGATCCTGATCCAGCGCGTTTTGAACGCCAAGGTGGAGGTGGAGGGCAAAATCTGCGGTCAGATCGGCAGGGGCTATCTGGTTTTTGTGGGCTTTGGACCCCAGGACACGGAGGCACTGCTGCCGCTTGCCGCAAAAAAGGTTATGGAATTGCGAGCTTTCAGCGATGAACAGGGTCGCCTGAATCTTTCGCTCAGAGATGTGGGAGGCTCGCTGCTGCTGGTTTCACAATTCACCCTCTACGCCAGCCTGGCACGGGGACGCAGACCGGATTTCACCCCCGCCGCGCCACCTGAACTGGCTGAAAGTCTTTACGATAAATTTGTGGAAATCCTCTCGCAAACGGATATTCCGCTGCAGACCGGCATCTTTGGGGCTGATATGAAAGTGTCTTTGCTAAACGACGGACCCGTGACCCTGAGCATGGAGTTTTAACGGTCTACCCCCCCTTCCTTCTTGAGCCCATCCTTGTTCGTCCCGGCTTCGCACACGACAGCCACCCGCCTTTTTGGCGGGTGGGAGAGGAGGATGCAGGGTGCGGCTGTGTTTATGGGCTCAAGGAGCGGGCAAAGAAAAACCCCGCCGAAGCGGGGTTTGATGTGTATGCGAGGCATTGTCACGTTAGTCTTCAATTTCCAAAACGACGTTCCCTTCCAGGGAGTCGATCATAAACTGAGCCGATTCGTTCAATTCACCCTGGGGATATTTTCTCAAGAATGACTTGAAAAGCTCGATGGCGCCGGCTTCATCCTTCACTTCTTCTGCCACCAGAAACGCCTTCATGAAAGAGGCGCGATAGTCGTCTGAACCGTTGGCATAGTGGGTGATGATTTGGTCGTAATATGAGATGGCAGCGGCGAAATTGCGCTGTCTGGCTGCGTTGTCTGCAATGTTGAACAGCTCTTCCGCGGTGAGGGAGAGGGTGATGCGCTCGGGGTAGTGCTTCAGGTTGAATTCCTGCATGAGCTCTTTGGTGACCTCTTCCTGTCTGCTGGCCTGTTTTTGGTTTTTCAGGATTCCGTAGATGCGGGGCTCCACTTCGGTGAAGTTTTGCGCTTTGGCAGGGGCTTCATCCAGAGTGCGGAAAAAGAGGATGTCGCCGCGGGTGGAGGTGAAAACCGGGCTGATGAAGCCGATGGGGTTTTCCCAGATCATGTTGCAGAAATGTTCGTCCGGACCGATGCCGGTGATGATGCCATTATTATAGATATTGTCCAGTGTGCTCACCTGGGGACGGATGGATTTTTCCTGAATCAATTTATCGATGCGTTTGCGGTTTTTGAACTTCAGGTAGAGCTTATATTCCGACAGGGCTTTTTCTGCCACCTTGGCGTCGTTGAACCACAGTACTTCGATTTTGCGGTTGGCGGGAGTGGTGTAGGATTCGATGTTCTCATCATAGAAAGCGCGGTTTTCCTCACTGCTGACTTCGATGGTATCCACCACCAACTGGCGGAACGCTTTGCTTAGGATGTAGAAGCGGCGCATTTGCTCATATTCTGGCATTTGGTGCACATAGCGTCCATAGTCCTGTTCCACAGCCTCGGCATGGAGCAGGGCGCGTGCCAGTTCCTGATCCAAAAGGTTTTGAGCGGCGTCCGGATCCTTGCGATAGAACATCTGTTCCTGCGGTGAAAGCTGGGCATAGCGGTCCAAAAGCAGTCCCACGTTGATATTGAGGTTCGGGTTGTTTGAACGGATGAGGTTCACATCCATGATTTCGCTGTTGTTTTCGCGGTTGTTCAGGTCGATTTCTGAAAGGCGGCTGGTTTCCACTTCCACTTCAAACTTTTCTTTCAGGCGCAGCTTGAGGTCTTCCATCAGCCTGCTTTCCACTCCGGGACGGGCGCGCAGATCCAGTTCAGACTGCACTTCCTCATAGGTTTTATAGCGTCCGGGTCTGTGGTTCAGGGTGCGGAAAAGGTGCCAGCCGGTGTTGGTTTTATAGGGTCCGTAAACTTCTGTTTGGCTCACTTCGGAATCGCTGATCAGTTTTTCCAGTTCGATGTCGTTGCCCACTCCGGGCACGTTGCCGTTCAGACGCACGTTTTTGATGAGCCCCTTCAGGCCCTTGGCATAGCTGTTGATATTATATTCATCGGAAACATCGGCAAAGCTTGCGCCGGCTTTCAGCTTGGCGATGGCGGCCAGAGCGGAGTCTTCGTCGGCAGCTTGGATATATTCGATGGTGAGGTTGGGAAATTCAAAATATGCCTGCTTGTTGTCTTCATAATAGCGAAGTTTATCGGCTTCGGTTACGATCACAAGGTCGCTCACGTTGCGTTTGTAAAACTCCTGGATGAAGAACTGGCGTTCGCCTTCGGCAATTTTTTGCAAAATCTCGGGATCTTTGTCCAAGCCCAACTTGGCGGATTTTGCCATGAACATTTCCTCCATGATGAGGGCGTCCAGAACCTGGGTTTGCCCATCCATGGTGCGATAGCGTGCCTGCTGGTTTTGCGGCAGGCGGCTGATGCGATCGTCAAGATCCTTGCGGGTGATGGTTCCGCCATCAAACTCCGCCAGGATATCTTCTTGGTTTATCAGATTTGGTTTTTGTGCAATTATCACAGGTGTGCCAGATTGGGCAAAAAGATTTGCCGTGCCCACAGCCAGTAGAAGCATAACTATTACCCAGCGTAGGTTTTGCATGTTTATCTCCTTAGATCAGATTCTATTGTTTTTTCGATTTCCTAAAAAAATGTGGACAAGAAAACGTCAAGGGATTTATTGTATTCAAATGGCAGATGAAAATTTGAACAAGAATTGGCACGTAATGTGCAAATATATTCAAAACCCAAAAAAAACCATTCCCAAGGAGGAATACAATGCTCAGTAAAGTGAGACAGCAAAAGGGTTTTACCCTGATCGAAGTTCTGGTGGTGGTGATCATCGTCGCCATCCTTGCCGCCCTGGCGGTTCCGATCTATATGCGCCACGTGGAACGTTCCCGCTCCAGTGAAGCTCAGACCGCCATTTCCGCGATTCGCAACACCTACAACGTTCGCCGTCAAAGCTATGGCAGCACCCAGGGTTTCACCATTGAAGATGCAATGAAGGAAACCAATCTGGGCGAAAGCACCATCAAAAACTGGAAATTTGAAGTTACCGGCAACCCTCCCACCAAATATATTGCCACCTCCACAGACGATTTTCCCGGTGGAGCCGACAAGCAGGTTTGGTATGACGTGAAGGAAGCGAAATTCCACGGCTACGGGATTGATCAGTTCACCAATCCTGACACGGAAGGCGTGGACACCGAAAGCGAATAAGCCGGAGGCACAAGCTTGACTATCCATGAACTTTTGCGCTTTACAGCGGAAGCGGGAGCCTCGGACCTTCATATAGCGGCCGGGGCTCACCCCATGGTGCGGGTGAACGGCAAAATGAAGCGCCTGAACCTGCCCGTGCTTTCCCCCACTGAGGTGGAGGCTCTGGTGTTTGGTGTGATGAACGAAGTCCAGCAGGAGATGTTCAAAGACCAACTTGAGATCGACTTTTCCACCAAGCTGGGCGAAGATGTCCGCTTCCGTGTGAACGCATTCCATCAGATCAACGGAGTTTCCTGTGCCTTCCGCGTGATTCCAAATGAGATCAAAAGCTATGAGGAACTGCGCCTGCCGGATATTCTGAGAAAGCTGACCACCAAGGAAAAGGGATTGATCCTGGTGACAGGACCCACCGGCAGCGGAAAATCCACCACCCTTGCCACAATGATCGACTCGATCAACGACAACCGTCACTGCCACATCATCACCATCGAAGACCCCATCGAATTTGTGCACCAAAGCAAAAACAGCCTGGTGAACCAGCGCGAACTGGGGCACGACACCCGCAGCTTCACGATTGCGCTCAGAAGTGCGCTGCGTGAAGACCCGGACGTGATCCTTGTGGGTGAAATGCGTGACTTGGAGACGGTGTCATTGGCGTTGACAGCGGCTGAAACGGGACACTTGGTTTTTGCCACGCTCCACACAGGAAGCTGCACAAAATCCATCGACCGTGTGATCGATATGTATCCCAAGGAACAGCAGCAGCAGGTTCGCTCCATGCTTTCCGAATCCCTGGAAGCGGTGCTTTCCCAAACCCTTTTGCCCACCAAAGACGGAAAGGGCAGGGTGCCCGCGCTGGAAATCATGGTGGCAAACACCGCGGTGAGAAACCTGATTCGTGAAGAAAAGACTTATCAGATTCCCTCAATCATCCAGGCCAGCACAAAGGAAGGAATGCAAACCCGCGACCAATCGCTGTATAACCTGGTGATGAACAATCTGGTGGAACGCACTGTGGCTGAGGAATTTGCTGAAAATCCCAAGCAATTTGCCACCGGCACCGGTTTCGTTTGATGAAAACTGATTCAGCTTCTGTGAAAAAACCTTGGTTTGCCCTGTTGCGGCGTCAGCGCGGCATCACTCTGATCGAAACCGTTGCTGTGGCGGCGGTTATCGCTCTTTTGGTGGTTACCATCTACATTGGCGTGATCTATGCTGAAAAGCAACTGCTCACAAACTATCGGGATCGTGTGGTCACGCTGCTTTTATCTGGCGAACTAGATATGGAATACTATCGTCACAGCCGCGGCAAGCCTTTTGAACTGCAGTTGAACAAGGATTATATCATTGACGACAGTGACCCGGACAACATTTTGGTGGGCAGGATGACGGTTGAACCGAGAAATGCTCAGGAGACCTCGAACGAGCAGCTCTTCAACTATCGCATCCTGGAAGCAAAAATGACCTGGACCGACACCGCCACAAAAAAACCGCGCATGCTCTCGATGCGGGAAGACTATTTCCTTCCATGATGAACAGCAAAACTACATTCAAGAATTCGCTTTTAGGACGTCAACGCGGCGTGACCTTGGCCGAACTGCTGGTGGTGATCGCCATTTCCAGCATTTTGATCCTGATCAGCTCGCTTGGCATTGGCATTTTCTTTCGCAAATATCGGGAGTTGAGCGCTTGGGCGGACTTGCAGACCGATGCCATTGACTGCATCAACCAGATCAAAAACGGTATTCCGGTTGGCCCCGAAGGGAACAAGGAATATTTCGGCGTGGTGAATGCCATTGACCTGGAACTTACAAACACCACCACAAACAGCTCCACCGGCCTCAGAATCACCCCGCCCAGCCAAAGCACTCTCCAAACTCCGGATTTTGCCCACTTCTACCTTTACGACGGAGCGGTGCGCTGCAACTATTCCCATCACGGTGTTCAGATTGCTTCTCCGCTCTACGTGTTTCCCAAACAGGAAAATCTGGATAAAGTGATCGTGGATAAATTTCTGTTCACCAAGGTGAACGACTATGCGGATAGAGACATTTTGGTGTTGCAGCTTGAGCTGAATGCCCGGGTGCGCACCGGAGAAGACCGATACCGCGAGGTGAAGTTTAAAACCAAGATGGCCAAGAAATAAAGGAGACCATCCCAAATAAAGGGAGGAGAAATGTTCAAGATGTTCAAACGCCCCAGCGGCAACATCGCTCTCGCGATGGTTTTGGCAGTGATCGGGGCGATGAGTGGATTTACTCTTTCCAGCTTGGCAATGCGAGATGTGGTTGCCTTCCAATATGATTACGAAGGACTGCAAACCACGATCTTTTTGCGTAGCGAAGCCTATCGCGGACAAAAGATTGCGCAAAGACTGGGTGTGGTATTTATTCCTGTGAAAACCAGCGAACGAAACGTTGAAATCTCGCACTCCGCCATGAGGAAAACCTTTAAGATCCAATCCCTGCTTTCACAGGGGGATTTGGTTTCCACCACGGATGACGTGGTGATTGGCGACCAAGCCCAGCGCACCATTGTGAAATCCCTGGTGAAAACCAAGGCTGGAATCGGGCAGACAGCGATGATGAATCCGAAGTATTCCATGATAAAAAAATATGGAATCTACACCCTGGAGACCGAAACTTTTGCCAAATTCATGTATTTTACGGATACGGACGAATCCCCCAACGAAACAAACGTCTATTTCCACGGACCGGACATCTTGCATGGCAGGGTGCACAGCAATACAAACATTTGGATCAAAAAGACCACCGGTGGTGTAAACAACGGCTGGCCTGTGTTTTATGGCTGGGTTTCCACCCATGGTGAGGTGGTGTCGTTTTCCGGTTCCTACAACGAAAACGAGGTTTTCCAAGGCGGACTTTCCGAAGGATATGCCTACACCGTTTTTCCCGAAGAAGCCTCCAGCATCCGCAGAAGGGGCAACGTTGTGGGTCCGAACTACAACAACCCAAACGTCATCATGTATGTGGATGTGAACAACCGCGGCTATACAGCCTATATTGGAGAAGTTCAAAGTCCCCGTGCTGAAACTGTGGATGTTTTCAACCCGTATCCACCCGAAAATCCCGATACTTACCTCTATCAAAACCAATACACTGTGCGGGACACAATCTGGGACTTTTATGAAAACGGAACCTGCCAAAACCAATCCAAGTGGGTGCACAACAAGCTTTGGATAAAAGGAAAATTCGGCTCATACCAAACCTGGGGCTGCGGAGACACGCTGTTCCTTCTGGACGACATTTTGCTGCAAGGCACACCCAGAGGCACAAATCCCATCTCAAACGTAACCGACGTGGTGGGCTTGGTTGCCGAAAAATCCATTGTGATTAAATATGGCTACTGGGACCCCGTGGATACCCTGAGGCATCATGACAACTGCGGTCCCGACACGGACTTTGGCGGAATCTGGATCTATGCCGCGATGGCTGCCCTGGGCAAGGGCGGGCCTTTGCATCCGCAGGGAGATGGAGTTTTCACCTTTGAATATCAGCATCCGCATCCCTCGGTGCCGGATGTGAGGGTGAACAACGTGCTCTACACCAAGATTGACCTCAGGCGCTACCGCTTTCCACACAGAACCAGCTATTACTGGGCTTCAAACACTGCGAACAACCGCAACCTGAGGATCGACTACCCTTGGTACAATCCGCTCTGGCCGGAAAGATTGCCATATCTGGAACGCGGCTACATCAGCATCTACGGTTCGGTTTCCCAGCGCAGAAGGGGCTTTGTGCACAGAAGCTACTACGACATCGAATGGCCTTCCTACAACGATTGGGATCAGCCAATCGACTATTGCGGGCCTTCCAGTTCGCCCGGCGATGTGGGACACAACGACCCCGTTTTCGGTTTCCAGCTTACAAACATAAACTATCCCGGAGCCTCTGGTTCCGGCACAGGCTACAAGAAAAACTATTATTACGACGACAGATTTTACAGAACCTCACCCATCGATTTTCCAGAGGTGAATAGAGAAGACGAAACTCCGTTTGCTGCAGTGAACTGGGTGATCAAGCCTCCTCCGGAAAGCTTGTGATAACGCGATCAATGTCATATAATAAGAGGAACGATGAAGAAAGCTAAAACGATCAAATTCAAGGAATCGGTTGGTATCGACATCGGCAGCCACAGCATCAAAGTGGTGCATCTGAAAAGACTTCACGAAGGCTTTAAGCTGCTGAACTATGAAATCCGGCCCACTGTTCCCCACGGGGTGGAATATGTGCCCAGCGACCTGAGGCCAGACCGCCACGGGCCAATTCTGGTGGAGATATTGAAAACCCTGCGCATCAACCCCAAAAAGGTTCAACATCTGGTTTCCTCCGTGGGAGGGGACAACACCAGCATCAAGCAGATCAAAACCATTTTCCTGCCCGATGATGAACTGGAATCAGCGCTGTTTTTCGAAGCAAAAAAACACATCCCCATCAGCGGTTCGGACATGGTTTTGGATTATCAGGTGATCGATGTGGAAGAAAAAACGAACAACATGAACATTCTGTTGGCAGCAGCTTCCAAAGACCTGATGAACGAACACGCAAACGCGCTCGTGACGGCAGGGCTGTCTCCAAACATCGTGGACATCGATGCACTGGCAGTGGCAAACAGCTTTTCCCTGAACGCTTTTGTGGAGGAAGGGGTGTATGTGCTTTTGAACCTGGGCGCCCACCGCACAAACATGGTGATCTGGGGTCCGGGGGCCAAATTCTTTGCCCGCGACATTCCTTTTGGCGGTTACAACTTCACCCGCGACATCATGCGCAAACGCCAGATGGAATGGGAAGAAGCAGAAAACTACAAGCTGGAATGGGGCCTGATGGATGATCCTTCACGTGAAAGCGGCCAAACCATCAGTATGCTGGACATTTCGGAAAAATCCACCGAAGATGCGATCGTGGAAGAGCTGAGAAGATCCCTGCGCTTCTACGTAAAGGAAGCCGGCAACAGCGATTTTCGCAAGCTCTACATCATGGGCGGAACCGCCAAACTGAAAGGCTTGCAGGAATATCTGGAGGAAAAGGTGAACATCCCCACCGACACTTTCATGCCCTTCATAAACGTGGAAATGCCGGAAAAATTCGCGGATAAAAAGGACCCGCAGCTGGCTTTGGCGATCGGCCTGGCTATGCGGCTGGAATAAGGACTTGAGTATGACACCTACATTTTATTTCAAGATCAACCTGAACAAATATGGAGAGATCAAACTCCAGGCCGAACGCGAAAACAAGACTTTCCGAAACGCATTGATCGGTTTTGGCGTTGGCGCCCTCATCATGTTTGCTCTTTTGCTCACCTTCCACAACAATCTGAAGAAAAAGGTGGAAAACCGCAAAAAGTATCTGCGGGAGATCAGTGCTCAGCTTTCCGATTTTGAGGCCAGCGAAGACTATCTTTCCGTGAACGACGTGACCAGGCTGGCAGACACCTTTAACGACCGCATTTTCTGGACGCGCAAGCTGGAAGCCTTCAGCCATGAGATCAACCAGCAGATTGCGGTGAAAAAATTCCAATATAGCAACGGTGTGCTCACCCTCTATGGCATCATCGAGGTGAACCCCGGCGTGCAGGAAGGTGATGTGATTTACAACTTTGTGCAGCGTCTGAAAGCCAACCCGCAGATCAGTGACGACTTTCCTGAAATCAAATCCGGTTCGCGCATGAGGCAGGTTGCCAAAGACACCGAAATTCTGGAATTCCAGGTGGAGTGCAGAACTCAGGCAGCAGAAACGCCAGTGAGAGGAGAAGAACAATGAAAGAAAAATACCTAGTTTTCATCCTCGCCATGGTTCTGATTTCCGTGCTGTTCTTTATGTTGGCTTCAAATTCGTTGAAGAAAAACCTGGCTGAGGTGGACAACTACGACAAAAAGATCAAAACCACCTTGGAAAAGCTGAATAGCGCCATGATCATGGATCAGCAGCTGAGAGAGTTCCGTGAAATAATCGACAACAGCCTCACCTACGAAAACAAGTTTTCGGTGGAGGAACTGAACGAATTCCAGCTTGTGCTGGACCGCATCCGGGAAGACAACAAGATGAAAATGGAAAAAATCTCGGATTCAAACAAGTTCTCTCCCGCAGGCATGATCGAAACCACCTACAACCTTGAGTTGCAGGGAACCTTCCGCCAGATGGGACAGTTCATCTCGGAACTGGAAGGGCTGAACCACATCATCAAATTCAACTATCTGGACGTGAGCCCGATTCCCACTTCCGAGTCAGCGGGTCCCGGTGGAGAAAACAACTATCGCGTTTCCATGGAAATCACCGTTTTCAAAGTGAAGAAGGAGGCCAAATAATGCAATTCCGCTACGTGAAAGACTTTGCCATGGCTTTGCTGTTCATAGCTTTGATTGCCTATGCAGTCAGGCTTACCACCTACAATGCCAAGGCCTCCAAAGTGACCCCCCAAAGCAAACACAGCAGCGAATCGGTTTCCGACACCCTGCGCAGCAAGATCATGAGCATTGAGAGATCCATCGTGGAACGCAAAACCACTGTTTTCTCTGTGAACCACGATCCCCTGCGCCAAGGCAACATCATCAAAGACAGGTTCGACCTTGCCCAGGAATGGGAAAACGCACAAAGGTTCGCCTTCCGTCCCACAGGCACATACATTGATGAATACAGTGGAAAAAGGCTTGTGACAGTTGAATATAACGACAGAATCTACACCGGTGCCGTTGGCGACGTGATCGAAGGCCGCCGCATCGTGTGGATCAACGAGCAAAATGTTGGCGTCTCCTCCGGTGGTGCCACTCAAACTCTCACCATCCAGGCACGTCCGCAAATGCCCGACTTTTCTCAGGAAGACCGCGTGCGGCAAAACCTGGATCAAAACTATTGATATCATGAAAAAATATAAAGAAGCTGGAGAAAATATGTTGCATGCTTCCCATTCCAAACAATTTAGGACCTGCACTCTGGTTCTGGTCTTTCTGATCGGGATCGCGGCTCTGGGAGCGCAGATCAGCCCCTTGAGAAAACCAGTGACCATGAACAGCGTGGACGAGCCCATCTCGTCCGTTTTGAACACGCTGGCACGCCTTAGCGGCACAAACATCGTTTTGGCAACCGACCAAAGCGCCGGCAAAGATAAAGAAGAAAAACGCGTTACTGTCAACATTCGCGAAGTGCCAATCGAAACAGCCGTTTCCTTGGTGGCAAAATCTGCCGGACTTTCCTACAAAATCTACGGCGACAACACCTTCCTGGTGGGTACCCTGCAAAACATCAACGAATCCGCCGGCCAAAGAAACCACATCATCTATCTGAACAATCTGGATGCCAGCAAACTGAGCGCAGCCCTTGCCAATGCCGACGGCTCCGTGGTGCCGGTGGAAGGCCAAAACGCCATCATGGTCTATGGCAACACCGACACCTATGAAAGCATCCGGGAGATGGTGCAGCAGATCGACGTGGCTCAAAAACAAATCGAGATCCGTGTGCGGCTCATCGAAGTCAGCCTTACGGATGCCAAAAAGTTTGGCGTGGACTGGAGCCGTCTGAACCATCTTACCACCATCCTGGCTGAAGATCCCGTCGGGGCAAACGGTGCGGGCCTGCCCTTCAACTTCAGCGACCCTGATGGCTACCTGCCTTATGGCAACCCCATAAACTTTGAAGCTCTGCCAAACCAGCAGGTTTTTCAGCGCATCAATGGGCTCAAAGACATCGGGCACTTCAGCCGTCAGCTCACCGCTTTCGACATCACCATCGACTGGCTTTTGGAAAACAACGCCGCCAAGCTGCTCACCGACACCCGCGTGACAGCTCTGAACGGCAATGAAGCCCAAATCCACATCGGCGAAGTGGTGCCCTTCGTGGTTACAGACAACGACAAGCAGATCCAGGTGGAGCGCGAATCCGTGGGTATCATGCTCACCGTTACGCCCACCGTGAACGAAGCCGGGCTCATCACTGCGCACATCGCGCCTGAAGTCAGTTCGGTCACGGAACTTGTTGGTGGCTACGTTCCCCGCACCAAAGTGCGCAGGATTTCCTCCACCGTCACCGTTCCCAACGAACATAAAATCGTGGTTGGCGGTCTGCTGAGCTCACAGATCAGCAAAAAAGTGAACAAGCTTCCTCTTTTGGGCGATCTTCCCTTCATCGGCAAGCTTTTTCAGCATCGTCACGAACAGGTGGAAAACTCCGATCTCATCATTGAAATCACCCCCCGCGTGATCACTGCCGAACAGATCAAAAGGGATCCGGATATCGATAAATACGAAATTTCCGGACAGCCCGAGCTGGACGAACGCCTCACCCGTCGCTTAATCACATACGAAGAAACCGAAGACAAGGAATGATTTGGGGGATCATAATGAATAAAATTAAACATCTTTTACCCCTTCTTATACTGTTGGCGCTTGCATTGCTGGTGTTTTCATCCTGCGACCGTCGCATGCCTCCGCCAACCGGTGGAACCACCACAAACCCCTCCGAAATGCGCAAGATCACAAAGATCACGGCGTCTCCAGACACCATCTATTGTGACAACAACATCACCTTTTCCGATATCAGTGTGACAGTTAAAGATGGAGAAGGTTTTGGTGTGGCAGGTCAGCTTGTGAGTTTCCGCACGGATGTGGGAAGCATTATCACCTCCGTGGCCACAGACAGCAGCGGTGTCGCAACCGCCACTTTCTACGACTCTGGCGAAAGAGGTTTGGCAACCATCACCGCCGTGGTGCGCAAGTTTTCGGATAAAAACCCCGATCAGGTGGTTTCTGCCGACACCGCCCGGGTGCAGGTTTTCATCGATGACGTTCCCGAAGTGGAATCCGTCACCCTGAATTTCCTTTCCCAGGCAAACCCCTATCCCATGAACGTGATGCAAACCACGGAAATAAACGCCCAAGCCACAAACGTTTTGGGCAACCCCGTGCCGGACAATACCTTAATCAGTTTCAACTGCACCAAGGGCAGGTTCGTGGACGAAGCCGGCAACGTTTTGGGGGTCTCCATTGTCGCCAAAACCGTAAATGGCAGAGCCTACGTGAGATACAACGCGGGAGCCGTTGCTACCACCACACCGGGGGTCGGCAATGGTTTTGTGACTGCCAGCATCGGTGATAAGCAAAGCACCCGTGAAGTGCTGATCCGTCCCGGAAATCCCTTCCAGATCGGCGTGCAATCCTTTGTGGAAGTGGATGGTGAAATGGTGGAAGCAGACACCAGCTTTGTGGCAAGCCATAACCGTATTTTTATGCGCGCCACGCTGAATGACCCCCACGGAAACCCATGCCAATCCAAGCCTGTGCGCTTTGAAACAAACCTGGGCACCTTCGTGAATACCAGCAACACCTTTACGGTCAATACAGACAACATGGGCGAAGCCCAGGTGCGCTTCACTCCCGGATTGGTGGCTGGAGCCGCCACCATCAAGGCTTTCGCCAATAACGATACCCTGCAAACCCAGCTCATTTTCAATGTCACTTCCGACGACATTCACTCCATTTCATTCACCCAGGAAGGCCAGCTTGAGCTCGACGTGGCAAACACCGGTGGAGACGAATCCGCCATCCTGCGCGTGAAGCTGAAAGACATCAATGGCAACCTGATTGATTCTCCCCAAAACGTCTATTTCAGAATCATGAACACCAATCCGCCTGCCGGAGCGAATCTGAATAACCAGCCCGTGAGGGATAGCGTTTTGGTTGTGTCCACAGGGGGTGAAGCCCAAATCTCGGTGAATGCGGGCACGGAAAGCGGGATCCTGGTGGTCCGCGCTTCCTGCACATCCGCATCTGGACGCTGGGTGAGGGCAACCAAGGGAAGTATCGTGATAAAATCCGGTCCGCCCCACTCTGTGGTTCCCTTCATTGGAGGGTTCAACACTGGTGAAAACGTGGGTGGCGGCCTCTGGGAAGTGGTGGCTGGCGCCGTGGTGAAAGACATCTATGGAAACCCCGTCAGCAATGCAACATCCGTGTTTTTCGAGCTGATAAACAATATCACAAATTGTCAGATTGGAGCCACGGGATACGTTGGAAACTTGAGTGCCCAGGAGGACTCTCTGGCAGGCGTGGCCTACACCACGGTAACCTATTCCGGAAATTACACATACGATTGGATAACCATCCGAGCCAGCACCGGCGCCATCCAGGGTGAAGGAGTGGACGGATATGCAACAGTCCAGCTACCCTTGAACGATCCCCGCTTTGAGATCCAGGCAAACCCGTGGTCCTTGGTTTATGGAAACAACAACCCGGACTGGAAATCTGCCGATATCTATGCGGTGCTCACAGATGGACAGGGACAGCCTGTTGGAAATGCGCCCATTATGCTACTCTCCACCAAAGGACAGTTTGTGGCAGTCCCGGGATATAACAACAACTATCCGGGTGACCCGGCTTGGCGGATCATCACAGACGACGGCAGCTATGGCACTGGAGATTATGCCGGCTGGGCTTGGGGGCAAATCCGCTTCCACCGCTTGGAAATCCCTGCCGGCGACCCGCAGACCGAAACTCCGGGCCAAACCAGCGGCAGCATCGTTGGCAGAATCTTGGGAACCAACGTCACCGCTGAAACCAGCGTTGCGCTCTACCGCTATTGGACTCCCGGACCTCCTTTCTAAATATGAACTTATAACACCCGTGCGGAGACGGTTTTCTCCGTCTCCGCCGGGCTCTTTTTTTTGAAAAAGCTGAACCAAAAAAGCCGCGGGGCTTGAACTAGACAAAAGATCCTTATAAGGAAGCGATAAAATGAATTTTAACCCACAGTATGCCCGCTTGGGCGAGATCCTTGTCCACGAAGGACATGTGAGCGAAGATCAGATCAAGGAAGCCCTCATCAAGCAGGGAAATTTTGGCCTCAAAATTGGCGAAACTCTCATCAAGCTCGGCTACATCAGCGAAACCCAACTCCTGGATGCCCTCAATTCCCAGCTTGGCTACGAGATCGTGAATGAAACCGAACTCATGGATCTCGATCTCGAGGTGGTCTGCTTGGTGCCAGAGCCCTATGCAAACGAAAACCGTGTGATCGCTCTGCGTGAAGACGCCGACGGCATTGTGGTGGCAATGGCTGATCCGGACAACCTTACCGTGTTGGACAGCCTGAAAAAAATCCTGGGCAAAAATGTGAAGCCCAGGCTGATTTCAGAATCCATGCTCCACAGCAGCATCGAAAAATATTACAAAAGCATCCGCACCACCACAGAGGTGGAAGACGCCGTGGGCGGTTTCGACTTTGTTGCCATGGACGACGAAGAAAACGAAATCACCATCGCCGCCGCCTCCGGAGAAGCCGATGCGCCCATCGTCAAGCTGCTGAACCTCATCATAAACGAAGCCATCAAATCCAACGCCACAGACATCCACATCGAGCCGCTCACAAAAAACACCCGCGTTCGTTACCGCGTTGACGGCGCTCTGCGCGAGGTGATGACCCCGCCCATCGGCATGCACCCGGGCCTCATCTCTTTGGTGAAGGTGATGTCCAAGCTCAACATCGCCGAACGACGCCTTCCCCAGGATGGTCACATTGCTCTGAAAACCAGCATCAAAAGTGTGGACGTCCGTGTTTCCATCACGCCCACCGTCTTGGGAGAAAAGGTGGTGATGCGTCTTTTGGACAAGGGTGAATTTGGCTTTTTGCTTACCACACTCGGTTTCGGAGGCCAGGATATGGATGTGTTTTCCCGCATTATCCGTCGGCCTTATGGGATCATCATCGTTTCCGGACCCACGGGAAGCGGAAAATCCACCACTCTCCACGCCGCGCTCAAGGAAATTCAAGATATCGAAACCAATATCATCACCGTGGAAGACCCTGTGGAATACCGCCTGGAAGGCATCACCCAGATTGAAACCAAGGAGCAGATCGGGCTCACCTTTGGCTCTGCGCTGCGTTCCGTGCTGCGTCAGGACCCAGACATCGTGCTCATTGGTGAAATCCGCGACGAAGAAACCGCCGACATCGCCATCAAGTTTTCCCTCACCGGTCACCTCGTTTTTTCAACCCTGCACGCAAACGACGCTCCTTCAACCGTTACCCGTCTCATCGATATTGGCATCAAGCCCTATCTGGTGGGCTCCTCGCTCAGTCTCGTGATGGCGCAACGTTTGGTCAGAAAGATCTGCCCCTATTGCATTGCAGACTACAAACCCACGGAGTTGGAACTCAATGACTGCGGCCTCTCAGCCGAACAAGCAGCCAAGATAGATTTCAAAATGGGACGCGGCTGCGTTCACTGCGACAACACCGGTTTTGCCGGCAGAACAGGCATCTTCGAACTGCTGGTGGTGAATCCCGAAATCCGCAGCCTCGTATATGAAGGCGGAAACCAGGATCTCATCCGCGAAGCAGCCCTCCGCTCTGGAATGCGCTCCCTGCACGACGCCGCCATGGAAAAAATGATCGCCGGCGTCACCACCATCCGCGAAGTCATCAAAATGACCATCGTCGAATAAGATTAAAACAAGGTTAAACCAATGCCGAATTTTGCCTACATCGTCAAAGACGCAAAAGGTGCCAGAATCGAAGGTATCATGAAAGCCGAAAGCCTGGATCAGGCTGTGGACAAACTGGCCAAGGAAGGCAGCACCATCATCTCCGTGAAAGCAGCTGCCGAAGGTGCCTTCAAGGGAAAGCTCTCCCTCTCGGACAAAATCATGCTCTCCATCTACAAATGGAGAACCGGAGTCTCGCTCAAAACCCTCGTCTTTTTCACGCGCCAGCTTTCAACCATGTTTTCCGCCGGTCTCACCATCGAAAAATCCATCTCAGACCTCGAAAAAGCGGAGAAAAATAAAAAATTTGCCAAAGTGTTGCGTCAGCTTTCAGACGATATCCGCAAGGGTTATTCGCTCTCCGAAGCCATGGAACAGCACCCCGGGGTTTTCAACCCGCTCTACATCGCTCTGGTGACCGCGGGTGAAGTTTCCGGAACGCTGCATACCATCCTGGACGAGCTTTCAGATTATCTGGAAAAAATCGAGGATACCCGCCGCAAAGTGCGCTCTGCCATGGCATATCCGCTCTTCATCGTGGTTTTCCTCACCTTGGTCGTCTGGTTCCTCTTCTACTACGTGGTGCCCATGTTTGCCCAAGTCTATGAAGGCTTTGGCGCTGACCTCCCAGTGCCCACACGAATTGCCATCGGCATCAGTAATTTCATCACAAACAACGCCTTCCTTGCCATCCTCATGCTTCTGGGGCTGGTGGTGGCTGTATGGATAATCAATCTCACAGACCGCGGGCGCTACGTTTGGGATACCATCAAGCTCAAAATGCCGGTCTTTGGCAGTGTGACCACAAACTCCATCATGAGCAAATTTTCCCGCACTTTCTCCATTCTCATGACTGCGGGTGTGCCCATCATGGACACCATGGAACTCACCGAAAATGTGGTGCAAAATGCAGTGATCGAAGGTGGTATCCGCCGCGCCCGGGTGATGGTGAAAGAAGGTTACGGCGTGGCAAACGCCTTCCGCCGCACCGGGCTTTTCCCGCCCACGCTGCTGCAAATGATCGGCACAGGCGAAGAAACCGGAGACATGGACAAACTGCTGGGCAAAGCCGCCCAATTCTATGAAAAACTGGTGGATGCCGTCATCGAACGCCTCACTTCGCTCATCGAACCTTTGCTCATCATCCTGATGGCAGGCGTGGTGGGAGGCATCATCATCGTGGTTTACCTGCCCATCTTCAGCCTGGGAGAAGCCATGAGCCAGGGCCTGCGTTAAAAACCCATCCCCAAACGAAAATAAGCTATTCACAGCCGGGTTCGCCCGGCTTTTTTTTATGGCACGTGTATTACGATGATTTCGAGGATTTAGTAAGATAGGATTTGAGAATATATAGTGAAGCCCGAAGCGAGAGGATTCGTATAAACCATAAAACGATATAACGCAAGAACCTTATCTGGTCTGGATTCCTTCCGGAAGTCGCAATGAATTGTTCCTCAGGGTGACAGCAGTACTTTTTTGCTGCCGGGCTGCTTTTCGAGGGAAATCAGGTAAACCCCAGGGGGACAGATGGTCCCACCATCGCTGCGTCCATCCCAGGTCCAGCCGGATCTTGTTTGTGCGGGCAGGGTTCTCACTTTTTGTCCCTTGGAATTGTAGATGGAAAGCGAGCCGGCGGAGGGAAGCTTGGATTTGATGTAAAGCGTTTGTTTGAAAGGGTTTGGGTGGCAGGAAAGAGCGGGTGCAGCGGGGATGCTTTCGCTTGGAACAGAGCTTGCGGAAAAGTCGTAGCAGGCGATGAAGCCGCTTTGACGAAAGTCTGAGCCGCTGTCCAAAACTATGCCGCCCAGCTCCATGGATCCGCAATACCAGCCGCAGGAAAACTCCAAAAAGGCGTCGTGACGCACCACGTCGGCAATCACGTCGGTGTTTTGGCTGCCAAACCAGGAGAGAGCGGGTTCCTCAAATTCGCGGATCAGCAGGCAATCCCAACTGCCCTGAGCGCTGGCAGCAAAGCCTTGATGGTAAAGGCTTTCTTCGAATGACGCCGCCAGGCTGTAGCCAAAGCTGTCGTGCACAAAAACGGCTCTGCCCTTGTCTGAACCGGGGCTGCCAAAGAGTTGAACGTTTGTCCAGCTATCTTCCGCAAAGCTGTATTCCGCCAGGAAGATATCGTCGGAAAAGTCCATGCTGGAATAGGTTTTTCCATCAAAGAGCGCGTCTCCGGTGACCCTTCCGGTCAGCAATACTCTGTTCTCATCCGGGTTTTGTTTGGAAACTCCGATGTTGATGGGGTTGGCTCCCGCGGCGGAGTTTTGGCGCAGGATGTTGCCTTCGGAGTCGTAAACCGCGAGATACATGCCGGTTTGGCTTTGGGTGAGTCCATCGAAGTTCGCTCCCGCGGATGCGGTTCCTGTGGCATAGATTCTGCCGTCCTGACCCAGATCCACCTTGAAGCCATAATCCACCCCGATTCCACCGCCGTGACGCGCCCAAAGGCAGTTTCCATCAGGGTCAAAGCGCGCCAGAAACATGTCACTGCCGCCGTAGGATTCCAGCACGATGCCGTTGCCAAAGTCGATGGAATCTGCAAACCAGCCGGTGATCACGAAGTGGTCGGTGGCGTCCACCGCCATGCCGTAGCCCAGGTCGTTCAGCACTCCGCCAAAGCTTTTGAGCCACTGGAGATTGCCGTTGTCATCCAGCTTTCCGTAAAAGACATCCCACATTCCGTGGGAGACGAGTTCATAGTTCTCCACTGCCATGGTCCCGCTGAAATATCCGGTGAAAAAGCAGTTTTCCCAGTCGTTGGAACCCGTTGCCACAGAGAAACATACGTCTTCTTCCGGCGAGCCGAAGCTGCGGAACCAGAGTTCCTGTCCGTCGGCGGAATATTTTGCCACATAGGCGTCGGGTTCGCCCACAGCGGGATATTCCTTGCCCAAAAAGGTCATGGTTTCGCTGAATTGGCCAGCCACCCACAGCACATCGCAGGAGGGTGAGGACGCCATATCCCAGGCTCTGACTTCAGCAGCGTCCAAGCTCTTTGCCCAGGTCCACGCACCGGCGGAAAGCAGGGTGTAGGCGCAGAAAAGAGCGAGCATAAGGGTGAGTATTTTCATCTGTAAACCTTTATAATATTCAATCGAAATCGCTGTCCGCAGCGTCGAAAAGCTTTCCTATGAAATAGGGGAAAGCGCCGGTTTCCAATCCGATTCCAACGTGGAAGCCCAAACCTTCAAAGGCGGCATTGCGGGAGGGTGCGCCCACGGGGATGGAAGGCTGGGGCAGGTCCGCACCGTCCACCATCCAATCCCGGATATCCTGATTTGCATACCAGTTTCCGCCCAATGCTTGCTGGTAGCGGGCTCCGGCGTGGAGGTTTAGATAGTGGTGTTTGGCGAGCCTGACTCCCAGTTGCAGCCTGGCTTCTGCGCCCCACTGTCCGTCCCAGATTCTGTAAGTTCGCTGTTTTCCTTCCGAAAAGGAGCAGACGTAGCTGTGGTAGCCAATTTCGCTTTGCAGGGGTCTTTGGAAGCCGTAGTGGCCGGCAAGTTCAAGCTGCGCGTGGAGCACGCCGCCGGGGGAAAGCTGCGCCACACCGAGGTTCAAGCTGGCAAGGTCGAGGAGGATGCCCATGTCGGTGGAACTGCGGTCGGAGTCATCCAAAACAGGGCTGGGGGTTTCCCAACTGAAAACGGCTTTGTCCAAGAGGCTGGCACCTGCCATGAGGGCAGGATATTCCACACTGTTTGGTCGGGAAGCTTCCTGCCGCCAGAGGTTTATGGCTTTGAAGCGGAAGCCGCTGACGCTGAGGGCATTGCTTTGACTTTGGTAAATGTTTTCTCCGCTTGAAAGCGAAAAATGGTGGTTGGCTTCAAAATTTGCCAGTGGCATGAGGGCAAAATGCCAAACGTATTCCTGACGGCGCTGGGCTTTCAGGGCTTCATGGGAATGGCTTTGAGCCAAAATATGCAGGGGAAGCAGGCTGAACAGGATCCAAAGAATCAGGCTCAGGGGGAGGCTTCGCTGCGGATTGTGCTCAGCGAGCAAGGTTTTCGATTTTATTATCATAAGGTGGCATCCATGTTTTTTCCACAAGAGCGGGCAGGGGGCTGGCGTCAAGCCTTTTTTTGGATTGAGCGGGGTTCACAGCGTTTCCACAAGGCAGATTTTTGGAATGGCAAATAAATGCTTGACTGATAAAGGCAGTTAAATCATATGGACTCCATCAAAGTAAACAGGTGACACTGAATGACTTTACAGGAAATTGTAGAAATATTGGAAGGCGAAGTGCTTTTCGCCGGATCCGGATTGGACGTGGAAGTTCCCTGTGCTTTTGCGTCGGACCTGATCAGCGACATCCTTATGTGCACCAAAGAACCCACCCTTTTGCTTACCGGCCTCACAAACAATCAGGTGATCCGTCTTTCTGATATGATCGACATCATTGCCGTGATCTTTGTGCGCGGAAAGCGTCCCTTGGATGAAATCACCGAAATGGCGATGGAGCGTGGGCTTCCCCTGATTTGCACAGACTTAACCATGTATCGCTCCAGCGGACTTTTATATGGCGCGGGCCTTCGCAGCTGCAAGATCTGATATGGCTGAATATCTGCACATCCAAAGTGGACGTGAACAAGCCGTGAGGGATTTCATCGAAAAGCCCCCGGAGGCGGATGTATCCTTGGACTCACCCATCCCGGAAAAGGATTTCAACAGCGCCGGCAAGGGCTCGGCGGAGGTGAAAAACCTGCTGAAACGCCTGGGAGTGAACCCGGAAGTGCTTCGCAGGGTGGCGGTCTCGGCTTATGAAGCGGAAATAAATGTGGCGGCTCATTCCCAGGGAGGAGAGATGCTGAGCCACATCTATCCAGACATGATTCACGTGGTTTTCAATGACGAAGGTCCCGGAATTGCAGACATCGAACAGGCAATGGTACCGGGATATTCAACGGCGGACGAAATGGTGCGCGAGCTTGGCTTTGGCGCCGGTTTGGGATTGCCAAACATCAAAAAGAACGCTGATGCCCTGCGCATTCGTTCGGAGGCAAATGGAAAGACGCAATTGGAGTTTCTGATCTTTTTTAATAGCGATGAATAAAGAAGAAAGCCAATATTACCACGCTTTGTATATTTTGCCGGACAACTGCACCGGATGCACTGCCTGTGTGCGGGTTTGTCCCACAGAGGCGATCCGCGTTCGCGACCGTAAGGCTTGGATCGACCCAAACCGCTGTGTGGACTGCGGCAAGTGCATCGAGGTGTGTGAGTTCCACGCAATTTTGCCCCACAGCGATCCGCTGGATTTGATCCAGAATTTCAAATACAGGATTGCCATTTTGTCATCATCCTACTTTGGGCAGTTCACTGAAGACATTTCCTATGAGGTGGCAAAGCAGGCGGTTTTTGAGCTTGGCTTCGACGAAGTGCAGGAAGAGGCGATGGTGACCGAATTCATGATCAGCATGATTCGGGACTACATCCGCGGAAACAGGGCCAAACGCCCCATCCTTTCCAGCAACTGTCCCACCGTGGTGCGCCTGGTGCAGCTGAAATATCCTTCGCTGCTCCCCAACCTTTTCCACCTGGAAGCGCCGATGAGCATACTCACAAGCTATATACGCGAACGGGTGATGGAGGAAAAAGGCATTCCGGAAGAGGATATCGGCATCTTTTTGATCGTGCCCTGTCCAGCCCACATGACGGCGGTTCACCAGCCTGAAGGCGCATACAAACGCCTGCAGGACGGCGCTTTTTCCATCGGCATGATCTATGGCAGGGTGCATGAGCATTTGAAAAACCTGCAAAACAATCCGCCGCAGATAGATACATATCCGAAAGGGCTCACCTGGGCGCTTTCCGGAGTGCAGGCAGAATTGGTTGATTGCGAAGACATTCGCACACTTTCGGTGAACGGCGTGGAAAACGTGATGGAAATCCTTTCCAGAGTGGAGGACCACTATCTGGATCAATATGACTACATCGTTTTGCGCAGCTGCACAAACGGCTGTGTGGGCGGATCTTTCAACGTGGAAAACCCCTTTGTGGCGATGAGCCGGATCAAGAAAATGATCAAGGAAGGGGAAAACGCCGGGCTGGATACCCAGGGCTTGGAAAAGCTTTACCAACAGGGAGAGTTCGACGTTTCGCCGCTGGCGCCGCGTTCGATCTTGGAACTGGATAAAGACATCAAAAAAGCGATTATGAAGATGAAAAAGCTGAACGAGATCCTGACCACACTGCCGGGCTTGAACTGCTGTGCCTGCGGATCTCCCAGCTGCTATGCCCTGGCGGAAGACATCGTTCAGGGAAAAGCCACAATCGACGACTGTGTGGTGCTGCTCAGGCGCCACAGCAAGGAAGAGGATTAAGAAGGAAAAAGGAAAAATGGTAAATTTGGCAGAATTCATGGCCGCGGTGGAGGGGACGAATCACACCCCTGAAGTGGACCCCGAAAAGGTTCAGATCACCGGCGGCTATGTGTGCGACATGCTTAGCGACGTGATGGGCTCCGCCCGGGAAGGGCAGGCTTGGATCACGATCATGAAACACCTGAACACCGTGGCTGTGGCTGCGCTCACGGGAATCCCCGCCATTGTTTTTTCCAAAGGAAATGTTCCGGAAGAAAACGTGGTGGAAAAGGCAACATCCGAAGGGATCTGCCTGATTTCCAGCGGCTTGGACAGCTTCAGCCTGGCTGGAATCCTGTACGGGATGCTAAACTGAACAAAGCGCGCGATGCGATGGTTCACGGCGGATCTGCACATTCATTCGGTTCTTTCACCCTGCGGCGGCTTGGAAATGTCGCCCAAAGAGGTGGTGGAGCGCGCAAAGGCCTGCGGAATAGACTGGATGGCGATCACAGACCATAACTCCCTGGCAAACTGCCCCGCCTATGAAGCTGCCGCCAAAGCCGGCGGACTTGGCTTCACCTGGGGTGTGGAAGTGCAAACCTCGGAAGAGATCCATCTGCTGGTGTATTTTGACGATCGTGAACAGGCTAAAGCCTTTGGGAATGAACTGCATGGCTCACTTTTGCCGATTGACAACGACCCTGATTTTTTTGGGGATCAAGTAATCATTGACGAAAATGGCAACATTCTAGGAATGGAACAACGGGCACTGATAAACTCTTCCGTATGGGATTTGCAAAGTGCTGTGGAAACAGCCCGCACTTACGGAGGATACTGCGTTCCCGCCCATGTGGACGCCGAGGTGAACAGCCTTTTTGGACAGCTTGGATTTTTGCCGCCGGAGCCACGGTTTGATCTGTTTGGCATCACGGCCGGCTTGCAGTTGGACGGCTTTTTGGCTTTGCATCCGGAGCTGGATGGCAAAAGCTTTCTGCGCTGTTCAGATGCACACTATCTGGCTGATCTGGGCTCGGGAAGCAGCAGGATTTACGCCCAAAGCCCCAGTGCGGAAGAGCTTGCCAAAGCCGCTCTGGGCATTGAAAAACGACAAATCTTAGTATAAAATATAGAGACAGGAGGAGTTGATGACTCCCGCTACACAGCAAGACAATCTGTTGTATGACCAACTGAGAGAGGTCATCGCAGCCAGCCGGGAACTGCGCAATCCGCTGATCGAGGTTTTGCGCCAGGCCCAAGAGATCTTTGGTTACCTGCCGGTTGAAGTGCAGGAATTCATTGCCCGGGAGATGAATATCCCGGCTAACAAGGTATTCGGAGTTGTAACTTTTTACAACTTTTTCACCATGACCCCACGCGGAAAATACACCCTGAACATCTGCATGGGCACGGCGTGCTATGTGAAAGGCGCACCAAAGCTGGCTCAGATGATCGAGGAAGAGCTGGGCGTGAAAGTGGGTGAAACCACCCAGGATAATCGCTTCACCGTCAGTGCTGTTCGCTGCGTTGGAGCCTGCTCTTTGGCACCTGTTTTTGTGATTGGCGATGAGGCCTACGGGCGCGTTGACACGCGCGACAAGCTATCCGAGATCCTCAAAAAATACGAATAGGCTGCAAATGCAAGATATTTCCCTGCATCTGCTGGACATCATCGAAAACAGCGTACGTGCCAAAGCCCGGAACATCAAGGTCCGCGTGATCAAGGATGTGGGTTCAAACCTTCTGCGCATCATCGTGGAAGACAACGGCACCGGCATGGACAGCGAAACCCTGGCAATGGCCCAGGACCCTTTTTACACGAGCAAGGGCGAGCGTGAAAAGAAGGTTGGGTTGGGGATTCCGCTGTTCAAACAAAACGCGGAGATGAGCAATGGATCGTTCAAAATGAGCAGCCAGCCGGGTTTCGGCACTGTTCTCACAGTGGATTTTGAACTGAACCACATCGACCGCATGCCTTTGGGCAACCTGAAAGCCACCCTGTTGGGCGCCATCATCGGGCACCCCGAGGTGGATTTTCACATCATTTTGATCCACTGTGAACGTGGCCGCGAATATTCCTTCCACTTTGAAACCGCGGCCATCAAGGAAGAGCTGGGCGACATTCCGCTCACCTATCCCGATGTGATCGAATACATCGACCAATCTTTAAATGAAGGAATACAAAATACAAGCATGGAGAATGTCTGATGAAAACACTTGCAGACCTCAAAAAAATCCGTGAAAAAGCCCAGGAAGAGATGAAGCTTCGTGGCGGCAGCGTTCGCGTCAAAATCGTGGTGGGGATGGGAACATCCGGCATCGCAATGGGCGCTCGTGAAGTCATGAAGACCTTTCTGGAAGAGATTTCGAACCGTAGCCTCACCGACGTCCTGGTCACCCAAACCGGTGAAAAAGGGCTGGCCTCGATGGAGCC
Organism: Candidatus Cloacimonadota bacterium; assembly: GCA_012728875.1. GTDB lineage: Bacteria > Cloacimonadota > Cloacimonadia > Cloacimonadales > Cloacimonadaceae > Syntrophosphaera. The sequence goes on from JAAYEF010000027.1 coordinate 80,050, forward strand.
CGTGGTGGACGTGATCGAAGAAGGCAAACCCAAAGTCACCTACGGGAACATGAATCCCGACAAGGTCAGAAAGGTGGTTGTTGAACACATCGTGAATGGCAGAATCGTCTCCGATTATGTGGTTGCCACAGGCAGCTGATCCGGGAGGTACGAATGGCTTTGAAAAGAATTGACCTGCTGATTTGCTGCGGCTCAGGCTGCGTTTCGGCAGGCGCACTGAAGATCAAGGAACGGTTTCACACGGTTTTGGAAGAACACGGCCTCACCGGTGAGGTAAACCTGATCGAAACAGGCTGCATGGGACCCTGCGACTACGGTCCCGTGATGGTGATCTACCCCGAAGGCATCTTCTACAAGCATGTGAAAGTGGATGATGTGGACGAGATCGTTGCCGAACACTTTGTGAAGGGACGCCCTGTTCAGCGTCTGATGCTGCAGGAAGAGGAAAAGGTTATCGCCGCTCAAAAGGAAGTGCCTTTTTATCAGAAGCAGATTAAAGTTGCCTTGGCAAACTGCGGTTACATCAATCCCGAAAGCTTGGAAGAGTATATCGCCACCGGCGGTTACGAAGCTTTGGGAACCGTTTTGACCGAGATGAGCCCCCAGGACGCCATCAACGTGGTGAAGGAATCCGGCTTGCGCGGACGCGGCGGCGGCGGCTTTCCCACCCACATCAAATGGCAGATGGTTCATAACATCCAGGATGATGAAAAATACATCATCTGCAACGGCGACGAGGGTGACCCCGGTGCTTTCATGGACCGCTCGCTTTTGGAAGGCGACCCCCACCGCATTCTGGAAGGAATGATGCTGGGAGCCTATTCCATCGGCGCTTCCAAAGGCTTTTTCTACATCCGTGCAGAATATCCACTTGCCATCCAGCGCATCAAGGGCGCCATCGCCCAGGCAAAGGAAGCCGGCTTGATGGGTGAAAACATCTTTGGCTCGAACTTTTCCTTCGATGCCGAGGTTCGCACCGGCGCAGGCGCTTTCGTTTGCGGCGAAGAAATGGCTTTGATCCATTCCCTGGAAGGCGAGCGCGGAAATCCCACTCCGAAGCCGCCATATCCCGCCACCAAAGGCCTCTGGGAAAAACCCACCGTGGTGAACAACGTGGAGACCATGGCAAACCTGCCCACCATTTTCCTCAAAGGTGCACAGTGGTTTGCCAAAATGGGAACCAAAACCAGCAAGGGAACCAAGGTCTTTGCCCTCACCGGCGACATCAACAACACCGGCTTGGTGGAAGTGCCCATGGGCATCACACTGCGTGAGCTGATCTACGACGTTGGCGGCGGCATGACCGGCGGCCATCCCTTCAAGGCGGTTCAGCTTGGCGGACCCTCTGGCGGCTGCCTCACCGTGGAACATCTGGACGTTGGCGTGGACTATGAAAGCCTGAAAGAACGCGGTGCCATGATGGGTTCCGGCGGCGTCATCGTGATGAACGACAAAAAGTGCATGGTGAACGTTGCCAAATTCTTCATCGAATTTTGCGTGGAGGAATCCTGCGGAAAATGCCCGCCCTGCCGCATCGGTCTGAAACAGATGTACAACATCCTGGACCGCATCACCAAAGGCAAGGGCAGGGAAGGCGACATCGAGGAACTCCAGCGCTTGGGCGAAGCCATCAACAAGCTTTCGCTTTGCGGCCTGGGTCAAACCGCGCCCAACCCCGTGCTTTCCACCATCCGCTATTTCCGCGACGAATATGAAGCCCACATCCGGGACAAAACCTGTCCCACCAAGGTTTGCAGCGATCTTTTCTATTTCAATATAGACAAAGAACACTGCATCGGCTGTTCGCTCTGCGCGCGCAAATGCCCGGTGGCGTGCATCAGCGGTTCCCGCGAGGAAAAATATACCATCCACCAGGTGGAATGCATCAAGTGTGGCAACTGTCAGGACGTTTGCCCTGTGAACGCCATCGATCGCATCCCTGGTATGCACATTGATGTAACCAGATATCAAGAGCGCCTGGCACGTGTTGCCGATGATGACGATTAATGATAGGAGGAACCATGTACACAGAGATCTGTAACAAATACACTCCTGAAAAACACAACCTGATTCAGATCCTGCACGAGATCCAAGATACGCACCCGCAACACTACATTTCTGCAGAAGCCGTGAAGACCGTGGCGGACTATCTGGGCATTGCCGAAAACCACATCTATGGCGTGCTCACGTTCTACACCATGTATAGCACCACTCCCCGCGGCAAAAACATCATCCGCCTCTGCGAATCTCCGCCCTGCTACATCAAAGGCAGTCAAAACATCCTGCGCAAGCTCAAATCCATGCTGGATGTTCAAACCGGAGAAACCACGCAGGACGGCCTGTTCACCCTGGAACTCAGCGCCTGCCTCGGTGTTTGCGGAAACGCTCCCGTGATGATGATCAACGACGATATGTATGGTGACCTCACCGACGAAAGGGTGGAGGAAATCATCGAAAAGATCAGAAGGGGGAACCAATGAAATTCTATCGCAGCCATATCCTGGTGGGAATCAACGAAACTTCCCTGCAAGCGGGAGTGGAGGAATTTCTCCGCAGTCTGAGAGCCGAGCTTTCCAAGCACAATCTCCAGGAAGAGGTGAATGTTCTCGAAACCGGTCCCCTGGGCTTTTTTGGACGCGGAATCTGCCTCAGCGTCTATCCCGACAACGTCAACTATCAAGACGTGAAGCTGGACGACATCCCTGAATTGGTGGAAGAACACTTCCTCAAGGGACGCCCTGTGGGACGTCTGATGCTGGATACCTTGGGAAAATTCACCCCGAAGTTCGACTATCAAAACCGCATTGTGCTTCGCAATTCGGGTCTCATCGATCCGGAAAGCATTGATGAATACATCGGTACCGGTGGCTATGAAGCCTGGGAGAAAGTTCTCACGCAGATGCAGCCCATCGAGATCGTGAATGAAGTGAAAAAATCCGGTCTTCAGGGACGCGGCGGAGCCGGCTTTCCCGCCGGAGTGAAATGGAGCTTCACCGCTCCCATCGACGCTCCCCAAAAATATGTGGTGGTAAACGCCGACGAAGGCGAACCCGGCACTTTCAAAGACCGTCTGATCATGGAAGGCGACCCACACCAGCTCTTGGAAGGAACCATGATCTGCGCCCGCGCAGTTGGAGCCACCAAAGCCTGGATCTACATCCGCGGGGAATACAAGCTCTGCATCGAGCGCCTGCAAAACGCCATCAACCAATGCCGCGAATATGGCATCATCGGCGAAAACATCTTCGACTCCGGCTTCGACCTGGATATCGAGATCAAGATTGGCGCCGGTGCCTACGTTTGCGGAGAGGAAACCGCCCTGATCGAATCCCTGGAAGGAAACCGCGGTCACCCACGCTGGAAACCGCCCTTCCCCGGAGTTGAAGGACTTTGGAAGGCGCCCACCGTGGTGAACAACGTGGAAACCCTGGCAAACGTTCCCTACATCATCAAGGAAGGTGCCGATGCCTATCGCAAACGCGGCACACCGGATTCCCCCGGCACCAAGGTTTACACCATCCTGGGCGACGTTGCCCATCCCGGCCTCTGCGAAGTGGATATGGGAACCACGCTGCGCACCATCATCAACGAGCACGGCGGCGGCATGAAAAAAGGCTTCCGCTTCAAAGCTGCTCTGGTTGGCGGCGCTGCCGGTGTTTTTCTGCCCGAAGCAAGGCTGGATGTGAGCATGGACCACAGCAGCTTGAAGGAATATGCCGCTGTTTTGGGTTCGGGCGCCATTTTGGTGATCAACGAACATCAAAGCATCGTGGACATACTCTGGTCAATCCTGAAGTTTTTCCGTCATGAATCCTGCGGAAAGTGCGCTCCCTGCCGCAACGGCTGCCAACAGCTTTACAAGCTGATCACCAAGATCAAAAAAGGAAATGGCAGTATGGACGATGTCGAGCTCATGCTCACCATCGCCGAAACCATGTTTGCCACAAGCTTCTGCGCGCTGGGACAGTCCCCTGTTATGGTCATCCGTTCCGCCGTTGAATACTTCCGTGACGAATTCATCGCGATAACAAATAAGTAAGATAAAGAGGTTTAGAAATGGCTAAAACTGTAAATATCTGGATCGATGGCCAGCATCTGGAAGTTCCGGACTCCATGACCATCATCGAAGCCGCCGACAAACACGGGGTTTACATTCCCAGGCTCTGCTACCATCCCGATTTGCCGCCAACTGCAAACTGCGGCGTCTGCGTTGTGGAAATCGAAGGCACACCGGCTCCCAAAAGAGCCTGCTGCACCCCCGTGAACGAAGGGATGAAGATTACCACAAACAGCAAAAAACTGCGTTCCTACCGTAAAACCCTGGTCGAAATGATCCTTTCAAACCACGATGTGACCTGCCCCACCTGCGTGGCAAACAACAAGTGTGAACTCCAGATTCTGGCAAACAACCTGGGCGTGGATCCCGAATCCCTGCCCACCATCCTGGACCGCCAGCCTGTGGACGAAAGCTCACTTTCCATCATCCGCGACGTGAATAAATGCATCTCCTGCGGTCGCTGCATCACCGTTTGCAACGAAGTGCAGACCGTTTTTGCCATCACCATGACCGACCGCGGAATCGGCTCCCATGTGGACACCCCCTTCGGCATGGGCATGGCAAACAGCCCCTGCGTGAACTGCGGACAGTGCACCGTCTATTGTCCCACCGGCGCTCTGCGCGAACGCGGTGAGATCGACCTGGTTTGGGATGCCATCCTCGACCCGGACAAGCACGTCATCGTGCAGGAAGCTCCTTCCGTCCGCGTTTCCCTGGGTGAAGACTTCGGACTTCCCCTGGGCGCCGTCACCCCCAAGAAAATGTATGCCGCCCTGCGCAAAATCGGGTTCGACAGCGTGATGGACACAAACTTCACCGCCGACCTCACCATCCTGGAAGAGGGAACAGAGTGTGTGGCAAAGCTTAAAGCCGGCGAAAAACGCCCGCTCATCACGTCCTGCTCACCGGGCTGGATCAAATTCATGGAAACCTACTATCCCGACCTTGCGGATTGCGTTTCCACTGCAAAATCGCCCATGAGCATGTTCGGCGTGCTTTCCAAAACCTATTATGCGCAGGAAAACAACATCGACCCCGCCAAAATCGTCTCTGTGGCGATCATGCCCTGCACGGCAAAGAAATTCGAAGCGCGCCGTCCCGAACTGCGTGACTCAGGATTCCAGGATACGGACTATGTGCTCACCACCCGCGAGCTCATCCGCATGATCAAGGAAGCCGGCATCGACTTTGCCAACCTGCCCGAGGAAGAACCCGACGAAGGCATGAGCTTCTACTCCGGCGCCGGAACCATCTTTGGTGCCACCGGCGGTGTGATGGAAGCCGCCATCCGTTCCGCCTATTTCCTGGTGACCGGTGAAGAACTGCAACACCTGGACATCGAAGCCGTTCGCGGCCTTCAAGGCGTGAAGGAAGCTGCCATCGAAGTTCCCGGCTTTGGCGAAGTGCGCGTTGCCGTTGCCCACGGCCTCAGCAATGCCCGCATCGTGATGGACCGCGTGCGCGAAAGCCTTGCCACCACAGGAGAATCTCCCTGGCACTTCATCGAGATCATGGCATGCCCCGGTGGCTGCGTTGGCGGCGGCGGACAGCCCTATGGAAACGACATCGCTTCCCGCGCCCGCCGTGGTCTTTCGCTCTATGAAGAAGACCGCAGCCTGCCCGTGCGCCAATCCCACAAAAACCCCGAAGTCGTCAAAATCTATGAACGCTTTCTGGGCGAACCTTTGTCACCCCTGGCGCTCAAACTGCTCCACACCTACTATTTCAAACGCTCTGTGAGCGATGGCCAGGTGGTCGAGCAAGTCACTGAAAAACACACCGCCCACTAAAAGGCGAAAATAATCTGAACATGGCGGGATTTCGGTCCCGCCATTTTTTTGGCACGCAGATTTCTCAGATTCCGCAGATTAATCATTATGAAGTCCCCCTGAAAATATTGGGAACGTTTTGCTCGCTTATAAAACGTCTTTTAATAATATAAGGAGAAAGAAAATGCTGGAGGCTTTCTTGATGTGCTCAGATTTTGTCCAATATCCGTCGTCATGGGGCACCCCAGAAAAAGGCGGGTATTCCACGAGTAACAGACAGGTAATTAGTTTGGGAGATTCAAGGGTGAAGGGGAAGAGTGGACTGGCTTTGCATATTGAAGGAACAAGGTCGGCGGACGGTGATAGGTTTATGAACAAGGACAGAATTGGATTTTTCGCTACGCTCGAATTGACGGGATGGCGCGGGTTTGGGCGTGATTGTAACAGGTTTTCGTGTCCCCCAGCCCTGAAACTTCAAATCGCTAAACCGTTACAACGCTAAAACGCCAAAACGTTACAAGCTTGTGAAAACAAAAAAAGCCGGCCACGGGGACCGGCATAAGAACTTGAATTCAGGGCCTTATTTCAAAGCCATGACGGTGGATTTTTTCCCGCCTTTGTTGCAGGTGAGGGTGATTTCCAGTTTGTCATTTTTTTGGAGGTTGGGAATCTTGTAGATGAAGGAGCCGCCGGTGTTGTCGTTTTGGGTGCGGGCGGTTTGGGTGATGATGGTTTTTCCGTTCAGACTGATCTCCACGTGGTCGATATAGTGTTCCTTGGAGTCTTTCACCTTGTGGTCGAAAGAGATTTCCAAGGTTTGGGAGGCGGCTTTGTAGGAGGCGTAGATTTCGTCTGCAGGATGGGCAAAAAGACCGCAAGCGATGGCGAGTAAAGCCAGAATGATCAAGGTGTTTTTCATTTTACCATACTCCTTTTCAAATGGTGTTGATCTTGAAAACGGCAAGGCCCGGGCTTCAACAACTGGGTTGAGCCGGGGCGAGCCGAGATTTTTGTATTTTATGTAACTCCGCAAATTCATACTTGTTTGCCGGAGGAAACCTTCATTTTTTCTTGTTCAGAGACGCGGCATGGGCGAAAAGCTCGTCCATGGTTTTGAAGCGACTCAGCAGGGCGACCGCCTGTTGGAGCTGTGTGTCCAGTTCGATGGTGGCTTTGTAGGCTTCCAGGTCTCCATGGACGGAGCGCAAAAGCTCGCTTTTGATCATGGTGCGGATGTAGGTGTCTGTGCTGTCCACGTCTGCCTGGGTATATTTGATGTCGCGCGAAGTGGCGTAGGAAAGGAAGCGGTTGAAGAGCTCGGGACCCACCACGATGTTTTTGTCCAGCTTGTGGTCGTGTTCCACCATATAGTCCACGGCGAAGTTGAAAAAGGCGTTTTTGCGGCGAAGTTCCACGGCAAAGTTTGTGAGCCTGTCGCTGTCCGCCTCGATATCCGGGGTGATGCCGCCACCGCCGTAAACCTCACGGTTTTTCACGGTGTGGTAAACCTGCTTGAGGTTCAGCTCTTCCTCGGCGTTGATGTCGGTTTCGTTCACTTCCTTGCCCAGGAGGATTTTGTCGTTGCTCTTTTTGTGGATGCAGCGTCCGGATTTGATGTAATAGTAGGCGGTGGTGATCTTGATGCCGTTTCCGTTCATGAGGGGAAGCAGCTGCTGAACGCTGCCTTTGCCGAAGGTGGTCTTTCCCATCACGAGGCCTTTATCCCAGTCCTGCAGCGAGCCGGCAAAGATTTCGGAGGCGCTGGCGCTGGCTTCGTTCACCATCACGATGATGGGATAGTTTCTCATCTTGGTGCTGTAGCGAGTGAGATATTGGCGGTTTGCGTTTGCCATTCTGCCCTTGGTTTCCACCACCAGCTTGTTTTGGCCGATGAATTCGTTCACGGTGTCCACAGCCTGGTCCAGCAGGCCGCCGGGGTTTGAACGCAGGTCGATGATCAGGCCGGTGATGCCTTGCTGTTCCAAGCCGGTCAGGGCGGCGCGAAGCTCCTGCACGGTGTTCTCATTGAACTGGCTGATGCGCAGATAGCCCGCTCCGTTGTCCATCTTGAAGCTGTAGGGCACGCTTTTGATCTTGATGGTTTCGCGCACGATCTTGAATTCCAAGGGCTTGGATACGCCGGGACGGCTGATGGTGATGATGACGGTGGTTCCCACGTCTCCGCGCATATATTTGATGGCTTCGTCCGTGCTCATGCCCACGACGCTTTTGTCGTTCACGCGGATGATTTTGTCTCCGGCGGTGATGCCCATTCTGTATGCGGGGGTTCCTTCGATGGGCGAAATGACGGTTACGTAGTCGCCGATCTTGTCGATATGGATGCCCAAACCGCCGAAGGAGCCTTTGGTGGAGGTGGTGAATTCCTCATATTCGGATTTGGTGAAAAAGTTTGTGTGGGGGTCGGTGGAGCCGAGCATGCCGATGATGGCGGCCTTGATGAGCTCTTCATCGCTGAGTTCGGTCACATAGCCTTGTTTGAGCTTGGTGAGCACTTCGCTGAAAAGACCGAGCTGGGAATAGAGGTCGGTGCCGCTGCCTTGGTTTTGGGCAAAGACTCCGGTGGCGGTGAAAAGCATCAGCGCCGTTAGAATCCAGACGGCGGCGATGGTCAGCAGAGCGGTTTTTTGCTTGTTTTTAATCACTTGATACTCCTAAGCGGGTTAAAACTGTTTGTATGATCTGGGTGTGGATGGCGGCGGGGGAAAGGCTCGCATCCAAGACCACGAAACGTTTCGGGTTCTGTTTGGCAAGGTTCAGATATTCTGCTCTCACCAGTTCGCGAAAATCGTTGTGTTCCAGTTCGAGGCGGTCAAGGTTTCTTTTTTTGATCCTTGCCATGCCATCCGAGACGGGGATGTCCAAAAGAAAAGTGAGGTCTGGCACGGTGTTGAAGGTGGCAAACTCGGTGAGGATTAGGATCTGCTGTATATCCAGCGAGCGGGCGGCACCCTGATAGGCGAAGGTGGAATCGAAATAGCGGTCGCAAAGCACTGTCTTGCCGGCGGCCAGGGCGGGCAAGATCCATTCTCCGGTGTGTTGAGCCCGGCTGGCGCAATAGAGCAGCAGCTCGGTGCGGGGCAGCATGGCGCTGTTTGCGGTGTCCAAAAGCAGGTGGCGAATGGCTTCGGCGATTGGCGGACCGCCGGGTTCACGGGTTTGCAAAACGGGGACGCCCAGCTCTGCCAAGCGATCGGCAAGCAGGTCCATCTGGGTGGATTTCCCGCTTCCGTCAATTCCTTCAAAAGTGATGAAAAGTCCTTTCATGGCAGTGCCTTAGATGATGGTGTCACTTTTGTAGTGCTCGTCGTCGGGCTGGGGAACGTCGATCAGGAAATGGGCACCGCGGCTTTCCCTTCTCATCAGGGCGCTGCGGATCACGGCAATGGCGATGATGGCGAGGTTTCGGGTTTCCACCACTTCGCGCCGGACTGCGTTGTGCTGGTAGAAATTGTTCACTTCGTTATAGATGTTTTCCATGCGCGACAGGGCATATTTCAAGAGGCGGCGGGAACGGCGGATGCCCACATAGCCGTCCATGATGGTGCCGATGATCTCGCGGTTGTGGGAAATCACCACCCACTCGTTTTCGTTGAAATCCTGCATCTGCTTCCAGGGTGGAATTTCGGGAAAGCTGACCGCTTCCTGGTTTGAAGGATGATTTCCGGCTCGCCAGCCGGTGACCAGGGCTTCCAAAAGTGAGTTTGAAGCCAGACGGTTCGCGCCGTGAAGCCCCGTGCAGGCCACTTCCCCGGCGGCAAAGAGGTTGTGGATGTCTGTGATGCCGTCGATGGTGGCAAGCACTCCGCCGCAGAAGTAGTGGGCAGCGGGAGCCACGGGGATGGGGTCGCGCGTGAAGTCGATGCCGCGTTCTTTGAGGCGGCGGTCGATATAGGGAAAGTGGGAACGAAGCTTGTCGTGGGGAATGGTGGAGGCGTCCAGCCAGCAAAACTTTTCGCCGCGGCGTTTGAGCTCGGTGTCGATGGCGCGGGAAATGATGTCGCGCGGAGCGAGGTTCGCCTGCGGATGGTAGTTTTTCATGAAAGCCGTGCCATCCTGCAGTTTGAGGACGGCGCCTTCGCCGCGGACGGCTTCGCTGATCAGGAAGGTTTTGCCTTCGGCGCACCAAAAAGCGGTGGGATGAAACTGGACAAATTCCATGTTTGCCAGGCGGCCTCCGGCGAGGCGTGCCATGGCCATGCCGTCTCCGGTCGCCACGTCCGGATTTGTGTTGTGTGCATAAACCCGGGAGGCGCCTCCGGTGGCAAGCATGGTTTTTTTGGCGCGGAAGATCCGCACTTCGTTTGAGGAACCTTCCAGCACATAGGCGCCCCAGCAGGAAATTCCGGGCACAAAGCCCTTGGTTTGAACCACGTGGTGCTGGGTGATGAGGTCGATGGCGATGCTGTTTTCGTAGATGTCGATATTGGGGTCGTTTTGGCAGCTGCGGATGAGGGCTTCCATGATCTGGTGGCCGGTGGAATCGGCAGCATAGGCCACGCGGCGATGGGTGTGGCCGCCTTCCAGGGTGAGGGAGAGGTTTTCCAGGCGGTTGTCGTAGCTGTCGTCGCGCAGGGTGAAGTCTGTCCCAAGGTCAATCAGATATTGGATGAGCTTGGGGCCTTCGGTGATGATCTGGCAGATGACGTCCTTTTTTCCCAGTTCGGCGCCGGCTTTGAAGGTGTCTTCACAGTGTTCCACAAAGGAATCTCCGGCGTCCAAAACGGCTGCGATGCCGCCCTGGGCATAGTCTGTGTTGCAGTCTGCCATTTTCTTTTTGGTGACCACAGCCACGCGTCCCAGGCGGGAAACCTGCAGAGCGTAGATGAGCCCGGCGATGCCGCTGCCCAAGACCAGAAAATCATAGTCCAGCATGTGTGTGTCCATGTTCATACCTTACCATGACAATGGCGTCTTCGCTGGGATTTTTGTAGTAGTCCCTGCGCACGCCGAGGTTTATAAAACCGTGTTTTTCATATAGTTTTTGAGCGGCGAGGTTCGATTCGCGCACTTCCAAAAAGATCTTGCTTGCCCCTTCCGCCAGCAGGGTTTTGAGGGAATGCTGCAATAGCAGCTCGCCCAAGCCCTGGCGCCAAAAGTCTGCATCGATGGCAAAATTCAGGATGATGGCTTCGTCCAAAATCAGGTGGAACATGATGTAGCCACGCAGGATCCCATCGAGGCAGAGCACCCAGGAACGCTCCTGGGGCAGGATGTTGAAAGCTTCCAAAGGCCAGGGGTCGGCAAAAACCTCACGTTCAATCCGCAAGACTTCGCTGAAGTCGCTTTCACGCATGGGGCGGATTTGCGGGTCAGTTTGCATTTACATTTTTTCCGGGGCGCTGATGCCCATCAGGTCAAGGCAGCCTGCCAGAACGTCTTTCACCACTTCGATGAGCAGCAGCCTGGCTTGGGAAAGTTCCTTGTATTTGGGGTTCACCACCTGATATTTGTTGTAGAAACGGTGGAAAAGGCTGCAAAGCTCCTCGGTGTAGGTGGGCAGGCGATGCGGTTCGCGGTGTTCAGCGATCAGTTCGAGGAGACCGGGCAGGTCGGTCATTTTGTGGATGAGCGCCAGCTCTTCCGGCTTGGTGAGCTTTTGCCCCAGTTCCTTTTTGAAGCTGCGGGGGTAAAGCTTGTCCTTGCGCGCTCTTTTCAGGATAGAACAGATGCGGGCGTGGGCATATTGGCAGTAGTAAACGGGGTTTTCGTTGTTTTTCTGTAGGGCAAGCTCAAGGTCGAAGTTCAAGTGGGCGTTGGCTTTGCGGGCAATGAAAAAATAGCGTGCGGCGTCTTTGCCCACTTCGTCGATGAGGTCGTCCATGGTGACGATTTTTCCGGCTCGTTTGCTCATCTTCACCCGTTCGCCGCTTTCAAAGAGGTTAACCTGTTGCAGGAAAATCACTTCCAGGATGTCGTCGTCATATTTCAAAGCGCGGAACGCCGCACGGAGGCGGGGCACATAGCCATGGTGGTCGGGTCCAAAAACGTCGATGAGCTGGGTGTAGCCGCGTTGGATTTTGGTGAGATGGTAGGCGAGGTCGGGCACAAAATAGGTGATGGAGCCGTCGCTTTTCATCAGCACGCGGTCTTTGTCGTCGCCAAATTCGGAGGATGAAAACCAGATGGCTTCCTCCTTTTCATAGGTGCAGTTCGCTTCGGTGAGATAGCTCAAAACCTCTTCCACCACGCCTTCCTGGCGCAGGGCTTTTTCGGAAACCCAGTTTTCGAACTGGACGTCGAAGCGCTCCATGCTCATGCGCTGCATTTCAAGGAGTTCGCTCAGGGCAAATTCCTTCATGCGGTCGGTGCGTTCCTTTTCGGGAAGCATGAAAATGCGGACGCCGTCGGTGGCGTTGAGCTTGTGGGCAAGCTGTCTCACATATTCGCCGTGGTAGGCTTCAAAGGGAAATTCGCCGATGTTTTCGCCGTGGATCTCGCGCAGGCGGAGCTCAAGGCTTTCCGCAAGGATATCGACCTGGTTTCCGGCGTCGTTCACATAAAACTCACGGTCGGGCTCGAAGCCGACCTTTTTCATCACGCGGTAGAGGGTGTCTCCAAAAGCGGCGGCACGTGCGCTCACGATGTTCAGAGGCCCAGTGGGGTTTGCGCTCACAAATTCGATGAGCACTTTTTCGCCCTGGCCATAGTCGGATTGACCAAAATCCTCTCCCAAATCGCGGATGTCGAACAGAATTTTGTGGTAAAGCGAGGGGGCGATCTTGAAGTTTATGAAGCCGGGTCCGGCAATCTCCACCGCTTTGTAAAACTTGTTTTTACGCAGCTCTTTCACGAGGGTTTCAGCCAGCTTTCTGGGTGCGATCTTGTTTTGCTTTGCCAGGACCATGGCGGCGTTTGTGGAATAGTCCCCGTGTTCGGGATTGTTCGGCACTTCCACGGTGAAATCACGCTCGCCAGAAAGCTCCAGGGCGCTCAAAACTTCGCTGATATGATTATGCAGGAGTCGCTTTATCATCGTTATTCTCTTTGTTTTTATTTGCTGCCAAATCGGCAAACAGCCGGTCAATCTGGTAAAATTCTCTTTTTTCGGGCAGGAAAATGTGGATCACCACATCCCCGATGTCCAAAAGTATCCACAGACCATATTCCATTCCGGATTTGCCCAGGATGCGGTATTTTGCTTCCTTTGCCATGTCCAGGAGGTGGTTTGCGATGGCTTTGTTGTGCAGGTCGGCGCTGCCTTCACACACCACGATGAAGTCGGTGTAGGCGCTGTTTTCGGATACGTCGTAAACCTTTATGTTGTCGGCTTGTTTTTCAGCCAGCCAGTTCAGCAGGGCTTCAAGCTTTTCGGTTTTTTGCAAGTTTTTCTCCTTGGTTCAGGGTTTCATGAAAGTGGTGAAATCTTCACCCAGAATAATGAAGAACGGCACGGGTGAATCCTCGTCCACAGCCAGGGCATGGCGCTTGATGCCGGTCATTTTTTGCAGGCGGGCCAAGTCCTTGGGGTCGTTGGTTTTCACTTCTATGATGCTTTTGTTGTAGATGGGTTTGGGCGTCGAGCCGATTTCCACCACGTCTATGTTTTTATCTTTGATAAATTCCACATATTCGGCGGCGAGGTTTTCCACTCCGCAGCCATTTTTCACAATCACCTTCAGGGCGGGAAGGCTGCTTTCCTCATCCGGCAAAGCCGCGGCGGGAAGGCCGAAAAAGTGAATGAGGATCAAGCCCAGCAAAACCGCTGATAACAGCGCCACCAAAACCCAAAGGACGGTGCGCTTGGTCCGTTTTTTTTTGGTTCTGGGCTTTTTTGCTTTGCTCACCGACCGGGTTCCTTCAGGCTGTCAAAGGCTTTGCTGAGGCGCTCAAAACTAAGTTCAAAGGCTTCGGGAATCACACGTTTTCCGCCAACTGCGCTCATGAAGTTGCAATCTCCGTTCCAGCGCGGCACCAGATGGATGTGGAGGTGTTCGTCGATCCCCGCTCCGGCGGCGCGGCCGAGGTTGATGCCGATATTCATCCCTTCGCAGGCGTAGGCATGGTTCAAAACCCTTTCGCAAAGCTGGAGCTTTTGAGCCAGTTCCGCCATCACTTCTGAGGGCAGTTCCGCCAGGCTTTTCACGTGGAGATAGGGCACCAGCATGATGTGGCCGTTGTTGTAGGGATAGCGGTTCAGCATCACATAGCAGTGTTCGCCGCGGTGGACGATCAGGTTTTCCCAATCCCGGTCGCTTTGGCGAAAACGGCAGAGCACGCAGTCGCCGGGCTTTTCGCTTTCGATGTAGTCGATGCGCCAGGGGGAATAGAGATATTTGTCCGTCACGGGGTTTCACCTTCGATGGCTTGAGCGCTGAAGGGCAAAACGCTTCCTTCCGGCAGCTTTGCATTTTGTAAGATATTGTGGCCTTTGAGGGTGCAGTTTTCACCCAGGAGGCTGTTTTCAATGATGCAGCCGGGACCCACTTTGCTGCCGGCTTTGATCTGGGTTTTGCCTTTGATCACGCAGTTTTGGCAGATTTCCACGTCGGCTTCCAGGCTCACGTCTTCGCCGATGAAAACGGTTTTGGGGTTGTGGATCATCACGCCGCTGTTGAGCCACTGCCTGCGGATACAGTCCACAAACTGGTCTTCCAGTTCGGCAAGCTGTTCCTGCGAATTCACGCCGGAGGCTTCCACCAGGTTTTCCAGCACCACTCCGCCCACTTTTTTGCCCTGTGAACGCAGGATGGAAAGCACGTCGGTGAGGTAGTATTCCTGCTGGTTGTTGGAGTTTGAAACCTGCGTCAGCGCGGCAAAGAGCTCTGTGGAATTGAAGCAGTAAATCCCTGTGTTCCATTCCTTTATGGCAAGCTGCTCGGCTGTGGCATCCTTGAATTCCACAATCCCGCTGATTTGACCATCAGGTTCGCGCAGGATGCGTCCATACCTGCCGGGGTCGTCCAAAAAGGCGGTGAGCACGGTGCAGGAAAAGCCGTTTTCAAGGTGTTCACGGTGCATTCTTTGCAGGGTTTGCGGGCTGAGCAGAGGAACGTCGCCACTGAGCACCAGCACATCCTGCTCTGGCTCCTGAAAGTAAGGCTGCGCCATCATCACGGCGTGCCCGGTGCCAAGCTGCTGAGCCTGCTCGGCAAAAGAGATTCTGGGGTCGCCTTCCAAAAGGGAAACCACGCTCTCCTTTTGGTGACCAACCACCACGCAAAGGCTTTCACAGCCAGCCTTGAAGGCGCTTTCCACCACGCGCTGCACCATGGCTTTGCCCGCAATGGGGAAAAGCACTTTGGCGCGGTTCGAGTTCATTCTGGTGCCCTTTCCGGCAGCCAGGATTATGGCTGTAAGTATGTTCATTGAGCTTCCTTTAAGCAGTTCAATTCATCCAAAAGCTGGGACACGGTTTTGTTCAAAACAGGATGCCAAAGCTCAGGCTCCACTTCAGATAGCAATTCCAAAACAAAGCAACGCCGGTGAAAATCCGGATGCGGAAGCGTGAGGCTGGGGCTCTGAATTTCCAAGCTTCCATAGAGCAAAATATCGATGTCGATCACTCTGGGTCCCCAGCGTTCTTCGCGCACTCTACCCAGCTTTGCTTCCAATTCCAACATCCTCTCCAGCAGTTCATTGGGCTCATATTCCGTATCTATTTCCACCATCTGGTTAAAAAAATCAGGCTGGTCTTCCTTCCCGTATGCCTTGCTGCGCATCAGGGAGGATTTTCTCAAAACGCGGATGCCGGGATAGGCTTCCAAATGCCGCAATGCGTTTTGCACTTGGAACCCGGGATCCTGCAGGTTCGAGCCCAGGCTGAGCCAAGCCGTCATTCACGGCTCCTTTGAACTTCCACTTCCACGCTGCGCAAAATGCCGCGAATGGGCACGGAAGGTTTTTGGATGCGCAAATTTAGCTGCTGAATGAGGGGGAAGTCTGCCAAAAGCTTGTCTGCCACGAGGTTGGCACACACTTCCAGGAGCTGGAACTGGTGGGTTTCCATGATTTCGCGAATCTCGTCGTAAACCTTGGTGTAGTCCACGGTGTCATCCAAATTGCTGATACTGCTGTCGGAAGCCGGGTCGGTACACATTTCCAAGCTCACAATAAAGCGCTGGCCAAGGGTTCGCTCTTCATCGTGAACCCCGTGGTAGCCATAAAAAACCATTTCATTCAGCCGGATGATCATCTATTTTTCTCCCTATTCGCACCTGCAGGCGGTTGCCAAAACATTTATCCATCAGTCTCATCATCAAAAAACTAAGCGCTGTGGCGGCAAAAGCAACGCCGATGGCGGCAATTTCCACCAGCCAGCGGGAAGCCAAAATGAACGCCACAAACAGCGTGAGCATGGGCAAACCGAAAACCAAAAGCGAAGACAGCACCCGCGTGGAAGGGGCAATTTCCAGCTGAACCCTGTCTCCCACAGCCAGTTCCAAATCGGTTTCCAGCTCGAACACCGCCGGGGTGTTGCGTCCAAAACACATTCCCCGCATGGAACAGGATTTACAGCCGGCTCCGCGCACAAGCTCCACCCGCACCTGCGAACCTTCCGCCCAAACCACCGTGCCAACGTCTTCCACTGCGGTTTCCCGGTGTTTTTCTTCGCTCATTTCTCTTCCTCTTTTGCCAAAATAGCGGCGCGGCGGAGCAGCTCGGTAGTGGAAATCCCTTCCCTGAAGGGCAGGCTTTTCACCATGCCGCCGTCTGCCAAAACGATGTCGGCGCCAACAATCTGCTCCACTTTCCAGTCTCCGCCCTTCACCAAAACATCGGGGCGAAGCTTCCGGATCAGTTCCAAGGGCGTTTCCTGCGGGAAAATCAGCACGGCATCCACGCTTTCCAAGGCGGCAAGCACCATGGCGCGCTCTTCCTCGTTCACGAGGGGGCGGGTGTTTCCTTTCAATCCACGCACGCTGGCATCGCTGTTCAAGCCTACGATCAATACATCGCCCAGGGCTTTTGCCTGCTCCAAATATTGCACGTGACCGGCGTGAATCAGGTCGAAACAGCCATTGGTGAAAACCACCCTGCCGCCCCGAGCCTGAAGCTGGGAAGCCAGAATAGCTGCTTCATCCCAGGTTTTGATCTTATTTTTGATCACGATAGCTTGCCAAAACTTGTTGAGGGGTCACGCTGGCGGTTCCCTTGATTCCGCAAACCACTCCGGCAGCGTGATTTGCCAGTTCCGCCGCCACATCGATATTGGCTCCGCAGGTCCAGGCCAGGGTGAGAGCCGAAATCACGGTGTCGCCCGCTCCGGAAGGGTCAAAGACCTCACGCGCCATGGTGGGTATGCGTCTGGGCTCTTTTTCGCCGTTGAAAATATACATGCCCAGGCTGCTGCGGGTCACAATCAGGTTTTTAAAATTCAACTCTTCCCGCAGGGCTACGGCGGAACGGAAAAAGTCTTCATCACTGTCGAATATCGTTGCTCTTATTGCTTGAAATTCTTGGTAGTTGGGCTTGAAAATGTCCACTCCCGCATAGGCTGGGAAGTTCTTGAGCTTCGGGTCCACCGCCACGGGGATTTTGTGTTCCCTTGCTGCTTGCAGCGCTTCCCGAATCAATGGCTCGGAAAGCAGGCCTTTTTCATAATCCTGAAAAATGAGGGCATCGCAGTTTGGAAGTTGTTGCAGCGTCTTGTTCAGCACTTCGGCGCGGATGGGATCGCTGAGGTCGTCCCGGTTTTCATAGTCAATGCGCACAATCTGCTGGTTCGCAGCGCCAATCCTCTTTTTGCGTGTGGTTCCCCGGTCCGGGTCGGAAACAAGTCCCGCGCTGGAAATCCCGTTTTTTTCCAGAAGTTCAGCCAGGTTCGTTCCGGCTTGGTCGGTTCCGGTGACGCCCACCAAAAGCGGGGTTCCGCCCAGGGAATGGATGTTCAGGGCAACGTTTGCCGCTCCGCCCAAACGCAGTTCCTCATTTTTTGCTTCCAAAACGGGCACCGGAGCTTCGGCGGAAATCCGCTCCACCTTGCCCCACACATATTGATCCAGCATCACATCGCCCAAAATGAGGATTCTCTTTCCTTTGAAGCTATTAAGCAAGCTTGCGATCATCTTATCTCCAGGGGATATTCCCCGTTGAAGCATGCGTAGCAATATTCCAGGGGCTCGTGCACACACTTGGCAAGGTTTTCCAGGGATAGGTGTTTCAGGCTGTCCACACCGATGTGTTTGGTGAATTCCTCCAGGGAATACAGGTTTGCCGCCAGCATTTCAGGGCTGTGGGTGTCGATGCCAAAATAGCAGGGAAAACGCACCTGAGGCGAGCCCACGCGCAGGTGTATTTCCTTGGCACCGGCGTCTTTGATCAATCTCACGATCTTGCGGATGGTGGTGCCGCGCACGATGGAATCGTCCAGCAAGACCACTTTTTTGCCTTGAAAGAAGTTTGGCAGGGGATTGAATTTTTGCAAAACACTTTCGTCCCGAACCGTCTGTTTCGGCTTGATAAAGGTGCGGCCCACATAGTGGTTACGGATCAGGCCCAGCGACAATGGAACGCCGCTGGCTTTGGAATAACCCACCGCCATGAAATTTGCCGAGTCTGGCACAGGGACCACGCAATCGGCTTCAAGGTCTGCATCCTCTTTCGCAAGCATGGCGCCGATCTGCTCGCGCACCATGAACACGTCTTCGCCGAAATGATAGCTGTCCGGACGGGAAAAATAGATATGCTCGAACACGCAGTAGCTGTTGTGCTTACAGGTCCGATAATCCTGGGGATCGTTCTCGATGATCTGAATGCCGCCGGAATTGATGCGAATGATGCCCGCAGCCGGAACTTCTTTTCTTTCACCCACTTGCAGGATGTCCAAAACGCAGCTTTCCGAGCCGGCAACCACGGTTCCGTCAGCGGTTCTGCCCCAAACCATGGGACGCATGGAAAGCGGATCACGGAAAAGATAAAGCTCGCTTTTGGTGCAGAAAACGCTGGAATAGGCGCCCTTGACGTCGCGCATCAAGGTCCGGATCGCCTGCACGGGGTCATCCCCCAACGACAAACGCCAGGCGATGAACTTCACCAGCAGTTCGCCGTCGTTATCGCTTTTGAAATAAACGTTTTCCGCTTCCAGCATGGCGCGCACGGAGTCGTAATTCACCACGTCGCCGTTGCTTGCCAAAGCGTAGGACGGGCCAAAAAGGGTTTCCACCAGATGGGGCTGAGAGTTGAAAGGCGTTGCGGCGCCTTTGGTGGGATAGCGAACGTGTCCGATGGCAAGGCTGCCTGGCAGCTCTTCCAAAACCTCGGCGTTGAACACTTCCTTCACCAAGCCCATCCCTTTGTGCAAATGCAAAACTCTGCCATCGCAGACCACCATGCCGCAGCTTTCCTGACCCCGGTGCTGCTGGGCAAACATCCCCAAAGCCGCAAGCCGGGCTGCATCAGGGTTTCCGAAAATTCCAACGATTCCACACATCAGGACTTATCCTTTTTCTTGAAGCTGAGGCGGTTTTCCCGCTTTTCCAGCAGGCGCAGGATGTTTTGATCGTGTTTCAGAATCACCAGCAGAGCCACGATCAGGCTCAGCCAAGGGAATTCCGGTTCACGCAGAAAGAAGGAGTTCCACAGAAATTCCGCAATGAAAAGCGAGGCGGCGGCACAGATGGAACCCAGGGATACATAGCGGCTCAGAGCAGTCACGATCAGGAAAACCAGCATCGCCACAAACAGAGGGATCGGTGCCAAAATCAGGAAAACCCCCGCCGCGGTGGCGACTCCCTTGCCGCCTTTGAAGTTCAACCACACAGGATACATGTGCCCCAAAACCACCATCAGGGCGGGAAGCTGGAACACAAAACGCTCTGTGGGAATCCCCCCGCTGAATTTCAAGGCTATGCCGGGCACAACTTTGTTCAAAAGCAGCGCCACTGCCAAACCCTTTGCCAAATCCAGGATCAAGACCGCCACACCGGTTTTCACGCCATATTGCCTGAGGGCGTTTGTGGCGCCGATATTTCCACTGCCTCCGGAGCGTATGTCTTTCTTGTGAAAGAGCTTACCTGCCAGAAAGCCAAAAGGGATGCTGCCAATCAGGTATGCCGCCAAACAGATCAATGGCCACAAAATGGCGATGCTCATTCTTCCGGTTCCCCTTCCTTTTTTCCCTTGAAAATCATTTTGATACTGACTCCTTCAAAGCCAAAAATTTCACGGATGCGGTTGTGTAGGTAGCGGCGATAGTTTTCGCTCACCAGAGCGGGCTTGTTGCAAAAGAAAACGAAGGTGGGCGGCTTCACTGCAGCCTGGGTCACATAGTGGATGGTGACGTGACGGCCGCTGGTGTGGGTGGGCGGACGCCTGTCCACAACGGTTTCCATGAAGCGGTTCAGTTCGCTGGTGGGTATGCGTTTCTCGCTTTCCTCTTCGATCTTCACGATGGTTTCCATGATCCGGTTGATGCGCTGACCCGTTTTGGCGGAAATGAACTGCACCGGGGCATACTGCAAAAAGGACATCTTGTCGTGCAGATTGGCAATGAATTTGCCGGTGGTTTTGGTATCCTTTTCCACCAGGTCCCATTTGTTGAACACCACCATGATTTCCTTCATGCGGCGCTTGGCATAGGAGGCGATTTTTTGGTCCTGTTCCGAAATCTCTTCATCGGCAGCCAAAACCAATACCACCACATCCGAGCGGTCAACAGCCTCAATGGTGCGCATAACGCTATAGTACTCAACGCCATAGGTAACCTTGGTCTTGCGGCGCAAGCCGGCGGTGTCCACCAAAATGTAGTCCTTGCCATGGTAGCGGAACTGGCTGTCCACCGAGTCGCGCGTGGTGCCGGGAATGTCTGTCACAATCTGCTTTTCATTGCCCAGCATCAGGTTCACGATGGAGGATTTGCCCACATTCGGCTTTCCCACCACCGCGATGCGGGTGTGTTCGGGTTCCTCTTTTTCAAAGGCAGACTGGGTTTCGGGGATCATGGAAAGCAGTTCATCCAGGAAGTTTCCGGTGTTTCTGCCCTGTTGGGCGGAAATGGGAAAGGGGTCGCCCAAACCGAGCTGCAAAAAGTCGTAAAGCTCCCACTCGAATTTTTCGTTGTCTGCCTTGTTTGCCACCAGCATCACCTTATCTCTATGCGGATAAAGGATTTTGGCTATTTCTTTGTCCACATCGGTGGTGCCGGTTTGGGCGTCCACCAAAAACAGAATCAAATCCGATTCATCGATGGCTAAAACAGCCTGATGGCGGATCATTTTGTTCAGGCTTTCATCGCCGTCGAACACGATGCCGCCGGTATCAACCAGCTTGAAAACCTTCCCGCCCCATTCCACATCCTCATATTTGCGGTCGCGGGTGATGCCTTCGACGGCATCCACAATGGCGGAACGCTTTCTGCAAAGCCGGTTGAACAGCGTGGATTTTCCCACGTTTGGACGTCCCACAATGGAGACTATGTGCTTCCTCATTAAACGATTTAACTTCCCTGATGATTTTTGGGACAGTCTTTTAAAAGAGGGTATTTTGTCAATCCCATATTAGCCATAAGCCTTGCCGTGAAAACGATGCCGGCATCCGCATTTTCCAGCGGACGGATAAAAGCGCCAAAAGCTTGAAAACCGGAGCCGGGAAAGAAACCTTGACGAAACTGCGCTGCAGCATTTTGGGTGCATTCATGAACACGAAACTTAGCATCGCAGTCATCATGCTCATTTTGGGCTTGTCCTCCCTTGCCGCCACAGAGAGTGAGGGCTATCTCCCCAGCTATCTGCTGTCCTATCCGCTCAGCGTGAAGGATGCCTGCCTGGCGCCAACAGACTGGCACACAAAGCATTGGCTGGCTGCCGGAGGCTCTGTTTTGGCTGTGGGCGGCCTCTATTTTGCCGACCCTGCCATCAGAACCCAGGTTCAAAGTCACAGGCAGGATTGGGCGGAAATACCCATGAAAGTGGGAAGCGAGATTTCGGAATTCAAATATCTGTATCCCGCTGCGGCGCTGACGATTGGAGCCGGTTGGCTGGCGGGTTCGGAAAAGACCATGGACACCGGGCTGCTCTGCCTGAAAAGCATGGTGTTAAGCTCGGTTTCCACCCAGGCTTTGAAGGTGGCGACCCAAAGACCGCAGCCGGGCATGGAAATTGGCGCAGGATTTTGGACCAATGAGTCCTTTTCCCTGCAAAACGATTCCTTTCCTTCGGGACACTGCGCCATCATCTGGAGCGTGGTCCCGGTTTTGGCAGACCAATATTCAGAGCAAAAATGGGTGGCGCCAACGGTTTACGGCTTGGCAACGCTCAGTTCACTTTCCAGGGTTTATCTGGATGAACACTGGGCTGCGGACGTGGTGGCAGGCTCCTTGATCGGCTACCTGTGCGCGAAATTGACCCTGAAAAATACGCCGAGGCTTCATCTCGCCCCGGCGCAAAATATGAATGGTCTGTCCCTTGGCGTCGATTTCTGACGCTTTGAAGGATAAAAACCAGACTATGGGTTCAGCTTAATGCTCTGTGGGAGTTTCCTCTACGGTCGGCTCTTGCACCAGTTTCTTAACCGGTGTGGGTATTTTTTCCATCTTGTGGACCGGCACCCAGATTTCGATGACGGAGGCTGCTGATTCTTCTTTGAAACGCTCGTCATAGCGTTCAAACATTTCCGAGCCAAGCGGAACCTCTCCGGAAGTGGCAAGCCATTCGCCAAAGATATACTCGTAGGTTTCACCGATGTTTTTAACCGAGCCAACGTGGTCGAACACTGCGAAGTATCCACCGGGAGCCTTGACAAGCTTCAGCCCCTCAGGCAGTTCCACGGTTTTCTTCACTTCCATTCCAACCAGATAGTTGTGGCCTTGCATGGAATTGGGATCAAACTTTTCACCGGGATAGTAGAGCCCATAGATGCAGTTGTCAACAGTTTCGGGGAGCTTGTCCTTCAGGGCAAAAAAGTTTTTCCATGTGTCCACATATTCACCGGGGTCCATGTTTCCCTTGGTTTCCAGACCCATCACCAAAAATGATTCGCGCTCTGCAAATCTCATCTTGATTTGCTTTGGGGTGGGAGAGATGATTGAAAGCTCTTGAGCAGCGAGGATTCCTGCAACAATTGCAAAAGCCATCAGCAGAAAAATCACCTTTTTCATGTTCACTCCTTTATATCTAAAAATGATATATGCAATTTATGGCAACTGCGCTAAAACGTCAAGGTTTTTTTTCAGGCGAGCTTTTTCCCATCTGCATTTCCCAGCGAAAGAACCCGCAAAACCCTGCTTCCTCCTTGGCTCCAAGCAAAAGACAAGCTAAACACTTCCCAAAGACCTCCTGAATAAAATTGGGGAGGCTTACGGGTATCATTGACGCAACTATCAAGCTGGGCTGCAGGGCGGAAGCGGGCACAAAAAAAGAGGCCTCCGTTGGGAAGCCTCAAATGAAAGTGTGACGATCGTCGTCTTACTTGACGATGATGAAGTCGATGCGACGGTTCAGAGCGCGGCCTTCGGCGGTGTCGTTGCTGGCAACGGGTCTTCTGTCGCCAAAGCCCATGGTTTCGATACGGCTTTTGGAGATGCCTTTGGAGACCATGTAGTCTTTAACGGCGATGGCGCGTTCCTGGGAAAGGGTGATGTTGTAGTCGCCTTGGCCAACGTTGTCGGTGTGGCCGTGGATTTCCAGTCTAACCTCGGGGTGTTTTTTCAGTTCGACGATCACTTCGTCAAGGGCTTCCTGAGCGCTTGCGGTCAGCTTGTTGCTGCCAAATTCGAACTGCACGCCGTCCAGGGTGAAGTCATCAACCATGCTGATGATGTTGCGGCGGGGACCACGGTAGCCGGGTTCTTCAGCTTTCTTTCTGCCAAAGGTGTAGCTGAGGCCAACGTAGGGCATCAGGTGGGCGTCGTTGAATTTTCCGGTGACATTGTTGTCCACTTTGTCGCTGAGCACGTGGTCGAGCTGCACGCCAAGATCCAGATCCACATTCCATACGCTCATCAAAGAAACACCAAGTCCGGCAGTGGGGGCCATGAAAGCAACTGTGCCATCCAGGGCATCAGCGTTATCCACATAGGCTGCGCCCAAGCCAAGCTGAGCGTAGGGAGCGATGCGGTGCAGGGGACCTTGGTCAAAATTGAGCACGGCAACTTTGTTGGGACGATAGCGGGCCTGCAGTTCAGCGCCAATGATGGTGGCTTCATATTTTGTGGACTTCACCGCTTTCAGTTCGCCTTCAAGTTTGGTGTAGTAGGGGAAAATGCCGACACTGACACATTCTTTCAGCCAGGCTTCATAGCCAAGTCCGCCCATGAGATGGGTCTTGTTGTTGTGGTCTTTGTTGTTGTAGTCGTTCAGGGGAAGAGTTCCGCCGAGACGCAGACCAACGCTGTGTTCAATGGCAAAAGCAGCTTGCGCGAATGCCGTGATAAGAAGAGCAATAATGATTATTTTGCTGATGTTTTTCATTTGTATTAACCTCAATTTGGTAGTTTTAAAACATAATAATCAAGATAACCCTATCCGTCAAATAAATTGTTTTACGAGGGTGTAATTTTCATACGAAACTCTTGGGACAATGATTTTGGGAGGTCTTTATAAATATGATGAAGGCTATTTTTGGAGATGTTCAATTGGCAGGATTCGGGCTTGTGGAGCTTTGATATTTAAGCACTTGTGGGCAAACTGAAAACAGGGTCAACGAACCAGGGGACAGTGGCTTGCGTGTTCATCCCCGTATCGTTTTCGGCTTGGTTTGGATATTTGGAAACTGATAAGCAGGTGCCTTTTGGGGATGGGGCTGAAATATGGGAAAAGCTGCTGTTTTGCATCAGATTTGGCTTTAGTTTGCCTCCCAGACGTCTTTTCAATTGACAAGAATTCGGCACTTGGTTTTTCTTGTTTTAAATTCAAAATAGGGATAAAGTGCAGAAAATGAAGCTATTTGAAACGCATGCCCACCTGGATCTGCCGGAGTTTGACGCAGACCGGGAACGGTTGATAAACAAATGTTTTGACAGCGGGATCGAATATATCATAAATATCGGTTTCAACAAGGAAACCTCGCTCAATTCGCTGGAATTGGCAAAAAAACACCTGCACATTTTTGCCACGGCGGGGTTTCATCCACATGACGCCACAGATTTTGACGCTGAACTGATCAAGCGCCTCGCCCGTGAAAAGAATGTTTTGGCGATCGGGGAGATCGGCTTGGATTATTTCAGAAACCTTTCCCCACGCAATGTTCAGCGCGAAGTGTTCCGAAATCAAGCCCTGCTGGCAGTGGATTATGACAAACCCATTGTGGTGCACAACCGCGAAGCCCATCAGGAATGCTACAAGATCCTGAAGGAAGCCGAGGCCAAGGATGTGGTTTTCCACTGTTTTTCCGGGGATATCATCTTTGCCCAGCAGGTTTTGGATGAAGGCTGGATGATCTCTTTCACGGGAAACATCACCTATCCGAATGCGAATTTGGACGACGTGATCCGCATGATGCCGCCAGAGCAGTTCATGATTGAAACGGACTGCCCATATCTGACGCCGCATCCCCACCGCGGCAAACGCAACAGCCCCCTGTATCTGCACTTGGTGGCTGAAAAGATTGCAGAGATTCGAGGCATCACGCCCTTGGAAGTGGCGGAAACCTCATTCAACAACGCCCATCGCTTTTTCCGCATTCCGCCGGACCCGGTTAAACCCGTATCCAAAAAGGGCGGAAAGTCTTCCAAAGGAAAGAAATCCAAGAAAACCACCGTCAAAGACAAAAAAAAGGATAAGTAATAAATTGAAAACCAAACTGATGCTATTCGTGCTGATCGTGGCCAGCCTTCCCCTGATGGCGGGCAATTCGGCTTTTTCGTTCGACGGAAACCCCATCCGCTACTATGGCAAGGATATCTATAGCCTGGGGATGGGGGATACCGGTTCCAGCGACATTTTCAGAGTGAACTCAGGCTATGCCAACCCCGCTTTGCACAACCTGAACAACCGCAGCCTTTTTTCCACGGGGCTCATTCCGGGTTACAACTACTACAGCTCGCAGGATGCAGCAGGCACAAAGTATAACTATATCGACAATTCGCTGGATTTTCCCTATTTCAGCCTGAGCATCCCGATGAAGCAGCACCGCTTTGGGTTTCAGTTCAGTTCACATTCCTCCGGGGTGGTGAACAACCAGAGCGAGTTTGAAACAGTCCTGCTGGGAGACACGCTGAAAATCACGGAAAAACATGCCATGGACCGCTATATCTACCGCGGAGACTTGGTTTACAGCCTGGCTTTGGGTCGCAACAGCTTTGGCGTGAGCGGAAATTTCTATTTTGGCCATGAGGTCCGCAACTTCAAGCAGGAAGCGGGCTTCGAAGCGTTCAACACCGAGGAGGAAGTGGTTCGGGATTACAAAAATCCCGGTATCACCCTGGGCTATATCCGGCGTCAGGAAAAGCTGGCGGTGGGAGCATATTGGAGCATGGGCGTGAAGCTGAAAGGCGAGGAACAGCGCTCCAGCATCCACGAAACCGAGGATCCGCTGCCTTATGAACACAGGATTCCGGGAGTTTATTCACTGGGCATCACCGCTCTGCCTTTTCATGAATTCAAGGTGGCGGCGGATTTTCACTATGAGCCGTGGAAGGCTTTGGACGCAGAACAATATACGGATAGCTGGAAAGCCGGATTGGGCGTGGCATTTGAGCCTGCCAGCAGCGAAGACCGCAAGGGGATTTTGAGCCTGCCCATGCGCAGCGGAGTTTCCTGGCGGCATCTGCCTTTCAAAGCCGGCGGAGCCGACATCGACGAACTTTCCCTCAGCCTTGGGCTCAGCCTGCCTTTGATGAGCGACGTGAACCGCATTGATCTGGGTTTTCAATATAATCGCCGCGGAAAGCTTGGCGAAAACGGGCTGATGGACAACACATATCTGCTGATGTTTGGGTTCACCGGATTTGATATCATCACCAGGGCTCCGGATCGCACCGCGCCGCGCGAAATTCCACAAAAGGAAGATCCCGGAACATGGTAGAAGAACAGCATAGCATAGATCCCAACAGTCTTTTGGGCCAGATTTGCACCCAAAGGGGGATCGACCCCGACAGCCTTTGGGACAGCTTGGAGGTTTTGCCCGACGAAGCACTGTTGGCAAACATCGAACGCGCTGCAGAACGCATCAGCAGGGCGATGAGGGAAAATGAGTCGAGCGTGATCTTTGGTCATGACGACCCCGACGGCATCACCAGCACCTATATTCTGTATCAGTTTTTCAATTCCTGCGGCTATCAAAAGCACAACTATTACATTCCCAACCGCAATCTGGAGCCCCATGGCATACAGGACGGTTTCATCGAATACGTTAAAAACGGCGGACACAGCCTGGTGATAACGGTGGATAACGGCATCACCAGCCCCGAAGGGGTTCAAAAGCTGAAAGAACTGGGCTGCGACACCGTGATCACAGACCACCATCTCATCCGCCCGGAAGTGCTGCCCCAAGCCCTTGCCATTGTGAATCCGCAGCTTCCGCAGTGTGAATATCCCTACAAAGCTTTGGCGGGGGTGGGTGTAACCCTGATGGTGATTCGCTATCTGGCAAAGCTTCTGGATCATCAGGTTCCGCTTTCCTCATATTTTTGGACGGCGGTGGGGTCAATCGCAGACAAGGTTCCCATGACCGGATTGAACCGCGTTCTGGTGCGTCACGTGATCCGCCATTGGGACGAACTGGCAGACCCCAGCGTTGACTTTTTGCTGAGAAACTATTCCCGCGTGGAGAGCGACACCGATGTGTTCAACTTCATGCAATATACGGCGCGCCTGATCGCAAACGGACGCGAAGAGGGCGGACAGCACACTGCGATGCGCTTTTTGCTGCAGATGGGCGACGCCAAAGCCGAGCTGTTCCAATCCATGGAAAGCCAGCAAAAGAAGTGGGAAAACGAGCTTGGCCGCATTTTCAGCCATCTGGACAGCATCGCCGGCGGCTTCAACAGCCAGGCGTTCATCTATTTTGACGATGAGGAATTCATCCCCTATCACCTTTTGGGAACCGGCGCCACCTACATTTTGGGCAAACTTGGGGTTCCCACCATCCTGCTGCGTCACCACAACGGCATGATCGTGTGTGAAGGCCGCTGCGGAGAGGGGTTTAACATGGTGGAAGCCTTTGGCGCCTGCAAAGATCATTTGAAGCAGTTTGGCGGTCATGTGAAGGCGGCGGGGTTCATCATGGAGCCGGAGAATTATGACGCCTTTTTGGAGTGTTACAACGCTTGGCTGGCGGAAAACCTGAAGCCTGTGGAATCCAAGGAGGACGAGCCGGATGTGATCCTCCCGCTGGAGCGTTTGAACGCCGTGAACTGGAGCGGCTTGGAACTGCTTTTGCCCTTTGGCCAGCAGAACCCCGAACCGCGCATTCTGGTGAAAAATGTATGCTTGGCAGAGCTGCAAAAGCTGTTCTCTTTTGACCACGGCAGCCGCGGCTTGCCTCCGGATCAGGATGTGGATATCCAGCTTCATTGGAAGGGTCCGCGTCTCGTGAAGGTTTTGGCTGTATCTCCCAGTGAACGAAAGAATTAAAAATCTCCCGGAAAAGAGGATGGCGCGCTTCAAGGAAAGCCTGCGCAAGAGCATCCATTTGGGTTCACTGGTGATCCCCTTTGGCTATCGCTACATCTTGAATTTCAATCGTAAACAGATGTTTTACATAGTTTTGATCCTGTTCATTGTCATGCTGATCATCGAGTTTTACCGGTTTTGGCAAAAAAGCTTTAAAAAAACCTTTTGGTGGATTTTTGGCCTGGTGTTGAGGCGTCATGAGTTGCGCGACTTCACCGGCGCCACCTATCTGCTTTTTGCATCTGTGATCTGCGTGGCTTTCTTCCCGCCCTGGCAGGTCTTTTTCGCCCTTTCGTTTTTGGCGATTGGCGACACCTTTGCCGCCATGGTGGGCATGAATCTGGGCAAGCGCAAGATTTCCAAGGGCAGAAAATCCCTGGAAGGCAGCATTGCCTGCTTTGTGTCCTGTTTCATTTTTGCCCTGGTTTTTGGCTTGCATCCGCTTTTGGCATTGGTGGGCGCATTGGCTGCAAGCTTGGCGGAACTGAGCCCGCTGCCTTTGGACGACAATATCAAAATGCCCCTGGCGTCGGCCGTGGCGATGGCGCTTTTCAACATTTTCATCTAAATTGGAGCCCTTTATGCTGCTGTCCTTTGTGATTCCCGTGCTCAATGAAGTTGATTCCATCCGGCTTCTGACCGGGCAAA
Organism: Candidatus Cloacimonadota bacterium; assembly: GCA_012728875.1. Classification (GTDB taxonomy): domain Bacteria; phylum Cloacimonadota; class Cloacimonadia; order Cloacimonadales; family Cloacimonadaceae; genus Syntrophosphaera. Next base: position 109,032 of record JAAYEF010000027.1, read on the forward strand.
TTTTGGAAAACTGCGGTTCACACGATTATGAGATCATTTTCATCGACGACGGCAGCAGGGATGGCAGTTTTGAGGTGATGGAAGCGCTGGCTGCGCAGGATCCCAGGATCAAGATCATCAAGTTCCGGCGCAATTTTGGCAAGGCAGCCGCCTTGCAGCACGGTTTCAAGCTCGCCAAAGGCGAAGTGGTTGTCACCCTGGATGCAGACCTTCAGGACGATCCCCAGGAAATTCCGAAATTTTTGGCAAAGCTGGATGAAGGTTGGGACTTGGTTTCCGGCTGGAAGCAAAAGCGCCTTGACCCATTGCACAAGGTGATCCCCTCCCGGTTTTTCAACTGGGTCACGGGCCGGGTCTTCAGGCTCAAGCTGCGCGATTACAATTCCGGCTTCAAGGCCTATCGCGGCGAACTGGTGAAAGAGCTGAACATCTACGGCGAAATGCACCGCTACATCCCCGCTCTGGCAAACTCGCTGGGCTATCGCATCACCGAAATTCCGGTTCAGCACAGAAAAAGGCAGTTCGGACGCTCCAAATATGGCTTTGAGCGCTATCTCCGCGGTTTTTTCGATCTGCTCACGGTGAAAATGGTGACCCAATATGTGAAAAGTCCGCTCTATCTTTTTGGCAGGATTGGCTTGGTTTCCGCTCTTTTGGGAAGCGCCATCATGATCTGGATGGCTGTGTTGAAGCTGTTTTACGGCGTTCCCATCTCGAACCGCCTGCCCCTCTTTTTGGGCATCACCCTCATTTTGGGAGGCCTGCAGTTTCTTTCCCTGGGTTTGATCTCCGAGCTGATCGTGAACCGGGTCAGCAGGCTGGACGGCTTGCCCGTATCGGTGGAAAAAACCGTGAATGTGAGCCCGGAGGAGCCCGGTGAATCCGGCTGAACGGCTCTTTCTTCAGCGCTATGTCAGCGATCCCAAGCGCAACTTCCTGCGCTTCAGCTTTTTATTCATGATCTTGGGGATCGTGATCTCCGTGGGCATTCTGTCTGCGGCGCTGAACCTTTTTGAGGGCTATGAACGCGCTCTCAAGTCCGTGCTGTTGGACTCATTTGCCCACATCAGGGTGGTTTCCGCAGGAGTGGAGCCGCTCACCGCTTCCGAAGCCGATGAAGCCTTGAAAAAACTATCCGAACAACCCGAGATCCGCTCCGCCGTGCCCGTGCTGAGTTCCAGCCTTTTGGCTCAAAATGGGGACAAAGCCCGCGGCGGCATGATGCAGGCATATTCCTGGGAAAACGGCAACGAAAACATTTTTGCCAAATATGTGAAGAAAGGTTCCGCGGAAATTGCTCCCGGAAATGTGATCCTGGGTCACTATCTGGCTCAGGATTTGGGGCTTGCATTGGGCGACACGGTCACCGTCTCCTTTCCCAGATTGGACATGATCACCCCCCTGGGCATGTATCCCAATCAACGTGCGCTAACGGTAAGCGGGATATACAATTCCGGGTTTTATGAGTATGACCGCAGCCTCTTGATCGGAGACTTGGAAGACCTGCGCGCCCTTTCTGGCATCGAGTCCGGATTTTCCAGCTTGGAACTGCGTTTGCACAATAAATATGCGGATTCAGCCCCGGGTCTGGCTCACAGATACAACAGCATTTTGGGCAAGGACGCCTATGCCATGCCCGTGATCAACACAAGCCTTTTGAGCCTCGTTCGGATGCAGAAGTGGCTGATCTTCATCGTGTTCAGCTTTCTGGTGCTGATCGCCGGAATCAACGTGATCAGCGGGGTTTTGACCCTGATGCTGGACAAGCGTGCCGAAATTGCCGTGCTCAAGGCTTTGGGCGCCAGTTCCAAAACCGTGCAACACATTCTGGGCTGGCAGGTTACCCTGGTTTGCCTGGCTTCGGTGATCTTGGGTCAGCTTTTTGGGCTGCTGATCTCCTGGGGCATTGCGAACCAGAATATCTACAAACTCAAGGGCGAGGTCTATTTCATTGATAAACTTGAGATTTACGCCTCCCCCTTGAACCAAATCATCATCTTTGCGGTCGCCTCGCTTCTCATCTGGTTTTGCATTCGCATCCCTCTGCGCAGGGTGAACCGAATGCGCGTGATCGACCTTTTGCGCAATCCTTGAAAGGAGTCAAAATGATCTGCCTTGCCGGATATTCACTTCACAAAACCTACCAAGACAAAGGTCAGGATATCCGCGTGCTCATAAACGCCAATCTGGAGGTGCAGCGCGGTGAAATGGTTTGCATCACAGGCAAATCCGGCTGTGGTAAAAGCACGCTGCTCCACATTTTGGGGCTTTTGGACGACCCCGACAGCGGGCGGGTGATCATCAATTCCGCAGAGCTTTCCTCCCGCCATGTGAACGCCCACAAGATCCGCAATCGCGACATCGGCTTCGTGTTTCAATTTCACTACCTTTTGGAAGATCTCTGCGCTCGCGAAAATGTGGCTCTGCCCATGCTCATCGCCGGTGAGAACAAGGCCAAGGCTTTCAAGGAGGCGGATTCCCTGCTTGAGCTTTTGAACCTGCAGGAGCGCGGAAACCACTATCCGAACCAGCTCAGCGGAGGCGAGCAGCAGCGCGTGGCCCTGGCGCGTGCTTTGATCAACCGTCCCAGCATCGTTCTGGCGGATGAACCCACCGGAAACCTGGACCCCCACCACAGCGCCGAGGTCTGGGAACTGATGTTCCGCTTGAACCGTGATTTGGAGCAGACTTTTGTGATCGTGACCCACGACCGCGAGCTTGCCCGCCAGAGCCCGAAAACCTACGAACTCAAGGACGGAATGCTCTACTGAGGCACCCATGCGCCGTTCCCGCCGTTTTCTGACCTTCATCCTCATCCTGCTGGGCATAAACACCCTGTTTTTTGTGTCCTGGTATGCCTTCGACGTGCAGGGCAGGGTGAAAAAGCTCGCGGAACGTGAAGTGGGAAAGGCACTTAAGGGCGATTTTAAGATTGGTTCCTTCAGCATCAGCGACCGCCAGATCTATGCTCAAAACCTAAGTTTTGCCGCCGCAGACAGCTCCCTGAATTTCAGGGTGGAAGACGCCCATGTGCGCTACAATCTGCTGCGCTTCATCTTTTCCGGCTTCAGGATTCGCAACCTGGCAAACCACGTGGAGATCGACGGTGCAGACATCGATTACCTCTTGATCCCAGACCCCACCAAGCCCAAAAAGAAGTTCGAATTTCCCGATCTGCTGCCTTTTTTCAACAACCTGAGCCTGACAAATTCCAGCCTGAGCCTGCAGGGCAAAATCCCTCTGAATATCGGCGGGGAAGGCAGCCTTGAGTTTTCCGAAAAGTTTCGCAATATCGAGCTGAAAGTGATCAACACAAAGGTTTCCACCGCCAGTCTGACCGCATTGGGAGCCGGCGGAGCGTCCCTGAAAGCCGACGCCGTGCTGGACAAAGGGCACCTCATCTCATCAAACATCGATCTGCACGGATACAAGCCCGAATATCTGAGCCATCCTCAATTCACCAATGTGGCAGCGCTGTTGGACCTCAGCGCCAAGCTCTCTCAGGCGCAAAAGGATGCGGAACTGGAACTCACTGCGGAGCTTAGCCTTAGAGACCTTTCTGCGTTCGTTATGGGGCAATATCCGCTCCGCATTCAGCGCTTGGATTTCAACACCCGCAACGGCAATTTCAAGGCAATTCTGGCGCAAAGCACGCTGGGAAACAGTTCTGCCAGCGGTGAAATCCGCGGCCGTGGCCTTCCACAGAAGCCGGTGTTTGACCCCAGCCAACTCGACTTGAAGCTGGATTTGGGCATGCTTGGCTCCGGCATGGCTGGCAGCGTGAATGCCGGGCTTTTGCTTCAGGGAAGCCTGGAGGAACCCGAGCTGGACCTCGTTGCCTTTTCCGATCAGATCAGCGTTTCAGGGCAAAACATCAAAAAGATCGACCTGCGGGCGAATTACTATTCGGATTCCGTGGATCTGGACATTCGCAACGCCGTGTGGGAAAACCAGCGTGTGAGCCTGGATGGCATCTTTGCCGTGAAGGAACGAAAGCTGACCGGAAGGCTGCAAACCAGTCCGGTGAACCTGGCTCCGCAGGAGATGAAGGTCACCGCTTCCGCAGACTTGGAACTGAATTTTTATGAGACCATCCCCGAGATCCGCGCTCAGATCCTCAGCTTGGATTTTGCCAAGGACGACATGAATTTCACCGCGCTTCAGGGCTATGCAAACCTCTATCCCCTGAGCACCGAAACCAAACAAAACCTGTATCTGGACGTGGCTCTTTCCTCGCCTTTGGGTGCGGATCTGGAACTGATCGGAGACATCAGCGACGGCAGCTATCTGCTGGATGCAGACCTGCGAAATCTGGATCTTGCCCAGGCGTGGCCGCAAAGGACGCTTGATCAATATCATCCCTTCCTGAGCGGCGAAGTTTCAGCCTTCCTGAGCGGTTCACAAACGGTTTTTTCAGGGCTTTTGGGAGTGGAGCTGAAAAAGGGCTTGAAAGTGAATGCCAACCTCGACCTGATCGGCGCCTACGACCTTGCCAAGGAAGAGGGAAGCCTCAGCTTGAACGTGCCCACCGGCAGTTTCAACAACCAGCCCCTGACGCTGGAACTGATTGCCCTGCTTAAAGAACGCTCCCTGAAGATCAGTTCGCTGAAACTGAACAACCAGCACCTCGCCAAGGGAACCTTCGACCTCGCCAAACCCGAAGACCTGGAATTTGAACTCATGCTCACCGACCTCAATTCCGAGGAGATCAGCGGCTATTTCCCCGATCTGAACCTTCCCGAGATCAACGGAGCCAGCGTCACCGCCAAATATTCAAACCGTGAAAGTGAAATTCTGGACGCCGTTTTCAGCGTCAGGGAGCTCAAAATCCCGGGCTTGAGGCCTCTTTCGGCGAATCTTTCGCTGAAGGGGGATCCACAACACACGGATATCCGCGGCGGAATCAGAAATCAAAGCACGCAACTGCTTGCCCTTGCTGGAGATGCTGCCCTGGCGGAAAACTGGACCTTGCGCCTGAACGCCCTTGCCACCGATATGGATATGGCAGGCTTGATGGAATCCACTTTGGCTGAAGGCTTGATTTCCGGCAACGTGGGAATTGTGATAAACGACGTCTTAAACCCACAGAGGAACATCACTTACGATGCCCGCCTCATGTCGAACAACCTCAATATCCCCGGCTTGGCAAGCTTCGATGAAGTTTTGGTTTCCCTGGCTCAAACCGACAACCTGCTGATTGTGGAAACCCTGGATGTGAAGACCAAGCAGTTCGGAACCGTAACCGGCTCCGGCGCATTGGATTACAATGTGATCACAAACAAGGTATTCGACGGAGAACACACCTTGGATTTGCAGGCGGAAGGCTTGCTATTTGAATGGCTGGACAGCAATTACGACTATGTGCGCAACGCCAGCGGCAAGACCAATCTGGCCATCTCCCTGCGGGCCTTGGAGGAGCAGCTCACCGTGCAGAGCGGAAAGCTGGTGATCAGCGATGGATACTTGGTTTTGGATGAGCAGCCCGAGGATATTCGCAACATCGCCATCGACGCCGACATCGTGAACAACCAGGTCTTTTTCAACACCATCAGCGCCCAGATGGGCAACGGAGTTTTAACCGCCCACAACCGCTTTGAAGAGGATACGGGTTCCCACTTCAAGCTCGGCATGCTGGATCTGGGCACCCTGCTGGTGAAAATTGACGAACCCGGCATTTTGCTCCACGTTCCGGAGATCAGCCCTCCGCGCAGCAAGTCCAGAGCTGTCTTGCGCGGACAGGATGCGGAATATGCCACCATCCACGGTCCTTTTGATGACATGCACATCTGGGCGGAAATCCTGGTGAGCGATGCCAGCATCGTTTATCCGCCCAAGACCAGCAACCTTTTGAACCTGATCTACAGCCTGCGCGGAAGCTTTGCCAAGGCTCCCGTCAAGGATGAGGAAGCCCTGCCGCTGCCCTTCACCCTGGATCTGCTTGTGATCGCGCAAGACAATGTGAAATATGCCACTTATCCCACAAGTTTCCTGCTGCTTCCGGGCGGTTATATGCGCATCTTTTATGATGGCCACCGCTTCCTGCCCCAGGAATCCAGCCTCACCTCCGAGCAGGGAAACATGGATTTCTTTGGCACAAAATTCACCATGGAACAGCTTGATTTCAACATCTCCGGCAGCCAGAAAGTGGTGACGATCAACGGCTCCCTCACCCACGAAAGTGCGGATGGGACCCTCATCACCCTGAAGGTGGATTCAGACATGGATGAGCCGCAGGAATCCATCCTCAAGCGTGTGCGCTTCAGCCTGGACAGCGACAATCCGGACGACCGCTCCACCGCCAGCATCCTGGGCAGAATGCGCTACAACGCCAGCTCCGAACAGCTTTCCGCCACCCAACAGGGCAACCTTTTGCAGGACGAAGCCCTCAGCCTCATCAGCGAAAACCTGAATACATCCATCATTTCGCCCATCCTCTATCCGCTGGAAAACAACATCCGCCGTCTGCTGAAACTGGACGATTTCAGCGTGCGCGCCGGGTTCATCCAAAACCTTTTCATGGAATATTCCACCGACCCGAACAAGCTGGCGGACTACACCGACATGAACCACTTCATGCGGAATATCTCCCAATTCAGTTCGTCCATCCTGCTGAACAACCTCTCCATCCGAGCCAGTAAATATCTGGGACGCAAGTTTTTCCTGGATTACAGCCTCACGCTTCAGGAAGCCACAAACCTGCAAAACCAAACCGAGATCGTTGTTTCGCACGACAGCTCTCTGCGTTGGTATTTGCCCCACCAATTCCGCCTGGCATACAGCCTCAAATATGAACCCCGGCAGGAGCAGGTCACCCACGGTTTGATGCTGCAGCGCTCCTTCAAATTCTGGGGAATATAATAAAAGCTTTGACAAAATACCCGCTTTGTAAATTGTGAAAAAAAAGATGAAAGTCTGGGAGGATAAGATGTCCGATACACAGAAAAAAGATAAAGAAACCAAAGTGACAGAACCGGCTCCAAAGCCTGCACCCAAGCAGGAAGCGGCGCCCGCTGTCAAAAAATCCGGCAGCCGCCTGGGGCTCATCGAAATTCTGATTTTCCTGCTGATCGCCGGCGTCATTTTCATTTTCGTTTTTGGAATGAAGCAAATGCAGATCGAGAAAGCTCAGGAAGCCGCTCTGCTTGCCAAGTTTGAACAAGTGTTTCCCCATTTTGAGGATATTGCCGCCAAAGCAAAGGTCTTGAAACAGCAGGATGACTTTGGAGATTGGCCTCCAAACCTCGAATTTATCGATGATCCAAAGAATTTCAACACCGCGGAATTTGAGTTCGAATGGCTGGATAACGGTCAGGTGAAAATGACCACCACCAAGGAATTCGGGCGCGAAGGAATTGTGGTTTTCTACGATGTGGAAAGCGATTCCTATTCCATCGAAGACCCCGATCCCACAGCCAAACCCGCCATCAAATACACCTGGCTGGAATAGAAGCTCAGTTTTAACCCCATGAAGCAATCCCGTCTCATTTGGGGCGGGATTTTTTTTGGTTCACGCAGATTGCGCTGATTTCGCAGATTTTTTTGATAGATTAGGGATGCACAGGATTGGAACGATAAAAAGGGGATATGAAGTTGGGAAGGTTTTAGCGTTTTAGCGTGGGAGGTGGTGATGGGCTTTTGGTTCCCGCAGATTGGCGCAGAAAAAAACGCGGATGGCGCAGAGGGATTCAAGCAGATATATTTTATACGGATGAAACGGATTCTACAGATAGAACGGATGAGAACGTTTTGGCGTTTTAATGTTTTAGCGTTTTAGCGTGGGAGGTTTATCTGGGTTTATTTTCTAAAGGCGCAGGGCTGGGAAATGGTGACAGGGTTTCGTTTGCGGCTGGGGACTGGATCCCTCACGTGCGTTCGGGATGACGGGTCTGTCTGGGTTTGCATACTGAAGGGCGGGGCTGGGAGATGGCGAGTCGGAGCACCGGTTTTAACCGGTCGGAGCCTCCGGATTTATCCGGTGAAAAGGGATGACGGTTTGTTTCATGTGCCAGATGAATCTGGCACCAACGGCCGAATGAATTCGGCGTTCCAACGAGTTCTTCGCTGGCGTTCCGGGATGACAAATGTGACTCGGTTTGGCGTTCCCCGGGTCCCGTATAAGGGGAATCGGTGAATTTAGAGAACTCGAAATCTCAAATTCTCCAAATTCACAAATTCACCAGTCTTCACCCCCGGCAGTTTTGAGATAGAGGGAATAAGCAAAAAACAAGAAAACAAGCTAAGATATAGATATATATAGTATATATAGTATATATATTATTATATAATTCAATATTTTTATATACTATATATATAATATAGGTGGTAGTCATGGTTCTGGACTCCAGACTCTTAGCCATTATTCCTGTCTCCATTTGCAAAGCACCCACTTTTTCTCATCCGGGGCGGGGGTAAAGGAAATCTGTGAATTTGGA
>JAAYEF010000028.1 GCA_012728875.1 Candidatus Cloacimonadota bacterium
AATGGAGTGACAATAAATATAGCTAACTATTTTGTCAAGAATTATTTACAGTATTATTATGACATGTTTCCTGGACTATTTTTGCCAAATCCGAATGAAAGATTGGGGCTTATGTGCAAAGGTCTTACTTTACAGTTTTTTTGCCCGCCACCTTGGCTTCAACCCAAACTCAGCTCAAACACATCCGCAACACTTGCCAAAGCGGGTTTGGGAAGTGTAGAAGTTAAATACAAGTGACTATTGGGTCGGTTCTTAGGGTACCAGGACGAGTTTTCGAGCCGCCTGCAAACCGGAGGGTCCGGAAAGCCTGAGCAAATACACTCCAGCGGGAAGACTGGGCAAAGCAATTTCCGCCTGGGTTTTGGAATTGGCATACTGCTGGGAAAAGACAAGCTGACCCCGGATGTTGTGGACAGAAATGCCATCGAAGGCTCTGCCGCTTTTGATCTTAACTTCACCCGCCGAAGCCACGGGATTGGGATAGAGCGAAAAGCTTGGATGGGGAGTGGGAAGAACAGGGTCATCTGCTGCGGTGGAAAAACTGAAAAGCTCATCCAAAACAAGCTCGATGGCAGGGTTTTCATAAGCCGGAACTCCGGAGGAAGCGCTTGCCCAAAGAATTGTGCCAAGGCTGGGAATGTATTGGAATGCGGCAAGACAGTTGTTTTGCCCGGCGGCGCCAACCATCATGGTCCACTGACGCTTGGGAGAAATGCGATGATCCAGGTCAAGGGAATCGCGGATGGCGGCATAACGCGAACAGCAGGAAGGAAAAGTGAGGGCGCGGAAGTGGTTTGTGGCGGCGAGATTTTGCCCCCGCAAAAGAGCTTCGGGGTGGTCATAATAGCGCAGAACGGTGCCGGAATTGTTGGTTTCCACCACGGCGGATTCCACCATCCCCTGGCTTTCGCTCAAAGTGTGGATGATGCTTCCGCTCAAGTGGGAGCCATCCTGGATGGCAGTGGTCACATCGTGGATATTGAACAGTCCATCCTGATTATAGTCAAAGCGTTCCACGCCGCGGCGGATGTCCAAAAGGATGGGATTCAAGCCGGTTTGCGCGGTGAAGGAATGGTCGTTGCCAAGATTCAGCGAAGCCCAAACCCCGTGTTCGGAAACGGCAGATACTGCACCCATAATTCCGGGGATGGTTGCCGAAAGCCATTTCTGTTCGTCCGGTTCGCTGGGATGGTGGATCACAACAAGCGGGTTGTCCACAATGGAATCATAAAGAGACCAATCCAGCCAGCGCGTGATGACGGAAGTGCCTTGCAGGAGGTCGTCTTCGGCAGTGGAAATGCCCCAACTGGACAGGGAGGAACAGCCAAGCTCCATCTGATTGTCCCCAGCGGACTTGGACACGTGTTGCATATCCAAAAACGCATTCATGAAAAGGAAGTCTGTGTGATCCAAATCCCGCTGCAAGCCGGCGTGATAGAGGCTGGCGCCGGAATCCACGATGCCTTGAATCAAGCCCTGGGTTTCTTCCACAATGCGCGGATCGTTGTCGAAATGATCTGTGTACAATCCCTTAAGATATTGATACCAAACGGGATCTGAGAACAGAAACATGATCCAGAAAAATTCATCGAACACATCGAGGATGGGCTCGGCAATCAGATATCCCTGGGCATGACCGCGCTCGTAATGGCTTCCCCAAACGTGCAGAATGGCTTTATTCCCAATGTGTTTCAAGTCTCCATTGACCTGCGCAAAAAACGGCAGAACCGCCGCTGAAAGGACCAAAACCAGACACAAGACTTTTAAGATATTTCCCACGGTTTGCTCCTTTTGGAATTGATTTTTTTGTGAACCCGGTAATTGTTGATCACCACGCCCAAAAACAGTAGATTTGCCACTCCGAACATGGCGTTCAGGGAGCGGGTTTCCTTTTTTCCATAAACTGTGAGGATGCCGCCTAAAATCAAGAGCAGCACGGCTTTGAACAGAACTATGCCGCGCAGTGCGCCAAACTTGCGCAAGACCCAGCGGGCGAGGGGGTTCTTTTCTCGGTAATAATGGTCCGGTTTCACCACTTTCCAAGTGGAGTGTCCATCCAAAACGTTCAAAACCAGAAAAACCAAAAGCTGACCCACCAGCAGGGGGTGACAGTCTCCGATTCTTTTAAGCATGTTTAGCATTTTCCTTTCCTGATCCATGTTTTTGAGCCAGTTCACGTGAGCGAATTCCGCGCCAATTCTTGAAATTATTCAGCACGATCCAAGTGAAAATGACTATGCCTATAAATAATAATGCCAAAACGATGTATCCCCAAACCGGGAGGCTGCCCAGCAGGAGAACCACCAAAGTGATCGTGGAAATCCATAGAAATTCCGCCACAAGAATGCCGGGTAAAAGACCCAGCTTGGCAAAGATCCAGCGTGCCACCGGATTGCGCTCGCGATAAAGGTGTTTGGGGCGCACAACTTTCCAGGTGGAGACTCCATCCAGAACATTCAGGACCACCAAAATGAAGTAGAGAAAGATCTGGAGCGTAAGCATTATAAAATCAAGCCCGGCGACGGGATTCAAGCCCGCCACCGGGTTTTTTTCATATTATAAGGATTTACATCCGCGCGCGGACTTTGCTTTCAATTTTGTCGGCAAGTCCCTGGCATCCTTCAACGATTTCGGTGGCGCGGGCTTTGATGTCTGCCTTGAAGGCTTCGTCATTGCTGCCGGCAAGGTTGATGAGGATGTTGTATTCCGCGGCCTTGGCTGCGCTCAGGGCTGTGAGAGCCGCCACTCCGGCATCGGAAAGAGCATTCACGTTTCCAGCGTCGGCAACTTTTTCCGCCAGATTGATGGCTTCACAGGCGATTTCCAAAGTCTTGAAGGGTATGAGGATGGCTTGCTGGGTCGTCCTTTCGATTTCGGTATCGCGGAAGGCGATTTCTTCATCCGTCTTTTTAGGCAGCCGCATTGCATCCATCAGGGCGTTGAAAGCGTCGGTGTCGCTGTCGATGCACTGCAGGGCGCGGAGTTTGATGTCCTGACCCTGAGGAGCGTATTCGCGCACGGCATCCTGAACTTCTTCATAGCCTTTTTTGTCGATGGTGAGGTTTGAAACCATGGAGGAAAGGGCTCCGGAAAGCGCAACGCAGAGCCCGGCAACGCTGCCGCCGCCAGGTGCGGGTGCATCGGTGGAAAGCAGATCTGCAAAGGCTTCCAGGCTGAGGTTGCAAAGGCTGCCGGAGGGTGCGATGGCATATTCGATCACTTTTTTATCCAGATCGAAGGGGCCTAATTCCGCCAGTCCCATGGATTGGATGGCTGTATCCATAATCATTCTTTCGGGCAGGCCGGTGCTTTCGCCCAGGCGTTCAAGATAGTATTTTCCGGCTTCCAGCAGTGCTGCTTTGGGAAGCAGGCCCACCAGTTCGCTGCCGGTGACCTGAATTCCCTTTTCCCAAGCCAGTTCACGAACTTTTTCCAACACGAGATGGGGCGGGGTGATTTTATAGTTTGTGAGGTTGATGCTGATCTGGGCGCGGTCGTAACCGTCGATGTACCAGCCAACTGCCTTGCAATGGGTGAAAAGACCGGGCACGTTGACTTTGTTTCCTTTTTCGTCGCGGATCATCTTTCCGGCTTCGTCTCTGGCGGTGCGACCTTTTTCCCTGATGGAGAGGGCAAGATCGTGTGCTTTCTTTTTGTCGCGGGTGTTCAGATTGATGTTGTAGGCGATCAAAAATTCGCGTGCGCTGATGGCTGTGGCGCCGCTGCGGGCGTTGAAGGCATGAGGTCCATAGTCCGGCTTCCAGTTTGGATCCTTCGCTTTTTCGGGCAGGGCCTCATATTCGCCGGAGCGGACATTGGCAAGGTTTCGCCATTCTTCCCTGGAGGCGGCATTTTCATAAAGATAGACGGGGATGCCGAGCTCTTCGCCCACTCTTTTTCCCAGTTGGTGGGCATATTCGACGCATTCCTCCATGGTCATGCCGGAGATCGGAATGAAGGGGCAAACGTCGGTTGCGCCCATGCGGGGATGCTCGCCGCGGTGTTTGCTCATGTCGATGAGTTCAGCGGCTTTTTTGATGGCTTGAAAAGCAGCTTCCACAACGGCTTCCGGCTCGCCAGCCATGGTGAAAACCGTCCGGTTCGTATCCGCACCGGGGTCAACATCGAGCAAAACGACGTTTTTGACGGCGCGAATGGAGGCAGCGATTGCGTCCAGAACAGCCTGGTCGCGTCCTTCGCTAAAGTTTGGAACGCATTCCATCAGTTTCATGGTTCACCTCTTGTATCTGTTTTATGTATTTTAACTTTGATGATCTTCTTTTCCGTGGCTTGCAAAATTTGGATGCGGTAGGGCTCCACATTTATGATTTGACCCTGATGGGGAATGCGCGCAATGCGATCCAAGATCAAGCCCGCCAGGGTCTCATAGTCACCTTCCGGAAGCAGGATGCCATATTCATCCTCGAGGCGGTCGATTTCGGTGTCCGCCTGAGCCAGCCATGTGTTTGGCGCAACCTGTTCCACCTCGGGGATTTCCTCTTCCTCGTCATATTCGTCGGCGATGTCGCCAACTATCTCTTCCAGAATGTCTTCCATGGTGACGATGCCGGAAGTTCCGCCGTAGGAATCAACCACGATGGCAATGCTGCGGCGATGCTGCTGCATTTCGCTGAGGAGCACGTCAAGGTCTGTATTTTCCGGTGTGAAAAAGGGTTCGCGGATCAGTTTGTCCACGCTTACATTCGAATCATACCCTGTTTTCAGAATGTCGTAGATGATGAGGATGCCCAAAATGTCGTCCAGATCCTTGCCATATACGGGGTAGCGGGTGTAGCCCTCCTCGCGGGCTATTTCGATCGCTTCGGCCACGGTGGCAGTGGCAGGAATGGCTGCAAGATCAGTGCGGGGCACCATCACGTTGCGGGCAACCTGATCTGTGAACTCCAGCGCATCTTCAAGCATTTCCAGCTGGGGTTCGTCTTCGCTGTCGTCTTCGGTCAGCGAAATGAGATAGGAAATGTCGTCCTTGGTGAGATAGTCAAACTCATTGACATCAGAGAGTTTAAGCAGCTTTCTCAAGACCTTGTTCAGCCCGGAAACTCCCATTACCAAGGGTTTGAATATAAACTGGACAACGCGTAAAAAGGGATAGAACTTTGGCAAAAGAACGTCGGCGCGGTCGCGGAAAATGGATTTGGGAAGCACTTCGCCAAACACAAGGACCACTGTGCCCACCACCAGAGCCGTGTATTTTGCATCGAAGCCCGCCACATACCGGTTCACAAAAAAGGTGGAAAGGCTTGCCATCAGGATGTTTACCAGGTTGTTGCCCAGCAGGGTGGTTCCCAAAACGCGGTCTTTGTGTTGCAGATCGCGTAGCAGGGTGGCGGCGGATTTGTCTTTGCGGGCTTTGCTTTCCAATTCCACCATATTGATGGAAACCGCCCCGTTTTCAATTCCTGAAAAAAGAAAAGACAGGGCGAGCAGGAGCAGAAAAACCGCGATCCAGACTAATAAAAGAGGCAATGACATTATTCGTTGACCTTTTCGCTGCGCCAAGCCATTCGCAAGGCTTGCACATACTCATCGATGTTTCCTGCCAGAAAAGAATCGAGGTTGTGGCTTGTCAAGTTTATTCTGTGGTCTGTGACTCTGGATTGGGGAAAATTGTAGGTGCGAATCTTGGCGGAACGGTCTCCGGTGCTGACTTGAGCCTTCCTGGAACGGGCTATTTCCTGTTCGTGGCGGCTGATTTCGGCATCCAAAAGCCTGGAGCGCAGCACCTTCATCGCTTTGGCTTTGTTTTTGATTTGGGATTTTTCGTCTTGGCAGGTGACCACAATTCCTGTGGGAACGTGGGTGATGCGGACCGCGGAGTCGGTGGTGTTCACACTTTGGCCGCCATGACCGGAACTGCGGTAAACGTCGATGCGGAGTTCGTTTTCGTTGATTTCCACATCAATGTCTTCGGCTTCGGGCAGCACTGCCACACTGACGGCGGAAGTGTGGATGCGGCCTCCGGACTCGGTGACCGGAATACGCTGGACCCGGTGGACGCCGCTTTCAAAGCGCATCAGCCCGTAGGCATCATCGCCGCTGAGCATGAAAACTATTTCCTTGTAGCCACCCAAACCGGTTTCGTTGAGATCCAAAAGCTGATGCTTCCAGCCTTTTTGATCTGCGTAGTAGCCATACATGCGATAGAGATCAGCCACAAACAGTGCGGCTTCTTCGCCTCCGGTGCCGGCGCGGATTTCCACAATGGCGTTTTTGCTGTCGTTGGGGTCGCTGGGGATGAGTAGGTCGCGCAGCTTTTCTGCGCTTGCAGCCATCAGGTTTTCCAGTTCTTCCAGTTCAGCGCGGGCAAGCTCAAGCATCTCGGCATCGTTTTCTGTTTTTATCAACTGCTCTGCATCTTCGGCTTGGGTTTCAAGGCTTTGATACTTGTCCCATTCCGCGCAGATTTCAGTGAGTTCTTTGTTTCGGCGGGAAAGTTCCTTGTAACGGCGCTGATCGCTGAGCAATGCGCTGTCTGAGAGCTTTTCCTGAAGCTCTGCCAATTCCTGTTTCAAGCCCTCCAGTTTTTCGCGGGGCAGCATCAGCTTGGCATCACCTTCACATCGTGCCCGTCAAGATCCATGTCCAGAGCGGCTTTCATCGCCACCAGAGCCGTCTCGACCATCTGATCATCCGGCTGCTGGGTGGTGATGCGCTGCAAAGCCATTCCGGGCACGGTGAGGATTTTCACAATGGGGTGGCTCAAGTTTTTGCCGCTGTATCTCAGGATTTCGTAGCTGACTCCGGAAACCAGGGGGATCAGCAGCAGGTGGTAACCCAGACGCAGGCCCATCGGGACTTTTCCTTTTATAATGAAAATGGAGACCAGGGTGTCGGTCACGGAAAAGATCAGGATGGAGACCAACAACACAAAAAACATGAAGCTGGTGCCACAACGCGGGTGGATGGTGGTGTTGCTCTGAATCGAAGCGATATCCAGCCCGGTTTCCTTTTCGTAGGCGTTCACGTTTTTGTGTTCGGCTCCGTGATACTGGAAGAGTCTGTGTATGTCCTTCAGGCGGCTGATCAACCAAATGTAGAGCACAAAAAAGACGATGCGGATGCTGCCGGCAAAAAGGTTGAAAAAGAAATTCTGCTTCGAAAGGCCGATCCAGTCTGAGATTTTATATGGCAGCCAAGCGAAAAGCACAAATGCCAGACCAAAGGCAAATATGTAGCTGATGACGTTTTCCAACTGCAGAGCGGCTTTGCTTTTTTCTTTTTGGGTTTTCCCCTGGGCTTCTTCCTCTGCCTTGATGTCCAGTTCCGCCCTGTTTGCGGAAAGAGTGAGGGTCTTCATGCCGATATTCAGCATCTCAATCAGGGATACAAATCCTCTGATGATGGGCGTCCCCAGAAAGCTGCCTTTTTTTGCTTTGCTGGTGAAAGGCTGTTTGAAAAGTTCGATCGAACCGTCCTTGCGGCGCAATGCGGTGGCGATGGATTCCGGTCCGCGCATCATCACACCTTCCATCACAGCCTGCCCGCCAACACTGATCTCTTTTTTAACTTCCATTTCCAAAATCCTTCATTTCAATTTTGCGGCATAAAAAATGCCATCTCCCAAGCTTGGAGCTACGGTGAAATGGCATGTTGAAACGCTGTACTATTCTTCGTTTTTGATATTGTATTTCTTGTTGAATTTCTCAACGCGGCCGGCAGTGTCGATGATCTTCTGCTTGCCAGTGTAAAAAGGATGGCAAACGTTGCAGATATCCACCTGCAGATTGCCTTTGGTGGAACGGGTTTGAAACTCATTTCCACAGGCGCAACGCACTGTCACTTCTTCATATTTTGGGTGTGTTCCCTGTTTCATTTATCTTGCTCCTTGAAAGTTCGCACTATGATTTATTGTCACACTTTTAGGCGTGGCATATCTGTCAACTGCTTTTTTTTGCAGCTTTGATTTTATTCCACACTTGGCCTAAAGAGGCCTGATAAACAAACCCGAACTAAACCTAAGATACGTTGGGAAGAGATATTGCACAAATTATCTGACTGAGATTATCGCAAACCATGGACCCAAATCGACAAATGAGATTGAAAATGATGAAAAAAAAGCTTGACACGTAAAAGCCCTGTGATTAGTTTGCCTCAGATTGTAAATTGCCTCGCTGAAGAGCTTGGCTATAATATATTGTGTATGGCGAGAGCATGCGTTTTTACAAGCATGTTTTCTGTCGGGAGCTTGAGAAGGATAACAGGTTGCACCTTGCGCTCGACAAAGCTTTGGGCAACCTAATAAGGAGAAAAGGTATGAAAAAATTTGTATTATTAGCAGTAATTGCAGTACTCGCACTTGGGCTTGCTGCCCAACCAATCAAGTACAGAGTGAGTGTCCGCACCAACGACATTCCTCAAATTTTTGAAGTATATCGCAATGGTGCCTATATGGGAATGACTAATGGAGATAATCCGGTTGAATTTGCTTCCAACACTGTCGGAACCCTGACTGGACTTTGGACAATTGAACCCGCCCCCGCAGGTTATTTTTGGGCGCCCCCTGTTCAATTTACAGTTCTTGCTGGATACTTCACTCCCAACAACAACTATTCAATCGAACTTAGTTGGAACCTTTACGATGTCGAAATTACCCCTGTTGAACTGAGCAGTTTTACCGCTACTCTTACCGCTCAGAACAACGTGCAGATCAGCTGGGTCACCCAGTCCGAGAGCAATATGCTTGGTTACAGAATCTATCGTAACAGCAATATTAACAACAACGGCTCAGTATTGATTACCCCAACCTTGATTCCTGCCACCAACACCAGTGAGACCCAGAACTACACCGTGGTGGACAACGAAGTTGAAGTTAACCAAACCTATTTCTACTGGCTGGAAAGTGTTGAGCCCAACCAGAGCCTCTTCCATGGCCCTGTCAGCGTCAACGTTCAAGGCGAAGTGCCTCCTGTCTATCCTCAGGTCAGCACTCTGAAAAACGCCTATCCCAACCCCTTCAAGGCCAACAGCAGCACCAACATCAATGTTGATGTGAAAGAAGGTGAAAACGCCACATTGTCCATCTACAACCTCCAGGGCAAACTGGTGAAAACCTTCAAGGTTGGACAAGGCAGCCACAACATCAGCTGGAATGGAGCCGACACCAATGGCAAAGCCTGCGGCAGCGGTATCTATCTCTACAAGCTGAGCACCCAAACCACCAACCAAACCAAAAAGATGGTCATCATTAAATAAGACTGACCTCTGCTTTATACAAATAGTCCCGGTTCATGCCGGGACTTTTTTTGTCCTTGATTATATCCAAACCACATGCGTTATAAGAATATGTAGCCCATATCTGATAAATGATACCCTCAACTATTTGCCAGTTTAATCAACACAATAACATGCCCCACATCAAACCTACATTATGACTTGAACATAATCTTCATGCTTATTAAAAACCCATCATGCCAACCCTCAAGCCCTCGCCTCCCAGATCTGTAGAAAACCAACGCACAAAAAACCGTCCCCCGCGTAGAGGGACGGTTCATTGATTATATGATTGTTATAATTCCTTGTGACAGAGCCACCAATCGAGGCATTCGTATTCGCCTGTTTTGGCTCCTTCAAGTCTCTTGCGTGCTGTTTCAACATCCGTGGCAGGCGGAATGATCACGCGCTTTCCAAAAAGCTCACCATTGGGCCATTGAGCCGGCATGGCAACCTTGTTTTTGTCGGCAACCTGCATGGCTTCCACAGCTCTGAGGATTTCATCCATGTTGCGTCCAAGTTCCTGAGGATAGTAGAACATGATACGGATGATGCCTTCAGCATCCACGATAAACACCGCACGCACTGTGTTTGTGCCTTTTCCAGGATGAACAAGGCCCAGCTTTTGAGCAACTGCACCGGTATCGGCAATGATGGGGAATTGGATTTCCACACCAATTTTTTCCTTGATCCATTCTTCCCACTTGATGTGGCTGAAAACTTGATCAACACTCAAGCCAATGAGTTCAGTATTCAGAGCTTTGAACTTCTCATAACGTTGTTGAAAAGCCACAAACTCAGTTGTGCAAACCGGGGTGAAGTCTGCAGGGTGGCTGAAAAGCACAAACCATTTGCCTTTCATGTCCTCGGGCAAGTTAATCATGCCACGTGTGGTCACGACTTTCATGTCAGGGAATTTGTCCCCAAGAAGGGGAATGCCTTTTTGTTCGTTTTCCATTTCTTACTCCTTTGATTTTACTTTAGATTTAATCATATATTAATCAGAAAGTCATTCAAAAGCAAACCAATATGTTTTGCCTTCAATGACGACGCCTAAGCATAACCCGATATGATCGGCTATGAATCGTCATTATATCATGGTTTTGGAATAGGCGATCCAAGATTCCAACTATATGGATAGCCCCATAAAACGCACCCAATTCCCATCCAAATAACTGAAATTCCTTTTTTCTATTTGACATATTGACTTGATGTGAAATTATGGGAAAAAGGTTAAAAACATCGTGTAACAAAGCGGCAAACCAAATGCTGCACACATAAAGAAAGACGAACAAATGAAAAACAAAGAAAAAAGAGGGTTTTTTGCCAACATTGGCGCGCTGCTGGTCACTTCAGCCAAGGCTGCCGGAATCGATCTGGGCAAAATTTGGCGTTATCTCAGCAAGCCACAGGCTCGAAAACAGCTTCTATCCGATTTTGGAAACTTCTTAAAACGCTGGTGGCAACTGATCTCCCGCGAAAGGGTGATGCGCGAAGCCGGTTCGCTAACCTACGTGACCATTTTGGGCTTTGTCCCCTTTGTGGTATTCATACTGCTGATCGCCCCCGACCTGCCTTTCCTGAACCTGAGGGAAAAGCTCTTCGGCTTCATCTCGGAAAACTTGATACCCTCATCCGCAAAGGCCCTAAACAACGTGATTGAGGGAATGCTGGAGGGCCGATCCGGTTTCAACGGGATAAACTTCGTGGTGATGATGGTTTCTTCCTATTCACTGTTCAGAATGATCCGCGATTCCTTCGACCGCATCCTGAAGATGGAATTCAAACCGAGCCAAAGCCTGATCCACCAACTCATCAAGTTTTTGGGCACCATCATTCTGGGTGTTTTCATTTTGGTGATCCTTTTGTCCAGTTCCTCGCTGCCAATGATCTCACGCCTGCTGAATTTACCCTTCCTGAATTGGATCAACTACATCATTCCCTTCGCCATGCAGTTTTTCCTTTTGGTTTTTCTATACACGCTGATGCCTTCCATCAAGGTGGAACGTATCTCCTTGGTACGCGGCGCTTTCTGGACTGCTCTCATCTGGTTGATCGTGAAAAGCGGATTCGATTTCTACATCTATCGCATGACCAGCTACCACAAATTTTACGGAACCCTCTCCGCCCTGCCCATTATTTTGTTGTGGATCTATTTAAACTGGCTGATCGTCCTCAGTGGAATCGTGATGGTGGCTGTGTTTGAGGATAAAAATAACGTGGAAAATGACGAACCTAAGAATATGGCGCGCGTGAGCGTGGAACTTTTTTCCGATGGCAAATTGCGTGGAGTGGTGGCAAAAACCATCACCGGCTCCGAACTGAAAGAACTGCTGGAACAGCCTGAAGAGGAAGAATGAGAAAATATGCCTTGATTTCCGTTTCCGATAAAAACGGTGTGGAAACCCTCGCCAAAGGCTTGTCTGAACTTGGTTTCACCATCCTTTCAAGCTCTGGAACCGCCTCATATCTCAGGGAGTTTTGCCCGGACCTGGTTGACGTTTCCGACTTCACCGGCTTTCCGGAAATTTTGGATGGGCGGGTGAAAACCCTGCATCCTAAGATCCATGCCGGAATTTTGGCTGACCGCTCGAAGCAAGAACACTTGGAAACCCTGGCGGAACACGGCATAGAAAAGATCGATCTGGTGGCGGTGAACCTCTATCCCTTCGCTCAAACCCGCAGAAAAGCAAACGCTGAAACCCAGGAAATCATTGAAAACATCGATATCGGCGGCCCCTGTCTCCTGCGTGCAGCGGCAAAAAACCATGCCTGTGTCACGGTGCTCTGCGATCCGGCTGACTACTCCGAAATCCTGAACCAAATCCAGGAAAACGGAGAAACTTCGTTTGAAACGCGGCAAAAGCTGGCACGCAAAGCCTTTGAACACGTCCGTGATTACGACGCCGAGATTGCCGACTATTTTTTAAGCCAGGAAAAAACAACGGATTCAGAACTTCCATCCACTCTAAAAATCGACAGCACCTTGCAAAAAACTCTGCGCTATGGCGAAAACCCACACCAAAAGGCCGGCATCTATGCCAAGCCCGTTGTGGTTCTAAGCCTCCTGCACGGTTTGGAACTTTCCTTCAACAATCATCTGGATGTCGCCGCCACCCTGCAGGCGCTCCGGCTGTTTGATTCCCCCGCTGTGGTGATCGTAAAGCATTGCAATCCTTGCGGGATAGGCATTGCCAGCAAACTGGCGGAAGCCTACGAAAAAGCCTTCGCTGCCGACACCCAATCACCCTTTGGCGGGATTGTGGGCATGAACCGTCCTCTGGATTTGGAAACTGCAAATCTGATTGACCGCATCTTCACCGAAATCATCATTGCGCCCGCTTATGAGCCCGGCGTTCTGGATTTTCTCAGGAGAAAAAAGAACCGCAGACTCATCCAAGCCGGAAGCGAGCTTTCCAACAAAGCGGGCTGGGAACTGAAAGACCTGCCTCAAGGCTGGCTGCTGCAGAGCCGAGACCACGTTCTCGAGACTCCCGAATCCTGGGATATCGTCACACAAAGAAAGCCTGACCCTGCCGAACTTGAAGCGCTTTCCTTTGCCTGGAAAACCGTATCGCTTCTGCGTTCAAACGCCATCGCTCTCACCGGAGCAGACCGTGTTTTCGGCTTTGGTGCCGGTCAAACCAGCCGCATCGACGCTTTGCACCTGGCGCTGTGGAAAGCCCAAAAGTTCGGGCATGATCTCAGCGGTGCGGTTTGCGCCTCCGACGGCTTTTTTCCTTTTCGCGATTCCATCGATGAATTGCACGCTCATGGCATCCGCGCCATCGTTCAACCCGGCGGTTCAAAAGGCGATCCGGATGTAATTTCAGCCTGCGATTCCTTTGGTATCACCATGCTTTTCACCGGTGTCCGCCACTTCCGGCATTGATTTTCATTTGACAGATTATGTGCTTTCAAAAACATGGCTTTTCCAAGCGCGGAGATGTGTCCGAGTTGGCTGAAGGAGCACGATTGGAAATCGTGTATATGTGCAAAACGCGTATCCTGGGTTCGAATCCCAGCATCTCCGCCACTCAATTTTTCAACCCACCTCTTCCACCCCCATTTTTAATCAAGGAGTTTTCCCCATGAAAACAAAAAACGGCATTTTACTTGGCTGCGGCATCATCCTGCTCATCCTCGTCGGCGCCTTTGTGGCAGGTTATTTTCTGGCCAGTCCCTTCAAAGGACCCAGCGTTTCCAAAGGAAGCTGGCTGGTCCTGAATCCCAGCGGCGTCGTGCCCGACTACACCGAGATCAGCGGACCGGAATTTCTGAACCTCAGCTCTCTCAGTGTGGACGACATTTGCACCCGCATCCGCAAAGCCGAAACCGATGGCAAGATCCAAGGGATCATCATCCGCCCCGGCGGGCTTGGCATCAACCAGCCAAACCTGCGGGAAATCAAGGCTGCCCTGCAGGATTTTAAACGCAGCAAAAAGCCCGTTATCGCCCACGCAGAAGTTGTTTCCCAAAACGACTATCTGCTCTGCACCATGGCAGACAAAATTTACATGGATCCCTCCGCCTCGGCGGGAATCATGCTGGAAGGAGTTTCCGGCAACATCCTTTTCTACAGCGAAGCCCTGAAAAAGCTCGGCGTAAAAATGCACGTGATGCAAGCCGGAGACTACAAAGGCGCCGGTGAACCCTACACCCGCCGTTCCCTGAGTCCCGAAGCCGAACAAAACCTGCGTCAAGCCTTCAAAGGACGCTATGACCTGCTTCGCGCAGACATCAGTGCCGCCCGCGGCATCGACTCCACCAAAGTTTGGGATGTTTACGAAACCCGCCCCAACCTCATCATCAACGCAAAAGACGCCAAAACTTGGGGCTTGATCGATGAAGCCGCCACCTGGGAAGAAGTGCGCGCGCAATATAAGATCGGCAAAGACAAAACCATCCCGATCTCGCGCTATGGCTCTGGAGTGGAAAGCTCCGTCACCGGAAGCAAGATCGCGGTGGTAAACCTCAGTGGCAACATCTCTTCCGCCAGCGGATACGGCTCCGAATCCAGCATCAGCCTTTCCAAAGTTTCCCGAATTTTGAATTCCATCGAAAAAGACAACACCGTGAAAGCCGTGGTTTTGCGCGTGAACAGCCCCGGCGGTTCCGCTTTGGAATCCGAACTCATCTATCAGCGGATCAAAACTCTGAAAATCCCGGTCGTGGTTTCCATGGGCGGAGTGGCTGCCTCCGGAGGCTACTACATCAGCTGTGCGGCAGACCACATCATCGCTGATCCCCACACCATCACAGGCTCCATCGGCGTGATCATGGCACTGCCCGAAGCCGCGGAACTGGGACGCAAGCTCGGCATCGACAGCCAAACCATCAGCTATGGCAAGTTTTCCGGCTTTGGCAACATCTTTGAAAGCTACGATCCCGAACTCTTGGCTTCGCTAAATCGTGAATCCGAAGCGGTTTACGATGAATTTCGTCAGCGCGTGATGGAAGCCCGCAAGATTGGGCCCGAACGCATCGACGAGGTTTCCGAAGGTCGCGTTTTCATCGCCTCCGACGCCCTGGCTCTAGGCTTGGTGGACGGCCTTGGCGACCTGGATGCAGCGGTTAAAAAAGCCGCCGAGCTCGCCGGAATCCAAAAATACAGCCTGCAAAAATACCCCATACGCATGGGAGTCTGGGAAGCCCTGCGCGAAGGCGGATTGTTCAACAGCCTTGCCATCGGCTTGAAGCTGCGCAGCTGTAGCCCGCAGGAGCGTTTGGAAGCCTACTTGCACGACACCCTGCCCCTGCGTGAATGGCTCTACTACTGTCCATATCTCTTGGATCGGTAAAGAAATGAAAAACGGATCCAAACTATGAAAAAAGATAAATTTCACACAGAGATAGTGGTAAACGTCCACCCCATGGAAAAAAGGGTGGCGGTCTTGGAAGACAGCAAGCTGGTGGAGCTCTTTGTGGAGCGCAAAGACAAGCAAAATGTGGTTGGCAACATCTATAAAGGCATCGTGAAAGACGTGCTGCCCGGCATGGGCGCCGCCTTCATCGAAATCGGCCTGGAGCGCACCGCATTTTTGCACTATTCAGACATCGTTCTAGACTTTTTGGACATCTTTGAAAGCGACAACAAACAGCGTCCCCGCTTGAATCCAAAGGATTCTTCCCAGATCGGTAACCTTCTCAAATCGGGTCAGGAGATCGTGGTTCAGGTCCACAAAGGTCCGCTGGGCTCAAAGGGTGCCCGCCTCACCGGACAGATCTCCATTCCCGGCAAATACCTGGTGCTGTTTCCAAACAAAAACAAAATCGCCATTTCCCGCAAAATCTACAGTCAAGGCGAACGCGGCCGCATCCGCAACATTCTTTCCTCTTTCAAAGATCAAAACTTTGGCCTGATCGTGCGCACCGAAGCCGAAGGCTGTGAAGAGGACGAACTTCGTGCCGAATATAAGGCGCTCACCAAGACATGGAAGCTGATCGACAAGCAGATCAAACACCTCAAGGGTCCGGTCTGCGTGTTCGAGGAAAACGCCCTTGAAAACTACCTGATCCGCGACCTCTTTGGTGAAAACGTGGACCGCCTCATCATCGACAACAAAGCCTTTGCCAAAAACATCATCCGTCACCTGGAAGACTTTTCCCCCGAGCTCATTCCCGCGGTCGAATTCTACAAGGAAGACTCCCCCATCTTCGATGCCTGGGGCATTGAAAAGAAGATCGACTCCGTTTTCCATTCCCGCATCTACCTTCCCAGCGGGGGAAACATCAAAATCGAGCAGACGGAAGCCTTGGTGGCGATCGATATCAACACCGGCAGTTTCACCGGCAAAACCAACTACGAAGAAACCATCAAAAAGACCAACATCGAAGCCGCCGCAGAAAGCGCCCGGCAAATCAGGCTGCGCGACCTTTCCGGGGTGATCATCATCGACTTTATCGACATGGTGAACGAGCAAAACAAACAGGAAGTGTTGGACACCCTGCGCAAGGGGCTGCGTCGCGACCGCGCCAAAAACAAGGTGTACAACTTCACGGAATTGGGCTTGGTGGAGGTGACCCGCAAACGTATGCGCTCCACGCTGATCGCGAATTTTTCCGTGAACTGCCCCACCTGCCACGGAACCGGACGCGTGATTTCAAACGACACACTTTTAATGCGTATCCACCGTTGGCTGAGCCGTGCGGACTACTTCATCAAAAACACACGCCTGCGCCTGAAAGTCCACCCCGAACTTGCCGAGCATATCGACAAAAACAGCGGTGTGCTGAACGCTTATAAAGACCAGATCGACATCCAAGCCGACCCTGAGATCAGGCTGGAACAGTTCAGATTTTTCAAGCTTCCCGGCGGAGAGGATATCACAAGCAAATTTAACTGAGCCAAAACTTTGAAGACCTTTGCACATAAGCCCCAATCTTTCATTCGGATTTGGCAAAAATAGTCCAGGAAACATGTCATAATAATACTGTAAATAATTCTTGACAAAATAGTTAGCTATATTTATTGTCACTCCA
>JAAYEF010000029.1 GCA_012728875.1 Candidatus Cloacimonadota bacterium
AAAAAGGGAGAGGATTTACCTCTCCCACAGTGTTTTGCGTTAGTGCATCATTACTGTTGCCAGGAATCTATGATGCTTTCATCCAGAATATAGACTTTTGAGGCTTTCCT
Source organism: Candidatus Cloacimonadota bacterium (assembly GCA_012728875.1). Lineage (GTDB taxonomy): Bacteria > Cloacimonadota > Cloacimonadia > Cloacimonadales > Cloacimonadaceae > Syntrophosphaera. The sequence continues at coordinate 111 of JAAYEF010000029.1, forward strand.
ACTATTTAGTTTCTCCGTATCCACCCTCACTGCCTCCCTTTCTATCAAGCTCGCCACGCATTCGCCAAACTCTCTTTTTTTCATGTGGGAGAGGTTCATCAGGTCGCTGTGTCTCGCTTTCCCATTGAATTTGTTTGCCAGGAGGTTCACGATCTTGCGTTCGCCGGACAGATTATCAGGATGGGATGACTGATGTGATGGAGTTTATTACAAAGGGCAAAGCTGGGAGATGGTGACAGGGCTTTTGGGGCGCCACGGACTGGATCCTATCGCTTCGCTCCAGGATGACGCGTGGGTGCTGGGTTTGGGTGTGTTTTTTCTCGTGGCTGGCGGATGGTGACAGGGCTTTTTATTCCCAAGGACTGGATCCCTCACGTGCGTTCGGGATGACAGACTGGCTCTGGGTTTGGACGTGTTTGTAACAGGTTTGCGTGTCACACAAACGTTTTAGCGTTTTAACGTTTTAGGGTTCCCGCGGATGGAACGGAAGAGGACGTTTTAGCGTATCCCGTGGCAAGCCCACCTTGCCTCTTTTTCACTTCTTATCTTCTTATCTTTAAAATCTGCGGAATCGGCGTAATCTGCGTGAACCAAAAGCGCCATCACCTTCTCCCAGCCATGCACTTTAGCGGCAAACCACCTCGCTAAAACGAAAATCCCCTTTTCATCCTCCCCATCCTGTGCATCCCCAAATCCATTAAGGGTCTGCGTGAATCAGACGCACTTCATTTGAGAAAAGCCAGGATGGCAGAAGTTCATAGTTCTGGTCGAAGTGTTCCAGGAGATGGGAGTCGCTGCCAATGCTGAAGAGGGTTCCGCCCATGTCGCGGTAGAGGTCGATCTGCCATTGATCGGGCAGGATTCTGCCGTAGGGTTTGCGCAGGGAGGAGAAGTTTATTTCGAGGGCGATATTTCTGCTGATGAGGGCGCTGAAAATGTCCCGTATAACGCCCTCACAGTGCGTTTCCGGAGGTTCTTCCGTGAGATAGCGTTTGTGTACGCCCAGGTGTCCCAAGACGTCAAAATCGCAGTTTTCGGCGAGGGTGAGGTTTTGTTTGTAATAGTCTTCACTGTCCTCTTTTCGCAGGGGACGCTTGAAGGGAATCGCCACATTTGTGCCGTCGGAAAGGAAGTGTACCGAGCCCAGACGCAGTTCGAAGTCCAGTTCTGCCAAAAACTCATCGGCAAAAGATTTCACACGGTGGAAATCGCCCACCTCCACGCCGCGGATGATGCGGAGTCCCTTGGGGGCAAATTTGCTTTGAAGCGGACGCAGATGGTCGATGTAGCGCATGAAGGCAGGCAAGCCCCAGCGGCTCAATTCCCAGGGGAGTAGGTCCAGATGTTCGGTGATGGCAATCAGGCTGTAGCCAAGCTCCAGAGCGCGATGGGCGAGTTCGCCGGCCTTGATGCGGCTGTCGTAGCTGAATTCAGCGTGGAGGTGGTGGTCAACCTTCATTTTGAAACCAGGATGGCGGCACCCAAAGCGCCGGTGATCTGAGGCAGGGAGGGCAGCAGAACTTCGGTTTGAAGCTGATGGGAAAGGCAGAGAGCGAGGTCGGAGTTCAGGGCCACACCGCCGGTGAAAGCCACGGGAGGACGCCAATCCAGAGCGCTCATCTGAACCTGGATGCGCTTGGCAATGGAGTTGTGGACGGCGCGGGCAATGTCTGCAGGAGAGGCGTTGTCGGCAATCATTCCCACAATCTCGCTTTCGGCAAAAACCACGCAGGTGGAGGAAATATCCAGTTCACCCCGGGAATCCGAGGCACAAAGTGAGAGCTCTTCCAGGCTGCACGCCAGGCGAAGCGCGGTCATTTCCAAAAACCTTCCGGTTCCGGCGGCGCATTTGTCGTTCATCACAAAGTCGCTCACTTTTCCGGCGTCGTCCAGCGTGATGATCTTGGAATCCTGTCCGCCGATGTCGATGATGGTTTTGGTTTGGGGAAGGAAGTGGAGCACACCCGCAGCGTGACAGGATATTTCGGAAAAAACCTTGTGTTTGCAGAGTTTGCGCCCATAACCTGTACAAGCCACTTTAGAAAAATCATCATAAGATACTGAGGTACGTGCGGATAGGCTTAGCATTTCCACGGATTTGAGGGGGTTTACGTCGGTGGCGAGCCAGTCGGAAAAGAGGATCTTGTCTTCACCGGGGCTATAGACCACCAGTTTGGTGTTGCGGGAGCCGATATCGATACCGAGACTTGTCATAGCAATATGTGGGACCATTGGTTTGAGCTTGTGAGCCATTTTTCCGCCACATCATTGATCTGGGCGGGGGTGACGGCGCGGATGCGCTCTTCGCGGCGCAGAAAGTATTCCGGGTCGTAGCCTAAAGCACCGAGGCTGGAAAGCATAAGCGCTTGCAGGGAAGGGCTTTCCGCTTCAAAGCGGTTCATGCCGCAAAGGTAGTTTTGAGCGCGCAGGAGTTCGCTTTCTTCAACTCCGTTTGAGCAAACGTCGGAAATCACTTCGCGGGTGAGCTGAAGGCAGGCTTTGGCGTCGTCGGGGTCGCTGTAGGAATAAGCGTACCACCAGCCGAGTTCATGGGTGCTGTTGTATTCAAAGCCGGTTTGGTAGGCGTAGCCATATTTTTCGCGTACGAGGTTGAAGAGGCGGGAGTCCATATCACCGCCAAGGATTTGGCTGAGGATGTGGAAAATGGTGGTTTCCTCTTTGTCTCGCGCGGGAGGGGCAAAGCCGCCCAGATGGATGATGGCCTGGCAGGAACCGAGCCGGTGAATCCGGTTTTTGACGGGGCTGGGCTTGGGCGGGGGGATGGCTCCGTTTTCGGGAGCGGAAAAATTCGGTTTGACGTCAAAGAACGACGCAGCGAGGTTCGCCACATCGTCCGGGGGAAGGGGACCCACCACGGCGAGGCTGAAACGCTCTGGCGAATAGTGGGTTTGATACCAGGAAAGAATATCCTGGCGTTTGAGCGAGAGCAGGGACTTGATTCCACCGGGGAAGCCGGCGTAGGGACTTGCTGGACCCACCAGGCTTCTGAACCAACGGTTGAACGCTTGAGTGACGGGGTTTTGTTTGTCACGTCTCAGGAAGTCCACCGTGGTGTTTTTCAAGAGTCGGATATGGTCGTCCGGGAAGGCGGGTTCCCAAAAGATTTCCGCCAAAACGCCCAGCGCGACGGGCAGGGCGCTGTGGAAACACTTTCCGCGGAAGATGGTGCAATCCGGCTGGGGTTCAACGTTCAGGGTCACCCCGTGTTCGCGGCAGGTTTTCATGAGCTGGGCGTGGCTGTGGGAAAGCGTGGCGTGCATCATTCCGGCGGAGCAGAGGTAGTTTATCCCGCGTTGGGCGGGGCTTTCCCAAAGCTGGCTGAGCGAGGTGGACAAAGCCACTCCGCAGACAGGCCGCTGGGGTTGATGGCGGTAGATGAACTTCAGTCCGTTGGCGAAAGTGGCGGTGTAAAGCAGGTTTGGATGGGCTTTGGTTTTGTAGAGACGCGTGGGGTGGGGGAGAGGAAACCGGGCAGGCGCTTCGGGCTCCTGAGCTTCGGGTTTCGGTTTTCTGCCGGAAAGCGGGAGAGGGCTCAAAGCGGACTTTTTGGGGGATTGGTGAATCACCTGTCGGCGTTCGGGAAGCCAGTATTTACGCGCAACGCGCACCACTTCGTCCACGTCCAGAGGAAGGATCTGGGCTTCATAGTCGTAGAGTTTTTCAAAGCCGTCGATGAACTCTTCGGCACCCAGCATTCCCGCCAGGTTTTCCACACCGTCGAAGCCGAAAAGCCAGGTGTTGATCACATCGCGCTTGATGAGTTCGAGCTCGTCGGGGTCGATGTTTCCGTCCAAAAGCCTTTGAAGTTCGTCGTTGAAAGCGCTGATCAGGCGGTTTTGGAGTCCGGGACGCAGGGGAGAGGCCACGATGGAGGAAACGCCGTCCAAAACGCCGCTGAAAGAGGAAACCTTCACCGAGGACGCCAGCTTTTCGCCCTGGACAATCCTTTTGAACAGCCTGGAGGAGGGTCCGATGGCAAGCCAGCGTTGAGCCAGCATCAGGGCATCGCCGTCGGGATGGGGATCGCCGAGTTCGGGCAAAATCCAAGCCAGATATTCCTGTTGGTTTTTGCGCCAGAGGGTGGCTTGGGAAGGGGTTTCAAGGATGCCGTTCCCTCTTTGGATGATGGTTTGGGCGCTTTGGGGAGCCCAGGAGTCAAAGTGTTTGGCGATGGCGGCGGCTGTGGCCTCAGGTTCGTGGTCACCCACCACGACGAGGAAGGAATTTTGGGGACGGTAGTTTTTGCGGTGGAAGGCTTGGAGTTCCTTCAGTCCGGCTTTGGAGACGGAGGCTTTGGTTCCCAGAACGGGACGGCGGAGCGGGCTGTTTTGGAAGGCGGAATCCTGGATGAAATTCAGAAAATCCATCTCGGGGTCGTTTTTGCTTTGCTCCATCTCTTCGATGATGATGTCTTTTTCCAGCTTGACGTCTTCCAGGGTGAAAGTGGGGTGGATGGCAAGCTCGGAAAGCACCTTCAGCCCTTCATCCAGATATTCGGAAGGGAGCAGCAGGTAGTAGCAGGTGCAGTCGAAGTCCGTGTAGGCGTTCAGGGTTCCGCCGAGGGCGGAGATGTGGCTGCTGATCTCGTTGTAGCCAAAAACTCGGGTGGACTTGAAGGCGAGGTGTTCCAAAAAATGGGAGTAACCGCCTTCAGAAGCGGCTTCCCAGGCGCTGCCCATGCGGATGAAAAGCTGGAGACAGAGCACGGGATTCGAGGCATCCTGATGGAGGATGTATTTGAAGCGGTTTGGCAAAAATCCCGCGGAGGCGCGGCGGAGCTGGGAGGAGGTCATTTCAGGCCAGCCGGGGACGGCAGACCAGCGCGTAGGCGTTGTGGTTGTGGATGGATTCAAAGCTTTCCACTTCCACGCTGAATTCCTGGATCCGGGGGTCGGATTCAAGCCTTTGCGTGGCTTCCCGGGCGATGTCCTCCACAAAACGAGGCCGGGCGTAGGCGGTTTCGGTCACAAACTTTTCGTCATGACGCTTCAGCAGGGGATAGACCGGGCAGCTCGCCACTTCCTCCACCACTTCGATGAGCTCTTCCAGCCAGATGAAATCTTCATAGCGAACCTTGAGAGTGACCAGGGAACGCTGGTTGTGGGCGCCTTCGGTGGAGATCTCCTTTGAGCAGGGGCAGAGCAGGGTCACGGGAATCCGGGCGCCGATCCAAAGCTCGAAATCATCGGCGTAGGAGGCGTTGAAAAAGCACTGGTAGTCCATCAGGGCGGAAATTTTGGAGACAGGAGCCTGTTTTTGAATGAAATAGGGGAAAGCGAGGTCGATGTAGGCGGCATCGGCATCCAGAACGGTTTTGAGCTCGATGAGGAGTTTGTCCAGCTGGGCGATGATGTTGTCCTGATGATAGCGGTTCAAAATCTCGATGAAGCGGGACATGTGGGTTCCGCGCTTGCTGTGGTGGAGGTCAACATAGAGGTTCACTTCGGCGATGGTGGCTTGAACGCCGTTGGCACGGTCGTCAACCAGAATGGGATAGCGGACGCCCTTGACGCCAACCTTGTCGATGGTGATGCGACGACTGTCGTTTTGGGCTTGGATGTCGGGCATGGGGTTCATTCGTCGTGCCAGTCCAATTCTTTCATTCCCATACTTTTAAGGGAGACGATCTTATCCTGTTCCTGATAGAAGATAACCGAATTGCTTTGGGGATAGATCTTTAAAGCTTCAATGGCGTCAGCCGGAGGCAGCAGGAAGAGGGCGGTGGAAAGCCCGTCGGACCAAGCCGCAGAAGGATGGATCACGGTGATGGAAAAAACGCCGTCCACGGGGTAGCCGGTTTTGGGGTTGAGGATGTGGTGATAGCGTTTTCCTTCGTGTTCAAAATAGTTTTGGTAGTCTCCGGAGGTGCTCAGGGAGCCGTTTTTGATCTTGAAGCTGCCGATGGTTTGAGCCTGCACTCCGGCACGGGGATGGCGCACTCCCACCACCTGGGCGCGCTTTTGGCCAAAGAAGGTCATCCCGCTGGTGCAGTCTATCTGTCCGCTTTCCAAGCCGAGTTTTTCCATGAAGAGGCGGGCTTGATCCAGGACGTAGCCTTTGGCGAGGGCACCGAAGGTGATTTGCATTCCCTTGGGCAGGGTGATGCGCTTCTCGTTGTAGCGGATCCTCTTGAAACCAACGTTTTTCAAGGCTTCCTGGAGGGCAAGGGAATCGGGGGGAACGGGGTCGAAGTCCGGGTCGCCCAAACGGCTGAAGCCCCAAAGGTCATAGAGCGGCTTCACGCTGATGTCGAAATAGCCGTCCGTGAGCTGGTAAAGACTGTCCGCCAGGCAAAGCAGTTCATAGGCGTGGGGGTCCATGGGCACGGGCTTTCCCTGGGCGGAATTTACTTTCGAGACCCAACTGGTGGAGTCGTAGTCGTTGAAAATGGCTTCAAAGCTCTTCATGAAGGCAAACACGGAGTCGATCTGGGCGCCGATGTTTTTGCTTTTGGAACTGGCGGAGATGGTGACCACGGTGTCCATCAAGTCCGGTTCGGCGCGGGTGTGGGAATAGGAGCGGTTGAACCAATTCCAAGCCCCGTAAGCAATTACGAGAGCGAGCAGGATGAGGGAGATGATCTCTTTTTTCGACACGCTGCAAACCTATTTTTGAGAACGGATGATCTCGTATTCCAAGAGCAGGTCCGTGTAGTCCCGAATGGCAAACCAGGACAGGGGCAGGGTGAAAATGAGCGGAATGAACGCCAGGGCTACGCCGAGCAGATTCAACAGAATCAGGATGAGCGACAGGCGCCAGAGCTGCCAGCGCGCCACATGGAAGTGTCTGTATGCGGTTTTGAAGGCTTTGAAGGGCTTTTGTCCCAAGCGTTCCATCAAAATCGGCACCGGCAGAAACACCGCCCAAAAGTAGTTCACCAAAACCACCCAAACCAAGCGCAGGATGGGGTCGCCGCCAAAGCTGGGAAGTCCGAAACAGACGAGGTAGATCACCACAAACCAAAGCACGGTGAGCAAGGAAAGCACAAGCTGGCGGGGATAGTGTTTCAGGGTGCCGAGGATGTCCTTGAAGCTCAGGCTGTGGCCTTCAGCGCGGCAAACCGCAGGGAAGGGAATCAGGAGGAAGGGGAAAAAGACCCCCATTCCCACCGCCATGATGAACAGGTTCAACAGCAGGGAAGCGGTGCTTTGCTCCTGGGAAAAGTCCAGGCGTCCGAAAAAGTACATCACAGCCAGCACGGCAGCCATGGGAATCATCCCTGCCACGATGGAAAAAGCCGCCGCCGGGATGTTCAAACCCTTGGCGGGCAGATACTTGTTCAGGGTCCTATTCAAGCTGGTCCAGGAGGAGAGGTCATTGGTGACCACCTGGGTTTGTTTGCCGCAATTTGAGCACCAAAAGTCGTGTGCTGCCAAAGGGGCGTCACAATTTTTACAGCGCATGTTCACTCCGGATTGTTGTTAACATTTTGTCCATCCGCAGGAAGGGCATTTCAGGCAGCCTTCCGTGTGTTCCACCGAACTGCCGCAGTCGGGACAGAGGGAGATGGTAAGCCTTGCGGGTTCAGGGTCTTCGTCGGGAAAATCGGTTTGTATCTGCACGGATTTGAGATCGTGAACCTGGTGGTCCCGCAGAAAGGCTTCCAGGGCTTTGCCCACGGCGTCGCCGCAGGAGCTGATGATTTCGCCCTTGTGCCACATCGGGGACTGGCAGCGGATGCCTTTGAGCTGGCGGATGATGGCTTGCAGCTTTACGTCTGAACGCAAAGCCAGAGAGGAAAGCCGGGCAATGGCTTCAAGCTGGGCGGAGGCGCAGCCGCCAACCTTGCCCATCTGGACAAAGACTTCGCAGGCGCCTCGTTCGTCGGTGTTGATGGTGACATACATGTGTCCGCAGCCGGTTTCAAGGCGGCGGGTTATGCCGTTAGTCACTTCGGGACGGCTTCTGGGCGCAACCCTGCCCTGGGGTTCAGACTTGCTTCCGCTGGTGCTGAGCACCTGGTTTTCACGGCTGCCGTCACGATAGACGGTGATGCCCTTGCAGCCAAGCTGGTAGGCAAGTTCGTAGGCGATGCGGATGTCTTCCACGGTGGCGGAAGAGGGGAAATTGATGGTTTTGCTGACGGCGTTGTCTGTATATTTCTGGAAGGCAGCCTGGGTGCGGATATGCCATTCGGGGCTGATGTCGTGTGCGGTTTGAAACACCTCACGGAGCCGGGCTGGGATTTCTTCAATATCCGCAACGGTTCCGGCTTGAGCCACTTTTTGCAAGAGCTCCTGACTGTAGATACCTTCTTTTTCAAGGGCTTGGCTGAACCATTTATTCACATAGAGCAGCCTTTCGCCGTCCATCACGTTTTTTTCATAAACCAGGGAAAACTGGGGTTCGATACCGCTGGAAGTGTCCAGAATCATACTGATGGTGCCGGTTGGGGCGATGGTGGTGAGAGTGGCGTTGCGCAGACCGTGGGAGGAAATCTCTTTGGCGAGGGCGTCCCAATCCTTTTTCAGGGAAGATCTGCCCAGGTTGCCCTTGGCGTAGATGGAGCCATCAAAGCTGGGGAAGCTGCCCTTTTCTTGGGCAAGTTCCAGAGAACGCTGTTTGGCTTCAAAATCCACAAATTCCATCAGTTCTTCGGCAAGCGCCACAGCTTCGTCGCTGGCGTAGGAAATTCCAAGCTGGAACAGGAGGTCTGCCCAGCCCATCACGCCGAGCCCGATCTTGCGGTTCAGGCGCACCATTTCTTCGATCTGGGGCAGGGGGAATTTGGAACGGTCGATCACCTTGTCCAAAAACTCCACGCTGAGGCGGGTCACGTGGCGGAGCTTTTCCCAATCCACGGCGCCGTCTGTGATGAGGGCGGCCAGGTTGATGGAGCCCAGGTTGCAGGCTTCGTTCGGCAGAAGGGGCTGTTCGCCGCAGGGATTGGTGGATTCAATTTTACCCAGTTGTGGCGTGGGGTTGGCAGCATTGATGCGGTCCAGGAAGATGATGCCGGGTTCGCCATTTTTGTGCGCCATATCCACGATCAGGCAAAAGACGTCCCTGGCATTCTGCTTTCCCACCACTTCACCGGTGTAAGGTGAGATCAGTTCATAATCTTCGTCGTTGGACACAGCCTGCATGAAGCCTTCGGTGATGGCGACGCTGATGTTGAAATTCGTGAGTTCGCTGGTGTCTGCCTTGCATTTGATGAATTCCAAAACCTGGGGATGTTCAACGTTCAGGATCGCCATATTGGCGCCGCGGCGGGTTCCGCCTTGTTTCACGGCGTCGGTGGCAGCGTTGAAAACCTTCATGAACGAGATGGGTCCGCTGGACACGCCGCTGGTGGAGCGCACGCGGGAATTGGCTTCGCGCAGGCGGCTGAAGGAAAAACCGGTTCCACCGCCGCTTTTATGGATGAGGGCGGCGTTTTTCAAAGTTTCAAAGATGCTTTCCATGCTGTCTTCGATGGGCAGCACAAAACAGGCGGAAAGCTGCTGGAGATCGCCTCCGGCATTCATCAGAGTGGGGGAGTTGGGCAGAAAATAGCCGGAATCCAGAAGTTCAAAGAATTCCTGTTCCCTGGCGTCGTCACCGTCGGCAATATCCTTTGCCACACGGTGAATCATGGCTTCCCAATCTTCCAGAAGCTCACCGGCTGCGTCTTGTCGGAAATATCTTTTTTCCAGTACTTTAAGTGCGTTTCCGCTAAGCTTCATCATTTCTCCGGAAGGCCAAGAATCTCACGGGCTTGAGCGGGCGTGGCAAGAGGACGTCCGATTTCCTCGGCAATCCGGGCCATGCGGGCCACCAACTGAGCGTTGGAGTCGGCAACCACGCCTTTGTGATAGAAAATGTTGTCTTCAAAGCCAACGCGGATGTGGCCTCCGTTCACAATTGCGGTGAGAGAGGCGGGGATGTGGAAACGACCGATTCCGGCAACAGCCCAGGTGGCGGTGGGAATCATTTCCTTCAGGTGGTCCATCATGTAGAGCACGTTTTTGGGGGAACCGTTCATGCCGCCGGGAACGCCCAAAACAAACTGAACGTGCAGGGGAGTGTGGGTGATGATTCCGCCCTTCACGAGGCGGGCAACGTAGTCCACCATGCCGGATTCATACACTTCCACTTCCGGCACCACGCCATATTCGTCAAAAGCCTTGGCAAGGCGCACGATGTCGTCTGGATGGTTGATGAAAATGTCGTTGCCAAAGTTCAGGGTTCCGGCGTTCAGGGTCCCCATATCAGGCTTGAGAGCCAGCGGGGCAAGACGTTTTTCAAAAGGTTCGCCCACAGCGCCGCCGGTGCTGATTTGGATGATGACTTCTGGAGCGGCGGCTCTGATCGATTCGATCGCTGCGGTGAAACGGTCCATGCTTTGGGTGGGTTTGCCTTCGTCGTCACGAACGTGCAGATGGATGACGCGGGCTCCGGCTTCATAGCAGGCAATGGCTTCACGCGCCTGCTCTTCCGGGGTGATGGGAAGGTTGGGTTGGTCTGCGCGGGTGGTTTCCGCGCCGGTGATTGCGGCTGTTAAAATTAAAGGGTTCATGGTATTACCTCGTTTATCATTATTTTTAAAATCTTATTCAAACCAGCTTTCAAACAGGCGCAAACGCTGGAGCTGGAGGTTTTTCATGCCCAGGATGCGGCTGGCAAGCTGATGAAACTTTTCTTCGTTGTCGCTCACGTAAAACTTGTCCACACCAAGGCGCTGGGTGTCACAAGGAGGCAAAATGCTTTTCAGATGGAGCGCAATGGCGTCGGCGCTGTCCACAAGGTTCACCCCGGCGCCCAACTCTTCGGCAAAAAGCGCTTTCAGCAAAGGATAGTGGGTGCAGCCCAAAACCAGGGTGTCGATGCCTTTTTCCTTGTATTCGCCAAGGCAGTCTTTCACCACCAGGCGTGTGACCGGGTGATCCAGCCAGCCTTCCTCCGCCAAGGGTACCAGCAGGGGACAGGCTCGGGAAAAAACCTGAGCATTGGGGAGAAGCGACAAAATCGCCTGGGTGTAGGCGCCGGAACGGATGGTCCCCTCGGTGCCGATCACGCCGATTTTCTGGTTTTGGCTGAGCTGAGCCACCATCTCGGCTCCGGGTTCGATCACGCCGATCACGGGGATTTGCGCCAGTTCTTGAAGAGCCGGCAAAGCCACAGCAGAAGCCGTGTTACAGGCAACAACCAGGGCTTTGATGCCTTTTTGCAGGAGGAAGCGAGCGTTTTGAACCGAATATTCAATCACGGTGTGGTGGGATTTGGGACCATAGGGAACCCTGGCGGTGTCGCCAAAATAAATCAGGTCTTCACTGGGGAAAGCGGCACGGATGGCCTTGTAAACAGTGAGTCCTCCCACCCCGGAATCGAATATCCCGATCGGCTTTGTCATCTCTTCCTCTTTAGTTTTTTACTTGTCTGAACACTTTTTTTCTGGGCAGTCTTATAGTCAATCGATTTTCTGGTTTTGGCAGCCGATTTTTTGAGCGGGGGGAGATCTGGATGTTGATGTGCGTTTTTCACATTCTGTAATTCCAAATAGATATCGTCACTGATCTCCATGATTTGAACCAACACTTTATCAAGAAGCTGGAAATAGTTTGAATTGGTGGGGTTTATAAAGCGCATTTCCTTGTCTTTATAGATCCAGCGTCCACGGGGCAGTTGCTCCGCCCTGATGAAGCCATTCACCGGAATTTGGTCCAAACGTACCACCAGACCCGCCGATTTTGCCGAAACAACCGTCCCGCTAAAGCTTTCGCCCACAAATTTCTTCATGTATGCCATGCTGTAAACGCGCTCGATGTCCCGTTCGGCTTGATTTGCAAGCAGTTCTTGTTCCGACGCCGTGCTGGCAAAGTGTTTCATCTGCTCACTGCTGAATTTCACTTGCTCGGAACGGATGAGATAGGTTTTGCAAAGCTGGTGGACCACGAGGTCGCACAAACGCCGGATGGGGCTGGTGAAATGGGTGTAGGTCTCCATGCCCAAGCCAAAGTGGCGAATGTGGCGGATGGAATACTGCGCTTTCTTCATGCTGCGTAAGATGATGTGGTCGAATACCTTATGATACTGGGGTCCGGGAAGGGAATTCAGCAGATATTGCATGGAAGCGTTCAGTGAACCGCGGTCGTAGTAAGTGATGCCGTAATGCGAGAGCAGTTCGATCAATTTCTCGATCTTTTCCATGTCAGGATTTTCATGAATCCTGTAAAGCGTAGTGGGGGAGAGCCTTGTAAGCTGTTTGGCGGCATATTCGTTCGCCACCAACATAAAGTTTTCAATCAATTTATGGGATTCCGTTTCCTGGGCAAGCGTGAACCTGTGGATGAAGCCTTCGTCGTCATATTCATACTCCAGTTCCGGCAGGTCGAAAAAGATGTAACCCTGTTCCAGCCGTTTCTGGCTCAGAAGTGTGGAGAGCTCCCTGGCTTCGTTCAAGGCATGAACAAGCTCCTGGGGAAGGTCGATTTCCTCACCATCAAAAAGAGCATCCACTTGCTCATAGTTGAGCCTGTAGTTGCTTTTCACGATGGATTCCGCCATCCTTTGATTCAGGATCCTGCCCTCGCGATCAAATTCCGTGATCACGCTCAGGGTCAGTTTTTCCTCATCCGGACGCAAGCTGCAAACCCGGTTGGAAAGAAGTTCCGGCAGCATCGGAAGCACTTTTTTGGGAAAGTAGAAGCTGTTTCCACGCTTGATCGCTTCCTTGAAAATGGCGGTGCCGGGCTTGACGTAGTGGCTCACATCGGCAATGTGTACAAACAGGCGCCAGCCTTTGGCGGTGCTTTCAATGGAGACGGCATCGTCAAAATCCTTGGCGGAAATGGGGTCGATCGTGAAGGTATGGAGTTCGCGAAGATCAAGCCTGCCGCTTAATTCCGTCTTGCTGATCTCGGTTTTTATCTGCTGAACTTCCTCCAAAACTTCATCGGGAAATTCCAGTGGCAGTTGATATTGTCGGATTACTGCCAAAAGCTCCACCTGCGGGTCGCCGGAGGGGCCTAAAACCTCAATCACATTGCCGATCGGCAATTTGCTCATCAGGGGATTGCCCCAATTTAAGACCTGTAAAACCACCTTTTCGCCTTCCTTGGCTTGCCCAGCGTCTTGAACCTCAAACCAGTTGTGGATCTTTTGGTTTCCGCTGATGAAAATCTTGCGTTTTCCGCTGAAGCTGATATCTCCAGCCATCACTTCATTGGCACGTTTAACTATCTTGCGAACGTAGCCACGGTCGGCTTTTCCGCCCCGAAAACGTGGATCGATCAGAACCTTGTCTCCATGATAGGCGTTCATCGTATCTTCCGCACCCACAAAGAAATCCCCCTTTTCCGTGCGCACAAAGGCGAAGGAGAGATTTTTTGCCAAGGGCGTGGCGTCGAAAGTGCCTTCAAGATATTTTGGGTGAACGACCTCGCGGATGGGTTCTTCAGGTTCCTGTTTATTGGGATTTGGCCAAAACTTCCGGCTTTTTTTGCTTAATACACCCTCGGACACAAGCTCGTTCAGCGTCTCCGAGAGCGTCGCTTTCTCTTTTTTGGTCAGCTTCAGTTCGCCTACTATTTCATTGTAGGAGAGCGGTTTATATCGATTCCGCTTGAAAAGTTCAGTCAATCGTTCGCTAATATTATGATTTTTCAATATCTTCCTCAGTATTGTTTGCCCACTTTGCGTCCCAGTATCTCTATCAGCTTTTCCTTTTCCTCCTGGCTCTTGGAAAATCGCAGTGACAGACCCCTGAAAGGGTCCAAACGCCGCGGCAGTTTGAAGGTGCTGAGCATGATTCCGCGCTTGTCGCTGTAAAAACAGCCAAAGTCTGTATAACGGCGCGAAATCTTCAGAAAGAGATAGTAAACCACTATCTCGTATTCATATAGATAATATGTGGTGGGAATGAAGTAGGGGAGAAGGTTGCCCAAAACCAAGAGCATTCCCAAAAAATAGAACCAGGGCTGTTCCCAGTTATCCACAGCCTTATTCCACAAAAACCAGGCCAGAAACGCTAGAAAAGCTATTAAGAGAATGGATGTTACAGGACGCTCCACAAAGGGCCAGGAACGCCAGCTAAGCATAGGTTTAGGCGACATTTTGCACAATCTCCCTACATTTTTCCACCTCTTCCTTCAAGACAAGAATGTGGGTGAAGGTCTTGGAAGTGGAGAACTTGGAGCCCAAGGTGTTGGCTTCCCGCTGCATTTCCTGCAAAACAAAATTCAGGCTCTTGCCATTGTCATCTTCTCTTTTTAAAGCATCAAGCAGGGTGGCAATGTGGCTTCTCAGGCGGGAAAGCTCTTCATGGATATCATATCGATCAATATAGATGGCGATTTCCTGAAAGAGGCGCTGTTCCAGATTGTCATGGTTATAGGAGCTCATGAGTTCTGATGTTCTGGTCTTCATTTCGGTGAAAAGCGCTTCCTTATAGGGCTGGATCTCCTTTTCAATCAAGTCCAAAGACTCCAGCATCCTCTCACATGAAGCATGGATAACATCATGTATCCCAGATGCTTCAGCCTTCATGGATGATAATAACCTTGATATGGCTTCTTCCAATACTCTATATAATATTGATGTTAGCTCTTCATCCTCATCAAGATCGTTGGTACTCTCGATGATGCCAGGCTCTTTTAGATAGAACTCCAAAGGCAGCATTTCTTCAAGTTCCAGAAAGCTTCCAGCCTCTTCAGCCAAGGCTTGGAGCTTGCGCAGCTTGGGTAGGTTCAATTTCAAGCGGGGCTCTCGATGGTCCTGGAAGTTGACGCGCACTTCAACAGTGCCACGTCCCAGCACTTCAGAGAGTTTCTTCCGCAGAGGGTGTTCAAAGAAGCTGAGTTCGCGGGGCTGATAAATCCGCAGGTCCAGAAATCTTCCGTTGATGGATCTCAGCTCAATTTCCAAGCTGAGATCATCCGCATGGTGTTTTGCCAACCCGTGGCCGGTCATGCTTTTCATTCCATACTCCTTAAAAATGCATGGGGGAGAACTGTTTGTGTGCCAGCATCTTAATCCCCATATACGTAAGTTTACATAACATATATTATCATCAGGATACTATGTTGGGCGTTAACAAATCAGGGTGCCTGCTGTGGCGCTTTTCACCCTGGCTTTTTTCAGGGTTCCGATGTCGGATTCGTCTCCATCCAAAACCGCAATTTTGTAGTCCCGGGTTTTTCCCGAAACTTGGTGAACGGATTTTTTACTCAGGCTCTCCACATAAACTTCGATTTCGTTTCCAACTTGTGCGGAAAACTTTTCCAAGGTGATCTCACGCTGCAGGTCGATCATCTCCTGAAGCCTGGAAAGCCGTTCGGTTTCAGGAACTTGGTTTTCAAATGAACAAGCCGCAGTGCCTTCACGTTCGCTGTATTTGAAGCAGAATGCATAATCAAAGCGGATTTCACGCATGGCGTCCAAAGTCAGCTCAAAATCTGCATGCGTTTCACCCGGAAAGCCTGCAATCAGGTCTGTGGTCAAAGATATATTAGGGATGGCAGCCCGCAGTTTTTCCACCAGTCCAAAGTAATGCTCTATCGTATATTTACGGTTCATGGCCTTTAAAACCGGATTGCTGCCGCTTTGAAGTGGCAGGTGAATATGTTCGCAAACCTTGTCGCAATCAGCCATGGCCTGAACCAACCCGTCTGAAAGGTCCTTGGGATGTGATGTCACAAAACGCAATCTATATATGGAATCAATCTTATTCAATTCAAGCAAGAGCCGTGGAAAATTATAATCTCCCCAGCGGTAGGAATTGACATTTTGTCCCAGTAAAGTCACATCCTTCATTCCGTTATCGCCGCATTTTGCCACTTCTTCAACGATTTGCTCAAAGTCCACACTGCGTTCTCTGCCACGAACATGCGGCACGATACAATATGAACAGAAGTTGTCACAACCCCGCATGATGGTGACAAATGCGCAGCTTTGATCGCCATGGACCGGCTTCAAGCCTGGATAAATCTGAAAATGATCGAATTCCGTTTCCATGCCACGTTCTTGGCTCAAAAGCTCTGGCAACTGGAGATATTGGTCCACCCCCACCACAAAATCCACCCCGAAATCCTTTTCCAACAGCCTCTTCCCCACTCTTTGTGCCATGCAGCCCAGCACGGCAATTTTCAGTTCCGGGTTTTGCATTTTGCGGTGTTTTTCATTCGCTATGCGTCCCAGAACCCGATCCTCAGCGTGTTGACGCACAGAGCAGGTGTTAAAAAGGATCAGGTCTGCATCGTCGATTGCAAAAGCCTGTTCCCAGCCTGCATTTAGCAGGATTCCGCTTACCAGTTCGCTGTCTGAAACATTCATCTGACAGCCGTATGTCTCAATATAAAACTTCATTTCTTCTTCCGTTTGGGGCGCTGAATCCAAAGATTGTAGCCCCAGGATATACCATGATGACAAACAATAAAATCACGCATCCCGAATCTGTCCATCAGAGAATTATAGAGCAGCGCACTGAGCTTGATGAAAGCCCTGGATCTGCTTTCCGCCGCAAAACGCAGTCGCTTTTCATAATCATCAGAATCGAGGTCATGGCTCAAGGCAAGCAAGTCTTTTTTACCAATCCTGGTTCCATGGATGCGATCCGGACGATATTTTTCCTGCTTCAACGCTATTTTTGCCAAAAAAACTGCGGAAAGACCAACGCAGATGAGCAGGTCAACATCTTCATCCAAAAAGGGAATCTTCTGTAGATTTTCCTGGATGATGGCGTGCACATCCAAGCCTTCTTTTTCAGCCCTGCTCAGGGTTAAAAGCCCCATGGGCAGGCTGATGCCACTCTTTTTGAAAGCATCCCCGCGCAGTGTAATCTCCGTGCTGAAACCACCGATATCTACAATGACAGCGGCGTTTCCTTGCGGGATGAGCTGCTCCGCCGCCAAAGCCGACAGTTCGCTTTCAAACTCTGCTCCAATCACGCGCAACGACGTATTCCAATGTTTTTCAAACCAAGGCAGCAAAACATCAGACACATTGCTATTCCTGCTGATGCCGGTGGCAATGGCACTTTTTTCGGAATCCAAAGCTTTGTCCAGCGTCAGGATCGGCGTCACAGCCTTTTTGAACCCAGCCATCTGTTTTGCGCCCACTTTTACGCTTTCAGAACCCAGATTTCGGTATCCGGTTCCCAGTCCCGTTCTGGTCTGCGCTGTGTGCAGAGGTTCTGAAACACCCTGGGCGCAGAGGCAATAATTCAAATTATTGGAACCGACATCAAAAACGGATCTCAATTTTTTAGAGCCATATTTCAATTCCAGGAAGCGCTTCACGATGAGCGCCGCAACTTTGGCATTCGCATTGGGCACTTTCTTAGTGGGACCATGATAATCAAGGATGGGGTCAAAAACCCGTTTCCATTCACTTTTTGAAAGTCCGAAGCCGGAGAGTTCGGTTTTGTGAGGATAGTTTTTTATCCCCTTGATCAAGATCTCTTCTTCTGGATAGTTCGCGCGAGGACGGTAAATCAGGTGCGTTCCGTTCTGGATGGCTTCCGAAAAACTGCTGTAGCCCGGTTTGGTGAGAAATACATCCGCCTGCGCCACCAATGAGGAAAAATCCATTTCCCGGGGGATTTGGATATGGTTTGAGGCTCTTTCCGCCGTTCCCAGAGAAATCACGGTACCGTCAAAAGCGGCACAAACCCTCTCAAGATCGAACTCCATCTCCCCCGCTCCACCGAAGGAACAAAGCAGCGTCTTCTCGTCCTTGTCTATGCCCAGTTCAGCCTTTATATCTGTTCCGGATCTAGGTTTACGAGCCAAAAGTCCTGTTTTTTCAACTCTTCTGAACGGTGCCATGCTCGCCACAGAACTCAAGGGCAGCCTGAAAGCATTGTCAACCCTTTGATAGAGACCAAAAATGGTGTTCAAAACAGGCTTGAGCCGCGATTCCTGCTCAAAAAGCCTTTCATAGATGAAGAGCCAGTCAAAATTTGAAACTGCGAACACAGGCACACCGGCATAAGTTCCGGCCTCCACAGGCAACCAGGGGATGTCCGAAATGATGAGGTCGATCCCCTCGCGCCGCAAAAACTCAACTTCCCGCTCCAACAGTTCAGACCTCTGCCCCATCAATTCGAGCAAAGCGGCTTTTGTGGCATCCAAATCCGGAGCCAGGTTTTTGCCGTGTTTCACGCCCAGATCGCATGCCACATCATACTTTTGATGATATTTGGAATCCAAGCCCGCAAAGATAAAATCAGGTCTGGCACTGCGAATGTGTACAAAGATCCCAAAACGAATGAATTCCTCCGCCAAAGCCGCCATGCGGGTGGCATGCCCAAAACCGTGGTCGGAAACATAGATGGCAAAATTCAGCATCGGCAGCCTCTATTGGACAATCAGCCTCCGCGGAGCCTGCAAAGGACGAATTTCCACCACCACCCGGTTTGGCAGACACACGATGGGCAAAGCGTCGCCAAAACCTTGTTTCACACAGCGTTTGTCTGGACAATCGGCTTCCTTCATGCCCACTTTTCCATTCTTGATTTCAACCGTGTTGTGCTCATCAATCCTGATCATGCGGTTTTGATCCAGAGGAAACACGCCCACGCTCAAGCCGTCCTTTTGGATGTGAACGTAAAGCCGCTCCTCCTTTTTGCCGAGCGTGGCTGCGCTGACCCCGATGGCAACCAAGATCACGATGATCAGCAGAAAATCTGCCAAACTGAGATGTTCCCGAATTTTACGGTACATCAAAACACCCCATAAATCTCTTGGCCACAGCTTTTGCAGGCTGCTCCATCCAGACCCACAACTCTGCGTCCACGTGAAATCAGTTCACTGCCGCAGTTTGGACACTTTGTGGCGCTGAACTCGTTGGGTCCGATATTGCCGGCATACACAAAGTCCAGGCTTTCCCTCGCCATGCGGCAGGCTTTCAAAACCGTGGCAAGCGGTGTGGCGGGAATATTGGATTTATAAGCCGGATGGTAGGCGGAAAAGTGCAGGGGAATTCGTTTGTCCAGTTCAGCAACGAATTGCACCAAATCCCGGATGTCCTCATCGCTATCGTTCAAACCGGGAATGAGCAGGTTGGTAAGCTCCAGATGAACCCCGGCTTCGTGAGCATTGGTGATGGTCTGCAAAGTCACATCCAGCGAGGCGCCGCAGTGGTCCTGATAAAACTGGTCGCGAAAGGATTTGAGGTCGATATTCATCGCCTTTACAAAGGGCAAAAGCTGTTTGAGCGGTTCTGGATTGATGAAGCCATTGCTGATTAGAACTATATCCACATCCGGCGCAAGCCGGGCAAAGTCATAAATATATTCAAACCAAGTGAGCGGCTCGGTGTAGGTGAACGCGACCTGCGCTGTGAGATTTCTTTCCCGAATCAAATCCAGCAGCTGCTCCGGACTTATATCCAGGGTGGGACTTGGTTCCTGGCTGCTATTGTGGTTCTGGCAAAAGAAACAGCTCAGGTTGCAGGAATTGGGTCCCAGAGAAAGGATGGATGAGCCCGGATGAAAGTGGTAAAGAGGTTTTTTTTCGATGGGATCGACCGCCAAACCGATACTGCGCCCATAGTTTGTGGCAATCAGCCTGCCATCTTGATTTTGACGTCCGCGGCAAAGACCGGTCTCGCTTTCCCGCAAGATGCAAAGGTGGGGACACAAAAGACATTGAACCGCCGTCCCTTCCTGTTTTTGATAGTGCATGCATTCGCGAATGTCAAAATTGTTCATGGCTCCTTCTTGCGAGGTTCCCCGACCCTAGAGGGTCGTGACCCTCAAAAAAAAAGATGCCGTTTCCGGCATCCGAGTATATGGCGGGAGCGACGAGACTCGAACTCGCGGCCTCTTGCGTGACAGGCAAGCGTTCTAACCAAACTGAACTACGCCCCCGGCGCTGTTCATTCAATATTCAAGTTTAGGCACATTTTTGAACATCCCTTTTTCTGTCAAGACAAAAATGTGCTTTGACCAAACATTCTTTTTCTCCAAAGGTGCAAGCTCAGGCTAAGTGATTAAAACGCAATCTTCAAAGCCTGCCTCTCCCTTGAGCCCAAAAGCAGAGTTACCTGCCAGCCTCCCGTGTGTCTCCCCAATTTTTATGGGGTGCCTCATGAACATTTGCGCTCCAAGCCTCTTTCACGAACCAAGGGAGGAGTGGCGAAAACAGCTGGTGAGATGGTCGTTCACCATGCCCGCCGCCTGCATGAAAGCATAGCAGATCACGCTTCCTGCAAATTTGAAGCCGTGGGAACGCAGATCCTTGCTCATGGCGTCGGATTCAGGGCTTTGCACAGGAATCTGTTCCGCTCTGCTCCAGTGGTTCACAATGGTTTTACCATCCGTAAACTGCCAGATATAATCCGAAAAAGAGCCGTACTCTGCCTGCACTTTCAAAAAAGCCGCGGCATTGGTCACCGCAGCATTCATTTTCAAACGATTGCGAATCAGCCCCGGATCCTGCATCAACGCTTCAATCTTGTCGGCTCCATATTTCGCGATGACGGCGGGCTCGAAGCCGTCCATGGCATTGCGGAAATTATCGCGCTTGCGAAGCACACACTGCCAACTTAGCCCAGCCTGAAAGCCGTCCAAAACCAAAAACTCAAAGAGCTTGAGATCGTCGAACAGGGGAACGCCCCATTCGCGGTCGTGATAGCGGATCATCAGCTCATCGTTGCCGGGCCAGGGGCAGCGCATCGGTTCGCTCATTTTGCTCTGGGTTTTTTGGGTTTGGGAGCCGGCAGTTCACGCGCCGTGATCTGCGCCAATTCCTGCAGCCAAGCGCTTTCTTCCCACATTTCTTCAGGGATCAGAAACCAAGGCTTGGAACCGGGATAGGGATGGTCTTCTTCGGGCTTGCCGATGTGTTTGCGCCCTGCCTGAGTCGGTTTGAAGAAAAGCCGGTCGTCCGCAACAAGCGCGATCAGCTTCCCATCCAGCCAGAAGCCATATTCGCCAAACATTTTGCGCAAAACGAGATCGCCTGCAGCGTCAAGCTTTGCCGCAACGTGGTCTGCAATCTCCTTCCGGCTGGACAGGGTTCGCTCCTAAAAAGGCTTTATATCTTTCTTATGCGGCCAGTCTTTTTGCCGCACTCAGGGTGGTGAGTCTCAGTCCGGCAGCTTTGATTTTGGTGATGAAATCCTGCAGGGCGTTCAGCTTTTCACGAGTGTGGCAGTGGGTGATGATGATCACGGGTTGCTTGCGGCCTTTGAATCTGCCCAAATATTCAATCTTGGCGTTGATGGAGGCCTCTGAATTTGGTTTGTGTTTGTCATCCACGTCCAGGAACATGTCCCGTTTGAGGGCAGGATGACCTAAATCCGTAGCTACATCAGGCGTCACGGCATTTGTGGTCATGCTATCCACAAAAAACATCCCCTGGTTTTTGATTTCCTTGAGCACTTTTTCCATCAAGTCACGATCTTTGGTGGCGGTGCTGCCCATGTGGTTGTTGGCGCCAATGGCCATGGGAAGCTGGCTTTTAAAGTCTCGCAGCAAAGCGGCAATTTCTTCACTAGTGGAATCCATTTTAACGTATCTCTTGCCCACGTTGTTTGTGGGTCCGGCATACATGGGAAGGTGGATGATCACTTCGTGGCCATATTGTGCGCCCACTTCGCCCGACCTTTTGGTGGCGCCGAGGTCTGGAAGCACGGCAAAAACCACTTCCGAGGGCAGCTTGCCAAAGTCTTCCAGCAAGGTGGTGCTGTTGCCAAAGTCGTCCACGATAACCACGATGTCCGGCATGGCAGAGCCGCTCCAGCTGTATTCAAACTTTTTCAAGGGCTCTTTGTTTGCGGTATCCTTGGCCTGGTCTTTTTCCTTGTCTTTTTCGTCTTTCTTTTTGGAGTCGTCAGTCTTGTTTTGATCTGAGTCCTCAATGATATCAGTATCTTGATTCTGAACCTGATCGCCTTTTTCGATCAAGGTTCCAGGTTCCTGCTGGTCAGCACCTTTGCCGATCTTATCGCAGGAGGTCAGCAAGGTCAGCAGCAAAACGCTGACGATTACAAGCATTATTCCGATGTGTTTTCTATCCATTCGATCTTATCTCCGATCTTTATTTCATTTTTCTTCACTTGGCCGGCGTTAAGCTCCAGCACATATCTGTATGGTTCAGGGCATTGAATCAAATCCTCACTGAACGGAACAGTATTTTCAACAAAATATTCCACCTGCTTCTTTGTGTCAATGAAAATAATGTCCAAAGGAATATAGGTGTTTTTCATCCAAAAAGCAGTGTCAGAAATACCCTCGGGGTCAAAAAACATCCCCTGGTTTTCCGCCATCTTTTCGCGATACATCAATCCTTGCATGGAAGCCTCACGCGAGGAGGCGATTTCAATTTCGTAGCTGGCTTTGGGCTCGTCTGACATGGACTTGACCATGAGCACGGCATCGAGGCGGAATTGGGTGCCTTCAATGATGCTTTCTTCTTTCTCAATCTGATCTTTGTGACATGCGATCAAGGCAAGGGAAAGTGCCATTAAAAGCACATATAGAAGCCGGTTTCTCATGATTTTCCTCTTCATTTCATAAGCACCATTTTGCGATTTTGAATTTCTCCGCCACTTTCCAATGTATAGAAATAGATGCCGCTGGAAAGGGGTCTGCCTTGTTCGTCACAGCCATCCCAAAAGAGCATGTTTTGACCACGTGTAAAGACGCCATCTGCCAGAGTTTTCAGCTTCTGACCCTTGAGGTTGTAGATCACAAGGCGTGCATTTTGCTCGGCAGGCAGGGAAAAACTGATGCGGGTGTTGGGATTGAAGGGATTGGGATGGTTCTGATACAGCGCAAAAACCGAGACGGGCTCCACCTCTTCCTGCACCGCAGTGTCGTCGGAAATGGGTAAAATTCCGAAACGTCCATTCACGTTGTAATGCAACTCAAGTTCCTGCTCCGGAGTTTGAAACTCAATCTGAAACTTGAGGTCCTTGGCTTCATCCCTGCCAGCCCAGGCAAATTTTTGCAGCACAGGGTTGTAAGCCGAAAAATCCATTCCCAAGCCGAGGGCAGAAATGTCCAGATGGGAGAAGGAGCCTGTGGGAAGCAACTGAAAATCTATACAATAGATGGATTCAGCGGGAATCCCTTTGATCAGGACAGCTTGATACTCTTTTTGAGGCTGATCTTCCACAACAAGGATCACCTCTGGCAGGGACAGCTCTTCCCCACCTTGAGCCGGGAAGCGATAGTTCGGATCATGCAGGTAATGTTGGATCAAATAGGCGTCCTTGGAATCGAGATTCTCGCTCAAATCCACATCCGCTGCGGCGAAACGTTGCAGGCTCCAGGGAAGGGGATCAATCTCCGGGATGGGGTCGAAGCCAACGCAGTGTTCAAGCAGGATTTCCGCATCCCGGGCACGGATGATCCGGTCTCCATCAAGATCGCCGTGTGCAATCTGATCAAAGGGCAAGCCGGAAATCAGAATATCGTTAAGATAGATGCCATCTGCATTCACATACCAATCGGATTCCAGGATGAAGCGGATATAAACGCTCTGACCGGCAAATTGTTCCAGCGAAAAACTGAAAGGCTGCCAATTCAACTGCGTTCCAGTGAAACTGCCCAGTGTGGTCCAGTTTGAAGTGCTGGTGGAGGCTTGAACATGAACGAAGTCGTAGCCATCTTCCAAATCCCAGGCGGCGTTGAAAGAAATAGTCGGCTCTGCTATGTTTTGCAGGGAGATAATGCTTGAGGTTCTAAGTGTTCTATTAACATTATTGCTATAATTACCACTGGGCGAGTCTGTTATGGCAGGCAATCCCTGATATGTGACCGCTCCCCAAGGACCTGAAGCCGTCCAGTTGGAGATGTTCTCACATGGGTCGTGAAACACTTCCACGGGTTCGATGTAAACAAAGACCAGGCGGTTATCACTTTGATTGAGAACGAAATCCTTGGTGAACTTGGTTTGGGTTCCAGTTTTCGCTTCAAGCTGATACAAGCCTTCAAAGATGTCGTGAATTTCAAAACACCCTTGGGCGTCCACCGCTGCATTTGTGGGCGGTTGGGTGTTCAGGCTCACATTCAAACCCTGGATGGGAAAGCCTTCAATATCGCGCACCTGACCATAAAGGTTGGTGATCTGGGCTTGGGAAAGCACAAAATCGTATTGTGCTGAGCCGGAAGCGGGAATTGTGACCGTCACCGTTTGGGGCAGATACCCTTCTGCAGATGCCGTAACTTCATAAGTCCCAGGCAAAAGCAGCCTGTGATAGTCACCCGCATTGGGGTCCGTGTGCACCAGTTTACTGTTGCCGGCAATGATAATTTCAGCAGCCAGCGGCGCTCCCTCGGCAGATTTCACGGTTCCATGCAGTCCCCGATGCACAAATTCCATATATGAGAGCATGGATTCACGATTTTGGTTCCAGAAGTTGGGAAGCTGTGAAGCCTGCGGCCATTTGGTGTTCCCGATTTCCATGGTGATGTCCATGCCATCGGTGTAGGCATAAGTCCAGTCCTGCAGGGAACCTGTGATCACATACCAGGCCGCCCCGTTGGTGATGCCCTGGGAAAATTCGCTGCTGTTATACATGGCGGAGTTGTTGCTGGAATAGGTTAGTGCAGCCTGGATCAAAAGATCATTGTCCGGAGTCAAGCTATGGCTGTAATCCCAGGGATAATTTGCCACCAGCGCTCCCCCGTGGAAGTTTGCCGAAAGAACGAAATTCCGCTCTGTCAAAAAGTTCATCATGGCAATGTTTTCCGGCGCCCAGGGATTGCCGTCCGGATTCGGGTTTATCCCAAAAGGCATGGGATAGTTGCGGTTCAGGTCCACTCCCTGCGCATTGTAACGTTGGCCTGCCACAAACCCATCGGGGTTGAACATCGGGCAAATCCAGATTTCGGTGTTGTCCACCAGGTTCGTGATGCGCGGGTCTGTTCCATAGTCTTCGGTGAGCAGCTTGATCAGGCGGATGCACATGTCATAGCCAACCGGCTCGTCGCCGTGGATGGAGGAGATGAAAAGAAATTCCGGTTCCTCTTCATTAAGCTGGGGATTGTCTGTGATTTTCAAAACATAAAGCGGCCTGCCCTGTACGGTTGAGCCGATTTGCTGAAGCTGGCAGAGGTTTGGATATGAAGCGGCGGTATCCTGCATGAATTGTTCATATTGCGTGATGGTGTAATATTGATCCCGCGAAGGATAGAAGGATCTATCACGATGCAATTCCAGCGCGTTTTGCCAGGCAAGGTCGGGAAGCTTTTCAGCCTTGAATCCGTGTTCCAAAAGTTTGGCAAACTCCGCCTCATCATGAAGATAGACCACGATCGTGCCGGTGGAGCGGCTAACGTTGTCCACGCTGAATTTCAGTTGGTTCAAGGTTTTCAAGTCTTGATCCACTCTCCAGCTTTCGATGCGGGCAGGAAAAGCGCTCAACAGTGAAATTACCAGACACAGCATTGCCAAGACAAAGGATTTTTTCATTCGCTTCCTCAAAAGATTTTGTAAAATTGACTGTTTAAATGCAAGCAAAACTCCAGCCAAGCCATCAGAAAAAAGATGCCAGGCTGACAGCGACACACGGACAACGTTGCTTAATGCTGCTTCATTCCTGATCTGACATGGTTCACAAGCGTCCGTTGCACTGCGCCTGGCAATTGCCAAAGATTCGATGGGGCTCAATTTGTCAACTGTTTTGATGGATTTTCCTTGTCAAAAACTGCCAGCCCAAAAAATGACTCCACAAATGAAAAATCACGAAATTAAAGAAAATCAAGATAAAACCCCGGATGAGCAATCAGCTCCAGAAACCAGCCCCAAAGCTGGGAAGCGCGTCTTTTGGCGTCCATTTTTGGTGGCTGCGGGCGCTGTGTTGCTTCTGATCTTGATCGCTCCGCTCATCCCTGCAAACGAGAATAGTATTTTTTCCATCAAGAAGTTTGATTTGCTGGCAAAGCTGAAAGGCACTGGAGAAACCACCGAACTCGATTCCGTGGTGGTTGCCGCACGTGAGCTGCAAATTGACGACGAACTCCAAGCCTTGGAACCCTTTCTGCACAAGATTCACGACTTTCAAAAAGGCAGCGGCGAAACCCTGCGCATTGCCTTTTATGGTGATTCCATCATCGAAGGCGATTTGCTGACCGAAACCCTGCGAGCCCGCCTGCAGGAAGAATATGGCGGCCACGGCGTCGGCTTGGTTCCCATCACCTCCATCGTGAGCGGGTTCCGCCAAACCATTCGCCATTCCTTTTCCAAAAATTGGGAAACGGTGTCTTTCATGAAACGCGGCGAGAACAGATTTCCGCTGGGCATGATCGGCTACACTTTCATCCCCCGCACTTGGTATTATGAAGAATCCGTGATCGAAACCAAGGAACAGCCTGCGGTTTTCGACTCTCTGGGGAATCTGGTTTCAGCAGCTGTGCAGGGAAGTTCGCGCAAGGAAGGCAAACGTTACGGCGCCAGCGGACCCTCCTGGGTGGAGTATTCCGGATCCAAAGCCAAGGGCGGAGCCAATGATTTTCGTCGGATTCGACTTTTCTATTCCCATGCTTCGGCGAATTCAAAGGTGACCGTGAACCTTGATGGCGGAGAGGACATGGTTCGTTCCCTCACCCCCGGTGAAGGCGTACAGATGCTCGATCTCAGTCCCTCCAGCCCGGTTTCAAAGGTTCGTCTCACTTTCAGCCCCACCGACCCCATCCACGTTTACGGAGTTTCCTTTGACGACCGCAGCGGCTTGTATGTGGACAATCTCTCCGTGCGCGGATATTCCGGGATGTATTTTGATGCCATCCCCGCCTCCATACTTAGCTCTTTCCAAAGATATCTGGACTACGACCTCGTGGTGCTTCAATATGGCGGAAACGTTTCCAGTCCGCAAACCCGGGACTACAGCCGCTACAAAAACGGGATGATCCAAACCGTGCGCCACATCCAAAGCGCCATGCCGGGAGTGCCGATTTTGCTGATCGGGGTTCAAGACCGCAGCACAAACCAGGGCGGCGTCTATCAAACCGCTCCGGACATTCCCATCCTGGTGAAGGCTCAAAGTGAGATGGCTCATGAAACCGGAGCAGCTTTTTGGAACCTTTTCAAAGCCATGGGCGGGCTGAACTCCATGCCCACCTATGTGAACGCCAGACCACAGCTTGCCGCACGGGACTACACCCATTTCACCCGATCCGGAGCCGACAAGCTTGCCGAAATGCTCCACAAGGTTATCACCACGGGAAGAAGTGACTAAAAGCCTCATTAAAACCCTGCTATTCTGCCTCATTCTGTCTTTGGCGGCTGTGGCTTTTGCCCAGGAAACCGCAGACGACGACGATTCCAGCCTTGAAAACCTGCCTGTGGGGGTGGATCTTTTGGAAGAATTCATCCGGGGACACGTTGCCCTCAAAACCGTGGACACAAACTTTTCCCAATGGCCCTTCCTGCGGCGCGAACTGAACGAAATCCCCGGTGCAGACAGCCTTTTGGCACCCTTCCTTTTCAAAATGATGGAACTGCGCGGCGGTCTGCGCGAACAGGTTACCATCTACCAATTCGGCGGTTCCCACATCAAGCCCGGCTGGTTTGCCGGCGCCACCGAAAACCTTTTCGACAACTTCTTTGAAGAACAATCCGAAAACCCCGGCGCCCCCGGTTTTCGCTTTCTCTATAAAGGAATAAACGGCGCCTCTTTCACGAACCAATTCAACAACGATGAGGTTTTTGCCAGCTATCGCGACCTCAAGCCCGATCTCATCGTAATCTCCATGGGCACAAACGACGCCCAGGGAACCTATAGCGCTCAGCGCTTCCACACCGCGCTGACCAAATATATGGAAAAAATGTATAAATACAGCGGCGACACGCCCATCCTTTTCACCCTGCCTCCGGATTCATATAAAAACGGTGTGCCGAACCCGGATGTGGTGAAGGTTGCCAACGAAATCAAAGCTTACGCTGCCGAACATGGCCACGCCTGGTGGGACCTGCAACAGGTGATGGGTGGTCCCGGCTCTTTTTCCACTTGGCAAAACCAAGGCATCGGCGGCAAAGACATGGTACATTTCAACGCCCAGGGCTATCGCCTGCAGGGACAGCTTCTCTATGAAGCCCTGCTTCGGGCATATAAAAGTTATGCGGAGCGCGGAGAATGATCCTGCAAAACCTTCTTTCCAGTTTAAAATACAACCCCGCCAACCCTCTGATTTTCAACAGCGGCTTCTTCCTGGCTTTCTTTATTGTCATAATGTTTTTCTATCCCTTTGTGGTGAAAAAGGTGAAGCTGCGCACCTGGTATCTGATGCTGGCTTCGCTGTATTTTTACTACAAAACCAGCGGCGTTTTCCTCCTGCTTTTGGTGATCACGGCAGGGATCAACTATCTCATCGGCATTTGGATTTACAGAGCCCAAAAACCCTCCAACCGCAAAGCTCTCATGTGGCTCAGCGTGTTTTGGAACCTTGGTTCGCTGGGCTATTTCAAATATACGAACTTCCTCATCGACACCGTGAATCACCTCATCGGCGGAAACCTGCCCATGCTGGATATTTTCCTGCCGGTGGGAATTTCGTTTTTCACCTTCCAAACGATGAGCTACACGCTGGACATCTATTTCAAAAAGCTCGAACCCATCAACGATTTTGCGGATTTTCTCTTCTTCGTTTCCTTTTTCCCCCAGTTGGTGGCGGGTCCCATTCTCCGCGCTTCCTGGTTCATACCTCAAATCAACAAAGAACTGAGCCTGGATCGCAACAGGATGGCAAAAGCGCTCACCATCATCTTTGCCGGGCTCATCAAAAAAGGCGTGATTGCGGATTATATCAGCATAAACTTTGTGGATAGAATCTTCGACAACCCTGCGCTCTACTCCGGAGTGGAAAATCTTTTGGCGCTCTATGGCTATTCCCTGCAGGTATATTGCGACTTCAGCGGCTATTCCGACATCGCCATCGGCCTTGCCACCATGATGGGATTCAACCTCCAGCCAAACTTCAATTCACCCTATAAAGCCACCTCGCTGGGCGATTTCTGGCGTCGCTGGCACATTTCGCTGAGCACCTGGCTGCGCGACTACCTCTATTTCCCCCTGGGCGGAAGCCGCAAAGGAAAGTTCCGCACCTATGTGAACCTCATGATCACCATGCTTTTGGGTGGACTTTGGCACGGCGCTTCCTGGAATTTTGTCATCTGGGGCGGCTTGAACGGATTGGGCCTGAGTGTGGAGCGCTTTTTCCGCAATCTTTTGGGCATCAAAACACCACCCAAAGGCGCTGTTGTGCCCAAGCCTGCTTTCTGGAAACAGGCTCTAAGCATCATCTTCACCTTTAATTTCATCACTTTCACCCGCATCTTTTTCCGCAGCCGCAGCTTTGAGGGAGCCATCACCATGATCCGCACCATCTTCACCGATTTCCGTGGACACCTTGCCCTGCAGTGGCTCCAACAATATCAGGTGGTGGCGGCGCTCATCGTGATTGGTTATCTGCTGCACTGGCTGCCGCAAAGAGCGCGTTCCGGTTTTGAAGGCTTCCTGCGCCGCAGCCCCGTTCCCGTCCAGGCTGCCATGCTGGCAATCCTCATCTGGGTGCTTTTCCAGTTCCGTTCTGCGGATCTCCAGCCCTTCATCTATTTCCAGTTCTAAACAGTTTCACTTTTTCTCAGTACTTTCAGGAGGCTCATATAAGTTCTCACCCCATATTTCAAATGCTTGGGGTGTGACAAAAACCCGAATTTGAAATAATTCTGATACGATTTGAAAAAATAAGTGAGAACGCATAATGTTGCAGCTCATACGCTTGTTTTAGCCTTTCCGTCACTTTTATCTTGACAAAAATCAAGACTTTCGGATGATTAGCTGAAATGTATTTCAGGTAAAAGGAGTAAGTGTAATGCGTGGCAAATACTTGATTCTCGGATTATTTTTGATTTTAAGCTTGGCGGGCTGCAGTCTGTTTACCAAGCCGGACGACCAGGATGATCCGCCCGAAACCTACACCGGCGGAGAAATTTCCAGCCTCACCATGGAGATCGCGGGTCCCACCAAGGTCAAACTCACCTGGACAGATACTTTTGAAGACGAAGACGGCTTCTATATCGACAGAAGAGAATGGGACGGAGCCTGGGTAGAAAAGATGATCACGGTTGGCGTCGAGGTGAATACTGCCATTGATAACGAAGCTGAGCTTGGAAAAGTTTACTATTACCGTGTACGCGCCTTCAAAGGCAGTGCCATTTCCCAGGAAGAAGCCCATCAATTAAATTTCTACCTCCCTGCGCCCCAAAATATCGATTACGACTTCAGTTGGAGCAATCCACGCCGCATCTGTCTGTTTTGGGACAATGTGGCAACCTGGGCAGACAGCATCGTGATTGCCAAAAAACACAGCGGTGAGGACTGGGTGCCCCGTTATGCCGTTTTACCCGGTTCCGCCATACAGTATAACGATATGGATTTCTACACGAACAAAACCACGACATGGAGCTTCACTGCCCACTACGGCGAGCAAAGATCAATCAGCCCCACACTGACCATCCAGGCACCCTGATTTTTACTATTCCAAGTTAGAAATAAAAGAAAGCAACCCTTTTTCAAAAAAGGAGGCAAGCGATGAGCACGACGCAAAAATGTATGAATTGCGCTCGAGACGTGGACCTGGTGTTTCGCAGATGTCCCCATTGCAATCACAAAATGGGCGACAAAACGATCAACGACTTCACCGATGAAGAGCTTCTGCAGCAAACAGAAATGTGGCTTTCCCAAATGGGGAAAGTGCACAAATCATATGTTGACCACAAAAGCACCAGCAAAAAGAATGTTGATTTTAATGAATTGGCCACGGAGACGCTAAAAAGGCACATCAAAGCCCACTTGAGCCTGCTGTCCTTTCGGGGTGCCAGCAATCCCGAATTGAAAGCCGCTTACTTCAAATACCGGAACCAATATCGCAGATTTTACAATCGCAGAACGACTTTCAAGCTTCTGACTTTCGTCTTTTTCGGCTTGATAGTCTTTATCTTGTTCTATTGCAGCATCAGAAAAGAACACAATCTCAAAGTGGAAGAATCTCGCTCTCAGGACATCAAGCAGGAATCTACCAACTGATGGATGCAGAAAAGCCTGATGCAGCCTTGGCGAAAGCGGAAGAACTCTCCTGGAATCAGCATCCCGTTTTCTTCCCCGACAAAGTAATCAAATATCACTTTCAACGCGCGAGCTTGATAAAGTCGATCAAGCAGAAGGAGAATAAACCGTAGAGTGTGCTGTTTATCGAAACTTCCAGTCTCTCATTTTCTCTAAAGGTGGTTGAAACAGAATACTGAATATTATAAAAAACCCGTGTGGCAGATTTGCTAAATTCATCACAATTTGAGACCAAAACGAAGATAAAGTGTCCAATGAATCACATAAAAGGAGCGTGACATGAAAAGAAAAAGTGTATTTTGGCTTACCTTGATTCTTATCCCGGCCCTTCCCTTGTTTGCCCAGTTTGCCGGAGGTTCCGGGACCGCGCAGGACCCCTGGCAGGTGGCAACGGCTGGCCATCTTAACAACGTTCGGGGCTACCTGGATGGCCATTTCATTCAAACTGCCGACATCGATCTGGGCGTGGCGCCCTGGAATGATGGAGCTGGCTGGGCTGCGCTGGGGCAATATTCCCACCTCCCTTTTGGGGGTAATTACGATGGAAACGGACACACGGTTTCCGGACTTTATGTAAACAGCATGGCAACTATTTCCGAATACAAAGGGCTGTTCGGCTCCTCGGTGGGAACCATTCAAAACCTGCATCTCACAGACGTGGACCTGAAAGCCAACAGAGACTATCTCGGGGCTTTGCTCAGCATAAATAACGGCACTGTAATAAACTGCTCCAGCAGTGGAATTGTTAAAAATTACAGTCAGAAACGATTCCTTGGCGGCTTGGTGGGGCTGAATCAAGGCGACATCATCAATTGTCACAGCTCTGGAAACGTTTCGCCGGACTCATACCTCACTCAAAACATTGGCGGTTTGGTGGGCCATAATGATGGGGATGGCAACATCACTGGCTGCTACAGCACTGCAAATGTTACTAACGGTAATCAAAATATCGGCGGCTTGGTGGGTGAGAACAATGGAGATATTACAGACTGCCACAGCTCCGGCATTATTACTGGAAACAGTAGTCTGGGCGGTCTGGTGGGTATAAGCACCAGTGGCAACATCACAAACAGCAACAGCACAGCGGAAGTATCAGGAACCAATTATATTGGCGGCTTGGTGGGATCCCTTATTTCCTCGGATGGTGAATCCATCATCGCCAACTGCTACAGCGCTGGGCAAGTTACCGGAACGGCTCAAAGCACCGGAGGTTTGGTGGGCAGGAGCGATGGCGGTGAAATCAATAGCTGCTACAGCTCTGGAAGCGTCACGGGTGGAACTTATTACACCGGCGGCTTGATGGGTTCAAGCTCTTATTCGTTTACTAACACTGTAACATACATTAACAATTGCTATAGTTCTGCAACTGTCTCCGGTAACAGTACGATAGGCGGTTTAGTGGGCTATAATCAGCAAAGTATTATCACCA
Source organism: Candidatus Cloacimonadota bacterium (assembly GCA_012728875.1). GTDB lineage: Bacteria > Cloacimonadota > Cloacimonadia > Cloacimonadales > Cloacimonadaceae > Syntrophosphaera. Next base: position 32,557 of record JAAYEF010000029.1, read on the forward strand.
ACTCCTACAGCAACGGTCATGTTTCAGGTAATTCCGCTGTTGGTGGCATGGTAGGATCGAGCATGATTGGAATCCACAACAACTGCTATTGGGACATTGAAGCGTCTGGACAAACCACAAGTAGGGGCGGCGAAGGAAGAACCACAGCCCAAATGGTTTGCCCCCATGATGAAAATACATATGTGGGCTGGGATTGGGAGATTTGGGCAGCGGATATGAATCACACAATCAACAACGGCTATCCTTATTTAAGCTTTTTTAACGATGGGACTCCTGATCGCCCTGCCGCCGTGGAAGGCCTGACCATTTCCATCTTGGAAAACGATGTTTTGCTGACCTGGCAACCCGTCACTGAAACCGTAAACGGTTCACCCATTGTGCCGGATGGCTACATCGTTCTCGTTGGCGAGGATCCCTGTGGCGATGTCATCTCTTTTTCAGAGCTTGGCTTTGTTTCAGACACCAGTTTTCAGCACATCCAAGCCGCTCAAAATCACCGGCACCTATTCTACCGGATTGTGGCTGTGCATGATCCATCTGGCAAATGAAGCGCCTGATTGATGAATCGGTAAAACTTGCAAACCGACTAAATGAACTGGGTTGAGGTGAAATACCTTTAAAACTTAGAATCCATAAATCGATATTCAATTGAATAAACCGCTTTCTTTCGAGAAGGCGGTTTTTGATTTCCAAATTTGACAGGTTAACCGTTTTGCGAATCGAACGGAATTTACTGTACTCTTCCTGCTTGATTCCAACCAATATACCACTGCAACACATCCCATAGGGCACCCAAGAAAGATTAAGGAGGTCTTTAGGAAGCAGAGCAGCAGCACGTGGGCTGGAGCCAAGGGAGAGGCTGTGTTCAGTTGAAAATGTGAATCTGGCCATCTTTTGGAAGCTGGGATGGAGAAGAGCTGAAACATTAAATGATGGGATTCATAAAAATCCTAAGACCAACTTCCCAGTCCAGTTTTATACAGCACAAAAAAAACGACCCGAAGGCCGTTTTTGAGGATCTATATATTGGGAGAGGATTAATTTCTGCCGTGTCCGGTAACTTTTCTCAGCACATCCATGGGAGTGGTGTCTTTGTCGGAGTCCTTGCTTTTTGTATCGTTCTGTGATGAACTCCTTTGCACTGAGCCGCTGTGGCTGCCGCCGGAAGAAGGCTTGGTATTGCTGTCTGAAGGTGTGTGGGAGCTTCCTCCACCACTGGGAGGGTTATATCCGCTTCCGCCACTTCCACCGCTGCCTCCACCATGTCCACCACCTGGAGGATTGGGAGGATTATAGCCTCCGCCGCCACTTCCGCCGCTACCGCTACCGCCACTCCCACCACTTGGGGGAAGAGGAGGATTGTAGCCGCCTCCACTGCTTCCGCCACCATGCCCACCTCCGCCTGGAGGCTGGGGAGGGTTGTATCCACCACCACTGGATCCACTGCCGCCACCTGGAGGAAGAGGAGGATAGTAGCCGCCTCCACTGCCACCGTGGCTTCCACCGTGTTCACCGCCACCACTGGGGGGATTAACTCCCGATCCGCCGTGGCTTCCCTGTCCATTGCTGCCAAAAGGCGGACGCGGAGGAATGTATCCGGGCGGACGGGGTTTGTAGCCGCCGGGAGGGGGCGGATACCAATAGTGGGACGGCCAATAGTAGTAGTCTATGGGACGCGCTCGATAGTAGTTGTAAGAATAGTAGATAACAGTGTTGTAATAGGTGTTGCTCCTGTCCCGGGTGAGCCGGAAGTTAAAAACAGTGGGATGACGCAGGGCATCACGCTGATTGTCGTACAGGAAGGGCACAAAGAGAGATTTTCGAATGGGGACATAGCCTTCCATGGTGATGATCACGTTGATGGTTCTGCCGGGGATTCCCTCATGCAACTCCATGAATTCATCCATCAAAACAGGATAGACCGGGCTTGGCGTGGAGCAGAGATAAAGGTCGATGTCTTCCAGATTCACGTCCGCACCTTTGGGCGAGGTCCGGATCTGAAAGGCTCCATAATACTCATAAGCGCCAAGCAGGCTGAAAGCCATCAGCAGAGTCAAAGCCAAAAATAGTTTCGTTTTCATTTTAATCCTCCCATCGGAGTCGTTGTTCTTACAATATAATACTCTGTTTTGTGTCAACCCTGCATTTAATTTTGTCTCAAACGTTCAAGCCGTTCTCAGGCATAGTTTCAGATATGAACAAACCTTGCAAGCCTCTGCCCCACTTTTAATTTGAAGATGGTGTCTCCTTGGGTTCAATCAAAGCGGTTTTCGCGCGCTGATGACCACAAAGCCGCCTTCACCATGACCTTTGATGGCTTCCTGCAGGCTTTGAACCTGGTCCAGATCGCTAAAAATGGTCTGCCAAAATTCCTCAACTGCAAAGCCAGCTTCATCCAGCTTTTGATCGAGCTCGGAAGCGCCAACGAATACGGCTTCACGGTAGAAGGGGTTTTCGTGTTTGTGGATTTGATATTGACGGCCCAAAAAACTGTCCTTATCCACAAAAGCAATCACCAGCAAACCGCCTGGACGCAGAACCCGTCTGGCTTCCAGAAGACTTTTGGGAATGCTGTCCACAAAGCAGATGCTGGTGACCATGAGGGCATGGTCCACGCTTTCATCGGCATAGGGCAAGGCTTCCGCAACTGCGTCTTGAACTTCAAGCCCGCGCTGGTGAGCCTTTTCCCTCATCGCGGCGGAAGGATCGACTCCCTCCCTGATTCCCAGGGGACTGGCAAACAGGCCGCTGCCAATGCCGATTTCGATCCCTCTGCCGGATGTGGGAAGCACCTTGCGGATTGCTTCCAGTTCACTTTCGTAAACCCAACTGTTCACGGTGAACCAGTGTTCATATTCTTCCAAATGCTGGTTAAATGGTTCAACCTTCGGCACTCTGGGCGCTTCCTTCAACCTTATCGATGATTTTCTGGACTGCTTCCGTCAAGGCTTCCGCCGAGGGCTGTTTGTTGTTGAAATAGATGTAGGGCTTGCCTTGATCCGCAGAAAGAGCGATGGCGGGGTCGATTTCCAATTCAGCCAAAATGTCGGTTTGATATTGGAAAACCAGTTCGCCGATTCCTTCGCCGGTGTAGATGGCGGTTTGTTCGCCACATTTGGGACAACGGAAAAACTTCATGTTCACAATCACGCCCAGAATGGGGACATCCATCTTCTCGGCGAAATTCATGGATTTTTTCACGTCCAACACGGCAAGGTCCTGCGGAGTGGTCACAATCACGGTTCCATCCACATTTCCAAGGGTTTGGATGATGCTCAGGGGCTCGTCACCAGTTCCGGGAGGGCAATCCACAACCAGATAATCCAGCTCTTCCCAGTCGAAATCGGTGAAAAACTGTTTGATGAGCGCCATTTTGAGCGGTCCGCGCCAGATGAGGGCGTCGTGCTCGTTTCCCAAAATGGAGGCGACAGTCAGCACCCAGAGGTTCGACAAAACCTGGATGGGAGTGGGTCTTCCCGTTTCGGGATGCACAGGAATGGGCACGCCTTCAATGTTTGTGAGCTTGGCAATGGAAGGACCGTGGATGTCAACGTCCAAAAGTCCCACCTTTTTGCCCTGCAAGGCAAGTCCGTAGGCGAGATTGGTGGCCACAAAGCTTTTGCCCACGCCACCTTTCCCGCTCATCACGATGATTCTGTGTTTGATTCTAGCCAAATTGGCTTGGAGTTGGAGTTCTTTTTCGTCCATTTATTCAGTTTCTTCCTTTGAGATTTGTTCGTTTAGCCATTGCAATTGGCGTTCCAGATCTTCCTTTTGGGCAATCAGATCTTCGCGGGTGTAGGGATACATTTCCTCCCCATATTGGTAGCCGGGAGTTCCCAGCCATCTGCGGCCTCTGCCAGAAGCGCGAAAACCAAATCCGCGTCCACGGCCAAAGCCCCTTGTGCACCTGGGTCCAAAGCCACGTTCACCGGCTCCAAACCTTCCGCAAGCGCCCATACCCTTTCCCGGACGTCCGTCTCCAAAGGGTCCTTTTCCATCATAATTAGGCATTTTTATCTCCTTTTATCTATGGATCTGCGATCCATGATCGATTCGATCAGCCGGATGAAAAACTCGGCACCGCTGCTGATCAGATTGCGGCTGCCGCTGTCGTTAAAATCCTTTGTCAAGTCACGCCTTTGGCGTCCTTTTCCACAGGGACCCAAACCCCGTCCAATTCTGCCGTCTCCCAGAGGGCCGGTTCCATCGCGTCCGGGCATCTTTACGCTCCTTGCGCGAGCTGTCCTCTTTGATATGCTTCATAGGCTTCGCGGACTGTCATTTCGCCCGCACCCACAAAGATCTTAAGTTCCATTTGCTTCAGGGCTTCGGCTGCGTTTCCGCCCGGGCCGTTTCCCGTGATGAGGACCTGTGCTCCGCGCTCAAATAGTTTTTGTGCGGTTTTCGGCCCGACACCGTGCGCCTGATCTGCAACTTCTCTATTGTCAAGATGGCTAAGTTCCTGCGTATCTTCGTTGTAGAAGAGGATGTAGTCTGTTCTTCCGAAACGAGGGTCCATTTTGGAATCCCAGTCCGTTCCTTTGCTCGTAAAAGCGATAATCATGATAGCTCCTTTTTGATTTGTTCCCAGATCTTTGCAAAGATTGGTTTCCACTTTTGAGGGTCATATTCCACCAGGCTCTGTCCCTGGGTGATGGCTCGGGAAAAATCTTCGTCATAGGGGATTTCCGCGATGACGCCGATTCCTTCCCGGCCTAAAAATTCACGAATTTGAGAGCTGACTCCAGAGTTGAGGTCGGCTTTGTTTATCACGCAGACGCCATGGATGCCAAAGCGTTTGGTGAGTTCCCACACGCGTTTGAGGTCGCTGAGTCCAGATAGGCTGGGCTCGGTTACAAAGACAACCAAGTTTGCGCCGGAAAGCGAGGAAATCACCGGACAGCCGATTCCGGGGGAACCGTCCACCAGCACATATTCCAAGCCATCTTCCCCGGCGATGCGTTTGGCGTCTTTTTTCACCTTCGCCACCAGTTTGCCGGAATTGTCTGCACCGATGCCGAGACGGGCATGAACCAGGCTTGCACCCAGTTTTGTGTTCGAGATAAAGCTCTGCCCCACGTTCTGTTGGGGAAGACTGATGGCTCCCACCGGGCAAACTTCAAAGCAGTATCCACAGCCTTCGCAGGCCAAAAAGTCAACTTCAAAAACCCCGTGCTTGATTTGGATGGCGTTGAAGCGGCAGACTTCTTTGCAGAGCCCGCAGAAAGAACATTTGGCGGGATCAATTTCCGCTTTCAAGCCGCTGTAAAAATCTTGTGCCTGCTTGTGGTCCGGCTTCAAAATGAGGTGCATGTCGGCGGCGTCCACGTCGCAATCCGCCATCAGCGACTTTTCTGCCACGAAGGCAAGCGCTGCCGCCACGGATGTCTTTCCGGTTCCACCTTTTCCCGAGATGATGACTATTTCCTTCATTTGCCGCCTCCCAAGCTTGAAATCTGGGTATGGATGGCGTCCATACCGGTGCGGATGGAGTCAACTTTGTCGTAAAGCGTTTCCCCGCGGGAATAGAGCTCGGCAACTCGGCGATCATGCGGAAATGAAGCCCAAACGGGGATGCCTTCAGCTTCGCAATATCTGAACACATCGTCGTTGCCAATTCCAACCCGGTTCACCGCCACAGCGATTGGTTTATCCAGATGACGCATGGTTTCAACCGCCAGGCTCAGGTCGTGAAGCCCGAAGGGCGTTGGTTCCGTAACCAAAAGGGCAAAATCAGCGTCTCTTGTGGCGTTGATCACCGAGCATGAGGTTCCGGGAGGGCAGTCCCGAATCTGGAGGTCGGCACCTGCGATTTCCGCTTCAGCATAGGCTAAAGTCTGTTCAATCAAGGGAGTTGCCATCTCCACGCCGATCTCCATCTTGCTTTCCACAAAGTCCAGACCGTCCTGCTCATAATGACGCAAAAACCCCAGGGATTTTTGTGTCATGGGCAGGGCATTTTCCGGGCACAATTCGCTGCAGGCGTAGCAACTGTGGCAAAGCTCCGGCATCACCAAAATGTGCTTTCCCAGCTTCAAAACCGCATTGAAACGGCAAAGTTCGGAACACTTTCCGCAGAGGATGCAGGCTTCCTTCTTCCATTCGGGCACGGCTCTGAACAGCTGCTTTTCGCGCTTGAGCTTGCCTTTGAGGAAGATTCCGCTGTTGGGCTCCTCCACATCGAGGTCCAAAAGCGCAACCCTGCGTGTGGCAGCGGCATAGAGCGCCAGATTCACAGCAAGCGTGGTTTTTCCGGTTCCGCCCTTTCCGCTGGCAATGGCAAGTTTCATTAATGGTCGCAGCGGTTTTCGCCGGACTGCAGGTCACCCCGCAGATATTGTTCCACCAGTTCGCGCAAGGGAAGCTGCGGCGCGCCAATGATAACTTTGATATCTTGTGCGCTCATCAGCTCCTGGGCGCGGTTTCCCATGCCACCGGCAATGACCACGTTGCAGCCGTGTTTGTGCAGAAAAGCGGGATGTGATCCGGGTTCGTGGACCGGCGGGTCCAAAATTTCCTCTTTCACGATTTTAGTGTCCTCGATCGTGAAAATGGCAAAAGCTTCACAGTGTCCAAAGTGGGAGCTGATGCTTCCTTGAGTGATCGGGATGGCGATTTTCATTTTGTTCTCCTGTTTATTTAGTTTTCTTCATTGGTGCTGGGCTCGAATTCCTTCAGCCGTTCTTCAATCCAGCGAACCTCTTTTTCAAGAGCCGCCTTGCGTTCCAAAAGCTCTTCGCGCGTGTATTCATATATATGACCCTGAAAACCCTGAACCATGTTTGAATCGGGAATGTGCCCAAAACCCTGGCCACGGCCTGCACCGCGACCCATTCCCCGTCCTCCGCGTCTGGGTCCGATTCCGTCAAAATCTGGCATTTCTACCTCCATGGCGGCAACGGCCGCACTTTTTGCATTGTTGTTCATGGCAATCCTTCAGTGAGACAAGGTTTGGACCTTCGCAATCCGGACAGTGAAACACATATTTTTCTTCGCTTTGGGAAAAGCTGTCGCAGTCCTCACACCAGAAAGAGTGTTCCTTCAAGCGCACATCTCCACCTTCGATCAGGATCTGCGCACCCTCCACCAAAGCGGAGGCGAATTTCCGCCGGGCACGATCGTAAATTCGGGTCAGGGTGGGACGCGAAACCTGCATCAATTCGGCAGCTTCAGCTTGGGTGAGAAGTTCATGATCCAAAAGGCGGATGGCTTCATATTCATCCAAGGCAAGCACCACTTGACGGCGCTTCCCTTCCAAGCGGCCATAAGGACGGAAACCTTTGACCAGCGGAGTCGTCTGTACCTGTCTCAATATACGTTTTCTTGCCATTTCTAAATTCTCTCTAATGAACTTATGTTCATAATAATCGAACCCGGTCTTTCTGTCAAGTGCGTTTTTTGGGGCATGGGGAAAAACCATGACTTTCAATGGCAAAAGATTGGCTTCAAAAGGGGTTTTCTGTTTGTACAAAAAAACCATCCCCGGGGGTGGGGATGGTCGGCTGGGAGGCTTGAGCAGAGTATGGCTCAACTTAGGGACGTGGTTTTCCAGAATGACTTCCGTGTCCGCCTTGGTTGTTGCCAGGAGGGTTGGGTCCGCCGGGTCCGTGTGAACCGCCGGAGGGAGGTTTGTGTCCGGGGCCGGATGGCGGTTTGGGAGGCTGGGGATGATGATTTCCAGGACCATGGCCATGTCCATGTCCGGGAGGGTTCGTGATTGGATAGTAGTATGCCGGATAGCCGTAGTTCCAAACCGGCGGCGGCGGGGTCAGTTGCAAGGTGAAATGATATACGCTTGGGTTGCGAAGGGCGTCGCGCTCCCACTTTTTGGTGTAAGGAACAAAAATCTGTTGGCGCATGCTGATGTAGCCGGGTTTTGAAATCAAAAGATCCAGCATCTGTCCGGGTCTTCCACCCACATACACCATGCTTTGGTCCATTTGAACCGGGATGAGAATGTTGGGTGATGTGCCCAGATATTGGTTTGTGCCAAACAGGGATACAATTGCGCCCTGGGGCTGGGTGGTGATCTTAAACGCCCCAAAGATGTTTTGAGCGCTAAGCATTCCGACCGCGAGGGCCAGCATTGTGACGAGCAGGGCTGTGCGTTTCATGACTTCCTCCTTCAGGAATTTTATGTTGCTACAATGAATACACAGCCCTTCAAAAATCCTGCACAAAAAAAAAGCCCCTCTTCTGGTGGAACTGCCTGAAGAGAGGCTTGAGGAGGTTTAGGGATTTTTGTATGAACTATAGGTTTTCGATATTTTTGAGGGGTTTGGGCGCCGTGGCCGGGCTCACGCCTTCCATGGTCAAATAGCCCAAAACGGGACTGCCCGCGGGTTTTTGTTCATCATCCACGCGGAAAAGCTGAACCGGGATGCGCAGCGGAGCGCCGTCTTTCTCGGCAATCGGATTTCCTTCTTGATCCAGAGGGAAGGGATTACGCTGGAGCCACGCCATTCCAATTGCCGCACTGCCGTTTTCGGCGTTCACGTTTTTGCGGGATGAACCCAGCGCCAAACGCTGCTCCATGGAAAGGTTGGGGGAATTGATGCTGGAGGAAACGCTGCCAAGCAACTCGCCATCCAAAAAGACCTTGCGGCCGCTGGCGATGCCTTCGCTGAAGAGCATGATCAGAGCTTTTTGCGGGTTTTCAGCCAGTTCTTTTTCCAAGGCGGCTTTGCCCACAAAGAAATCCTTGCTCATATCCACTGCGGCGCCATAGAGCGGAGCGTTGATGGGGGTGTGAGTAGGATCATATTCGCTGCCCATCAGCGGAAGTCCGAAGGGTCCGGCGGAGATGCGGTTTTCGTCGCGTCCGCCCAATCCCACCAGCAAACCGCCCAGATCCAGAGCCAGGCTTACTATCTTTTTAAAATCTTCCTCGGCGTTTTTCACAGGGATGTAAAGCTCCCAGCCCCAGCGGTTTGTGTAGCCAGTGCGGCTGATGTAATAGCGTTCGCCATTACGTTCAAACTCGTTGAAACTGAAAAAGCTCATGTTCTTTTCCGGGTTGTTTCGGTTTTTGAGTACATCCGGACCGAAAACGCTTTTGATCACCTTGTAGGAAAGCAGACCCTGAATGTCCACCTTCACCAGTTTGTCCGAAATATCCTCGGCTTCAACCTCTTCCCCATCCTGCTTTTGAGCCATGATGCGGTCGAGATCGGCAATTTTTTGCACTCCATCCACGGTGTCCGTGATGTCGTGCCCGGCATTGATCACTGCAATGAATTCCGTGTCCGACACTCGCATCACAATCATGTCGTCTTCCACGCCGCCGTTTTCATTCAGCAGAAGGGTATATTTGCAGCTTCCCACCTTCATTTCGCTCATTTTACCAGCCAGGGCGCGGTCCAAAAGTGCAGGAGCGTCCTTGCCTGAAAAGCGAAGCTGTGCCATGTGGTCGATGTTGTAAATGGCAAGTTGATTCACCGCCGCGGATTCTTCCAAAACGGAGGTGAGATAATTCACAGCCATGCTGTACTCGCCAAAGTTGCTGCGTTTGATCTGTCCGGGCTGAAGCCCACGTTTTTCCGCCAAAAGCGGCAGATACCAGTTTTCCTCCAGGTCAAAGAGGAAGGTTTTGCGAGCTTGTTCGGGAAATTTGAAACCGTATTGACTCATTGAGAGCTCCTTTTTTATGTTTTAATCATTTTTTAATAAGATAAGCGTTCACACGCCTTCGCGCCACAGAATCTCACCGCCCACGATGGTCAACAGCGAACGCGCTTGCAGCCAATATTCGTCCGGAAGCCTGGTGAAATCTTCAATCACGATGAGGTCTGCCAGTTTGCCGGGCACGATGGACCCTTTTAATCCTGCTTCGGAGGAAGCCGCCGCCGCACCCAAAGTGTAGCCATGCAAAGCTTCCCAAACCGTGATTCGCTGCTCTGGAAGCCAGGGTTCTTCCTTTGGGTTCAGAGCCTTTTTGCGGGTGATGGCGGTGTAAATTCCCCAAAAGGGATTGATGGACTCGATGGGCGAATCCGAACCAAAACCCAGCGGAATGCCCACATCCAGCAGGGATCGGAAGCTGTATGCCTGTTCTTTTGTGTGCGCCCAGTGCCGTTCAATCAAGTCCACATCGTTGGCCAGATGAACAGGCTGCACAGCGCAAAACGCCCCGCTATTCTTGAGTTTTGGAATATCTTCAGCGCGGATGGACTGCACGTGTTCGATCCTCTGCGGTAAAGGCAAATCCCACTTCTTCGTTTTCTGAAAAGCTTGGATGGCGGTGAAAACAGCGCGGTCACCAAGAGCGTGAACCGATGTGGCAAAGCCATTTTGAGCCGCTTTTTCGATCAGATCGAGCAGTTCTTCCTCGCTGTGACGCAGTATGCCCCGGTTTCCGTTGGAATCGGGATATTCGTCAAACATCGCCGCAGTTTGCGAACCCAGAGCCCCATCGGCAAAGAGTTTCAGTCCGCCCAAACGATACCAATCATCGCCATCACCGGATTTTTTGCCCGAGGCAGCCATCGCTTCAAATTCATCCAGATAAAAATGACGGCAAACCCGCAGGGCATGGCTGATTTGGCAAAATTCTTCCAACACCTGGGCTCCGGCGGAAACCTCCATGCTATGCAGGCTGCCAAGCCCAAAACCATGAAGTTCGGGCACAGTTTCAGTCATGCAATGTTTGGTTTCGCCATTGCTCAGGGGAATGATGTACCTTTCCACGAGCTCCGACGCCGTTTCCAAAAGGATTCCAGTGGGCTCGCCCTGCGCGTCACGGCATATTTTTCCACCCTGGGGGTCTGGGCTGGAAACGTTGATCCCCGCGGCTTTCAAGGCGGCTGAATTGCAACAGCGGCTGTGGTAATCCTTGCTGAAAAGCGCCACCGGTGTCTTGGGGAAAAACTCATCCAAGAGGGTTTTATCGAATTTTTCGGGAAAATCCAAGCAGTTTTTATCCCAACCCCCGCCCAGAATCCAAGCCGGTAAAATGTGATTATTTTGGCGAAACTCCCCAAGCCGGGTGCGGATCTCCGAAATGCTGTTGAGCCCGGAGAGATCCACCTGCTTCCGCTTTTTGGCATATTCGCTGAAATGCGTATGCGTGTCGATAAATGCAGGCAGCAGAGCCTTTTTTTGAAGGTCGATAAGCTCATATTTTCCCCGGCAGGCGGCTTGGCAGGAAGCCAAATCAGCAATCAGGGAAATTTTGTCGCCCTCGATTAAAACTGAAGCCACAAAGCTCTCCCCCACTTTTTCCATGGGGAAGATTTTAGCGTTGTGTAAAATCAGGTTCAAAGACGCCCTCACGCGCAATACTACTGACTTCTATTCCAAAACCGCACGCAGATCCTGTTCCAATTGCAGGGCGTTGTCGGTCTTGGAATCGCGATATTTGATGATCACGGGGCAATAGACCTGGAAGCTGGGATCATTCTTCATTTGGCGACTTCCGGGAACCATCACCGCACCATCGGGAATGGTGAAGGCTCCGCCAGGTTCGGATTTCAGAAACTCACGATTAACGCTGTCGTAGACAGGGGTTGAGGCAGTAATGATGGTTCCGGAGGCGATCACTGCACGTTTTTTCACCAAAATGCCTTCGTAAATCCCGGTGTTTCCGCCGATGAAGGCGTCATCTTCAATCACCACGGGTCTTGAACCGATGGGCTCCAAAACCCCGCCGATCATGGCTCCGGCGGAAAGATGCACGTTTTTGCCGATTTGGGCGCAGGAACCCACCAAGGCATGGGAATCCACCATTGAGCCGGAATCCACCCAGGCGCCTATATTGATGTAGGAAGGCGGCATGATTGTGACCCCGGGAGCGATGTAACAGCCACTGCGGGCGGAACTTCCGCCGGGAACGATGCGGAGTTTGTCATCCAAACTGAAGCTCTTTTCCGGCAGGGTGTCCTTGTCGATGAAAAGCTTGTTTTCACCCCAGGGCATTTCAGCCAAAACGCCCATCCGGAAACCAACCAAAATGCCCATTTTGACCCATTGATTCACCTGCCAGCCGGATTCTGTAGGCTCGCAGGCTCGGATCAGACCTTGATTCAAGGCTTCGCGAAATTCAGCAAACAGATTCCGGTCTGCCTGGCTGTAGCTTTCAGGCTTGCTTTCGAACAGCATTGTGATTCTTGATTTCATGCTTAAAGCTCTCCCAAAGCGGTTTTCAGACGCTGGACAGCCTCTTCCAAAATGGAGCGCGGACAGGCAAAATTCAGCCTCTGGAAGCCAGACCCCTCAGGACCGAAATTGGTGCCGGGAACTGCTGCAATCCGGGCCTTATGCACCATAAATTCTCTGATCTCATTGTCATCCATACCCAAGGCGCTGAAATCCACCCAAGCCAAATAGGTGGCTTCGGGATGGATTAACTTCAAGTCCGGCAGTTCGTTGGCAAAGGCGTCGATCAAGAAGCGGCGGTTGCCATCAAGATATTTCAGCACCGCATCCAGCCAATCCCGCCCTTCGCGGTAGGCGGCGGTGACCGCGGTGATGCCAAAGCTGTTGCCCATAAAAAGATGCAGGTTTCGCAGCGCCACCTGCAGTTTCAAGCGCAGATCAGGGTTTTTCACGATCGCAGCAGCGGTGGCAAGCCCCGCCAGGTTAAACGATTTCGCCGTGGAAAAACAGCAGATGGTGAAATCGGCAAAATCCTCCAAAGAGGCAATGGAGATGGCTTTGGCGCCATCGTAAACCAAATCGGCATGGATCTCATCGCTGATGATCAAAACCCCGTGTTCGCGGCAAAGCGAGCCCATTTTACGCAGTTCTTCCTCGCTCCAAAGCCTTCCCACCGGGTTGTGCGGACTGCACAGCAGAAAAATCCTGCTCTGTTTCAGTTTGGCTTCAAAATCATCAAAATCTATCTCATAGCGACCGTCCACCAGTTTCAACTGATTGGTGAGCAGGGTTCTGTTCTGATCGCGCGCTGCTTTGAAAAAAGGTTCATAAACCGGGGTTTGGATCAGGATTCCGTCTCCGGGTTCGGAAAAAATGGAAACCGCAAGGCTCACCGCGGGCATCACGCCCGGGCTGTCCAAAATCCAGTCCGGTTCAGGCCTGTAGCCATATTGAGCAGCAGCCCAATCCGCCACTGCATCATAGTATTCCGGCAGGCGGAAATTGTAGCCAAAAACAGGGTGGTCCAGGCGTTTTTGCATGGCTTGAATGATTTGCGGCGCCACGGCAAACTCCATATCCGCCACCCAAAGCGGAAGCAGGTCTTCCCTGCCATAGATGCTTTTCATGGCGTCATGTTTGAAACAGCCGCTTCCCTTGCGGCTGATGATGCTGTCAAAATCGTAGGTCATTGTGGGGCTTCTTCCTGTGCTTCTTTTGAACGTTTGATGACGCCCATCATTTTCTCAAGTTCGGGGTCAAGCTGAGCCTGGGGCGCCAAACTGTAGATATTGTACATGATCTCAATCATTTTGGGAAAGGAGGCGGGATTTTTCAGAATCCTGGTTTTCCCGCGCTGGTCCGTGTAAGTTAAAAACATGTAATAGGTTACCACCTTGCGCAGTTCCATCCTGGTGATGCTTTCATATTCCACAGCGCGCGAGGGCATAAGCAAATAGCGGAACCAAATGCATTCCGGGGTGAAAACCACGGAATTCAGCGAACTGAAATGGCGCAGAAGCGCGTCCAGCGAGATAAAAATGGCGAGGATGGGCAGAATTCTCATCAGAAAATGGGAATCCACTGAGACTCTGGTGAAAAGAAACCAGATGAAATATGCAGTGATCAAGAGATGGGCGGCGATGCCCAAAACCCTGCTGATCACAGGAACCCTGTAACGCACAGGCATTCTGCCTTGAACGGATTCGATATTCAGTTTACGCGACACTGATATTCCCTCCAAAGCTGGTTCACGCTTTCCAAAATCACCTCGTTGGCAGGAACGGCGTCGAACACATTGTGGCGGTCTTGGTCGCCATGAAAGTCGCTGCCGGCGGTCATGTAAAGCCCATTGTTCTGGCAGATTTCAATGAATTCCTTCACCTGATATTGATAGTGGTCGGGATGCCAAACCTCCAAGCCATCGATTCCCATTTCCACAAACTCATGGATATAGGAGCCGCTTTCCAGCTTGCCGGGATGGGCAATCAGGGCAAACCCGTTCGCCTGATGGATGGCGTCAATCGCTTCCGGCACAGAGAATTCCGGCTTGGGGGAATAGGCGGGGCCGTCGTTGCCGATAAATTTGTCGAAGGCTTCATTTTTTGAGGAAACATAGCCCTTGGCAAGCAGCACCTGCGCGATGTGGGGACGCACAATCAACTCCCGGCTTCCGGAAACGGCTGCCACCTCGTCCAAGCTCAAATCCATGCCCAGATCAACCAACTTTTCGATCATCCTGGCGGCACGGTCACGCCTGCCAACCAGATACATTTCAATCATTTCCGCCAGTTTTGCGGACTCAAAATTCACGCCGAAGCCCAGGATGTGGACATCCGAGCCCTCGTGGGTGGAACTGAGTTCCAAGCCCGGCAGGATCTTCAGATTGCCAAGCTCTTTGGGCAGAAGCTGATAGGCGTCTCCAGTGTCGTGGTCTGTGATGGAAATCATGTCCAGGTTTCTTTCCCTGGCGCGTTCTACAACTTGGGACGGACTCAAAAATCCGTCGGAAACATTGCTGTGCAGATGCAAATTAATGCGTCTGATGGGATCTATTTTTTTGACTATCATAATCTATTTTCTATTGACGTATTTCTGGCCGCCTTAAAATCGTCAATGATTTTCTTTAACAGGCTCCCCATCGGGAGAAATCGCCGCCAAGGAGACATGATGCGCTACGACCCCATCAAAGACCTCGCCGCCCGCCTGATCAGCTTTCATCCGGCTTTCAGGGAGCTTTTCTTTCGTGGGCTGGATTTGCTGCTTTTGCGTCAACGCTATGTGAAGCGTGAGATCAACGCTCTGTTCCCGATTGGGACGCAGTTTCAGCACTACGACGCCGGCGCCGGTTTCTGCCAATATTCCTGGTACAGCCTGAAGCGCTGGCCTCGCTCGAAAGTGTTTGCCACCGATCTGAAGCGGGACTATCTGGCGGATTTTTCTGAATATGCCAGCCAGAAATTCCCGGGGCGTTTCTTTTGGAAAAGTGCCGACCTTCAGGTGTTCAAACCCCAAAGGCGCTATGACCTGGTGACCGCCATCGACATCCTGGAACACATCCCGGATGATAGAGCGGTTTTGGCAAATTTCCACGCTGCTTTGAAGGAGGGCGGAACACTTTTGATATCAGTGCCTTCCGACACGGATAAGGCGGCAAGATTCACCTCCGAACACGTCCGTCCCGGCTATTCAAAACAGGATCTGGAGCAAAAGCTGATTGAAAGCGGCTTTGAGGTGGAAAAACTGATCCATAGTTACGGCACCTGGGGCAGTCTGTCCTGGCGACTGTTGATGAAATATCCGCTGTCGCTACTCAACAGAAGCAAGGCATTCATCGTGTTTTTGCCTTTGTGGTATCTATTGGTCTTCCCCATCGCGGAACTCTTGATGCGCAGGGATTTGAGCCTTGAAAACAGCTCTGGAACAGGTCTGATCGTAGTTGCCCGCAAACCTTCCGGCAAGCCTCTTCCTTGAGCCCTGCCCGTCAGCCTCCCATATCGCACTCTTTAGCCTCCCGCCCAAGATCGAGTTTTTGACGGGGATCGCAGCACAAAGAGATTGGCTCGGCTCAAGGGTGAATCAATTATCAAGCCGTTTTCCAAAAAAGAATAGGGAAAAAAGCCGAAAAGTTTGAAAATGAAAAACGGCCCGGAGACGTTCCAGGCCGCTTCATTTCGAATTATTCTGATTAGAATTTCAGGTTTTTCATATTGAGGGGGCTGAGCATCAGGGTGCTTTCATTGCCAAAGTCGCGCCACATTTCGTATGCGCGGATATAGTCGTCCAGAATTTCCTCGAGGGCATCGTCGCGCAGACTGGCTCCCAGCGGGTTTGCGTTCATGGTCACCTGCATTCCCTTTTTGGAAGTGGTGGCATCCACAAGCTTGATTTCACCTTTGATGCGGGCAATTCTGCGCATCGCTTCAACCGCGGTATCCAAGCCGCCAAGCTCGTCGATCAAGCCGTTTTCAAGCGCCTGCTGTCCGGTCCAGACTCGTCCCTGCGCAATTTCATGGATTTGATCGTAACTCAGGTTATCACGGCCTTTGTCCACTTTGCCAACAAATTCCTCGTAAGCAGCTTCGATGTAGTTTTCCATGCGCAAAACTTCGGTTTCGCTCCAGGGGCGATGTGTGGCCCCAAAGTCGGAATTGGCGCCCTTTTTCACGGTGCTCCAGTTCACGCCCAGCTTTTCATAAAGGCGCGGGAAAGTGAACATCAGCCCCACCACTCCGATGGAGCCGGTGAGCGTGGCAGGATCCGCCACAATGTGGTCGGCACCGCAGGAAATGTAGTATCCGCCGGAAGCCGCCGCTCCAGCCATGGAGACCACCACGGGCTTGAAATTCTCTTTTTGAGCCAGTTCAAGCTCGCGCAGGATGATGTCGGAAGCCTGGGCAGAACCGCCGCCGCTGTCAACCCTCAGGATTATTCCTTTGTAGAGCGGGTTTTTGCGGGCTTCACGGATCAGTTTCACCGTGTTCTCATGAGCGATTTTTTTGCCGGGGTCGCCTTTTCCCATCACGATGTCGCCCTGGGCATAAATCACTGCCACCATGCTTTCGCGCGGTTTGTGCCAGGTGTAGTCCACATAGTTGGGAATCTTTTTGAGGCTTTTGCCAAAACCGAAATCCGCTTTCAGGGTCTTGTCGAGTTCATCTTCATAGATGATTTTGTCGATCAATCCTGCATCCAGCGCATCGGTGGACAAAAAGTAGGGTCCCGCATCCACGAGCTTGGTAAAAGAGGATTTCAGCTTTTCACCGCGTCCGGCTTCCACTCCGTCCACCATTTGACCGAAAATGCTGTCCAAGAGAGTATCGTAGGATTCGCGCTCGGCTTCGGTCATCTCGGTTTCGGAGAACATGTTGCCGGCATTTTTATATTTGTGGCTGCGGAAATTCAGCACGTCCACACCCACTTTGTCCAAAAGTTCGGCAAAATAGGGGCTGTTGATTGCCATACCGCGCAGATCAACCATTCCCAGGGGGTTGAGATAGATGGCGTCTGCCACGGAGGCGGCAAACATATAGCTGCCGTTGCTGATGTTGTTGTAGTAGAAACTCACCTTTTTGCCGCTGGCTTTGAAGTCCTGAATCGCTTCGGTGAATTCCTGCAAAAGGGCAAAAGAGCTGCTAAAGCTGGGGTTTTTGAACACGATGCCCTGTACGCTGGAGTCGTTTTTCGCCTTTTTCACATCCTGGATCAGGGTTTCGATGCTTTTGGTCTTGGAATCCATGATCCTGATGTTGCCCAGGGAATACTTCGGCGCCACATAGGTTTTCACGTCGCCATCCAGCTTCATTGAATACCATTTCTCTTTTTGCATGCCCAAAAATGGACGGAACATGTTGTCGGACAGATAGATATAGGGAGCCAAGCTACCCTTGCTGCCCTTTTGGAAGTTCGAGAGCGTTCCCAGTTCGGTTTTGTTCAGGCTGAGGCTGAAATTGAGCATGGCGGTTTTTTTGTCAAAATTGTAGCCGCCGCCGATGTTCAAGCCATCCAGCAGTCTGGTTTGCACGCCCAGGGCCAAGTCGTTCACCTTGTAGGAGCCGCCGTCCTTGTCATAATCCAGATCTGCGCTGAGCTCCAGGCGCTGTTCCCATCCGGGATTCACAAACGCCAGCGGACGCAGGGAAAGCCCACCATGGTAGGCGGGGGATTCGTTGTCAACGTTGTCGAGTCTGAAAGCCAGCGAAGTGGATTTGTGGGGCCTCCAGGTGAGCGCACTGCGCCAGTCAGCTTCGCCGATTTGGCTGTTTTTCCATCTCAGCGAGGTTCCGATGTAAAGATTTCGCCAGATGGGGCTTCCCATCGCCAAAGTGTGGTGTGACTGGGAATTATCAAGTTCGTCCACACCGTGTTCAAACACATAACTCAAGTTTTTCATATTGGCAAACAGCCAATAGTGATCCTGAATTTTCATGCTTTCCGCGCCCTGTGCCCAGCCAAAACCGCTGGAATTCTCGGTTCCCAAAAGGGATGGGTTCACAAGTGGCGTAAAAAGGTTTTCTGTGCTCGCACTGGGCCAGTCCAAGGCTCCCAGATCCAAGTCTTGGTGGGTCCGGGGATTGCTCTGTTGGGCAAAAGCCAGCGCCGGAATGATGATCAGGAGCAGCAGGCTCCACATTCCTTTTTTCATTAAAACCTCCAGGTTTTGATATCTATTTTTGGATAATTTAGTCAAAGCAGACTGATATGAGTAATGAAACTTTTCTTTTTTCATGGCTCATTTGTTGTCAATCAAAAAAATCATTATTGCAATTCCCGGCGCTTGTAAAGAACTGCACCCAAGATTCCAAGAACTGCGCTCAGCCCGATTTTCAAGGCACTGGTGGTGGAAAAAATATCCCGCCAATTCGCCCGAACGAGACTTGCAAGGCTGGAACTTGTGTATTTACCCGTGAGGAGAAAACTGCTCACATTCAGGTCCACCATCATCGACAAGCCCTCCATCAAAGAAGGTATCTGCCAGCCAACCATGTAGTTAATGGTTTGCCGCACGATTTCAATCCCCAGCAGGCAGAGGAAACCCAGCAGGATGGATTTGCGCTTGAAGAGTCCGGAAAAAAACCACGCCAGGGAGCTTAGAAACAGGATGCTCAGCGAGGCGGAAATGAAGGATTGAAGCCAGCCGGTCATCCCCAAGGCAAAGGATGGGATTGAATAAAGCCCTGACCAAAGGCTGAGAACCAGAGCGTGCACAAGCGAAACCACACCAAACAGTAGGATGGGACCAAAATTGGAGAACAGATATTTCACACCCACGATCTTCAGAAAAGAAGCGGGTTGGGAGAAATGGAAGATCTGGCAACGTTGCTTGTGGTCGCTGTTGAGCATGGATTCCGCCAAAACGATCCCGGACATCGCATGCAAGAATGCCAAAGCGATGGTCACAGACATCGTTACCCAATAGGGCGCCTGCAATCCGATCCCCTGCAAAACAAGCATGGGATGCGGAGCCGGGTCACTGCGCTTGATGAGGACGATCAAATATGACACAAGCACCGTAACATAGATCAGGATTACAAATAGCAGCGGCGCCATAAGAGATTTCCAATGGGTTTGCCATTCTTTTTTCAGCAGAGCTTTACACTGTTTCATTTGAACCTCCCACTTCGGAAAGAAAGATGTCTGCCAGATCCGGTCTGTCATATTCGGCGCCTTCAATATTCACGCCTGAATCCAAAATGACACTGCTGCTGCCCAGGGCTCGAGAAATCACGCGTGGATTGAATGCCAGAAGTTCCTGCTCGCGTTCGCGCGGCAGGCTTACAATCCGCCGGCTGTTTTTGAGGGTTTCCAAGTCTTCATGCAAAACCACCCTGCCCTGATCCAAAAAGATAACTTCCTGCAAAAGACCTTCCACCTCCTCGGCTTGGTGGGTCGAGATCAGGATGGTCTTTGTTTCGTCGAAAAATTCGCCCAAAATGGTGTTGAAAAATTCCTTTCTGAAGGCGATGTCCAAGCCCAAAGTGGGTTCATCCAAAAGCAGATATTTCACATCCAGGGAAAGCGTGATCAAAAGATAGAGCTTGGTTTTCATGCCCTTTGAGAGCTTCCCCACCTTCTGTTTGTGAGGCAGATTGCTGATGGAAAAAAGCTTCTGAGCGCGGTCTTCGTTCCAGTTGGGATTCATGCCGCGCACATAGTCCAGGCTCTGTTTCACGGTGAGGCGGTCGTCCAAACCGCTGACGTCTGGAATGAACGCCACATCCTTGAACACGCGATGATCCAGATGCTTCACTTCCATCCCACCCAGGTTCACGCTGCCTTCATGCTTCAAAAGCCCAAGCATGCAGCGCAGCAGGGTGGATTTTCCGGCACCGTTTTTGCCCAAAAGGCCGATCATCTTGCCGCGTCCAAGGCTGAGATTCACGTTGTCCAGCGCCTTGAGCTTGCCGTAGTGTTTGCTGAGATTTTCCACGCGATAAACGTATTCACTCATCTTTTTCTCCATATATTTCTTTAATCATTTTCAAAACATCCTCAAAGGGGACTTGGAGCTGTTGTGCCCGCTGCAAAGCAGGCTCCAACTCTTCCTCAATAAAAGCGCCGGATCGATTCTTGATGATGAGATCGCGGGCGCCCGGGCTCACAAAGATCCCCACTCCGCGGCGTTTATACAAAACACCTTCATCCACCAGGCTGCCCAGCGCATTGCCAACCGTCAAAGGGTTGAGCTCATACTGGCGTGCCAATTCACGGATTGAAGGTATCGCGGCTTCCTCGGGGATCCGTTCTTCCAATATCTGCTCTTCGATGTGTTTGCGAAGCTGCAGATAAAGCGGCGATTCGTTGTTGAATAGTTTCATAAGCACCTTTGTGATATTCAGTTATCTTAAGCTGTCTCAGTGTCATGGTCATCTAATACACCAACACGTTTTCTGTCAAGCGATTTTTTGGGATATTTGGGATTTATCAGGGCATAAATTTATGTATCTCACATTGTCACAGTGAGTTATGTATATGTAGAAATATCTGAAAGGGTTTCCAAAGTTTCATTCTGTGAAGCCGAATGATGTATTTAGAAAAGAGCAAGTATTGGAAAACTGGCTGCTCAAAAAAGCCAAGCACGATAAACTGGTCCCCACAAAAACGGAATTTATCTTGACAGATAGAGCCGAATAAATAGAATTATCCAAGATTTGAATCTTGGGTTTCAGCTTGTTGCAAACTCAAGCAATCTTGCTGATGATTAATGCCTCCATCATATTTATTTGCAAGTCATTAAGGAGAGAAAGATGAAGTATTTCAGGAAGATGATTGGCCCAAAGTGCTATCTTTCACCCATCTCGCTGGATGATACCGAGCGCTATACGGAGTGGGTGAACGATATGGAGATTGGTCAATTCATGTTGTTTTCCGCCACAGTTTTCGATCTCGACCGGGAGCGTGAAGCCCTGCAAAAGCTGATGAAAGATACTGTTTCCTTTGCCATTGTTGAAAACGATACGAATAAAGCTGTGGGAAACAGCGGCCTTTTCGGCATCAGCGAAATTCATCGCCATGCAGAATTCGGCTGCTTTATTGGCGACAAAAGCTATTGGAACCGGGGCTTCGGCACCGAAGCCACCGCCCTGACCCTGGATTATGGCTTCAACGTTTTGAACCTGAAAAACATCTTTTTGCATGTGGTGGAATACAATCGCCGAGCCATCCGCTGCTATGAAAAAGTAGGCTTCAAACTGGTTGGAAAACACCGGAAATATATCTTCATGGCGGGTGAATATCACGATATTTTGATCTATGACATCCTTGCCAGCGAATTTGAAAGCCCTTATGTGAACAAACTTTTTGCCCAAAGCACCAGCGAAGACGCGGGAAGAGGAAAGATCAGCATTGAGCCTTAAGCTTGGCTTGAGCCACAGTCTTGAACAGCCTTTTGCCTCAAAAAGCCCTGGGCTTGGATGCTGCGTCTAATGCATCCAAGGGTAAAAATTGCTGTATTTCCAGTGGCCATAGCATTTAACACCCATCCAGACTTGCATTTCATCAAGAATGATTAGATCACCAAAACATGTTTAACAAGATCAAAGGTCAAAACGGAGCCATTTCAAACCTGAAGGCAGCCATCGCCAACCAGCGTGTTGCACAGGCATACCTGTTTCACGGCGGTCCGGGCACGGGAAAATTTACAACCGCACTGGGGTTTGGCATGGCTTTGAACTGCCTGGCTCAAAGTGAATACCGCCCCTGCGGACAGTGTTCTTCCTGCCGCAAATTTCTGGCCTTGGACCATCCCGATTTGCTCTACGTCTTTCCTTCTTCAAACCTGAAATTGAGCCTTGAAGGAGAGATTGGAAACCCTGAAGCAAGAAAGGAATATGACGAATATATGCAGTTGAAGCGCGAAAGCCCCTGGGAGCAATATCGCTTCAGCACAAACACCATGATCCGCATCGAAAGCATAAACTGGCTGATCCGGCGTTTGAGCCTCAGCGTCCATGAAGCCAGACGCAGGCTCTGTTTGATCGAAAACGCAGACCAGATGAACACCGAATCTCAAAACGCTTTTCTAAAGACCCTGGAGGAGCCTCCTGCGGATACGGTGATCATCCTGACCAGCAGCCAGCCCTCAAAGCTGCTTCCCACGGTGGTTTCACGCTGCCAGCCTCTCCGATTTCAGGATTTGGCGCCCGGGGTGATGGAAGACGTGCTGTGCGATGAATTCCACATCCCCCGCGAACAAGCCAGAGCCGCAGCCCACATCAGTGCTGGCAACATCAAGCGCGCCATCCGCTTTGCTCAAAATGAAAGCTCCGAACTGCGCGCCCAAGCTTTCGAGATTTTGCAGATGACTTCCGAAGGCAAAGACCTGGCTTTGTTTCGCTACATCCAGGCTCTGCCCAAAAGCTTCAATGCAGAAAGCGCCATCGGGGTTTTGCGCTATATCGAAATGTTCATTGGCGATCTGGCTTTGATTGCCGACGCACCCCAGCAGATCGTTAATATCGACAAAGAGGATTTTCTGAAATCCCTGAGGGAAAAGCTTGCCGGGATTGACCCCGCCGAACTCGGTGACCGCATTCTGGATTTCACCAAAACCGTTGAAGACTACACCCGCAGGCTGCAGGGAAACATAAACCCCCGGCTGGTGATGATCAACATGTGCACACACCTGAAAAAGCTGCTGAGCCCATAAAAAACCAGATGACAGAACAAAAACTCATCCGCAATATCAGCATGATGTCTGTCGCCATATTTTTCAGCCGCGTTCTGGGGTTGGTGCGCGATCAGCTCATGGCGTTTTATTTTGGAACCACCTTTTTGAACGACGCCTTCGTGGTGGGATTCAAAATTCCCAACCTTCTGCGCAGCCTCTTTGGAGAAGGTGCTCTGTCTGCGTCCTTTGTGCCAATTTACAACGAAATCGGAATCAAGGAAAGCCGTCACCGTCAAATCAATTTCGCGCTGCAGGTTTTGGGCATCTTAACTTTCTTTCTATTGATTCTCACTGCGATTGGAATCGCCGCAGCCCCGTGGATCGTGAAGCTGCTGTACCCCGGATTGGCTCCAGAGACCACCAGCCTTGCCATCGTCCTCACCCGCATCATGTTTCCCTATCTTTTGTGGATCGGGCTTTCCTCCACCCTGATCGCCATTCTGAATTCCCACGACAAGTTTTTCCTCACCGGGCTGTCTTCCGGGCTTTTGAACCTCGGGATGATCTTCAGCATGGTGCTGCCCCGTTATGCTTTTGGCTTGGAGGGTGTGGCGCTGGTGAAATGGGCTGCCTGGGGCGTTTTTGGTGGCGGATTGCTGCAAACCTTGATCAACTTTCCCTATCTGAAACAGCTTGGCTATCCTCTGAAAATTTTCGTGCGTTTTGGCGGTGAAGCGCTTAAAACAATGTGGACGCGCTTCATTCCTTCCCTGATCGGAGTGGGCATCCGGGAAATCAATTTGGTTGCAGACAGCCTGATGGCGTCGTTTTTGGCGGTGGGCAGCATCTCCGCACTGGAATATGGCTATCGGCTGTTTCAGTTTCCTTTGGGAATGTTCGCCATCTCCACCGGGACGGTGCTTTTACCCACATATTCAAGACTGATGACGCATGGCGACTGGGATGGGCTTTCCAAAAACCTGAGACTGGCGGCGGTGAACCTGACCTATATCATGCTGCCGGTCACGACCCTGATCGTCGCGCTGGGCCCAGATGCGGTCAAAATCGTTTTTCAGCGCGGAGCCTTCGATGCCACAGCCAGCCTCTGGACCGAACAGGCCTTGATCTTCTACAGCCTGGGGCTCATCTTTTTCAGCTTCAACCAAGCTCTCACGCCGCTTTTTTATGCAAACAAGGATACCCGCACCCCCATGCGCATCGCCGCCGCAATGGTGACTCTGAATATAGTATTGAATTTGATTTTGATGCAGTTCATGCAGCATCGCGGACTGGCTTTTGCCACCTCCATCACCGGGATGGTAAACTTTGCCGTTCAGTTCCATCTGATCCGCAAGAAAATGCCCGAAATCAGTTTTGCCGGCATTGTCCCCAATATATTGAAGACCCTCGCCATCTGCGTGGTGATGCTTTTCCTTCTCTTGGGCGCGGAGCGGCTCATCCCCGTGCAGGGTTTTTGGCAGCGGTTGGGCAAACTCGCCGGACTGAGCATCGCCAGCATTCTGTATTTTTATGGAGCCGGTCTCCTCTTAAAACTGGACTTTCTGCCTGAAGCCGCCGCCCGCCTATGGAAAAGATTCCCGAAAAAATAGAGAAAAAACTGCATCTTTTGCCAGAACAGCCGGGGATCTATCTCTGGAAAGATGCGGACGGCAGGGTGATCTATGTGGGCAAAGCGCTTTCGCTGAAAAACCGCATTCGCTCATATCTGAGCACACCGGAAAAGGATGTCAAAACCCGCCTGCTGATGAGCCAGGCACAGGATCTGGACTACATCATCACCCTTTCCGAAAAAGACGCCTTCCTTTTGGAAACCACCTTGGTGAAGCGGCACCGTCCCAAATACAACATTCTGCTCAAAGACGACAAACGCTATCCCTTCGTGAAAATCACCTCGGCGGAACCCTTTCCCCGCCTGATCCTGACCAGAGACCGGGTTGAAGATGGTTCCAGATATTTCGGACCATACACCGATGTGAAATCGCTGCGCCTCACTCTGCGCAATTTTGAATGGGTCTTCCCCATCCGAACCTGCAAACGCGAAATCCCGGCAGACAAGGTTCGCTACAAAAAAGCCTGCATCAACTATCAGCTTGGAAAATGCCTGGCGCCCTGCATCGGAGCGGTTTCACAGGAAGAATATCTGCGCGTGGTGAAAAGGTTGGTGGCTTTTTTTGAAGGACGCCACCAGGAAGTTTTGGAAGAGCTGCGCGCTGAAATGAATCAACAATCCGAAAACTTGGAATTTGAACAGGCGGCCAAAAGCAGAGATAGAATTCAAGCCATCGAACGCATCCAAAAGCGCCAGGTGGTGCATTCCATCGAAGCGCGAAACCTCGATGTGATCGGCTTTTACCAGGAGGAAAATGTGGCTGTGGCGGCGGTGCTGCGAATCATGAATGGAATGGTGGTAAACCGCGAGGACTATCCCCTGAGCAATGTGTCAAACATTGAATCTCAGGACGTTTTGGCGGCTTTCATCAAACTGTATTATGCGGATAAGGACATGCTGCCCGAGGAGATTTTGCTTCCCTTGGAACCCTCTGACTTTGATGAACTTCAAACCTGGCTGAAAGGCAGGCTGCACCTTCCTCAACGTGGTGACAAAAGCCACCTGCTGGCCATGGCAAAACGCAATGCTTTCCAACTGGTGGAAGAACGCAAACTGGCCCATATCCGGCGCGCGAACCGCACCATCTTTCCGGTTCAGGAATTGAAGGAAAAGCTGGCTCTGCCAAAGCTGCCGCGCAAAATGGTCTGCCTGGATATTTCCACCATCCAAGGTTCGAACATGGTTTCCTCCGCTGTGTTTTTTGAAAACGGCAAACCCAAAAAGAGTTTCTACCGGCGTTTCATCATTCGTGAAATTGACACTCAAAACGACTATGCCGCATTGCAGGAAACCCTTTCCCGCTTTTTGGAGGAAACCCACAAGAATGAAGCCATGCTGCCCGACCTCATCATCATCGACGGCGGCAAAGGTCAGCTTTCAGCCTGCAAAAAGGTTTTGGACAGTTCCGAACATTCAGACATTCCGATCCTTTCCCTGGCAGAGCGGGCGGAGGAGGTTTTCCTGCCCGGACGCTCGGACTCGATAACCCTGCCGCGTTCATCGGCATCACTGCGCCTATTGATTGCCATCCGCGATGAAGCACACCGTTTTGCCATCACTTTCCACCGTTCCCGGCGCTCCAAACGCACGCTGCTGAGCGAATTGGAAGATATCCCGGGTGTGGGTGAACACACCAAGTTCCTGCTGCTCAAGCAATTTGGCTCGGTGGAGGGAGTGCGCAAAGCCGAAGTGGACCAACTGATGACGGTGAAGGGCATTGGCCGCCAAAGGGCGTTACAAATCTACGAGCATTATCATAGCAGTTAATTATTTCCTCTCATTTGCATCCGGGTCATTGAAATTCTTTTTTGCAACCCTCACTTGTATTGTCAGTTACAGTTCTGAAAATAATTTTCGTTATTTCTTGACAAAAAAAGCCTTTGGTTTTTGTTGAATTCAATTAAACAAAAAGTATTGAATTGAGGTGAGTTATGTTGCAAATGTACCCGAAACCCCGTAAAAAATCTGTGATGCCCACGGATTATCGGAACAAAATCCTGAACGCAGCCAAAAAAGCTTTTTCGCAAAAAGGCTATGCGAAATGCACCATGTCGGACGTGGCAAATCAAGCCAAAGTGGGCATTGGCACCCTCTACAACTATTTCAAAAACAAGGACGAACTCCTTCAGCTCTGCATTCAAAAGACCATCCAGGATGAACTTGAGGTTATTCATAAGAACAGCCAGCATATTGAAGACCCGCTGGATAAATTGCGCTATTTCTTCGCCGAACATTTTAATTTGCTGAAAGAGAATCCCACCTTGGCACGGCTTCTTTTGGTTGAAGTTCGCCAAAGTGAAGGCTTCTACAAAAGAAACCCCACCTACAATCCCATGAAATTCTACCTGGATTTCTACAAAAAAATATACGATGAAGCACTCGAGAAAAAAATGATCCGCAACGTGGATACGGAAGCTTTGGTGCACCTCATTGTGGGCACCCAGGAAGTGCTTTTGCTGCAATGGTTTATCCTCGGTGAAGATTTCGATATTGAAACCATTTTCCAAGGAGTGCGCGACATCGTGAAATTCGGTGTGGATAAATAATCCCCTCTTCTCACTAAAAACCTTGGCCTGTCACCCGACAGGCTTTTTTTATCTCAGTTTTTTGATCAAGAGTTAAGAATATGCCTGGACTTCAACCATGCATTAACGCTCACCTTCTGGGCGGATCAACTTCTCTCCTTGATCTTGATTATCGATCAACCTGGTTCAGGACGGGTCACATTAAGTTTGCAACCATGTTTCGAGGCGTCGATCACTTCTTAATCAAGCCTTAATCAAGTCTTAACTATTAACGCTTGATTAAGACTTGATAATCACTTGATTAAGGCTGTGGCTCAAGAAGCGGACAGCTTCATTTCCGTCAGAAAGATCATTGCCATCCTGTAATAGATTGACTTAACGTATTGTAAAATGGCATGGATAAACCATCCAAAAGGGTTTGCCCACCACGTGACATGATGAGTGTTTTCCACATCAAAAACCCCGATTCCGGCAAAACCCGCAGGCAAGGCTAAGATTTTCCTTGTCAAATGCCCTCAGCTTTAAAAGATGGCAAAAAACACAAAAAAGGATCTGATAATGAAGCTTTCACAACGCGCGCTGGAAATCCAGGCCTCCCCCATCCGCAAGCTGATGCCCCACGCTGTGGCAGCAAAACAACGCGGCACAAAAGTATTTCACCTCAACATCGGCCAGCCCGATATTCCCACCCCTCACCAGATGATTGAAGCCTACCACTCTTTTTCAGAAAAAGTGCTGGCTTATGGACCCTCACAGGGCTTGGACGTCTATCGAGACGGTTTGGTGCAATATTATGCCCGCCACAACATTCCCTTGCAGGAAAACCAAATCATTGTGACCCAAGCCGGCTCGGAAGCCGTCACATTTGCAATGATGGTGGTGGCGGAAGCGGGGGACGAAATCATCGTTCCAGAGCCTTTTTACACGAACTACAACGGCTTTGCCACCATGGCGGGCATCACCATCCGTCCTTTGCTCACCGTTGCTGAAGATGGGTTCCAACTTCCTCCAAACGAAGCAATCGAGGCGCTCATCGGTCCCAAAACCAAAGCAATCATGATTTGCAACCCCGGCAACCCCACCGGCACGGTCTATACCAAGGAAGACATCTTCCGCCTGGGAGAGCTTGCCAAGCGTCACGGCCTCTATGTGATCTCCGACGAAGTGTATCGTGAATTTATATATGAAGGGCTTTCCCACACCAGCATGCTGCAGGTTCCCGGGCTGGAGGAGCACGCCATCGTGGTGGACAGCGTTTCCAAGCGCTACAGTGCCTGCGGTGCCCGCATCGGCTGCATCGTTTCCCGGAACAAGGAACTGATGGCTGCCACGCTCAAGTTTGCCCAAGCCAGGCTTTGCCCTCCAACTGTGGACCAGCTTGCCTCGCTGGCTTGCGTGCCTCTTGCAGACGACTTTTTCAAACCCCTCATCGCGGAATATCAAGCCCGGCGCGATCTGGCCTATGATGCTCTGATGAAGATCCCCGGTATGGTTTGCGTTAAACCCCAGGGTGCTTTCTATATTTTGGTGAAGCTTCCTGTGGACGATTGTGAAAAATTCATCATCTGGATGCTTGACGAATTCAATATCGACAATGAAACCGTGATGGGCGCTCCCGGCGAAGGTTTTTATGCCACACCCGGCCTGGGAAAAAACGAAATGCGCCTGGCGTATGTGCTTAACGAAGATGAACTTGCCCGTGCGATGAGTGTGTTCGCCCGCGGATTTGAGGCTTACAAAAACCTTTAACAAACCATAAATCAAGGCGGCCAAATGAAAACCAAGCGTAAGATCGAGCCCTATCTCTATCTGCTTCCGGCGCTGGTGCTGTTGTTGCTGTTTCGCTTCATACCCATTCTGATGTCCTTTGCCATCAGCTTTTTCGATTTTGGGGTCACCAACATCGGAAAGTTTACCGGTTTTGGACACTACAGCAGGCTTTTTGCAGATAAAGAGTTTTGGCAGTCCATGGGAAACACCCTCTGGCTGGTGCTGATTGCGGTTCCCGCCAGCATCATCCTGCCGCTGATCTTTGCCCAGCTGCTGAACCAGGTGGAGCGCTTCAAAGGCTTTTTCCGCACCATCTATTTCATGCCTTTCGTAACCTCGCTGGTGGCTGTGTCCATCGTTTGGAAAATCATTTTTTCCGAACAAGCCGGCTTGGCAAACACCTTTTTGGAATGGCTGGGAATGAAGCCCCAGCTTTGGCTTGCCGAGCCCAAGGGAATTCTGCCCCTGTTTTTGGAAAACATCGGCATCACGGCACCGCAGTGGATGGACGGCTGGCTGGGCGGACCCTCTCTGGCTCTGTTTTCCATCATCATCATGACGGTTTGGAAAAGCCTGGGCTACAACACCATCATCTACCTGGCTGGCTTGCAAAACATTTCCAAGGTTTACTATGAGGCTGCCGATATCGATGGAGCCGGAAAGCTGCGCCAGTTCTTCAAAATCACCGTGCCGCTGATCTCCCCCACCACCTTCTATGTGCTTTTGATGACCACCATCGTCAGCTTTCAAACCTTTGCCCAAATCTATATGATGACGGACAAGGGCGGCCCCCTGGGCACCACGAAGTTGATTGTGTATTACATCTATGAAAAAGGATTCGACAAAATGGACATGGGCTATGCCAGTGCCGCCGCCATCATTCTTTTCATCGTGATTCTGGCACTCACCCTGCTGCAGCGTCGGCTGGAAAAAAAGGTTAACTACTAAGGGGAGTTGAAGATGAAAAATCCAATCGCCTCCGCACTTACTTACATTTTCCTGATCATCTTCGGCGCCGTGATGGTGGTTCCCTTCATTTGGATGCTTTCCACGTCGCTGATGACCCAGGGTGAATTCAATAAAAACGATTCCATCTTCATTCCCAAGGAAGAATATCACGTTTGGCAGGATGGGGATACGGAACGTCGCGTGATCTTGGTTCAAAGCAAGGACGGCAAGGCCGTGATCCACGTTTTGAACAGCGAAGGCCAGATCTCCACAGATTTTGAAGAATATCTGGAAGTGCCGGACGATCAGGTGAAAATGGTGCGCAAAAAGCCCAGCTTCCACTTCGACAACTTTGTGAAGGCCTTCAAAAAAGTCCCCTTTGCCACCTATTTTGCGAATACGCTCTACGTCTCCTTCATCACGCTCATCGGGGTTTTGATCAGTTCGGTTTTGGCAGCCTACGCCTTTGCGCGCCTTGAGTTCAAGGGCAAGGACCTGATCTTCTACCTCTTTTTGAGCATGATGATGGTGCCGGAGCCCATCTATATCATTTCGTCCTACATCATGTTGGACAAATTCAACTGGCTGGATACCTACAACGCGCTCATCATCCCCTGGTGTGTGAATATCTTCACCATCTTCCTCTTCAGGCAACACTTCAAGAGCCTGCCGCAGGAGCTTTTCGACGCCGCTTCGATTGACGGCTGCAGCACCTTTGGCATGCTCACCCGCGTGGTTTTGCCTCTTTCAAAAGGGGTGATGGCCACCGCAGCGGTCTTTTCCGTGATCGGCTCCTGGAACAGTTTCATGTGGCCGCTGGTGATGACCGACCGCCCGGAATTGCGCGTGTTGCAGGTGGGGCTCAGCTATTTCAATCAGGAAGCCTCCACTCAAACCACACTGTTGATGGCGGCATCCACATTCAGCATCGTGCCCATTCTCATCATCTTTTTCCTGGCTCAAAAACAGATCATTGCCAGCTATGCCAAGGCTGGCTTGAAAGACTAAAAGGGAATTTTTTATGAACAAGCGTAAAACAGATGTGCGTCACATCAAAAAACAAATCCAAAAACAGGAAGTCATCAAGCATAAGGAATATAAGGTTCCGGAAAAGCCCAAGCCGCTGGAAGACTTCCGTTTCCGTCCCCAGCCTTTGGCAAATCCGAAGCTGAACAACATCGTTGCCTGGGCTGTTTTTGCCGTGGTGATACTGATTTACCTGCTCACCCAGGCGCGCAGCACCTCCTTTTGGGATTCGGGTGAATATGCCACCTGCGTGAGCATCCTCGGTGTTCCACACCCTCCGGGAAACCCGTTTTATGTGATTTTGGGACGCGCCTTGGTCACCCTCTTTGGCGGACTCTTTTCCCATGCCCAGATAGCGGCGTTTATGTCCGGACTCTTCAGCGCTTTTGCTGCCATGTTCACCTATCTCATCACAGTTCAGCTGGTCAGCATGCTGCGCGTCCGGGATTGGGAGGCAATGTTTGCCGGGATCGTGGCATCGCTGCTCACGGCTTTTTCCTTCACCTTCTGGATGAATGCTGTGGAAGCCGAAGTCTATTCCGGACTTGTCTTCTTTGTGAACCTGATCATCTGGCTCACGCTGCGCTGGGTGGATAAATCCCGGGATTTTGATAATCAAAACGGTCTCCTGCTCATTGTTTATCTGTTTTTCGTGGCTTTCAGTATGCACCAATCAGCGCTGCAAATCGCCCCGGCGGTATTGTTTATCGTGGTTTGGCCCCTGCTCTATCAAGGCTCAAAAGAAAGCAAATTCTGGGGAAAATTTGTGGGCTACGGTTTGGCGCTGGTGCTCAGCTACTGGATTTTTGGACTCATCGGAAAAGCAGCCAATTTGGACGTTTTGGATAAACTTGGCTTTGCCCTGTGCATCATTGTTTTGATGGTGATTGAACTGCGCGAAGTCTTTGATCGCAAGCTTTGGTTCCTGAGCGTGGCGCTTGTGATCATCGGAGTTTCCGCCCATATCTACATTCCCATCCGTGCTGCGGACACGCCGTTCATCAATCTTGGCAATCCCAGCAATGTGGAAAGTTTTCAGAAATATCTAGCGCGCGATCAATATGGTCAAACTTCGATGTTTGAACGACGCGGCAGCTTTAAACATCAGATGGGACACCACTTCTTCCGCTATTTTGGCTGGCAATGGTTCAGAACCGAAGGTCTGCCAAAAACCACCAAGCTGCCCGGCTCCATGATCTCATTTTTGGGCATACTGTTTGTGGCTGTCATCAGTCTCTTTGGCGCTTGGTTCCACTGGAAGAACAATAAACACAGCTTTGCCTACCTGCTCGCCATCATGTTTTGCGTGACCCTGCTCTGGGTATTTGTGATCAACCTTTCGGATCAGGAAGTGCGCGACCGGGACTATTTCTTTGTGATTGCCTATAATATGTGGACCATCTGGATTGGCATCGGCGCTTTGGCTGTTACCAGATTGGTGAACAACAAAAGCATCAAGATGGCAATCGTGGCGGTGATGCTCGCACTTCCAGTTTTGAATATGGCGCTGCAGTATCGTGAACACGACCGCTCACGTGAATTCATTGCCTTGGACTACGGGCTCAACTTCCTCAATTCCGTGGAGGAAAACGCCATCATTTTCACAAATGGAGACAACGACACCTACCCCCTCTGGTATGCACAGGCGATGGCAGACCCCTATGCCAAGGAATATATCCACAAAGCGCGGGACATCTATCCCACCTCTGAATCTGACGCCGCCATCCAGCGTGCCATGGAATATAAGAATAAACACCTCAAAGGCATCAGGAAAGACGTCACCGTGGCAAACCTGTCTTTATTGAATACAGCGTGGTATATCCGGCAGTTGCGGGACCGCGAAGGTGTGTTGATCGACTGGACTGAAGATGAGATCGATTCCTTGGATAAAGGTCCTGATTCCTACCATCCCTATTTGTGGCAGGACAAGGTCGATTTTGTTGCAGGCGATCCCGCAGGGGAACAGCGCTTTTCCATAAACTATCTGGAAAACGCTCAAAACAGCGAAATGACCGGAGCCTTCTATCCTCTGCGCGGTTCGGATTTTGCCGCTTTGAAGATCGTTCAAGACAACTTTGGCAAGCGCCCCATCTATTTTGCCGTCACCTGCGAAACCAATGTTGGCTTTGATGAGCACCTGCGCAGCGAAGGCATGGTTTACCGCATTGTGAGCAGCAAGGGTGAATTTGACGAACAGCTTGATATCGAACGCCTGCTCACAAACATCGACAAAGTCTATCAATATCGCTCCATCCACGATGACAGGGTTTTCAAGGACGACAACATGCAGCGCCTTGTGATGAACTATGGTTCAGGCTTCAGCCGCGCCGCCATCTGGTTTGCCAAAAACAGACAATTCGACAAGGCAGAACAATATGCCCAAAAGGCGAAAACGTTCATCGACAGCGATCTGCGCCTCACTGAGTTTTGGGTTTACCAATATGCCGGTATGGGACAGCTGAATGAGCTTGACGCCTTCATTGACACTCATATTATGTCTCATCCGGATGCGGTTCGCATCTATAACAGCTACGCATTGAACTCCCTGGCGAAAGACTACCCCCAATATTTCCCGCGCTACATGAAAAAGATGCTATTAGCCTGGCCGGATGAGATGGATTATGCGGATTTGGCAATTTATTATGGCAACAAGTATGAACTCATGCCCCAGGTGGAAGCCATGCTGGACAGCCTTTGGCTGCAAAGAAAGCTTGGCTACAGCCTTCAGGACCTGACCACCCGCATTGGGCAGCTATATCACGATGATGACATGATCGAAGATGGATTCTGATTTATTGGAATCATGACTTCTCCGCAAGCGGGAATGAGCAGGCCTCATTCCCGCTTTTTTTCGTTCAGAGACAGCTTTGCTGCCAACAAATCATTGACAGAAATGATGCAATGTGCAGCTTAGCAAAAAATATAAACCAATCAAATCAACATAAAAAAGGAGCAAACCATGAAGCTGGAAATATGTGTGGATTCAGTGGAATCCGCCGTGATTGCCCAGGAAGCGGGCGCAGACAGAATCGAACTTTGTTCTTGTTTGGATGTGGGCGGGCTAACCCCCTCTCTGGGTGCCATCACCTCTGCCAAAAGTGTGTTGGAGATTCCCATCCACGTGCTCATTCGTCCTCGGATGGGAGATTTTTGCTATTCGGATCTTGAATTTCAACAGATGCTCCGGGATCTGCGGCTCGCCAAAGACACCAAAACCGAGGGTGTGGTTTTTGGAATCTTAACCCCGGATGGCAAGGTTGACATCTATAGAACCGCTCTGCTGCTTGAAGCTGCCAGACCGCTTCAGGTCACCTTCCACCGTGCTTTTGACTTTTGCGTGGATCCTTTTCAGGCCTTGGAAGATCTGATCTCACTGGGTGTGGATAGAATCCTGACGTCCGGACAAAAAAACACGGCGCCCCAAGGCGCTCCTTTGTTGAAGGAATTGATCGAAAAGGCGGACAACAGGGTCATCATCATGCCCGGAAGCGGCATCAATTCGCAAAACCTGCCCAGCTTGATCAAGGATACCGGTGCCAGGGAATTCCATCTCTCCGCATCCCGCTTTTTACCCAGCCCCATGCTGAGCAAAAACCAAACTTTGGACCCCAAAGGTTTTGGAAATGCGGAACTCTCCCTGCGCCAGGCTGATGGAGATGAGATCAGAAAAATCAGGCAACTGCTGTCATGAAACACATCGCCATCGGTGGTTTTTTTCACGAATCCAACAGCTTCAACCCCATCATCACCGGCGCTGAAGACTTCCTGATTTTTGAAGGTGATGAGATCCATACACAGGGTGTCAACTACCTTCAAGCCAAAGGGATTGCGGATTTTTTTGGAGACAAAGAGGATTGCCGGCTCATCCCGCTGGTTTTTGCGCGCGCTGTTCCCAACGGTTTGGTGGAGGAAGCCCTCTATTTGAAACTGAAGGATAGGTTTTTTGAGCTGCTGGAAGATCAGCCTCGGCCGGATATATTTGTGTTGGCATTGCATGGCTCCATGCGTGTGCAGCATATCGGCTCGGCTGAGACGGATCTCTTGGAAGCCATCAAAGCGCGTTATCCGGATCTGCCCATCGTTTGCGGACTGGACATGCATGCCACCGTGACCCAGAAAATGCTCCAACTTGCCACTGCCATGGTTGGCTACAAAACTGCTCCGCATCTGGACGCCTGGGAAACCGGACAACACGCTGCGCGCATGGCT
The DNA here is from genome assembly GCA_012728875.1 of Candidatus Cloacimonadota bacterium. Taxonomy (GTDB): domain Bacteria; phylum Cloacimonadota; class Cloacimonadia; order Cloacimonadales; family Cloacimonadaceae; genus Syntrophosphaera. The sequence continues at coordinate 67,367 of JAAYEF010000029.1, forward strand.
TGGGAAATCCTTTTTGAACAAGCAGATCTGCGCATGGCGGCGGTGAAAATCCCCGCTTTGATCGCAGGCGAAAAATCCGAAACCGACCATCCGCCCATGAAGGATTTGATCGCGGAATTGCACAGTTTGGAAGCAGATGAGAGCATCGCTGCCGCCTCCTATCTTTTGGGTTTTCCCTGGGCTGATGCTCAGGAAAATGGCGTCACCGCCTTGGTGGTGAGCAAAAATGAACACAGCCAGGCTCAGGAAGCTGCACAGATGCTTGCAGACAGGTTTATTGAATTCAAATCCAAGTTTGACTTTTCCATGCCTGCCCATCCTTCGGAAGAAGCTCTGCTCCTGGCTTTACGCGAAAACCTTCGTCCTATTTTTGTGTCCGACTCCGGAGATAATCCCACCGCTGGTTCCACTGGAGACAACACTGGCATCATTTCCCTGCTTTCTGGACCACTGAAAGAAAAAACCCGGGGAAAGAAGATACTGGTGGCTGGCATCTTCGACCCCAGCGCCGCGTCAAAATGCAAAGCCAATTTGACCCGTAAAATATGCTTGAAGGTTGGCGGAAACTACGACACAAAATACAGCCAGCCTGTGGAACTGACCGGCATTCCAATAAAAATGCTGGAAGAATTCGGTCCCTTCCGCAGTGAGCTGATCCTGTTCCAAACCGCTGAATTCTATCTCATCATCACTTCCAAGCACATCGGCTTCACAGCAGTGGATATGTTCCAGGCTTTGCAGATCGACTATCTGCAAACGGATGTGATCGTGGTGAAGCTGGGCTATCTGACCGAAGACTTCAAAGCCATTGCCGCAAAGTCCTATCTGGCGCTCACCCGCGGCTGCACCGATGAGGTTCTCAGCCGCTTGGACTACACCCACAAATACGAATTGATTTGACATAGTTGTAATAATCATCGTGAAAATCGTGAAAATAAACCTTGACACAAAAATGAAGGGCATGGATATTGTAATCAGTCGTTTCGGCATATTATAGATTATGATTAGCGAGGGATGTCAAAAGCCTTCAAGAAACCTGAGAAATAATGAGTTGGGATCACCCCCATATTTGTGACTCAACTTTTCTAAGAGGTGAAGTCATGACACTATCTATCTCAAACCGGGCATTCTTACTCTTGGCAGTGAGTTTTTTTGTTTCCACAGCGCTTTGGGGTCAGAACGACATGCCGCTGATGGCGGAATTTGAAGGAGAGCATCATTGCTCAACGTTTGGTCATACCTTAGTCAGTCTCGACTTCAATCATGACGGTTACGATGATTTGATAGTGTGGTCTTTTGCCTGGGGCTACAATCACAGTCAGGCTATGCCGGCACTTGGAAAGGTAGATATATATTTTGGCTGTCCCGACTTTTGTTCAGCAACTCAGCCATCCCTGAGCCGTGAGGGGTATTATTGGGATGATGGAACACGTACCCGGGCATATACACCATTAAATTTGGGCGATTTGAACGGCGACGGCTATGATGATCTGGGCATCGTGGAATGGACTCCCAGAAGAAGTTATAAGCTGCTGATTTTTTACAGCGGGCCAAATGCCGGTCTCCAGGATCCGGATTACATTATTGAGCTTCCAGATGATGGCCGTATCTCGTATTACTGGAGCAGATTGGGAGATGTCGATGGAGATGGTTTTGACGATATCGGTTTATCTTATCATTGGCCTAATATACTTACTCGTACTTTTAACATAATTTGGGGCGGTTCACTCGAATTACAGACAGTGTTTAGCATTGTTTATCCTGTACCTGTAGGCTTTAAAATCTGCGGACTTGGTGACATTAACAACGATGGTTTCCATGACTTTTCAATCATTGTAGCGGGTTCTGGTCAACGCTATATCGAAAACATCTACTTTGGCAACAGTCAAAGAGAATTTTCAGACTTCCTTGGACTCTTTGAGTGGCAATCTTGGCTTATCCCATCGAGTCGCGCCTTGGGAGACCTGAATGGTGACGGCTATCACGACTTCTTTGGCTTTGGAAATTCTGAGGGGATGAAAATCTGGTTTGGCTCAGACAGCTTCCTGCCCATGCAGCCTCCAGACCTCAATTTGTTACCGGTTTGTATTGGCGATATTGGGTCCAGAAGCTTAAAATTTGGTGATGTGAACGGAGATGGTTATGACGATGTCGTTGGGGCAAACTACGGTCAGCGGATATTTGCAGTGTGGCTCGGTGGCAGCAAGATGAACTCTGAAGTTGACCTGATCAAATATAGAGGTTACAGTCGTTTTGGTTATGGCATGGCGGTGGGAGACTTTAACGGCGATGGCTATGATGATGTGGCTGTCGGCGCACCCGGCAGCGACCCCGAACATGATTCCTTCAACCCGGGTTATCTGTTTGTTTTCGCGGGGAATGGCGACTTCGTTGGCAACAAGGATGAAACCCTGCCTCCCTTTGGTGAACAACTGGAGCTAAGTGTTTATCCCAATCCTGTCGATACAAGCGGCAAGCTCACCATTGAGCTCAAAGACCGCAACAGCTCCCCGCCTGCGGGCATCAAGATCTACAATATCAGAGGTCAGTTGGTATATGAAGCCCAAAGTGACCAAACAAAACATGAAATCAAGGAACTTTCGAAAAAGGGCTTTTCCGCAGGAGTGTATATCGTTAAAGCTCAAGTGGGAAAGCAACAGGCAAGCAAGAGATTTACCATTATGAAATAGGAGGAAAAAATGAAAAAAATGGTATTATCGTTGACTCTGCTGTTAGTTACGGTGTTCATTATGGCGGGTGAAGCATCCGATTTTTTGAAGAAAAATTAGGCTATTTTAAAAATGGGGGAATGCCAAAGGATAGTTTCGCTTGACAGAAACCGCATCCCCGCAGTATGTGAACATATATTCATATAGATGAGGTTCACATGCACGCAACTTATTTATATAAAGGGCTTTCGCAAGACGAAGCCGAAACTTTGCAAGCCGCTTTGCCGGATGAGCGCACAATTGGCATCTTGAGCGATTTCTTCGGCGTTTTTGCCGACAGCACCCGCCTGCGTATACTTTGGTTCCTTTCCCATAAGGAACTTCGCGTGGCGGATCTTGCCGCCTTGGTCGGGATGCAGCAATCCGCGGTTTCACACCAATTAAAAACCCTCAGGCTGCAGCGTTTGGTAAAATTCCGCCGCGAAGGCACCACGATCCACTATTCCCTGGACGACGACCATGTACGCCATATTTTTGATGTGGCTTTGGCACACATCCGCGAGGGACAACTGCCATGACGGTTCGCGAATACGACATTCAAAACCTCGGCTGCGCCGGATGTGCCAGTAAGATCGAGGCGCAAATCAAAGCCCTTCCAGAAGTTCACGACGTAAACCTGGATTTTGTGAACCGCAAGCTGATCGTGCAATATCATTCCACCGTGGATTCACCTCTGCAAAAGCTGAACAGCATTGCCGACGCCATCGAACCGGGCGTGAGCATCACCGCTGGCGGCGAAAGCCAGTCCCACGATAAAAACACTGAGCTCTGGCTCACCCTGGGGCTTGCCGCTGCCTTCACCGTCGCCACCTTTTTCCTGCCCGAGATTCTGGTGCCGTGGTTCGGCGTTGCAGCCTGGCTGCTGGCGGGCTACCGCGTGCTCATCAAAGCGGGAAAATCGCTGTTTTCGCGCCAGATGTTTTCCGAACATCTTTTGATGGCAATTGCCACCATCGGCGCCGTGGTTTTGGGCGAATATGCCGAAGCAGCCGCAGTGATGATCCTGTATGAACTTGGTCAATGGCTGGAACACCGCGCTGTGGAGCATTCCCGCAACCTGATCCGCGGCATGCTTTCTCTGAAGCCGGACAAGGCACATTTGCTCACGGATTCCGGAATCGAGGATGTGGCGCTGGACAGCGTGCCCATCGGTTCCATCATCCAGATCCGCCCCGGCGAAAGGGTTCCCCTGGATGGCGAAGTGGTCAAGGGCGAAAGCTCTGTGGACAGTTCCACCCTCACCGGTGAGGCGGAACCGCTCTTTGTGGGTCCCGGTGCCAAAATCTTTGCCGGCTTTTTGAACCACAGCGGCCTTTTGGAAATGAAGGTGGGTTCCACCGAGGCGGAAAGCACGGTAAACCGCATCCTGGATCTGATCGACAACGCCGGCTCCCGCAAGTCGCAGCAGGAAAAATTCATCACGCGCTTTGCCCGGGTTTACACACCCGCCGTGGTTGCCGTCGCCTTTCTGGTTTTTCTCATCCCCACCCTGCTGGGGCATTCCGCCGCAAACTGGTTCCACCGTTCCCTGGTTTTCCTGATCGTATCCTGCCCCTGCGCGTTGGTGATCTCGATTCCGCTTTCCTACTACATCGGCATCGGCGTGGGAGCCAAAAAAGGCATCATTTTCAAGGGCAGCGAATATCTGGATGTGTTACGTCAAGTGAAAACCGTGGTTTTCGACAAAACCGGCACCCTCACCACCGGCGAATTGAAAGTGGAAAAAGTATTGGTGGAAGACGACGCCGAACCCGTGGAACTGCTCCACACAATCTGGCTTTGCGAACACAATTCCTCCCACCCCTTTGCCCGAGCCATCCAAAATGCCTATGAGGGTGACTACGACCCGCAAAAAGTGAACGCCTATTCCGAATATCCGGGCAAGGGCGTCCTGCTGCAATATGGCACGGACAGGCTGATTGCCGGCTCGGCAGACTTTTTGAGCGAACACGGCTTTGTGGGACTGATCGATTCCGGAGTCCACAGCACCGTGCACGCCGCCAAAAACGACCTCTATCTGGGTTGCCTCACTTTTTCCGACGCCATCAAACCCGGCATCCAGGAAGCCCTCGCCCAGCTTAGAAAACAAGGTGTTCGCCAGATGGTCATGCTTTCCGGCGATCGCAGCGCCAAAGCCCAACAGGTTGGGCTAGAAACCGGCATGGACGAAGTGCAAGCCGAACTGCTGCCCTCCCAAAAGCTGGACAGCCTGGAACAAATCATGGCAAAGCACCCTGGAAAAACCGCCTTCGTGGGCGACGGCATGAACGATGCACCCGCTTTGGCAAGAGCCGACGCCGGAATCGCCATGGGTGGAATCGGCAACCAATCCTCCGTGGAAACCGCCGGCATTGTGCTGTTGAACGACAAACCGGAACAGCTTGCCGCAGCTTTCCAGCTTTCGCGCAAAACCGGCATTTTGGTGCTGCAAAACATTTCCTTTGCGCTGGGGGTGAAGGCCCTGGTGATGGTTTTGGGCGTCAGCGGCATTTCCGGACTGTGGGAAGCCGTGATCGCAGACGTTGGCGTCACGCTTTTGGTGATCTTCAATGCCCTGCGCATGCTCCGCAGCGAACGCCGGACTTGACAAAATCACGCCTTAAAACTGCTTTGGCAATTCAACTTAAATTTAATTTGGAGAAACCATGTCCATAAAGATCACTTTGCCCGACGGCTCGATCAAAGAATATGCCCAACCCGTAAGCGCACAGCAAGTTGCCCAAGACATCAGCCCCAGGCTGGCAGACGCCTCTGTGGCGGCGGAACTGGATGGCAAACTCATCGACCTGAACCAGATTATCGACCACGATGCCAATCTGATTTTGCACACCTTCAAAACCGAAACCGGAAAAGACATCTATTGGCACAGCACCGCCCACCTCATGGCGCAGGCGGTGAAACAGCTTTTCCCGGATGTGAAGGTGACCATCGGGCCCGCCATCGAACAGGGTTTTTATTACGACTTCGACCGCGACAAACCCTTCACAGAAGAAGAGCTTCAGCAGATCGAAGACCGCATGGTGCAGCTGAGCAAGGAAGCCCTGCCCTATTCTCGCAAAGAGCTTTCCAAAGCTGAAGCCATCGAAATTTTCAAAGCGCAAAACGAAGACTATAAGATCGAGATTTTGAACGAGATTCCGGATGAAGACACCATCAGCACCTACACCCAGGGCGATTTCATCGATCTTTGCCGCGGTCCGCACATCCCCCACACTGGAAAAATCAAGGCGGTCAAACTGCTCAAAAGTTCCGGTGCCTACTGGCGTGGCGATGAAAAGAACAAAATGCTCCAGCGTATCTATGGCATCAGTTTTCCCACCGCCAAGGAACTGGATCAATACATGGAATTTCTGCGTCAAGCCGCTCTGCGCGACCATCGCAAGCTGGGCAAGGACCTGGATCTTTTCTCCATCAATGAAGACATCGGACCCGGCTTGGTTTTGTGGCATCCAAACGGCGCCATGATCCGCCATCTGATTGAAAACTATTGGCGTGAAGAGCATCTGCGCCGAGGCTACAAACTGGTTTACACGCCCCATGTGGGACGCGCCCAGCTTTGGGAAACCAGCGGTCACCTTGGTTTTTACAAGGAAAACATGTATGCCGCCATGGATGTGGAAGGTCAGGATTACTACATCAAACCGATGAACTGCCCCTTCCACATCGCAATCTACAATTCAAACCTGCACAGCTATCGCGAATTGCCCATCCGTCTGGCAGAGCTTGGAACCGTTTACCGCTATGAACGTTCCGGAGTTTTGCACGGCCTGATGCGCGTGCGCGGCTTCACCCAGGACGACGCCCACATCATTTGCACTCCCGAACAGTTGAATGATGAAGTGGAAAAACTGATCGTGCTGTCGATGGATATGCTCAAACACTTTGGTTTCCAGGAATTCCTGGTCTATCTGAGCACCCGTCCCGAAGAAGCTGTGGGCGAACCCGAGGATTGGGAAACCGCCACCCAGAGCCTGCGCAGTTCCCTGGAAAAAATCGGCATAGACTATGAAGTTGACGAAGGCGGGGGCGCTTTCTACGGCCCCAAGATCGACATCAAGATCAAGGACGCCCTGGGTCGCGCCTGGCAATGCAGCACTATCCAGTTCGACTTCAACGAACCCACCCGCTTCAACATGAGCTACATCGGTGCCGACAACGCTCAACACCGTCCGTTCATGGTTCACCGTGCCATCCTGGGTTCCGTGGAACGCTTTTTTGCCACGCTCCTGGAATATCACGGCGGAAACCTGCCCCTGTGGCTGGCGCCTATCCAGCTCATGATTTTGCCCATCACTGAACAGCAGTTGGACTACGCACGCAAGCTGGAAGAGGAATTTCGCCTGAAAGGCCTGCGCTGCGAAGTGGACACCCGCAACGAAAAGATTGGCTACAAAATCCGCGATGCCGAGATGAAAAAGATCCCCTTCATGGCGATCGTCGGCAAAAAGGAAGAGGAAGCACAAGCGCTCTCGCTGCGCCAGCACACCGTTGGCGACTTGGGCTCGATGAACCTGGAAGACGCCCTGCATAAGTTGCAGGAATCCTAAGCCCAGCGGCGTTTTTTCAGCAGCCTATTCTTCCTGGGAACTCCCCGCCTGCTTTTCAAACACCAGGCTGGCTTGATTTTCGCGCGTGACCCGGTGAAAAGCCCAAAGCGACAGCGCCAAAATCACCAACGCGGGCGCAATCACCCAATAGCGCAGGTTTTCAGCATCCACAACGATGAATTTCATCCAGCTCTTTTCGGCAAAAAGCCCGATAAAGAGTGCAAGAGAGTTGTTGATGGTGTGGGAAAGCATTGAATTGATGATACTTCCCGAGCGTGAGCTGAGATAACCCAGCAGGATTCCCAAGATCAAAACCGGTATAAAACGGAAAGGGTCAAGGTGGAAAAGCGCGAACAGCAAAGCGCTGATGATCACCGGTTGCCAAAACTTTCCCTTTTCAAAAAAGCGGATCAGGAAACCGCGAAACATCAGTTCCTCGCAGATTCCGGGCATCACTGCAATCACCAGAAACATCTGCCAGATGGGCACATCCAGGTTGAAAAGTTTCCCAAGTCCTTCCAGATAATCCTGCGGAAAAGGAAAGACCTGGTTGATAAGCTGGGCAACAATGGAAACCGTCACCGCCGCCGACACCGCGATCAAGGGCACCAAAAGCAATTCCTTGGGCTTGGGCGCTTTTACTCTCAAAAGCTTCCGGGCTTCCGAACCCTTGACTTTCAAGAACGCCAAGATCACAAACACAGGCAGCACAATGATATACATCTGCGTTTTGATCAAGCCATTGACCAGGTCCGCCATCTGCCATTTCGTGCCCAGATAATACAGCGCCACCAGAGCCAGGGAAAAATAGACCGCACCGTTGAAGGTGTTGAAAAACCCGCTCTTGCTTTTGCGCTGGGATTTCAGGCTGCTGCCGTCGTCTTCGGTTCTGAACAGCACCGCCTCGGTGTGGAAAAGCTTCACCGTGAGCCAGATTGCCAGAATGTCCAGGACCAATGTGCTGCCGATCGTGATCAAAAGATGCGAAAGCTCCCATTCGCCAATCAGGATGGCTTTGAAAAGCAGGGAGATGTTGATCACGGGTATCAGCGACAGCAGATTGCTGATTTGCATGGACGGAATGAAGCTCGCCATGCCCATCAGCATGGAAACCATCATGATGGGCTGTTCGTAGGTGCGCGCTTCCTTCATGTTCCTCGAAAAGGTGGAAATGGAAAGCAGCAACGCCGAAAACAGAGTTGCCATCGGCACCATCGCAAAAAGCAGGATGATGAACGACTTGATGGGCAAGTGCAGTCCCTGATCCGCCATGCCCATCTGGGAAAGCAGATAGCGCACGGAAAAGCTGATGCTGATCAAGTTTATGACCACATTTATCATCGCCATGCAAAACACGGTGAGATATTTTCCCAAAACGATTTCGCTACGTGTTGCAGATGAAACCAACAGCGTTTCCAGGGTGTGGCGCTCTTTTTCACCCGCCACAAGGTCTGCCGCAACCACCGCCGCACCGGTGATCAGCATCAAGATCATCATGTAGGGCAAAAGCATGCCCAAAATGCTGCCCATCTTTTTTTCCGTGGAGGAGCTGTCAAATTGCCTCACCGTGAGCGGATGGATGTATTCTTCTTCCAACCCCTTTTCGCTGAGGCGTTTGGCAAGTATTATGGAATTCACCTGACCCAGGCTTTTCTGCAGTTTTTCAAAAAGCATGCGTCCCTGATCCCCCGAGGCATCGAAACGCACATCTGCCCTGTAGCTGGTGACTCCCGCTGCGGAAAGCGTGTCCGAAATGCTCACCACCGCCAGGATCTCTTTTTCTTCATACAGCATTTCCAGATGCGGCGGATCCTCCAGAGTGGTCACATACGGCGTTTCACTGAGGGTTTGCAGCACAGTTTCATACAGCTCCTTCGCGTCGGGACTTTCGTGGGAAAGGCTGTCCAAAAGTGCGATGGTGGCGCCGCGTTTTTCGATGATGTCTGCCTGGCGGCTCATGATGCTGCTGGTGCCGATGAAAATCAGCGGATATAGGATCACGGGCAAAACGATGGTGGCAAAAAGCGTACGCTTGTCGCGCAGCATCTCCAGGATTTCTTTGCGGAATACGATGATCGCTTTCTTAAAATTCATGATTCTCAAGCTCCGTTCCAGTTTGCTTCACATAGTGCACAAAAATGTCGTCAAGGTCTTCAAATCCTGTTTCGGTGCGCATTCCCTGCAGGGTGCCCTGTGCCAGGACCCTGCCGTTGTGAATCATCACGATGCGGTCCGCCAGGCGCTCGGCTTCACGCATGATGTGGGTGGAAAACAGCACACATTTTCCATTTTCCCTGCAGTTTCGCACAAAGGAAATGATGTTGCGCGCGGTGAGAATATCCAAGCCGGCGGTGGGCTCGTCAAAAATCATCACTGGTGGATCGTGGATGATAGAACGCACAATGGAAGTTTTTTGCTTCATGCCGCTGGAAAGAAATTCCATCTTTTTGTCCAAAAAATCGTGCATGTCCAAAAGCGTTGCCATCTCGTCCATCCTGGTTTTGATGAGCTGATCCTCAACGCTGTAGAGCCTGCCGAAATATGTGATGAATTCGCGCGCTGTGAGGCGCATATAGAGCCCGGTGTCGCCGGAAAGAAAGCCCAGGTTGCGGCGCACCATGTCTCCCTGGCTAACGGTATCGTAGCCCTCGATCCGAGCACTTCCGCCATTGGGCTTGAAAACCGTGGAAAGCACCCTCATCGTGGTGGTTTTCCCGGCTCCGTTCACTCCCAAAAGGCAGACAATCTCACCGTGGGCAGCGGAAAAACTGACCTCGTCCACTGCCCTGAATTTCTCGCCGTTTTTCTTGGGAAATTCTTTGACTAATGATTGAACTTCTATCATTGCTTCTCACCTTGTTTCATACAGTTTTAAAAAGATTTGTGGAACTTTTCCTGCACTTGCCATCATGTCAAGCATAATCGATTGCTTTGGGTAAAGCAACTTAAAGTGTTTTATTAATTTTTACTCTCTATTTGCTTAAATCACACTGCATTACATGTGATCGTATCCGTGTTCTAAAAGACAACAAAGTTTTTCGCCGCCATTTCTTTCCTCCCACTCCCCTTCGCCCTTGAGCCCAGCCATAATACTACTGCAATGATCCCTGTAAGCCTCCCCAATTTTTATTGGGAGGCTTATGGGATGTGTTTAGGTTGAATATTGGATGGAGCCAAGGGGGAAGGCAGGCTTGAGGGCTTTTAACCTCCCTCATTTATCATATTCCATATATGTCTTATCGATCGATACCATGCTTTATATCTTTCCTTATTCGGTCAAGGCTTGAAATAGCGGCTTGTCAAAGATCGGACTCGCTCATTTTCAGGGTTCGCAGATATTATGGTGGGTTGAACGAAAAAAGCTTGACTAAAAACCGCCGCTCACAGGAAATGGACTCGTATATTGAAAAGCTGCTTCAAGCGGCTTTGAATCAAGCGAGGAAACTATCATCCCAATCACCATATCAAGCGAGGATTCCCCTTTATGAAAGAAGCGCTCAGCCTGCTCAATCAAATTGAAGCCGACCATGTTTTGGACGCTGCCACCGGAAGAGGTGATTTCATTCAGACCTTGAAACAGCACCTGAAAAGCTACGTCCAGATCATTGGGGTGGATGCCTCTGAAAAAAGCGTTGACCATGCCCAGAAGCGCTTTCCCGAAAACGATGTGGAAATCTATCGCATGGATCTGGATGCCCTGGCTTTCGACGATGCAAGCTTCGATCTGGTCACGCTGCTCAATTCCATGCACCATCTTGCCAATCTGGACAAAGCTTTGGCGGAAATGATGCGTGTTTTGAAGCCCGGCGGAAAGCTGCTGATCAGCGAAATGTATTGCGACGGCCAGCAGAGTGAACCGCAAAAGACCCATATGATGATGCACCACTGGCTTGCCCGCATCGATCGTGAAAGCGGAAGCTACCATCGTGAAACCTACAGCAGGAGCGAGATCCTTGCCATCTTCAACAGCTTGGGGCTGGCAAATCTGAAGAGCGTGGATTATTATATCCCTGTTGACGATCCCAAGGCCGCACGCAACTGTGAAAGCCTGAAGCGGAACTGCGCCCTGGCGTTCAAAAAAGCCGAAACCCTTGAACACAACGAAGAGATTATTCGTGAAGGAAAAAGGGTTTTGGATAGAATTCAAGATGTGGGATGTGCTGGTGCCAGCAGCCTCATGCTTTTGGGTGAAAAGCCCAAAACCAAAATGTAATTAATCCAAGGAGAATGGAAAAATGTCCATGGAAGAAAATCTGTTTGAACTTCCTCAAACCCAGCTCACCAAGCTGGCAAAAAAATATGAAATCCCCGGCTACACCCAGTTGAAGGGTGTGGATCTGGTTTTCAGACTGTTGGAACATCAGGCCGCCCAGGAAGGGCTGGCTTTTGTGACCGGCTGTTTGGAGATCATGGATGACGGCTTCGGCTTCCTGCGTTTTGCCCAAAACAACTATCTGCCCGGGCGTGATGACGTGTATGTTTCGCTCACGCAGGTGCGGCGTTTTGGCTTGAAAAACGGGCACATGATTTCCGGTCCGGTGCGTTCGCCCAAGGAAGGGGAAAAATATTATGCCCTGTTGAGGGTGGATGCTGTAAATTATATGGCGCCCACCGCCATGCAGGATCTGCGCACCTGGGACGAGCTTACGCCCTACTATCCTACAGAACGCCTGAATCTGGAGTTTTCCGCCGATAACTATTCCACACGTCTGATCAATCTCTTCACCCCCATCGGCAAGGGTCAGCGCGGCTTGATCGTGGCGGCTCCCCGCACGGGAAAGACCACCCTGCTGCAGGACACGGCAAACGCCATTCTGACCAACCATCCGGAAGTGTATCTGATCGTGCTGCTGGTGGATGAACGCCCCGAAGAAGTTACGGAAATGAAAAAGATCCTGCGTCCCGGAAACCGTGAAGTGATCAGCTCCACCTTCGATGAATCTCCAAAGAATCACACCGCGGTCAGCGAAATGGTTTTGGAAAAGGCAAAAAGGATGATCGAGCTGAACCAGGATGTGGTGATTGTGTTGGACAGCATCACGCGCCTGGCTAGGGCATACAACAACATCACCCCCTCCAGCGGAAAAGTGCTCTCCGGCGGTATCGACGCCAACGGCCTCATCAAGCCCAAAAAGTTTTTTGGCGCCGCCAGAAACACCGAGGAAGCTGGCTCGCTCACCATCATTGCCACCGCCCTGATCGATACCGGTTCCAAGATGGACCAAGTGATTTTTGAAGAATTCAAGGGCACTGGAAACATGGAATTGGTGTTGGATCGCAGCATTTCAGATATGCGCCTCTACCCCGCCATCGATCTGGTGAAAAGCGGAACCCGCCGCGAAGAACTGCTGCTCACGCAAAATGAAATCAACCGCATGTATGTGCTGCGCAAATATCTGAAGACCATCAGCCCCATCCAAGGCATCGAAACCCTGCGCAAGCGGATGCAGGCAACCAAAACCAACGATGAACTCTTGAACTCCATGAGCAATTGAACTTGAAACGGAGGACTTGACATGCCTCACAAAACAGCCTCTAATGCCGAATTCCACTTGACGGATAATTGGGATTATACAGCCCAAAAACGATACAACGCCAGAACTGAGCCTGATATAACATCTACAGTCAAACGTCTGAAACCATTCCCCATCCTGCTTTTGATGGTTTTGAGCCTGCTTGCTCTGCCCCTGTGGGGCGTGGAATTCAGCAAGGAAATGAAAGCCCTGGAAAGCATGTTTTGGGAAGGTGACTTGGAAGAACTGCCTGCCAAGCTTCTGCGCAGCAAGCCCAAAGGCGATGAAGAGCTAGCTTTGCAAAGTTATTTGAACGCCATGCTCCAAACCAGCCAAAAAGACACCCGGACCCTGCTGACGCAAACCATGCAGCGCTATCCATCCACCCTCTACGGTCAAAAAAGCTTGATCGAAATGGCGAAACTGCTCATTTTTGAACGCAAATATGCCGATGCGGAAAAACAACTGAACGAAATCAACAACTTCGAACTCGTCGAGCGCCACTATTGGCTGGCATATTGCTCTCAAGCCCTGGATAGACACGAAGAAGCGGTGAACCGAGCCAAAGAATATCTGCGCCGCCAACCCGGCGGAAAATATGTGGAGGACACCTATTATCTGATCGCCACAGCCAGGCAGAACCAGAGGAAATATGCAGATGGGATCCAGGCTTTGGAAGATCTGCGCGCCATTCACGGCCTTCCGCGCAGCAAACAGTATTATCACTACCTTTTGGGGCGGCTGCACCACCTGGGCGGAAACTGGAGCAAAGCCTATGAAAACTATAAACAGGGCTTTCTGCTGAATGAGGACTCCCAACTGGCGTATGAATTGGAAGACCTGCTTTTCGAACTGAAGGATGCACGCGGATCCAGCATCGACCTTTCCTTTTTGTATCCCTATACCGCACTGGACATTCCGGATCTGCCGCTGGAGCCTCCCCCTCCGCCTCAAATGCCGGCACTGGACTTGAGCAAGGAACCGTTTCGCGCTGAGACCCGACCCAGCGGCTCAAACTATATCCAAGCCGGACGCTTCAGCACGGAAGCAAACGCCAGGGCACGCACCAGCGAGATGCGGGCACTGAATCTGAATGCATACTATTTTGAAGACAAAGCAAATAAAAGCATCCCCTGGGTGGTGTTCTGCGGACCATATCTGAACTCAAGTGAAACGGAAGCAGTGCGCCAAATCCTGATCAAAAATTCCATAGACAGTTTCACCACACGCTATTAAAAAACCCGGATGAAGCCCACCGCGCCAGCCAAACTGACCCCCATGCTCCAGCAGTATCAGGAGCTGAAGGACCTCCATCCGGACAAGCTTTTGCTGTTTCGCATCGGGGATTTTTATGAAACCTTTTTTGAGGATGCCCACACTGCTGCCAAGGTCTTGAACATCACCCTCACCTCAAGGGATAAAAGCAGCGAAAACCCCGTTCCCCTGGCGGGTTTTCCCCATCATGCGCTGGACGCCTATCTGGATAAATTGATCAAGGCGGGCATGAAAGTTGCCATCTGTGAGCAGACCGAGGATCCCAAAAAAGCTGTGGGACTGGTGAAGCGCGATGTGGTGGAGATCATCACACCTGGCACGGTTTTGGATCATTCCCTGATCGGGGGAAGTGCGAGCAACTTTTTGAGCGCGGTTTATTATGAGGACGAAAAACAAAAGGCGGGCTTGGCAAGTCTGGAGCTTTCCACCGGGGAATTCATTTTCACCGAACTGAAGACCGAAGAACTCAACAACGAACTTTTACGGCTGAGACCGACAGAAATCATCGTAAATGGAAGCGATTCCGAGGCTTTTCTCAAAAGCCTGAAACTGGAATACAAGCCCACGCTCAGCATCTTTGACAGCTGGCAGTTCCGCCCTTCGGAGGCGGCTTCCGTGCTGAAGAAACACTTTCAAGTGCATTCGCTGGAGGCGTTTGACGCCCACGGCAAAAAACTGGGGGCCACAGCGGCTGGAGCGGCTCTGGCCTACGTTCAAACCCTGTATCAGGTTCCGCTTTCCCACATCAGCAGCCTGCGCTTCTATTCCTTGAGCAGCTACATGCAACTGGATGAGATCAGCCGGCGAAATCTGGAACTGGTGCGCTCCATCCGCTATGGTGACCGCCACGGCAGCCTGCTTTCCGTTTTGGATCAAACCCAAACTCCAATGGGAACCCGGCTTATGCAAAACTGGCTGCTGCATCCGCTCTTGGATCCCGAGCAAATCAACCAACGTCAGGACCTGATCCAAGCCTTTCTTTCAAACACTGCCTATCTGAAGGATGTGCGCTCCAGCCTGAGGGAAATTGGCGATATTTCGAGATTGGTTTCGCGCCTGGGTTCGCTGCGGATCAACCCCCGCGAAATGATGGCGCTGCGTTCCTATCTGCTGATTTTGGACGAACTTCGCCAGAGACTGACTGCGTTCAACGAGCCTTTGATCCAAGCCTTGGAGTCGGCTCTGAGCGGTTTTGAGGATCTGGCTCAAACAATTGGGGACGCCATTCGCGAGAGTCCGCCTGTAACCATCAGCGATGGCGGCATTTTTAATAAGGGTTACAACGAAGACCTTGACGAGCTTTTGGAACTGATTCACGATGGAAAATCTTGGATTGCACGCCTGGAAGATGATGAACGCAAAAAGACGGGGATCAACAACCTGAAGGTTGGCTACAACAGGGTTTTCGGCTATTATCTTGAGGTTGGCTCCGCCCATGTTTCCAAGGTTCCGGACTATTGGGTTCCCAAGCAAACCTTGGTGAACTCACAGCGCTATATCTCACCGCGGCTGAAGGAATTTGAGGCCAAGGTCCTCAGTTCCGAGGAAAAGAACAAAAGCTTGGAATATGAGCTGTTTAGAAACTTCCGCAGCCAGGTGGCATCGCGTTTGGACGACCTTCAAAAGCTGGGCGAAACCATAGCCTTGATCGACGTTCAAAGCAGCCTGGCGTGGCTGGCTTGGCAAAACAACTACAGCCGTCCGCAGTTTACCCAACAGCGCAGTTTGACGATTGAAGACGGGCGCCATCCCGTGATTGAAAAGCTGATTGAAGACCAAGAATTCATCCCCAACGATACACAACTGGACTATCCTGAAACCACGATCGCCCTCATCACCGGACCGAATATGGCGGGAAAATCCACCTATCTGCGTCAGGTGGGGCTGCTTGCCATCATGGCTCAGATTGGCAGCTACGTTCCGGCGAAAAAGCTGGTGATGCCGATATTTGACCGTGTGTTCACCCGCGTGGGCGCTTCTGACAACCTTGCCCAGGGGCAAAGCACCTTTTTGGTGGAAATGATTGAAACGGCGAATATCTTGCACACCGCCACAGCGGATTCATTGATACTTTTAGACGAAATCGGACGCGGAACCTCCACCTTCGACGGACTCAGCCTGGCTTGGTCCATCATCGAATACATCCAAAAATACAAACGCACCCTCACCCTTTTTGCCACTCACTACCACGAACTCACGGAACTGGAAAACATCTATCCGGACATCCGCAACTACAACGTTTTGGTGAAGGAATACAACGACGAGATGATCTTTTTGCGCAAGATTGAACGCGGCGGAGCCGACCAAAGCTACGGCATCCAGGTGGCTCGGCTGGCTGGCATTCCAGACCGGGTGGTGCGGCGTGCGCGCGAAATCCTGCGCAATCTGGAAGATCATGAACTTTCACCTCAGGGGCTGACCGCCTCCATCCGCCGTAAACTGAACAAAACACAGCCGCAAATGGAACTTTTCGAGGTTTTGGCGGAAAAAGCCGATGAGGTCTCCCCCATCATCGAAGAAATCAAAGACCTCGAACTGGATGCGATCACGCCCATCGAAGCCTGGAATAAACTGAAGGAACTTCAGGACAAACTATGAAAACACGCCATTTTATACTTCTGCTCTTGGCCGTGGCGGCTCTTTTTCTGACCGCCTGTGCCGTAAACCAAGCCGACCTGGCTGGACGTATCAACGGTCAGCCCATCTCGCGCAACGCTTTCAACGAATCTCACCGTCGTCACTATGAAAACTTTCAGGTTTTGCAAAACCGCGCCCCTTCGCGGGAAGAGCGGGAACTGATCAAACGCGAAACCTGGCTGAACCTGGCGCGCGTGACCATCCTTCAGCAGTATTTTCAAAAATATAACGTCAAGGTGAGCCCCGCGGAAGTCTTGGAACATTTGCAAAACAATATCCCCGGCTTCATTCAAAACTCACCCAGATTCACGGTTGACGGAGCCTTTGACCCTCTGCTCTACAATCAATCCCTGCTCTATGATACTCCGGAAAACCTGGGCTATCTGCGTCAGGAATATCTGGAAATGAGGCTTCCCATCCTCAAACTGCAGGATGAACTGATCAAAAACGAACTTTTGACAGCAGCCGAAAGAAAGCTGATCCGCAGCATCATCCAAAGCCGGGCGGATGTGGAATTTACCGTGCTGCCACTGGAGCTGATCCAGCCCCGCATCACGGACGAGGAAGTTGGCGCCCAATATCAGCGTCATCTGAGTGAATATCGTCTCGATCCCTTTATCAGCCTTTCCTTTGCCTCCATCGAGGTTTTGCCCACCCGCACCGATATTGCCCAAACCCGCGACTATGCGGATTCCCTTTATCTCGATCTCAGTGTGGGCAAACCTTTGGAGATTCTTTTGCAGAAAGATAATCCCTTTGCAGCCCACGTGTTGGTACAAAACTCCGGTTTTGTGAAAAATGGTGATCTGGACCCCGAACTCTATGCCCTTTTGAGCAATCTGGAGGAAGGAAGCTGGAGTAAACCGCAGGAAACGCAGGATGGATACAGCCTGATTCAGCTTGAAAAACGAACCAAGAGCATGAGCAGCTTCACACACCTTTTTGTGCCGTTCATCCCTGCGCAGAGCAGCATCGACAGAACCCGCCCCCAGGCTGAAATCGCTGTGCGCCTTGCCCGTGAACAGGGAATGGCGGTGGCCTGCGAAGAGCTTTCCCTAATCCGCGAAAAAACCCAGCGCATCACGCCCGAACAGCTTTGGCATCCGGATCCCCTGATCGTGCAAGCTATCCAAAATGACCTGCCCGGCAGAATACCGGGGCATATCTTTGAGCCGATCTATTCGGCTGTTACCCGCAAATGGGTGGTGGTGGAACTGATTGAAGCCACGCTGAACGAGTTTCGCAGCCTGACAGAGGTTGAAAACGAGATCCGAACCCGCCTGATGACAGAAAAACGTGAAAACATGGCATTGCAGATTTCCGAAGCAGTTTTGAATGGATACAGCCCTGCTCCTGCCGGAGCCACCCAACTCAGCATCAAAAACTTTGGCGCCGACTCCCGCGATTTTGGCAAAAACACGCCTCGCATCGCCTATTCGATTCTGAAGCCACACCTGAAAAAACAGTCCCAAAAAGCCTTCATCTGGGAAGGCAAGGTTTGGATGCCCAGCGTGGTGAGCGTCAGCCAGGATAAATCCATGACTGTGGATGAAGAAAAAATCCAGGCTGTTTTCCGGGAAAACCTCGACCCCAATTGGTTTGAATCCTGGCTGAATCAGAAACTGGAACAGGCGGTTATAAACAAATACGACTACTGATCGTTGTCACAAACCCAGGTCCGTCAATAAGGCTCATTTGCTGCCATAGAAGGCAAATTCCCTTGAGCAGGCATTCTTTGTGTTCCGACCTTAACTTCATTCTGTCTTTATCAATCTCTTGAGGACGAGCCTGCATTCCGCGTCCTTGACTCAGAGCGTTAATCACTTCTTGATCAAGCCATAATCAAGTCTTAATAATTAACGCTTGATTAAGACTTGATGGTCACTTGATTGAGGCCTCCAAAGAAGGTTGACCCATCCAAAATAGCTGGACCCGGACACAAAAAAGCCCAATTGCAAATCAGGCTGGGAAGCTTGACCACAATTGGGCTGTAACTTATTGGTTTAAGGAATCTTACTTCAGCAGCACCGCCTTGCGGGTGGAGTTCAAAACTGGCGATTGCAGGCGGATGAAATAGATGCCGGAAGCGGCAGCTTTTCCATTCAGGTCACGTCCATCCCAAACCACGTTGTGATTGCCAGCAGGCAGGCTGCCCCGGCTGAGTTCACGCACCAACTGACCTTTGACGTTGTAGATGCACAGTTCCACATTTGCAGGCAGTGCAAGGTCGAAAGCGATGGTGGTGCTTGGGTTGAAGGGGTTGGGATAGTTTTGATGGAGCCTTGATACCAGCGGCGGAGTTTGCGGATCGTCCTGACTCACATAGGGATAGGCAAAAGAGACAGGCTCGCTTTCCACACTTTCACCGTTTTCATAGCAAGCCACCACCTGATAGCGGTAGTCCCCTTCCACAAAAAGCGTTTCCAGATATTGCGCTTCCTGCGTTTGGGCGATCTGTTCATACTTTCCGGAATTCAGTTTACGGATGATCTTGTAGGAAACAACGCCATCCTGCGGAGGCTGCCAATTCAGGGTGAGCAGATCCTCCTCCACGGAAAACTGCAGATCTTCCACAGGCTGGAACCAATGGAGGAAAAAGTCCAGTTCCGCGCTGGGATTTTGCAGGTTCAGCGCAATGGGCTGCACGCTTTGCTCCAGATAGCCGGGACCGGTGGCAGTGATTTTATGTTCCCCGGTGGGCAGGAAAAATTCATAATAGCCTTCGGAGTCTGGATAGCAGATGATGTCACCGTCGTTGAAAACGGCGGTCTGGGAAAAATCTTCCTCGGGTTTGGAGGTTTCAATTGTGCCGCTGGCTTTTCCCGCAAAGGGGATGAAGCCTGTGGTTTGAACATCATCGATGAACCAGCCTTCCGAGTTTGTGGAATAGTCCGAAGCAAAGCTCCAACGGAAGCGGACGTTTTGGTTGTTGTATTGGGACAAAGGAAATCTTGCCAAGGTCCAGCCGCCGGAACTGCCCGAATAGCCGGGTCCGGACAGAGCTGATATGTTACTGGTTGGGTAGCCGCCTTCCGGGGTGAGCGTGGTCCAGGTTTGGCCTTCATTGGTGGAAGCTTTAACGTTCCCGCCGTCGTAATTGCTTTCGGTTTGATACCAGTGGTAAAATTCCAGCACAAAGTTGTCGCCGATAAAGACAGGCGGCGAGGTGAGCGTCCAGTTTGCATTGCTGGAATACTGTTGATTGATCTGGGTTCCCCAAACTTTTGTGCCGCTGTGCGCTCCGACGGTGTTGTCTGCGCCCCATTGCCAGCCATTGTTGGAAGGCTGTGCCGTGAATCCGCCATCGTTGAGCTCAAAGTCTTCATACATACCTGTGGTTCCAACGTTTAACAGGATGCTTTCGTTTTGGGCAGTCACCCCGTCACCCAGGTAGGTGAGATAGAAGGTGAGGTTATTTCCAACGATTACGTTCGGCGAAAGGCTGACTGTATAAGCCGCCTGGGCTGTATTACCGGCGGGAATGAAAGGAATGAGTTGCTGCGGGTTGACAATGCTCACGTGTTCACTGAGGCAGGTGATGTTGCTGGTGAGGTTCAGCGCCTCCACATTGCCATGGTTGCTGTAGTTAACCACCAAAGTGAAGGTTTCATCGGGGTCTGCCATGCCGTTGCCATTGCCGGTTGAGTCATTGATAAAAATCCCGCTCATCTGGATCACGGGTTTTTTTACAATAATGCTGTAAGGATAAACCCAGGAATTGTTTGCCGCGCTTACGCTCAATTCAAGCGAGATGCTGGCATCTCCGGGGCAGTTGCTGGAAACCAAAACCCTGATGGGAGTGTAGTTTACTCCGGAACCGCTGCCGGGGATATTTGGATAATCGCTTTGCGGATTTTCGATGCTCAGATGCGGGCTGGAAGTGGAAATATTGATTTGAACCGAGGAGGCTTCGTCCAAACCGAGGTTGTTCAGCTTGATGCCCAGAAGCGCGCTTTCACCCGGCTCCAGCCAGGAATTACCATTTTCGTCGTCGATGATGATTTCATCCACAACCAGATGGGGGTGCTGGAAAAGAACAGGGGTGGTGGTGATCAACAGCGCCTTTTGGTTTCCAAGTGGCTGTGCCGCAGGTGGATATTGGTTGTTGTAAGTGTATTGCAAACCGCGGGTGCCGGTGTGGTCGCGAATGCCCACTGTGGCATATTGACCGTGCCTGGGACTGTATCCGCTGCCGCCAATGTCCACGTTGTTGAAAGCCTTATATTGGATTTTGATCATCCCATCATCCAAGCCGGTGGGGTAGAACATCGGGTCGTAAAAAATCACCTGAAAGGTCTCTTCAGATGTGCGGTTGTAGCCGTTTTTCAGATTGTGCCACTGGATGATGAAAAGGTGGTTTTCCACATCGTGATATTGGTAAATCCCCGCTCCCGAAGGAATGATGAGATCGTCCCAGAAGGGTGCGATCATGGGCGAAGGTCCCCCAACTCCCGGCATGCTTGTATTGCGGAAATCGCCGTCTTCAGTGATCCCCATGGCGATGAATCCGTTCGAGCAAACCGTGATGCGTTCATAGTCCTCGCCGTAAAACCTGAAATTGAAAGGCAATTCCACAGTTTTCAGCACCGTACTATTGTCTGTGTCACCTTCCGAACTACTGGAACCGGCATCGTTGAAGCCCGGGATCAGGCTGCCGCCGCCACCCAGGTTTGGCACAATTTCGATCCATTCGTAGGTGGGGCAGTCTGGAAAAGCCGTGTCGGAAACATCATAAATCAGATATCCGTATTCATCCGGTCCCAGCGGTGTATTCTGGCTCACCTTGCCAATGGTGATGGAAAAGTGGCAGATTTGCTCAAAGCCTTGATCGTTATAGAGTCTCAGCTTCAAGGGAATGGTCATGCCGGGGATCAGCAAAGGCCGGGCAAATATCTCAAACCCTTCCGTGAAGGAGGAACTGGTGCCGGCGCTGATCGAACCGATCCAGGAAATGGGCTGGTTTACCACCAGCAGGTCATTCAAAGTGGTCAATTCGCCATACAGCTCAAAAGCGCCAAAAACCGAGCTGTTGTTCACAGTGATGTTCAGGCTTCCGGTTTCGCCGGGATCCAGGACATTGTCGCCGCCTGCGCTCACCGTGTAGTTTGCCACATTCAGGTTGGCGTTGAAGGCTCCCAGGTGGAAAATTACATTTCTCACATTGCCTTCGGAGTCCGTCAGATCCAGACTGAATCGGCTGTCGTGGAAGGCGGAAATATTGTTGCCAAACTGGATCAGGAAGGGGGTTTGGTTTATCCCGGCAACACTGGGGAGAAAATCATCGTAGCTGCTTTGCGCCTGGATCAGGGTCAGCATGGGATCGTTCGTGCCAAGCTGGGCGCTGATGCCTTGAATGCTTTCAGCGCTGCTGTTGTAAAGCTCCACAAACAGGGCGATGGTTTCTCCGGCGTTGATGAAGCCGTCGCTGTTTCCGCTGGAACCCTGGGTTCCATTGTCCAGCGTGGTTTTGGATGAAAATACCAGCGAACCTGTGGAATCGATATCGATGGTCTTTTGAGCGGGTTTGTAGTTTTGAGCGGAGGCGGTCACCACCAGGTTTGAAGTCACAAAGTTTGGCACATTCAGAACCACCATGCCGCTGGAATTGGTGAATCCGGTTGCCACCACATCTGCATAGCCGGGGCTGTAAAGAGTTACGCAGATATTTTCCAGAGGGTTTTGGTCTGGATCTGTAACCAGGATGTCCACCAACGGGGTCTGGCTTGGAATGTTTGTTGGCGCCTCGATCACAAGGCTTCCCGGGATGCCCACAAAGGCTTCCACGGTGGGGTCCCCCATCAGGTTGCACCAGTGTGCAGAGCTGTTGGATTGGCTTGAATTGCTTTGACCGTAAAGGTTTGAAAGATGGATGCGTCCGTTCAGGAGCGCCTGACCCATGTCTCTCATCCCATGCTGAAAAATGCCATTGAAAATGCCTGTTGCCAAAGCGTTGTTCAGCATTGTGTGGGTGCCGGTGGTCGCCATTCCGATGGCTGTGATGGCGCCTTTGGGTTCAGCCTCCGTTCCCAGGCGGATGAAGTTTTCCGTAGTGCTGGTGGATCCATAATCTCCCGTGCTGCAGGTCAGCGTCACGGAATGGGGCATCCTGGGACCGTTTGAAAGCGCATTGCTGGGGCTCCAGCCGCTCATGCCCAGCCAGCCGCGGTAGTTGAAAAATGCCACACCCTGGTTGATGCCGGTGTTCATGGTGTTGGAAAAACCGCTGCTGTAGTTTTCAATGTATTCATAGTCCGGGTTTGCCTTTTGGCTGATTTCACGGACATATTTACAATTATAGATGGTCGAAATACCTGAACCGTGGGCAATGTCGCCAACCAGAAGGATGCGGTTCAGCCAGGCTGCCGCAGGGGGATTATTGTTCACGTTCTTTTCGTAGATGTAGATTTTCTGGAAAAGGGTGATGAGCTGGGAAAGGTTTTCAGCGGAAATGCGACCTATGAACACATCGCCCAGGAGGTCGCTTCCGGCAAGATGCGTGTAGGGATAATCTCCGATGCCGCTGTAGCCGCTGTAGGATTCGTTCCAAGCGGGAATGGCATAGCTGCCGCCGGTGTCGCCCAAAAGAATGATGTAGTCCGGCCTGGTTTCCGGATTGTTATATTGCGTTTGGATATAGTTTTTGATGGCGGAATTTGAGCTGCCCGCCTGAACGGTGCTGGCCACATTCACCAAAAAACCTTTCTGGCGCTTCCAGGCTACAAATTCATTCAACTTGGTCAGAAAAACCTGATCGCTGCTGTTTCCGTGGATCAAAAGAATGCGGGCTTGGAGGTTGCTCGATCTCAAATGCCTGTAGTCGTCAAAGTTTGCAATCTGAGCCTCATAGAGCTTTTCAAAGACAGGGCTGTAGCCGGCATAGTCCGGCAGTTCATTGATTCCCTGTTCCGGACTGAACTCCAGGCTGATCTGTATGTCTTGATAAACAGCGAATTTATGAGCAAGTGGATCATATTGACAGGGGTTGACGCTGAGCTGAACCACTCTGAAGTCTCGCAGAATTGCCGGTTCAGATGCCAAAACCAGGCTGGAAGGCTGCTGCAGGGCGTCATCCCGCTCTTCCCCATCGAGAGTGAAAAACTCCGGAGCATCGATGTATTCAACGCCTCCGTGGCTCCAGGAAAGTGTGTAATTTCCCTGAGGCGGAATTGCCACCATGGTGCTGAACAGGGGCAGACCTGCTTCGCCGGGGTCAGGATTGAAAGCCTTGTCCATGCTGATGCTGGGAAGCATGCGGCCTTCAAATTCAAGCTCTTCAATCTTGAGCTGGGGAGTCTTGAGCTCAAGCTGAACGCGCTGGGCTGAAGAACCTTTCACGCTGAAGGGAGCCGTTTGTGCGCTTAGAATGCATACGCTCAAAAGCAATGCCAAAATGCTGATTTGCTTCATCAAAATTTCCTTTGTTGGTGACGGCTTAAGCTATGCCGTGGCTGATATTTATTGTGAGAAAAAACCGGGTTTTCAGCCCGGATTATTGTTGTTTTTAGTTAAAGCATTTGCATCATTGAAAGCGATAGATCACGACACCCTTGTCGCGCGCAGCCACCAGCAGCAGGTCGTCACAAAACTTTGCATTGTTTGTGTAACCCAGAGTGGTGATGTTTTGAAGCAGGCGCGGATTAGCCGGATTGCTGGCATCGAACAAATAGATCCCGCCGCCGCCAGAGCTGACCACGGCGTGGTTTCCTTTCAGGTCCACCGTTGTGGCATAGCCCGTGGTGTCGAAAGTGCTCACCAGAATGGGCCAGGTGGGGTCGGCAATATTCACCACGCAAAGCCCCGCCTGACGGCAAGCCAGCCAGGCATAATTTCCTTTCACCTTCACATACAGCGCTTCGCCGGGAAGGGTGAGTTCGCTCAATTTTTGCTGACTTTGACGATCGTAGATCATCAGACCGCGCTGTCCCATTGCCAGAAAAACATGGGTTTGATTTGCATCCACGTGTTCCGGAACCCAGGGTGTGGTCACGATGTTATAGTCTGAACCCACATAGGAATAGCCGTTGTAGCGAGTGTAGCGGGCACGGGGTTCGGATCCACCCACGCTGAAAAAACCCTCGATGATGTTTTCATCGGTGGGGTTTTCGATGGCTTGGAAAAATATTGATTTCAGATTGTCGGAGCCGCCGGTGATGGAATCCAGCAGGCGCAGGGAATCCGGATTGGAATAGTCAATCACGCGGATTTTGTCGGCAGCCCAATACTCGCTGGCAAACAGTATCTTGTGTTTCCCAACTGCGGAAACTCCGCGAATCCTTGCCATCACGGCATCCGCGCTCGGGGGGTTCACTTCCGGCCACCAGCGGTGACTGAAATCGTTGCGGTCGATCACGGAAATGCCGCCCTGATCCTGGGCCACAAAAATCCAGTCATCGTCAAAAGACAGGTCCATCGGGTTTCCCGCCACACTGATCTGTTTGACCAGGCTAAGCAGCTCCGGATCCTGCCAGGCAGGGTTGCGTTTGGCACATCCGATCAGCAACAGCAGCGCCGCCGCGATCAAAACCACTAATCTTCTCAGCTTCACTCTTCCTCCCAAATCATCTTTCTTGTGTGAGTGTCGTGCATATACATGATGCAAAAACCGTTCCGAATTCCAAGCCACCTTGGCAGAATGGGTTGAAAAGTCCATGCCATGAGGCCTGCTCCAGTTTTTGCGTAAATTCTGCTTGACAAAGCAGTGGCTTTTTCGCTTGTGGAAATCCAAAAGAATAAATTTCATGCAAGGAGGAAAATTGACGAAAGCCAAAAGGTTTGCCAGCGCTGCTCTCATCCTGATGCTGCTCTTTGGTGCGGCTTGCAGCAAAACCAGAACCCAATACCGTCAGGCGGCACGCGACTTCCGAAAAGGTGAGTTGGATTCCTCCTTTGCCAGCGGTGTGGAGATCCTGAACCGCAAACCCAACCACAAAAAAAGCCAGATCCTGCTCACCAAAGCCTGGCCCCGCATCCTTTTTGAAGCGGATGAGCGCCTGCGCAAGCTGAACTCCCTACCCCGCGAACAGGCTTTGGAACAAGCCATCCCAGAATATGAGCATCTGCTGGAACAGCAAAACCTTTTGAATACCGTCCATCCCTTCATAAGCGCCAAAACCGGTGAAAAAATCGAGCTTGAACAGCGGGATTTTGCACAAAACCTTGCCACCGCAAAGGCTGAAGCAGCGGAAATCCACTATCAAAGGGCTCTGGTGACCCTTTCCTTGAACGACGACCCCGACTCCCACAAAAAAGCATATCAAGAACTGAAAGCCGTTGTGGACCTCATTCCCAACTATAAAAATGCGCCCGAACTCATGGCACGTTCCAGGCAGTCCGCCGTCAAGCGCATTGCGGTGGGAAACTTTGAGGATAAATCCGGCAGCCGTCAAAAATATGGCAGTTTGATCGACCTTCTTTCAGACATGCTGATCGCCAAACTCATCCGGGACAGTGAGATACAAAAACATTGGGACATCGTGAGCCGGGAGGATATCGAAGCCCTCTTGATCGAACAGCAGTTCGGCAATCCTCAATCCCCAAACTTTCAGGACGACGACATTTTATCAAACTTTCTCACAGCCCACGAAATCATCACCGGGAAAATCATCCAGGTGAACTATGTGCCTGAACGCACCAGCGAAATTGACCTGAAAGAAACCAAAAACATCATCACCGGCAAAGAGACCTATTACACGGAAAAAGGCAAAAAAAGGGAACGCGAAGTCCACAGCGACATCAGTTGCAGCTACACAAAATACACCAAAACCGTTTCCGTGCGCGTGACCGCCACCTTCAGCCTGATCGAGGTCAATACTGGGATTTTGAAAGATAAGGACACCGTGACCGCAGAATATATCTGGACTGGAGAATGGGCAAGGGTAAACAACAGCGGCGACGAACGTGCCCTCTCGGATGAAACCCTGGCGCTGATTCGTAAAATGGAACCCTTTGCCCCCGAAGAAACAGACTTGGTGAACTTTGCCATGGACGCCCTCAGCGACAAGATCGTGGCAAGATTCCGCGCCCATGTAAAATCCCTTGGGGTTGGCTTCTAAGTATTAGCCTAAAACATATATCCATATCCCTGAACCAAACTCCTCTTCCCTTTACTTTTATTCCTTGGTGGGCATTGAAGTCTGTATTTTCTCAAGTTCCCTTTTCCCAAAAATCCCCTCGTTTTCAGCCGGATGATTTTTTGAAAAAGCAGGGCGGTTGAAAAAATCTCTTTTTACTTTGAGGAAAGCATTGACAATACAGCCGATGCCAAAAGATGGTACAAAAAAATTAAATACATGATGTGGAGACATTTATGAAAAACATCCTCGTTCTTGGGGCTGCCGGACAGATCGGTTCGGAACTTGTGCCCTACCTCAGAAACATCTACGGCGCTCAAAACGTTGTCGCCACCTATCGCAGCACCCCGCTGATCCCTGAAATCATGGAAGGCGGACCCTGTGAAAATATGGATGCCATGGATGCGGAAAGAATGATGTCCGTGGTGAAAAAATATGATATCGACACCATTGTGAACCTTGTTGCTGTTCTTTCCGCCGTTGGCGAATCCAAGCCCACCCTGGCATGGAAGATCAATATGGAAAGCATGATCAATTCCCTGGAAGTTGCCCGCGAAACCAAAGCTGCAGTGTTTTTACCCTCCTCCATCGGCGCCTTTGGACCAAATACCCCGATGGATAACACTCCGCAGGACACTTTGATGCGTCCCTCCACCATCTATGGAATTTCCAAAGTTGCTGCCGAACTTTTGGGAGACTACTATTTTGTGAAATACGGCGTTGATTGCCGCGGACTGCGCTATCCCGGCATCATTTCAAACGTGACCCTGCCCGGCGGCGGAACCACGGACTATGCCGTTGAAATCTACTATGAAGCTATCAAAAACAAAAAATACACCTGCAACCTGGGTGCCGGCACATTTTTGGACATGATGTATATGCCGGATGCGCTGAGAGCCTTGGTGGAACTGATGGAAGCCGATCCCGCCAAGCTGGTGCACCGCAACTGCTTCAACGTTTCCGCCATGAGTTTCGACCCCGAAATGATTGCCGCCGAGATCAAAAAGCACATTCCCGACTTTGCGATGGACTACAACGTTGACCCCGTGAAACAGGCAATCGCAAACAGCTGGCCAAACTATATGGACCACAGCGCCGCACAGCAGGAATGGGGCTGGAAGCCTGAATATGACCTTGGCTCGATGACAGCGGACATGCTGAAAATCCTTGGCGCGAGGCTTGCATAGAGGATGCTCAAAATTGGCATAGCCGGCATGGGCCGTCTGGGCCGTTTTCATGCCGGCAAGCTGCAAAATAACCCATCAGTCTGCCTGGAAGGATGCTTCGACATCATTTCCGAGCGCAATCACGCTGCGACTCAGGATTTTAAGATCCGCGCCTTTGGCAGCTTTGAAGAATTGCTTGAAAATGTGGATGCCGTGGACATCGTTGCCACCACCAGCGCACACTTTGAACTTGCCAAAGCGGCGCTTCTTGCGGGCAAGCCCATTTTTGTGGAAAAGCCCCTCTGCGCCGAGCTTTGGCAGGCTCAGGATCTGGTTTCACTCGCTCAAGCGCGCAGCTTGAAAATCCAGGTGGGACACATCGAGCGCTTCAACCCCATCATCCAGAAAGCCATGGATTTTATCCAGAAGCCGCTTTTCATTGAAGCAAGCCGCGTTTCGCCTTTCCAGCCGCGTGGAACCGATGTTTCCGTTGTTTTGGACCTTATGATCCACGACATCGACCTCATTCTCGGTTTCACTCAAAGCCCCGTTACCGCAGTTCACGCCAGTGGAGTCGGAATTTTGAGCAGCAGCTTGGATATCGCCAGCGCCAGAATCGAATTTGCCAACGGAGCCTTGGCAAACGTAACCTCTTCCCGTGTGGCTTTGAAGCAGGAACGTCAATTCCGCATTTTCCAGCGAGATGCCTACCTTTCCCTGGATCTCATTTCCAAAACCGGAGTCTTGATCAAGAAGAACAAAGACGCTCACGATCTTTTTCAGACAGACGAGGGAAAACCACCTTCACAAGCCGAAGCCATGAAGCTTTTCGATGTCCAAAAACTGGATGCCAGCGAGGCTGAAGATGCGCTGCAGATGGAACTTGA
Organism: Candidatus Cloacimonadota bacterium; assembly: GCA_012728875.1. Classification (GTDB taxonomy): domain Bacteria; phylum Cloacimonadota; class Cloacimonadia; order Cloacimonadales; family Cloacimonadaceae; genus Syntrophosphaera. The sequence continues at coordinate 96,191 of JAAYEF010000029.1, forward strand.
TCAGTGGGTGGAATCGATTTTGCAAGATAAAGAACCCGTGGTGGATGGAAAAGCAGGTCTGCGTGCGCTCGAAGCCGCCGTGCTGATCACCAATGCCATCAAAAAACAATCCAAATTCGAGGACAAACCGTGAAAAATATATTCATTTCAGATATTGCCGCCCACGAGGGCGAAGAAATCATCCTGCGCGGCTGGGTGCGTCACATCCGGCACAGCGGAAAGCTGCTTTTCATCAACCTGCGCGACGGCACCGGCGAACTGCAGTGTGTTGCCTTTGCACCTGAGCTTGGTGAAGAAGCATTCGAAACCGCCAAAAAACTGACTCTGGAATCCTCCGTGATCATCGCAGGAACCCCCAAGCCGCACCAAAAGCAGGCTGGAAAGTTTGAACTTTCGGTGAAAACCATTACCCCCATCCAGATTGCACAGGACTACCCCATCGGCAAAAAAGAACACGGACCTGATTTCCTGCTTTCAAACCGTCATCTGTGGATTCGTTCCTCAAAACAGTGGGCTATCCTGCGCATCCGCCACACCGTTTATTATGCCATCTGCGACTACCTGAACGAAAACCACTTCTTCCGTTTCGACAGTCCCATCCTCACCCCCAACGCCTGTGAAGGCACCACCACCCTGTTCGAAGTTGACTATTTCGACGAAGGAAAAGCCTATCTCTCGCAGTCTGGCCAGCTTTATCTGGAAACCGGAATCATGAGCCTGGGCAGGGTTTACGACTTCGGTCCCGTTTTTCGTGCGGAACGCTCCAAAACCAGAAAACACCTCACCGAATTTTGGATGATGGACGCCGAGGCAGCCTTTGTGGAACACGATGAAAATATGCAGATCCAGGAAGGCCTGATCCGCTATGTGATCCGCCGGGTTTTGAAAGACTGCGCCGCCGAACTGGCAATCCTGGAACGCAATGTGGAAAACTTGAAAGCCGCAGACGCGCCATTTGGCAGAATGAGCCACCGCGAAGCGGTTGAATTTCTACGTTCCAAGGGCAGCGAAATCGACAACGGCAGCGACCTTGGCGCCGCGGATGAACTGATGCTCACGCAGGATTCGCCTGTTCCCATTTTCATCGACAGATGGCCAAAGGACATCAAGGCTTTTTACATGAAGCGCGCTCCCGAGGATCCGAATCTCGTTTTGGGCAACGACCTCATCGCGCCTGAAGGATACGGTGAGATCATTGGCGGCTCGCAGCGCGAAGACGATCACGACCTCCTCCAGCAGCGCATGGAAGCGGAAAAGATGTCCCTAGATGAATACCAGTGGTTTTTGGACCTGCGCAAATATGGCAGCGTGCCCCACAGCGGCTTTGGCATCGGCTTTGAACGCTTGGTTTCCTGGATGGGCGGAGTTGCCCACATCCGTGAAACCATCCCCTTCCCCAGGATGATCTATCGCATCTATCCATAAAGCAAAGTTCCGTTTTCCACGTTCCCCGCTGCCAAATCCGATCTTGAACCGGAACGGAGCTTTTTGAAATTTTAAAAATAAGAAACTGGAGAATAGATAATGAATTACACAAATTCATTTTCCCGAGTGACCCGGGAGATGAGATCTTCGCTGATCCGCGAATTGGTCGCATCCACGAAAAACATCGAGGGTTTGATCTCTTTCGCAGGTGGCTTTCCCTCGCCGCTCACCTTCCCTGAAAAGCAGCTTTCCGAAATCTTTGGTGAAGTTGTGGCAAACGAAGGCCGCGACGTTTTGCAATATGGCGCCAGCGAAGGCGACGCGCTCCTGAAAAAAGAATTGATGAAATGGGAAGGCTACGATCTCGACCCCGACGAAATGCTGATCACCGTTGGCGCCACAAACGCGCTCTACTACTATGGAAGAGCGCTCACCGAGCCCGGAGACGTGATCCTGTGTGAAGCGCCCTCATTTTTGGGTTCCCTGGTGGCGTTCGATGCGCTGGAAGTGGATTGCAAAGCCATCCCCTTCGACGATGAAGGCATCATCATGGACGAGCTGAAAGAGCAGGTTTCCAAGATTCGCGCCCAAGGCAAGAGGATCAAATTCTTCTACATCATTCCGGACTTCCAAAACCCCGGCGGAATCTCCTACAGCCTTGAGCGCCGCCGCGAACTGCTCCGCTTTTGCATCGAAAACGAACTCCCCATCGTGGAAGACAACCCCTACTCCCGTCTGCGCTACAGCGGAGAGCCGCTTCCAACCTTCTATCGCCTTGCGCGCGAAGAGTTTGACGGCTCCACCATCGTCACCGAAATCCAATCCTTTTCAAAAATCCTGGGGCCGGGAATGCGCATCGCCTCCGTGAAGGGCGACAAAGCCCTCGTGGAGCGCATGGTTTCTTGGCAGCAAAAAGTGAACATCACCCCGGATTGCGTGGCACAGAGGGTTGTGGCTCGCTTTTTGGAGCGCGGCCTCATGGATCCACACATCGAAAACATCAAAAAATTCTACGCTCCCTACCTGAACAAAATGCTGGATGAACTCCAGAAAAACATGCCTGCCACTGTGAAATGGACCAAACCCGAAGGCGGCATTTTCCTTTGGCTGACCCTGCCCGAAAACGTGAACGCAGATGAGCTGTTCAAGGAAGCTGCCAAAAACAAGGTTTCCTTCATCCCCGGCTCAAAGTTCTATCCGCCCGGACAGGAACGTTATAACACCTTGAGGCTGAACTTTAGTTTTGCCACACCCCAGCAAATTGAAGACGGAATAAAACGCCTGGCAGAACTGCTTGTTTAATAATGCGAGGAAGATGCATGCTCAAATCCTTCAAATACTTATTCCCGCTTCTGTTGATCCTGATCCCGGCGCTTTTAAGCTCGGAACTGGTGACCCACAGAGTGGAAAGCGGCGACACGCTGTATAATATCAGCAAACGCTACGACGTCACCATCGACCAGATCAAGGAACTTAACAGCCTCACAGACAATACCATCCGCCTGGGCCAGGTTCTGAAAATCAAGGAATCGGATCGTTTGGCGGCGGTGACGATACAGCCCGAAGGCAAGATCAGCCTCCCGGCAGACAAATTGCCCGCAGACCAGGGTGCACCTCACTTTTCCGTGGCGATCGATTCCGAAGGACGTTGGACAAATCCGCGCCGCATCCCTTCCGATGCGCTCTTTGCCGAAGACGCCGCCGGAAGCCGCTACTATGCTGGAGTTTTGAGCCAAAACATGTCCTTTGGCAGCTTCAAACTGCAAAGCAGGCTCAGCGCCGAACAGAGCAAGGATGGGATTCTTGCCGACACATGGCTGGCATGCCAAAACTCTGATGGAAGCTGGCGATGGGCAAAAAACTTTGCCTTGGTGAAGGCTGGAACGGGATTGGCTCTGGCGGTTGGCGGTTCCGGAAGCGTGTATGCCGCCGGGCTTTTCGACCAAGAGCTTGAGATTGACAATCAAAAACTCCAAGCCGGCGGTCCCAGCGACCTGTTTCTGGCAAAGTTCGACAACTCCGGCAAACTGCTCTGGCTGAAGAAAGGCCTTAGTTCAGGCGGGATCAGTTCTCCGATCCTGAGCCTCAATCAAGATGGAAACATCTTCCTGGGCGGAGAGTTTTCCGGAACCCTGAGCTTCGACGACGCTGAAAACAGTTCCTCGGGAGACAGCGACCTCTTTGTGACGATGTTGGACTCCATGGGCAGCCGGATCTGGACTGCCACCACAGGCTCCGACAAGGCGGAAAAGCTCCTCAAAATGGAATTGACCGGCAATGGCGGAATCCTGATTTACGGTTCCACCCAGGGAAGCTTCAAAATTGAGGGAACAAAACTGGGAGAGCTGCCCGACTCCGCCGACAATAGATTCTTTCTTGCCCGCATCGAGCCTGACGGTCGTTGGGTTTGGGGCAGCCGCATCCAGCAGCTCGGAACCCAGTGCCTTTGCAATCATTTCAGTTCCGATACCGAGGGAAACACCTGGTTTGCCGACAATTTCTATGCCAGCGGTAAAAGCCATGACATCTACACCGGCGGCATGAGTGTGAATTCACAGCTTACCATGCTCAACGCCCAGGGCAAGAAAATCTGGAGCAAAAGCATGGGCGGCACGGATGTAAGCATAGACTGGATCAGTGCAGGACCAAATTCCGGACTCTTTGTGAGCGGAAGCTTTCTCGGCAGCCTGACTTTGGGGGATTGCAAGCTGGACAGCGGTTCTCAAACCGCACAATACTACGCCTATTTCGACTCCAAGGGAAACTGCCTCTGGGCACGCAAATGGCTGGGAACAAACCTCTATTTCAACATGGTTTCCAGCTCGGGCGAGCTCTATCTGGTTGGAAAACATCAACAGTACATCGATACAGGCAGCACGCCCCACTATTTTGAAATGGGCGACGGCGATCTGCTTGTGACACAATTGGATGGCGAAGGAAACTGGATTTGGGTGTCCCGTGCAGATTCCAAGGTGTCTCCAGACCTCCTGAGGCTGGATTTTGACCGCTTGGACAACCTCCGCATCTGGGGCTACAATCCCGGAGAAATGCTCTTCAGCCCTGTGAAACCCTGATTTAGACCGATCTCAATCCTTGAGCCGCTCAGGTGTAAACCAGCGGCTCTTTTTCTTTGTTTGCCCAGCTATGGCGCACTTCGCCCACAAAGATGGTGTGGTCGCCGCTGCGAACCTGCGTCACCACTTCACATTCAAAAACCGCCACCGCTTCCTTGGGAATCGGCAGTTTGTGCAGTTTCCCGGGGATGAATTCAACGCCGCCTTTTTCAAATTTGTCGATATCCCTGCCCGAACTTGATCCCGCCATCGCGCAAAGCGGCTTCATCTCAACAGAGGGAAAAACGAGGTTGAAAAACCTGTGTTCCTGCAGGCATTCATAGGAATAGCGGTTGTGTCCAACGGATATGGCAAACATGGGCGGCTGGATGGATGTGCGCATGAACCATTCCATCGTGATCAGGTTGTAGCCACCTCCGGGTTTTTCGGTTACCGCCAGCACTACTTTTGCTGGTAAGTGTACCAATCCATAAGCTTTTGTGAGTTCTGTTTGCGTCATTGCTTCTTCATCCTGTCCAATGGTTTTACAAATAATATAAGCCAAAATCCGGCTTCGCCATCCATTTTCCATGGCTCTCCCTGGAGCCGAACCGATCTTCCTCTTTGTTGCCTCCCCTCAAGCACCCGCCCAAAGGCGGGAGGCTTACGGGAAGGATACGGGTTGTATATTGGCTCGAGCCAAGGAGGAGGCAGATCAGGGTTTTTGTTGTGCGAAGGCATGATGGGACTTGACAGAATTGGGCGGTCCAGTTATTTTGTAAAAATAAGATGATAAAAATGAAGGAGGTTCCGAAATGAAAAAGCCTTTGCTCGGAATCCTGATTCTGCTACTAAGCCTGCCGCTTTTGGCTCAGATAGATATGCCCAAGCCAAATTTCAACCCCTACAGGCAGCAAACGCCGGGATTGTTCAGCTTGGATCGCCTTTCCATGAACCATTCCCTGGGCTTTTCCGCCGGGGTGAGCAGCGTGGGCACGGGGTACTACCTTTCCCGCTATACGAACCAGATCAGTTATGTGATTTCGCCAAAGCTGAATCTGGAGCTTGACCTCAGCCTGGTGAACTTTGGAACCACCGGTGCAAAACTCGAATTCAATTCTGACAACAACACCAAAGTGATTCCCGAGTTCAAGCTGAACTACCGTCCTTCCGAAAACACGAATCTTTCGATCGAATTCAGGCAGGGAGCGCCGTGGAACCAGGCTTATTCACCCTGGGAGACGGATCAGCGTCCCTGGTATGACAGATGGTAAAAGTCTTTTGAGCTTTGTGATATATCTTTTGATAGCTGTCCTTGGCGCCGCCCTGGGCAGCTTTTTTAATGTGGTGATCGACCGCGTTCCCCGGGGCAAATCCATTGTAAATCCTCCCTCCCACTGCACTGAATGCGGCAAACAGCTTCCCGCTTGGCAAAACATTCCCATCTACAGCTATCTCGCCCAAAAGGGACGCTGCAAAAACTGCGGTGCAAAAATCCACTGGCATCATCTGGTGGTGGAACTCGTTACCCCGCTGTTGTTTTTGATTTTGGCCTTGCTTTTTGGCGTGGAGAATCTGGCGTTTTGGAAATTTGCATTGATGTTTGGATTCCTGATTCCCATCTTTTTCATCGATGCCTTTCATCAGCTCATCCCGCTGGTGCTGTCCCTGCCGATGCTGGGCTTGGGGCTGATCCTCAGTTTTGCGCAAAGTGCCTTTCGGTTTCGGGATTTCTTTCTGGTCTATTTTTTGCCGGCTTTGATGCTGTTTATCCTGCTTTATGCGCTGGCGCTGGCTTGGGAAAAGGTTTTCAAAAAAGAAGGCTTGGGCGGGGGTGACGTGATCCTGATTCCCGCATTGGCGGTTTATTTCGGAGCGGTTCACATCCCCTTTGTGATACTATTGGCCAGTGTTTTGGGGATGATCTATTTCCTGCTTTTTGTGCGCAAAGCAAACCAAGTTTTCGCCTTTGGGCCCTTTTTGGCGCTTGCAGGCGTGCTTTGGGCTCTGGTGGGCGATGTGCTTTTGCTGTCCGTGGGCTTCGGGCTTTAGTCAAACAAAGCTTTGATCAGGGTTTCGGGCTCCAGACGGTAGGCGCTGCCGCGTCCTTCAAAAAAGCCGTGTGCACCGATCATGTGCATGCTGAGCGAAGTCCAAACCACCGTGATGCCATTGCCTTGGTTTGTGAGGGTGGTAACCGCTTTGCGATAGATTCCCGGATGTCCGAAAGGACAGGGCATTCTGCCGCGGTAAACCTCGGTTTGAACCAGATATTTGCCATCCACCAAGGTTCCTTCCAGATAGCTGTCCCAGCTTGCCTGGGTCAGGCTTTCCATCCTTTTTGCCACCTCTTGCTGGGTGCGTCCCAGCCGGTCCAACACAATGGCATCGTCTTGGATAATTTCGTTCAGGGGACGGGTGTCGTCGCCCAAAAAACCGCTCAGGGTCTGCACCCCGGGCTGCATGCGCTGCATTGTTTTTAATTCTTTTCCTGTGGGTTTCATGGCTCATCCAAAGCTGTCAAAATAGATCTTTTCCTTGGGCACGCCCAGATCTGTGAGGGATTTGGTCACGGCGTCGATCATGCCGGGGCTTCCGCAAAGGTAGGCTTCCGTGTTTTTGGGATCGCGGATGGCGTCTTTGAAAAAGGGCATGACAAAGCCGGTTTTGCCCTGCCAGTTATCCTCTGGCGCGGCATGTGAAAGCACGGGCTCATAGGCAAAATCGTCAAAAAGCTTTTCAAAGGATTCCATCTCTTCGGTGAGATAGAGGTCCTTGGGGGTGCGGGCGCCAAAAAAGTATGTCATCTTGCGCTTGGTGCCCACCACGGCAAGATGCTCCAACATCGACTTGATGGGCGCTTTGCCGGAACCGCCAGCCACAAAAAGGATGTCGGCATCGGTGTCACGCAGGTAGAAATCACCGTAGGGACCGGTGAAGCGGGCTTTGTCGCCCACCTTGAGCTGTGTGTGTGCCCAGGTGCTGCAAATCCCTTCCGGAACCAGGCGAATGATGAGCTGGATGGCATTAACGTCGTCCGGTTTGGAGGAAATCGAATAGGCGCGGGTGACGCCCTGTTTCACCTTGGCATAGGGCTCTGAAATAAGCTGCACATATTGTCCGGCTTGAAAATCAATGGTTTCGCCGGGCTCAAGCTGGAAGGTGATGCCCTTGATGTCGTAGGTGTAATCGATGATTTCCGTAATCACGCTGCTGAATTGGCGGATGTTGAAAATGCTTTCGGGAATCTCGATGCTGACATCACTTTTCACCTTGACCTGACAGCTCAGGCGAACGTTGTCCGCCAGTTCAGCCTGGTTCAAAAAAGGCTTTTCGGTTGGCAAAACGGGACCGCCGCCATCCAATACCTTGCATTTGCAGGCGCCGCAGCTTCCTCTGCCACCGCAGGCGGAGGGTAAAAAGACCTGCTCTTCGCTGAGCGAGTTCAAGAGGCTGCTGCCGCCTTTGACGGTGAGTTCGCGTTTGTTGTTTACGTTGATTTTGCAATCGCCATAGTTGTTCAGCCAGCGTTCGGCAATCACCAGCAAAATAGCCAGGATTCCGCTGACGCCGGTGATCACTCCGGTATCTTTCAAAATGGTGATAAGCATTGCTGTGAGTCCCCTTTATTGGATGGGCGCGATGCCGGAAAAACCGACAAAGGCCAGAGCCATGATGCCGGTGATGATGAGGCTGATGCCAGTTCCGCGCAAGCCGGCGGGGACCATCTTTTCGCGTAGTTTGCCTCTGAGCCCGGCAAGCATCAGGATCGCCAGAAGCCAACCCAGTCCGCTGCCAAAGCCATAGGCAATGGATTGCAGGAAGTTGTAGTTTCGGATCACCATGAACAGACTGACGCCAAAGATGGCGCAGTTCACCGTGATCAGAGGCAAAAAGATGCCCAGGGAATAATATAGAGCCGGGGCAAAGCGCTCGATGAGCAGTTCCAAAAGCTGCACAAAGGCGGCAATCACGATGATGAAAACGATGTATTGCAGATATTCAATATGAAAGGGCACCAGCAGATAGTGGTAGGCAAGCCAGTTCAATGCGGTGGTGAAAACCAACACGAAGGAAACCGCAATGCCAAGCCCCATGGAGGATTCCACTTCCTTTGAAACAGAAAGGTAGGAACACATGCCCAAAAAGTTTGTGAGCAGGATGTTGCTGGTGAAGATCGCGGCCCAAAAGAGCAGAAAGGCTGATATTTCCATCTTAGACCACCTTGTAATATTTGTTGTTTACAAACCAAATGAGCAGCGCCAACAGGAAAAACGCGCTGGGCGCCATCACCATGATGCTCCAGTTTGTCCACCAGGAGCCAAAAATCTTGAATCCAAACAGGGTGCCAAAGCCAAAGAGCTCGCGCACAAAGGAAATCACCAAGAGCACCATGGTGTAACCCAGGCCGGCGCCAATGCCGTCGATCACTGAATCCAGAGGCGGGTTCTTGGAAGCAAAGGCTTCCAGGCGTCCCATCAGGATGCAGTTTGTGATGATGAGGCCCACGTAGGGTCCCAGCTGCTTGCTGACATCGGGCAGGAAAGCTTTGAGCATGATGTCCACCATGATCACATATGCTGCCATGATCAGGGTTTGAGCGATCATACGCACGCTGCGGGGCGTGTATTCCCGAATGATGGAAACCGTGAGGCAGGAAAGCGCCAGCGCAAAGGTGACGCCCAAGCCCATGATGAGGCTATTCATCATCAGGTTTGTGACCGCCAGAGAGGAACAGATACCCAAAATCTGCTTCCACACGGCGTTGTCCGTGAAAGCGGAATTTATGAAAATCTCTTTGCGAGTCATTTTGCCTCCTGAGATCTGGATTTGGCGATTTCGGCCAGTTCGTCCCGAACCATGTCCACCACAGCCCTGCTGGTGATGGTGGCGCCTGTGATTTGGCGCAGTTCCTTGGGTTCGATTTTCTCCTGACCTTCGGGCACCATCACAAATACGATGGGGCTGGTTTTTTCCAGGATGGGTTTACCTTTGAACTGGGAAGTGAACCAATCCTCCTCGATGCGACCGCCCAGACCGGGAGTCTCGGATTGGCTGTAAACATTTAAGCCCAAAAGGGTTTGCAGGTCCAGGCTGGTGGCAACGAGCGCGCGCATCGTGCCCCAAAGCCCTTTTCCGCCCACATCGAACACATAGGCGATGAGTTCATCGTTGAATCTGACCTCATAGGCTTTGCGCGCAAAGCTGTCTTCGTCCATCAGGCTGATATACTGTTTGAAACTGTTGGGGTAATCAGTTTGGAGAGCCGCAGCCTCACCGCCGATGCGACTGGCAAGGCTGTCTGCCACCAGGCTGAGAATGGTTTTTTCATAGACTTCGCGCTGCTGCCTTTCGATGCGGGGCTCGCTGGCACGATACATCACTGCCAGAATGCCCACAAAAATCAGGCTGAGAATCAGCACGAAAAGCACTGGCCACACTGGTTTGTCGAAAAAGCTGGTCTTATTTTCCATTTTGGACCGCCTCCTTTTTCGGCAAAGACTTCAAGCCATGTTCGATGATGGGCATCACTGAGTTTGCGATCAAAAGGGCGAACATGAAGCCTTCCGCAAAAAGCGAAAAGCGGCGGATGAACACGGTTAAGAAACCGGTGAGAATGCCGAAAATCCACAGTGCTGAAACGGTTTTGGGCTGTGAGATGGGGTCTGTGACCATGAACACAATTCCAAAAAGCGCTCCGCCAGCGCAGAGCATGTAGAGCGGATTTTCGCCGGGATAGAAAATCAGGTTGAAGACGATGATGCTTCCCAGAGTTGCCAGCATGGGAATCCACTTTGCTGATTTGGTGATGAGCAGATAGATTCCTGCCAGGATGATCAGCAAGGCGGAGGTTTCACCCAGTGAGCCGGCTTCAAAACCCAGGAAGGTGTCCAAAAAAGTGCTGGTGGGTACAAGCTTCAGCCGGAACTGTCCCATGATCGTGGCACTGGTTTGCAGCGCCGAGCCTGCACTCCAGCGCACAAAGCCGCCGGGGAAGCTGTTCATCATGAACGGCTTTATCCACGAAACCGTCATTTGCTGGGGAAAGGATACGTAGATGAAGGTGCGTCCCAAAATGGCTGGGTTGAAAGGATTGGCGCCAAAGCCGCCAAAAACCATCTTGCCAAACGCAACTGCCACCACGCTGCCCAAGGCCGCCATCCACAGCGGAATCGTTGGCGGCAGCGTCATCGCCAAAAGCGTCCCGGTCACAAATACAGCCATGGAGACCTTTCCGCCTTTTTTGTTTCGGATAAAAAGATATTCCGTGGCAAACGCCGCCAGGTTCGACACCGCCACCACCGCCGCAGCTCGCCAACCATATAGATAGATGGCAAAAATCAGCAGCGGCGTGAGCGAATAGAGAACCTTGTTCATCACGGCTTGTTTCAGGATCAAGTCTTTTATCTTCAAGTTTCACTCTCCTTTACGGAATTTGCGTCTTGTTTTTCATTATTGTAATTCATCATCTGGATCACGGTATTCCTGCGCTGGTTCGGTGACCGGCTCGGGTCCCCGACTGATGGTAAGCTGCACGGTGCTGCCCTTTTCCACTTTCGAGCCGGTTTCAGGACGGGTGCGGATCACGGTGTTCGCCGTATAGCTGCTGGAATACAAGGAATCGCTGACCACGCCTTTCAAACCAACGTTCAAAAGTGTGTAGTAGGCTTCATGATAGCTTTGCCCAACCACGGAGGGAATGCCAACCTGCTGGGATCCCCGGCTCACGCGAACATAGATGGTTCCTTCAGTGCGCAGCATCTGCCCCGGAGCGGGATCCTGTTCCAAAATGGTGCCCACCCTTTCTGTTTCGCTCCAGATGGAATCCTTCACCACGGCGTGGATCCCCAAATTTTCCAAGCTTCTGCGTGCGTTTGCATAGCTTTGACCGATCAGGTCCGGAACCTCGATTTCCTTGGGCGAACGGAAAATGAATGGAAAGATAACCTGGCTGGTGAGAAAAGCGGTGAGGAAAATGATCCCCGCGCCTATCCCAATGGTGAGCCAGACTTTGGTTGCTTTTTCACTGGCCAATGTTCTCTTCAACTCCTTTTGATCATTTTTGCCGCAAAAGCGCCGTCCATATTATGACGGAAAGGCAGGCTGCGAAACATCCCGTCGGAAACCAAATCCCGCGGGATGTGCTGCGCGGCATCCAATAAACTGAACCGTGGATTCCGGGCAAGGAATTTTTCCACCTGGCGCTGATTTTCCTCCGGGTTCATGGTGCAGGTGGAGTAAACCATCACCCCTTCGGAACGAACAAAGTTCGCCGCCTGATCCAAAGCCCTCTCCTGGATTTTGATGAGCTGGGGAATGTCGTGCCTCGCCTGCCAGCGCAGGTCGGCCTTGCGTCCAAAAACGCCCCAACCGGAACAGGGCGCGTCCACCAAAACCCGGTCGTATGCAGGCGCCACGGGGCCATAGCTGAAGGCATCGCTCACCACCATCTTGATGTTTGTAAGCTGGAGCCTGGTGGCAGCTTGCTTGAGCAGCTTCATTTTGTTGGGAATCTTGTCCACAGCCACAATTTCGCCCGTGTTTTCCATGATTTCTGCTATGTAGGTGCATTTTCCACCCGGTGCTGCAAAAAGGTCGAGGATGTTCTCATCCTTTTGCGGGTCAAGCAGTTCCACCACCAATGACGAGGAGGTATCCTGCACGGAAAAATAGCCTTCCGAAAAAGCAACGTCGTCCAAAACGGTTTCCGCTTTATCCGCCAGCAGGCTCATCCTCCCCACCGGTGAAGGCGTTAAAACTGTGTCTCGCTTGGCAAAATATTGGATCAGCTTTTGCTGAGTGGTGGCAACCTGGTTCACTCGCAGATGCAGGGTGGGGTTTTCGTTGAACCAAATGGCAAGGTATTCTGCGTCCTCTTCGCCCCAAAGCTCAATCCAATCCTTGATCAAGTCCGGCGGGTAGGAATGTTCGCTGGCGATGCGTTCTATGGGGTCGCTGGGCCAGGTGACATTCGGGTCTCTCTGCCAGGCTCGCAGGATGGCGTTCACAAAATCGCCAACTTTGTCTCCCAGCATGTTTTTTGCCAGTTCCACAGTCTCGTTGATGGCGGCATGGGCTGGAATGGAATCCAAATATAAAAGCTGATAGAGCCCCAGATAGAGCCAAACCTTGATCTTGAGGTCGGTGTTTTTGAATTTGACGGGGTCGGCATATTGGGAAAGAATGTAATCCAGTTTTCCCTTGAGCTTCACCACGCCCTTCACCATATTGTAAAAAAGCGCCAGATTCTCCCGGTTGTTTTTCAGACGCTTGGCTTTTTGGTGCAAAAGCGTGTCTGAAAAAGCATTGTCTTTCAAAACCTTCAGAATGGTTTGGTAGGCTTGGGTTCTCAGCATTTTTATTTTCTTCTTTGATACAGACGCCGAATCACTTCCTTGATCAGCTGTTCGGCATTGAGGGTTTCGGCTTCTTCGCCCATCAGGCTCAGTTCCTGCCTCACTTCCCTGGCGTTGAAGCCCAAGGTTTGCAGAGCATTTTCCACCTCGTCGGCTTTGGAACCGGAAATTTGTGCTCCGCCGGGCTCGGCAAAATCCAAAATGTGTCTCAGTTTCCCTTTCAGTTCGATGATCAGGCGCTGCGCGCTTTTCATCCCGATGCCGGGAATCTTTGTAAGGATGGCGGTTTCATCGCGTTCCACGGCTTTCACGAAAGTGGAGATGGGCATGGTGGAAATGATGGACAGCGCTGATTTGGGACCGATGCCGGAAACGCGGTTCAACTGGCGGTACAGTTCGCGTTCCCCCGTGCTGGCAAAGCCAAAAAGGCGCACATCGTCCTGGGAAATATGTAGATGGGTGAAAAGCTGGCAAGCCTCCCCCACCGCGGGCAAAATCTCGAAGGTGCTAATGGGGATCAAGAGCTCGAAGGACAGCCCAGAAGCGGTTTCAAGCACGGCGTTTACCGGGTCTTTGTGAAGCAGGATTCCCTTGATTGATTCTATCATTTTTGAAATTTGATCCTGTGGTGATGGCACAGCGCCAGGCCCAAGGCATCGTAGGCGTCATCGCGCTTGGGAGGGGTTTTCAGTTTTAGAAGCTGGTTCACCATATAGCGCATCTGTTCTTTGCTGGCATTGCCGTTTCCCACCACCGCTTTTTTTACCTCGCGGGGACTGTATTCCACGATCGGAACTCCGTGCCGGGCTAGAGTGAGCAAGATCACTCCGCGCGCGTGCCCCAAGGTGAAAACACTGCGGATGTGCTTGTGAAAGAACATGCTTTCCACCACTGCCACATCGGGCTTGAATTCTTCCAATACTCCGTCGATGGCGTTGAAAAGCAGATCCAGCCTGGCAGGAAGCTCTTTTTGAGCGGTCAGGTCGACCACATCGCAACCCGCGCCGCTGATCCGGCGTCCGTCAAGTTCAAGCAGGCCATATCCGCAATAGCGGCTTCCGGGATCTATCCCCAGAATGATCACTGTTCCTGGCTGAGGGCTTCCATCACTTCGTCGGAAACCTCAAAATTCGCATATACCTTTTGTACGTCGTCCAAATCTTCAAGCATCTCGATGAGACGGAAAAGCTTTTCGGCAACGTTATCCGCATTGATGGTATTCTTGGGAACCCGGGTCAGGCCAGCGTTTTCCACCGGCACGCCAATTTTTTCAAACTCACCCAAAACCGTGTGAAATTCGTCCACGGCAGTGTAGATATCGAATTGGTCGTCGCTTAGTTCGATGTCTTCAGCGCCGGCTTCCAAAGCTTGCATCATGAATTCATCTTCATCCAAACCTTCGGCGGGAACGCTGAAATAACCCTTCAGGTCAAAATTCCAAGCCACCGAACCGCTTTCCGCCAGGTTTCCGCCATATTTGGAAAAAGCGTGTCTCAGTTCTGATACGGTGCGGTTTTTGTTGTCGGTCATCACTTCCACCACGATGCCCACGCCATTGTGACCATAGCCCTCATAAACTATTTCTTCGTAGGTGGCGCCTTCAATTTCCCCGGTGCCGCGTTTGATGGCGCGTTCGATGTTGTCTCGGGGCATATTTGCGGATCTTGCGCTCAGCATGGCTGTGCGAAGCCTGGGATTTGTGTCGGGGTCGCCGCCGCCATCTCTGGCGGCCAGAATGATTTCTTTCGCGATGCGGGTGAAAAGTTTGCCGCGTTTTGCATCTGCGGCTCCTTTTTTGTGTTTGATGGAACTCCATTTATTGTGTCCAGACATAAACACCTCTATAATTCTTATTTTTTAGCTTTGATTCCATACTTGTGTCAGCATCTCAAACACTTGGAAATATGTCAAGAAAAAAGGGGAAGGCTGTTTGATCAACCTTCCCCGGAATCTGAAACCTGCTGAAATGCAGGGCGTTACATTAGGCGTCGGAATCCTGCCAGGCGGCGATCACTTTTGCCGCCACTTCATCCGGAACCTTCTCATAGTGGGAAAACTTCTGGGTGAAGCGTCCCCTGCCTTGGGTGAATGATTTCAGAGCAGGATAGTAGAAATACATCTCGGCAACAGGCATCTGAGCGTTCAGATATTGCTTTTTGCCACGCTGTTCCATGCCCATGATACGTCCGCGGCGGGTGCTCACATCGCCCATCACGTCGCCCATATATTCGCTGGGAACGATGATGGTAAGTTCGTGAATCGGCTCCAAAAGGATGGGACGGCATTTTTTGAACCCTTCCTTCAAGGCCATGGAGGAGGCGATCTTGAAAGCCATTTCCGAGCTGTCCACATCGTGGTAGCTGCCGTAGTAAACTTCCACTGCGATGTCCACGACTTTGTAGCCGGCAATGATGCCTTTTTCCAGGGTTTCAACCAAGCCTTTTTCGATGGCGGGGATGAAGTTTGAAGGAATCACGCCACCCACGATGGAGTTGATGAACTGGAAGCCTTCTCCGCGCTCAGTGGGTTTGATGCGGAAAAACACTTCGCCATATTGACCGCGTCCGCCGGATTGTTTTTTGTGACGATATTGGGATTCCCCGCTGCCGGTGATGGTTTCCTTATATGGAATGCGGGGTTCCTTCATCAAGGCATCCACTTTATAGCGGTTTTTCAGCTTTTTGATAACCAACTGAAGCTGCTGCTCACCCATGCCGGAAATCACGTTTTCATGGGTTTCAACGTTCAATTCATAGCGGATAGTGGGATCCTCAGCGATCACCCTCTGCAGCGCTGTGCCGATCTTATCTTCGTCGGACTGATTTGCTGCGCGGATGGTCTGCCAGTAGGTGGCTGTGGGAAGTTCCGGCAAGGGCATGCTCAGCTTGCTGCCAACGGCTGTGATGGAATCCATCGAACGGGCGTTTTTCAGCTTCACCATGGCACCAATTTCGCCAGCACGGATTTCCTGGGTGTCCTGGCGATTTTTGCCCAGCATGTAATACATGTTTCCAGCCTTGTCTTTGGCGTCCTTTTCGGGGATGTAAAAATCCATTCCAGATTTCAGGCTGCCGGAGAAAACCCTCACGTAGGCATAGTCGCCCATGTTTGGATCGGCATAAAGCTTGAAAACGTAGCCCAGAAGCTCACCGTCGGGAGTGGCAACAAGTTCGCCAGCCTCTCCGTCTTTCAAAACCTGAATGGGGTTGGCGTCTTCCGGTGAGGGCAGATAATCGCAAACGCCATCCAAAAATGCCATCACGCCCACTCCGGTGGAGGCGGAACAGCAGAAAGCGGGGCAAATTTCGCCTGCGGCAACGGCTTTTTTCAATCCGCCCAAAAGCTGTTCTTCGCTGAGTTCCATGTTTTCCAAGAAGCTGTTCGAAAGCTCTTCATCGGTTTTGGCGACTGCTTCCATCAATGCCAAACGCGCGTCTTCCACGGCGCTTTGCATATCAGCTGGCACATCGCCTTCTCCGGATGGCCGGATTGCTTTTTGGCGAATGATGTCCACCACACCTTCAAAGCCACCTTCGCGACCGATGGGCAGTTGGATCGGGGTGGGATTCAGTTCTGTATTCTCATGAATGGCTTCAATGGTCTTATAAAAATCCGCGTGTTCATTGTCCATGCGGTTAACCAGCACCGCTTTGCCCACTTTTTTGCGTTCCACCTGCTCGATGGCAAGCTCCAGCCCAACTTCAAAGCCACCGGTGGCGTTTGCCACCAAAAGCACGTTTTCAACGGCTGGAATGGCAACTATGGCATCACCGATAAAGTCTGGCGTGCCGGGTGAATCCAAAAGATTGATTTTGTGGTCTTTGTGGTTCAAAAAGCCCAGGCTCAAGCTCAGCGAACTTTTCTTCGCGATTTCTTCGGAATCGAAGTCCATCACGGTGTTGCCTTCGTCCACTTTGCCCAATCGGGTGGTGGTTTTGGTCAAATGGAAAATTTGTTCCGCAAGGGATGTTTTTCCTGAACCGCCGGCTCCCATCATCAGGAGGTTGCGCAGTTTGGACATTTTGTATTCTTTCATCACGTTCCTCGTTTTTCTATATATAATCAATACAAATCATGTTTCCGACCATCAATATAGCCCAGAACAATCCATTTTTTTCTCTGCGGCATTGTTGTCAAACGCTTTTTTTGCGTAACTGGCGAATTGCCAAAATAATGCGTCCCACTTTGACGAAATCTTGAAGAAAACGATCTGTGAAAATGCCTCCATATTGCAAACCCATTTTTGGCTTGACCATAAGCCCGGTTCCAGCAAATTTGAGCGAAAATATCATAATTAACAGGTCATCCTTCTGATCTAAAGATCCCGGCTTGACCCAAACAAGGAATACAGATGCGTGTTTCACACTTTTTCATCCTGATGGCAGCGCTGTTGCTTTTTGCCTGCAGTCCCACAAAACCGCCTCAAAAGGGCGAACTGCCCATCCGCATGGATTTGGCTCCCGCAGCTCAAATTGGCCAAACAGTCACCCGCGTGGCGGTTGGCATCACCAAAGGCGATTTCAGTCAAAACATGGACTTGAGTATCAGCGGCAACACTGCCGAAGGCGTCTTTGAAAGCTTGGAACCGGGACTTTACGCCATCGACGTTGCGGTTTACAACGGACAAAACCTGATCGCCACCGGGCAGGGGACCGGCTTGGTGAAACCTGGCGAAACCACCACGGTCCACATAAATTTGCAATTTGTACCGGGCGGGTTGGAAGTGGTGATTGGCTGGGGTTTGCCTTTGGAAAACGCACGCCGTGTCCTCTTTTTGGGAAACAGTCTCACCTATTCCTATGGCGGTGTGGAAACCCATCTGCAAGCACTGTTGGAAGCCGCCAGACCGGACTGGAGAATGGTGTTTGAATCCCGCTCCCCCGGCGGCTACACCCTCCAAAACCATTTTAACGACCCCCAAACCCGGCAAGCCATCACAAACGGAAACTGGGACCTCGTGATCCTGCAGGAACAAAGCTCCCGCCCTGTCACGCATCCCCAGCTTTTTTATCAATATGCAGATTCCCTGAACTCCCTGATCCGCTCAAACGGCGCTCAAACCAGCTTTTACATGACTTGGGCGCGGGGGGACAACCCCTCCATGTATCTGCCCCTGCGGAATGCATACAACTACATCGGCGCCTTTTTGGACAGTCCTGTGGTGCCAGCCGGAGTGGCTTTTCATAATGCGGCTGATTTACCCGAACTGCCCAGCCTCTTCGACCCCGACCTCCTTCATCCCAGCATCCACGGAACCTATCTGGTCGCCTGCCTCATGATGGCAAAAATCTGGAATATCAACCCGATTGGAAACCCCTACCAACCCATGCAAATAGACGCTCACACCGCTTTGGCTTTGCAGCAGCTTGCCTGGAACACCTTGCAAAATGAATATGGAAGCTTGAACAAAATTCCGCGCCTGCAGCCCCAACGCCGTGCCGCTTAAGATCGGTCTTACAAAATCCTGTCTTGAATCAAACGCTTGAGCCGACCCTCATCAGCACATTCCAACTTCATCCGCAGCGCAAGCGGATTCAAACACTCATGTAAAGCTAACTTGGACAAATCCTTCTCCGTGCAGAGCAGCACGGTTTCTGCGCCCAAAGCCTGAAAAACCTTTTCCAAATCCTCCCGCCGTGAAAAAGCATGGTGGTCCGCAAAGCGGAAATGCCTTTTCCAAGCCAAACCCAAGGCTCGAACGCTGTCTTCAAACGATTCCGGAACTGCGATGGAACTCAGCAAAACCAGTTCCCGATCCTTTAGTAAATCCAAAAAAACTGTATTTCCTTGTGTATCAACGAAGTCAACAGCTTTAAACTCACATTTCAGTGCGTTCCGAGCCGTCGCAGGCAAATTGCTTCCAAACGTGGTTCCGCCTTCTTTTTGAATCAAAACCAAGGCATCCGCACTTTTCAAAGCCGCAAGCGGTTCCCTCAGCCAGCCGGATGGAATCACGCGACCATTGCCCAGACCCAATTTTGCGTCGAAGCAAACCAAATCAAGATCCCGGGCAATTTTCAGATGCTGGAATCCATCATCCAGAATCACCACATCCAGATCAGGAAATTCGCTTAAAAGCAGCGATACGGCAGAAACACGCCTCTTCCCCACCACCACGGGCATTCCGGGCAGTTTTTGAGCCAAAAGCTGGGCTTCGTCGCCTGAATCCTCCACTCCCAAAACTATTTCCCTGCGGTTTGAAACAAGGCTGGGAACATTTTCCCGACTTCCACCGCAGCCGCGATGGCTGAGCCCCACTTTCAGCCCCATTTCCTGGAGCAGGGTTGCCAAATATATGCAAAATGGAGTTTTACCGCTGCCCCCACTGCCCAGATTTCCCACGCTGATCACCTTGCACGGAGCCTGCCAACCCTTCATTCTGTTTCTGCGCAGGCTTTGCACAGCGGAGTTCAAGCCCCCCAAAGGCAGCAGCAGATCGCTCAATAAACTGCGTTTATGAAGGTGTTTTTGGGCCAGCTCCTGCAGGTCCAATCAACATTCCCCGCCAAATTTGGCATCAATCAAAGCCACGAGCCTTTCCACGTCGAAGGGTTTGAACAAAACGTCCTTCAAACCATCGATTTTGGAACGCACCAAAACGTGGTCCGGATCGTAGCCAAAGCCGGTCATCATGATCACCGGAAGCGCGGGATCGTGGCCTTTCACGAGTGAAAACAGTTCATAGCCATCCATATCAGGCATGGCAATGTCCGTGATCACGAGGTCAATATTTCCGGCAAGAACCTCGTGCAGGGCGTCCAAACCGTTGCTGAAACCCAAAATCTGCCACTTTGGACGTAAAGCCCGCAGTTGCTCACGAAGCGATACAACAATGCCTTCCTCGTCGTCAACGATACAAATTGTTTTATTTGTCAATCGAGTCCTCCCAAAATTATATCTCGGACCCTGCAATAGCGGTCCATCGTTTTTTCAATGATCTGAGGCGGTAAAACCGGCGCAGGCGGCTGTTTGTTCCATCCGATTTCGATCAAATAATCCCGGATAATCTGTTTGTCGAAACTGGCGGGGGTTTTGCCAACCGTGTATTGCCCAAGATCCCAAAACCTTGATGAATCCGGCGTCAATGCCTCATCCGCCAGGGTCAGTTCGCCACCTAGAAGTCCGAATTCGAACTTCGTATCCGCCAAAATGATGCCCTTTTCCTTCAGTTTGCGATATGCCCAGTCATACAGTTCCAGCGCATATTTCCGCGCCAGATCGGCACTGGCGGGGTCCATCGAGTCCCGCATCTGCTGGAAACTGATGTTTTCATCGTGACCTTCCTCGGCTTTGGTGGAAGGAGTGAACAGCGCCTGGGGAAATTGTTCGCTTTCCTGCATTCCCGCTGGCAGTTCCAAGCCTCCAATGCTGTGGGAAACCTTATATTCCGCAAATGCCGAACCGCTCAAGTAGCCGCGCACAATGCATTCAAAGGGGATGATCTCCAGCTTTTTCACCAGCATGCTGCGATCCTTAAGATATTCCTTAAATGGTTGCAAAGCAGCCGGATAGGCGTCCACATCATCGGTGATGAAGTGGTTCGGAAGCAAGCCGGAACTCACCTTGAAAACATGCACGGCAATTTGGTTCAAAATGGCGCCTTTGCCGGGCAGAGTTTGCGAAAAGACCACATCAAAGGCGGAAACGCGGTCGCTGGTGACAATCAACAGGGTTTCTCCGAGGTCAAAAATGTCCCGCACCTTCCCCTGATGGCAGCTCTTAACAATATCCAACTCTTTTATTCTCTTAAACATATCTCATCCTTTCCGATGTTTCACGTGATATTCATACAGTATACGTCTTTCATCCAAGTCATTTAGGTTGACCGCAAGCATCTCATTTTCACGGTAGGGGGTCTCTTCACGTGGAAAGTCGTGCCGCATACCCTGATGTTTGCACCAGCGCAAAAGACCGTTTTCCACCCCGAAATCCTCTTCCTCCCAGCTCAGGGACTTCGTCACATAAAGGAAATTCAGCCAGTCCCGATAGCTTTGCAAGCGCTCTATTTCTTCATCCAAGAGGTCTGCCTTGGCAAAGTCCAAATCATCAAAATATTTATCCCGTTCCTGGGCGACCATCTCCAAAATGCCGTTTTGCGGATGCAGATAAGCCTCGTTCAGGAGGGTGTCAAGCTTCTTGAGTTCGGCGTCCTCGCCATTTTCAAGGGCTAAACACCAGCCTTTACAGATGCCCTGATCCAGTTTTTCACAGGGGTAATTCTCTGTCTCGCAGTAGGGAAGCTTCAATATCCGCCCCAGGCTGTCCATCACGTCATACAGTAAAAAACGCCCGCGCCAGGGTCCGGCATAAGTCCAGTGGTCGTTGGTATCGTCTTTCAATGTCACAAAAGGGAAACGCCGTGCATCCAGAGCCAGATAGGCGTAGTCCCGGCTGGGCTGCATCATCTGCTGGTGTGGAACGCTGTTTTTCCCCAGAAAGATTTTCAGGCGAATGAGCGCATCCACACTGCGTTCCTGGCTTTCCACGTCCAATGAATCTGCCAGCGCCGCCACCTCCGCAAAACGGGTGTCAATCTCAGCTTTTTTGCGGATGAAATTCAGGCGCTGAGCCAGGTTTGGCGTGATTCCGCACCACAGCGGCTCTTCGCCCTGGCGAAAACAAAAAAACACCCAGCCGCCGGGCAATTCAAAGCTCTCGGAAATTCGGGTTCCGTCCCATTTCAGCTTGATCATGCGCCAAAGCTCTTGCTCCTGTACTTTGTGTCAATCAGAATCTTGCACCCAAATAAACATACCTGGGAAAAGCCTCCCCTTCGCCCTAAACCCCTGAAGCAATTCCACCTGGATCGTGCGCCTCAGGCACCCGCCTTTTTCGCGGGTGGGAGCAGAGAGCGAAGGCGGCGGGATTATTGCTTAACTCAAGGAAGCGCAGGGGTTTGTGCAGTTTTTTGGCAGTGAGATTTGAATTGCGCCATTTTGGTGGAAATTGCCGCCGGGTTTCAAGCCCTGATAGTAGCATAAATAAACCCATCAGCACAATCTGAGAGCCTTTTATATCCTGCATTGGCAGGAAATTATGGAAAAAATCCCACAAACCCAAATAAAAACGGCGTTTTTCCGCTTGACAAAATCGCTAAGTTCTTATTTAGGTGTAAGTCATGGCTCTATATGAAAAGAGCCTAAAGTGAATTGTAAATTCATAACATCATGAAAAATAAATAGTTTATAGATATACATCGCAAGGGAGGTTGGTAATGTTTTCGAAGATTCGGAAACGCAACGGCAATATTGTCGCTTTCGACAAGCAAAAAATTGTGCGCGCAATCCAGAAAGCAGGAGAAGCGACAGGTGAGTTTGAACTCGATGCAGCGGAGGTTTTAAGCGCTCGTGTGGTGAATTTGGCAGCCCAGATCATCGACGACGCCATTCCCGAGGTGGAACGCATTCAAGACATTGTGGAGGAAGTACTTCTGGCTTCGCCCTACAAAAAATCCGCCAAGGCCTACATCATTTACCGCGACCAGCATGCCCGCATCCGCGAAATGTTCAACACCGGCGGGGTCCAATTGATCGACCAATATCTGGAAAAGCTGGACTGGCAGGTGAATGAAAACTCGAACATGGCATACTCCCTGCAAGGTTTGAACAACTACATCGCGAGTGAGATCAGTAAAACCTATTGGCTTAACAAGATATACCCTCCCGAAATTCGCCGTGCCCATCTTGAGGGGGACATCCATATCCACGATCTTGGCCAGCTTTCCGTTTACTGCGTGGGCTGGGACCTGATGGACCTTTTGAAAACCGGCTTTTGCGGAGCCGAAGGCAAGGTGGAAAGCGCACCTGCCAAGCATTTCCGCAGCGCTTTAGGGCAAATCGTAAACTTCTTTTATACCCTACAGGGCGAAGCTGCCGGAGCGCAGGCTTTTTCAAATTTTGACACACTTTTGGCGCCTTTCATCCGCTATGACGGCCTGGCTTACAACGAAGTGAAACAGGCTCTGCAGGAATTCATTTTCAACATCAACGTCCCCACCCGCGTGGGCTTCCAAACACCCTTCACAAACATCACCCTGGACCTCCTGCCGCCCGATATATATAAGGATACGCCCGTGATCATCGGCGGCGAAGAGCAAAAGGAAACCTACTCCGAATTCGAACTCGAAATGGATATGATCAACAAGGCGTTTTTGGAAGTGATGATCGAGGGCGACGCCAAAGGACGGGTGTTCACCTTTCCCATCCCGACCTACAATATCACCAAAGATTTCGACTGGAGCGACCCCAAGCTCAGCTATCTTTGGGAAGCCACCGCCAAATATGGCATCCCCTATTTTTCAAATTTTGTAAATTCCGACCTCGACCCAAATGACGCACGCTCAATGTGTTGCCGTCTGCGTTTGGACACCCGCAAGCTGGAAGCCCGTGGCGGCGGACTCTTCGGCGCCAATCCGCTCACCGGCTCCATCGGCGTGGTGACCCTGAACCTGCCCCGCATCGGCTATCGCGCCAAGAGCGAGGAGGAGTTTTTCACGCTTTTGGAAGAAAAGCTCCAGATTGCCAAAAACAGCCTGGAAATCAAGCGTAAAATATTGGAACGCTATACGCTTAACGGACTTTATCCCTACACGCGTTTCTACCTGAAAAACATCTATGAACGCTTCCTACAGTATTGGAAAAACCACTTTTCCACCATCGGCATCATCGGCATGAACGAAGCGTCGCTGAACTTTTTGGGCAAAAACCTGGGAACCGAGGATGGACGCAGCTTTGCCTTGAAGGTGATGGACTATCTGCGCGAACGCTTGGTTGAATTCCAGGAGGAAACCGAATCCAATTACAACCTGGAAGCCACACCTGCCGAGGGAACCAGCTATCGCCTCGCCATTTTGGACAAGAAATTCCACCCGGACATCATCAGCGCAAATTGCGGTTCAGACACGCCTTTCTACACCAACAGCTCGCAGCTCCCGGTGAACTATTCAGACGATATTTTCGAGGTTTTGGACCTGCAGGACGAGCTTCAAACCAAATATACCGGTGGAACCGTGCTGCACATCTTTGGCGGAGAGCGGGTTGAACACGGAGAAAGCATCCGCAAGCTTGTGCGCACCATCTGCGACAGCTACCACCTGCCCTACTTCACTTTTTCGCCCACTTTCAGCATCTGCCCCGTGCACGGCTATCTGGTTGGCGAACAGCCGAATTGCCCCACCTGCCAGAGGAACACCGAGGTCTTTTCCCGCATCGTTGGCTACCTGCGTCCCGTTTCGCAATGGAACGAAGGCAAAAAAGCCGAATTCAAGATGCGCACCACTTTTGACACGGTTAAAAACAGCCGCGAAAGTCGTCCCGGCGTTGTCAAACATCAGGTTTTGTAGGCAAGCATGAAGATTGGCGGCTTCCAAAAGTTTTCGCTGCTGGATTTTCCCGGACAGCTGGCTGCCATTATCTTCACGCAGGGCTGCAACTTCCGCTGTCCCTATTGCCACAACCCCGAATTGGTTGACCCCGCCCGCTTCGGCAAACCGCTAGCTACAGGCAAGGTTTTGGACTTTTTGCGCCGACGCCGCGGAAAGCTGGGAGCGGTGGTGATCACCGGGGGCGAACCCACACTGCAGCCCGATTTGCTGCGTTTTATCCGTCAGATCAAATTCATGGGCTACCTGGTGAAACTGGACACCAACGGCTCCCATCCTGAAGTGCTGCAGCGTCTTGCCAATGAAGAACTTGTGGACTATTGGGCGATGGATTTGAAAGCCCCGCCAGATCTTTATCGGCTCATTTCACGCTCTTTGGTTCCAATGAACGACATCTTGTTCAGCATGGATATCCTGCGCAAAAGCGGCAAGCCCTACGAATTCCGCACCACCTTTTTCGAACGCATTTTCGACTGGGAGGATATGGAACGCATCCGCGAACTTTTGCGCCCCGGAGACAGTTTTTACCTGCAGGAATGCCATTACGACGATACTTTGGAAGACTTTCCCGACGCCACCAAAGAAGCCAAAGCAAAACTTTTGGACAATCCAGCCTGCCAATCCCTGATCCGCTGGGGCGATGAGCATCAGGTAAACATCGGCGTCCGTTCACATTAAGCCATGCCACAGGCACGCTTTGAAGCCCTGCTCCCCTTGGTGGAAAAGCCATCGCGCTACATCAACCACGAGCTCAACTCCGCCCAAAAAGGCTGGCAAGACCACAATTTTTGCTTCGTCTATCCCGATATTTATGAGGTTGGCATCTCCCATCTGGGCATCAAGATCCTGTATTCAATCTGCAACCGCCTGAACGGCGTGATGGCAGACCGTGCCTACCTTCCCTGGACAGACATGGCTGAACTTATGCGCCGGGAAAAGCTGCCCCTTTTTGGCCTGGAAAGCCGGCGGGCTTTGAAGGATTTTGACCTAGTGGGCATCACCCTGCAAAGCGAACTCACCTATTCCAACCTCTTGGAAACCTTGTCTTTGGCGCAGATTCCCATTCTAAACGAAGAGCGGGATGAACACATGCCCATCATCATGGCAGGAGGCCCCTGCGCCACAAACCCTCTGCCCCTCTCACCCTTTGTTGATGTATTTTTCATTGGCGAAGCCGAGGAATCCATCGTGGAAATTGCAGAGGTGTTCAAACGCGTCTCCTCCCGCAAACAAAGGCTGGAAGAGCTTTCACGCATCCCCGGCTGCTGGATTCCCGCACTTCACAAGGGTGAAAAGGTCGTGGGAAGAAAATTCGCTTCCTTCGCCCGCGGAGAACAACTGCACAGCCCACAGCTCCTTTCCTGGCAGCTTGCCACCCACAACCGCTGTGTGGCGGAAATTATGCGCGGCTGCTCCCGCGGCTGCCGTTTTTGCCATGCAGGATATTTCTATCGTCCTGTGCGGGAACGGGATGCCAGCTCCCTGCAAAAGGAAATCCTGGATGAAATTGAACTGAGCGGCTGGGACGAGGCCGGCCTGCTTTCGCTTTCCAGCGGGGATTACAGCCGCATCACCGAGCTTTTGAGCGATCTTCTGCGCAACATTGATACAGACAGGACCCACATTTCCCTGCCTTCCCTGCGTGTGGATGCGTTGAACACGGAAACCGTGGAACTCCTGCGCGAACTTGGGCGCGAAGGGCTCACAGTGGCCCCGGAAGCAGGCTCCCAGCGTTTGCGCGATGTGATCAACAAAAACATCTCCGAGGATGAAATCATCCGCGGGGTAAAAATTGCCCTCGATCTTGGTTGGCAAAGGGTCAAGCTC
Organism: Candidatus Cloacimonadota bacterium; assembly: GCA_012728875.1. Lineage (GTDB taxonomy): Bacteria > Cloacimonadota > Cloacimonadia > Cloacimonadales > Cloacimonadaceae > Syntrophosphaera. The sequence goes on from JAAYEF010000029.1 coordinate 122,233, forward strand.
TATTTCATGGTGGGTCTGCCCACGGAAACGGATGAAGACATCGAAGCCATCACCGCCCTCATCCGCCGCATCGCAGCGCTGGACAGGCGTCTGCAAATCAGCGTGACCCTCTCCCCCTTCGTGCCAAAGCCTTTCACACCCTTCCAGTGGGCTCCAATGCTTTCCAGGGAAGAAATCCTGCGCCGCTGCATCAGCGTGAAACAGGCATTTTTCCGTCAACGCAATATCCGCATAAAATACCACACCATAGAAAGTTCCATGCTGGAAGCCATCTTTTCCCGCGGCGACGAAGCGGTGGGAAAAGCCATCCACACAGCCTGGAAAAATGGCGCCCGCTTTGATGGCTGGAACGAATATTTTGACTTTTCCATCTGGCACGCCGCATTTGAGGAAAATGGACTGGATACAGCGAAATATCTGGCGGGAAAATCCCACGAAGAGCCGCTGCCCTGGGATTTTATCGACCTGGGGCTCACCAAGGAATTTTTGCTGGAAGAATGGGAAAAAGCCAGACGTGAAGAAAGCACGCCGGATTGCCGTGAAATCTGTTCAAACTGCGGCATTTGCGCGGACGAGCTTCAAACCACCCTGGCCCCGTCGCAGGCTCCGATCAGTGTGGGAACAAAAAGCTTCAGCCCTTCCAAAGGCGGGGGGCAACACCGCTACCGGCTGTGGTATGCCAAGGAAGGCGTGTTGCGCTTCATTTCCCATCTGGACTGGATGCGCATGCTGTTCCGCTTCATCGGCCAAATGCCGCTGCCCACGGTTTTCACGGAAGGTTTTTCTCCGCATCCCCGCGTGAGCCTGTGTCCGCCGCTGCCGCTGGGGGTTGAAAGCGTCTGCGAATATTGCGACATCTCATTTTGGAGCCGCCCTTCCCCTCAGGAAATTGCCGCTGCCTTCAACGTTCGCGGCATCCCTGAACTGCGCTATTTAAACAGCGAACCCCTGCACGGCAAGGGCAAAGTTCCCAGCGGCGAGGTGATCATCGTTGATCTTTCCGAGCACCTTGTGGAACCCAGCCGCCGACGCTTGGAAGAGTTTTTTGAAAAAGAAACACACCTCTTCACAAAAAGCACACCCAAACGCAGTAAATCCTACGACCTGCGCCAAATCATCCTTTCCTCCCAGTGGCAAAACAACCGCCTGCTGATCGGAAAAAGTTTGGCCAGTCCATCGCTTTACGACGTCCTGGCCGAACTGCTAATGCTGGATAAAACCCAACTATACGCTTTTTCCGTCACCCGCTTGGATTGGATATTTTCCCCGGATCCGGGCGAGCAACGATTCTAAATCCATCCCTCTTGGGGAGCATTTTGCTAAAATCCTGCTCTGGCAGGGCTTGAATCAGAAGAACAGGTCTCGTTTTCCTTCCTTCATTTCCGTCAATTTTTCGGTTACCGCCTGGCGCATATTATCTTCCTCGATTTTGGCGAGTTCATTGTCGATAAGCTCCAAACCGGCTTTCAGTGTGCGTTTGCTCGAAAAATCATAAAGATATTCGGCGAAGGTGAGCAGTGCGTTTGGCGTGCAAAAACGCTTCACAAAGCCCGGCACGGCAAATTCCATGAAGTGTTCCCCGGTGCGTCCTGCGCGGTAGCAACTGGTGCAGAAAGAAGGAATGTAGCCGCCTTTGGCAAGTTCGTAAATCACGTCGTCCAAGCTGCGGGTGTCGCCCAAAACGAATTGGCTTTTCTTTTTGGATTCATCGTCTTTGGCGGAATAGTCGCCCACTCCGATGCTGGAGCCGGCGTCAATTTGGGAAACTCCATAGCGCAGGATTTCATTGCGAATGGCGATGGGTTCGCGCGCCGTGAGAATCATGCCGGTATAGGGCACGCTGAGACGCAAAACAGCCACCAGATGCCTGAAATCTTCGTCTGAAACCTGATGGGGTGGGTGTTCTGCAAAGTCCGTTCCGATGGCGGGTTCGATGCGCGGGAAGGAAATCGTGTGGGGACCCACGCCGAATCTATCTTCCAGGTGGATGGTGTGGTAAAGCAGACCCATCACCTCAAATTTCCAGTCGTAAAGCCCCATCAATGCGCCGATACCCATGTCGTCGATTCCGGCTTGCATGGCGCGGTCCAGTCCATCCAAACGCCAAAGGAAGCTGCTTTTGGGTCCGCGGGGGTGCTGTTTTTCGTAGGTGGGCTGGTGATAGGTTTCCTGGAAAATCTGGTAGGTGCCGATGCCGACTGATTTCACCGTGCGAAAACCTTCGATATCCAGCGGTGCGGCGTTGATATTCACGCGGCGAATCTCGCCCTTATGATATTTTGTGTCGTAAACCGTTTGCACCGTTTCGGCAATGTATTCGGGTGAATACATGGGATGCTCGCCATAAACCATGATCAGGCGCTTGTGTCCGGTTTCCACCAGGGATTGCGTTTCATGAACCAATTCGTCGTGGGTGAGCGTGGCTCTCACACATTCCTTGTTTGAAATACGGAAACCGCAATAGACGCAGTCGTTGATACATTCGTTGCCCACATACAGCGGAGCAAAGAGCACGATGCGGTTGCCGTAGATGCGTTCCTTCAGTTCGTGTGCGCCATCCAGAATAAGCTGCTTCAATTCCGGATCTTTCACGCTGACAAGCGCAGCAGTTTCGTCCGGATCCAGCCTGTTTTTGTCCAGAGATTTCGCAATGATCTCCCGGATCCTGGATTCCGGAGCATGAGCTTCGCTGGCAATCAACTCTTCGATTTTTCCAGTGGGGATAAAGGATTTCAAGCCTTCGGTGCTGATCTTCATTTTTTCTCCATTATATTTTCAATGTTATTGTTTTCACGTTTACAGACCTGATTTGGCCAAGTTTTCCGGAGAATGAGCCCAAGGTGTCCATGTCTGCCTCCACCACCAAAAAGATGACCGACACATTTTTGTCGCGCATGGGATAGCCCACCCTCATCAAAATGTGTGAGGAAAACTTGTGGATCAGTTCTGAAACGGGGTTGAATGCCACATCCACGTCTTCCACCACGATGGTCACGATGTGCCTTTTGGGCTCCATATATTTCTCCTGTATTGATATTTTTGCTGGGAGAAAGAATACAGTTCTGCACGGGGATTTTCCTCCCTTGATGCCGGAACGTATCCCTCATCTCAGGTTTATTTGGTCATCTTATTCCCAGCCATATTTTTGGCAAGGTTTTTTTTGGTTTCCCACCATCCTGGGTTTCGAGACTAACAAAGATAAAGTACAGGGCAGTCTTGATCTCACTTAGGTTACCTCTCTTTAGTGATTGCTTCTGATCTTGACATCAGGCATTAGTAGAATCGACACAGATTGTTTTGTGTTTTATATGGTAATCAATGCATCGCTTTGTGCAGTAATTGATTAACTTGTTTGCTGTGCTATTATAAAAATCTTGAAAATCTGCTTGTTTTGAAACCAGACTATTGTAGTGAAGCCTGCCGAAAACAATTTTGTCCACACTACCAATACTATCTAAAATGGGCTCTAATCTTTGATTTACAATGTTTGGAGTAGGATAAGGCTCAATGCTAACCCATGTTTTACACCCTAAAGAACGTAACTCCTTCATACTAGAAATTCTTTCATTGTAACTCGCAGAAAACGGTTCATAGGATTTCCTAAATTCATCGTTCAGTGACACAAGAGATATGCCCCAATGGTGATTTTTTCGGAAATCTGCTAACTGAATTGGCAAGATTCCCTTTGTTAGCGCTGAACATATAATTCCTTGTGAATCTAAATATCTAATAATCTCTAAACTCATTTCCTGAATCTCAGGATATCCAACCATAAATGGATCAGTTGTGAAACAGAGGTGCACTGACTTGATCCTGTTTCTATACTTTGGTATCTCTTTCTTTAACAAATCGATTGCATTCTCTACAAGCCTAGGTTGAATCCAATCAGCATAATCACGTACTCTACCGAATCTTCTAGCCATCATAAAAGCATAGCAAGGATACATGCATCCATGAGAGCAACCTAGGACATGATTAATTGTGAAGTCCCCGTATTCAACCCCAGTTCTATAGAGCAGGCTTTTTCTTTTTATTGTTAACATACTATACCAGTTTGACTAAATCATCCTTATCTATGCCTGTCTGTTTACTTGTAACTCTTTGTACGATAGCTCTTCCTGACTTCTCACATTGTTTTACGGCTTTCCTAAGAACTTGGTTCTGATAAGGAGTTGCATCTATGATTAGGGAAAGCAAGTCATTATAACTACCCTCAAAGCCAGTACAGTTTCTTCGAAGGTAGTTTTCTACCTCCGACACTTGATATTCTTTCAATTCGAATATTGATAACTGGTTGTTCGATTTCCCTAGATACTCGATTCTACCATGATTGATGCTGCTAAAGCAATCTCTCATTGTCGTAGCCCCCTTGAGATGGTTTGATACATGAACCAGATAGTACAAAGTTCTATCAGCTTTGGAAGAATGTACTTTATATGGCCATACAAATTGAGCGTGCTGCTGCAACTGATTTCTGTACAAGTCCATAACAGAGTCTTCCCTTATGATGCCATGCAAATCTTTCAGTTCTCTCCATTCTTTGGTGCCCAGAAATGAATCCAGGCGTCCCGATTCAGCACCAATGCAACGTGAGACACCATCATACATGAAAGTTAACAATAATTCTACCTTCTTGTGCTTCATTATCTCGGTTAAAGTTGAAAAATCGAGATTGAGACCGAATGGGTCAATAAAAAAGAAACTTGGTCTTATAGATTCATAGGATGTACTTGTGAGCAACTTCTTGATTCCATTATCAAAATCTGAGTGTTCGATGTAGTACTCTATGGAGCTGTGCTTGTTTTCATTTAATACTTTGCTAAGGTTATCACAAACCTCCTGATCCTGATCAATAGCTATTATGTTCAGCTTTTTCCCACTTCTACCCCTATCTTTCCAAACTTTGGCAGCAATCACGGGAGAACCAGGATACTCATTATCATCAATGAAATATGATCCACATCCAGCGAAGCCATCGAAGTAGTTTAGATCTTGATATCTACTTAAGATTGGAAACCATGCACCAAGATAACATCCCAATAGTCTGTGTTTAAAATTTGTGTGCTCGTCATACTCCCAAGAGTAATATTGCTTACCATTAAGATACTTGCTTACGTATTTCTTCATCATAACTCCTTACAAAGCAATGTAGTAACTACCTCTTCTCCTCAATCACCCGTCGCGTATCCTCATGTTTCTGAACAGTATCATAGAGCCCTATATCCTCATCTTTGTGCTTATCGATCCCCGTATAGTTCAGGCTGGAATCTTCGTAGCGTTTAAATTTATAAACTGCGTCGTTCATCAGAGCGCTATTGAAGAGCCCCAGGCTTACCAATAGTTCAAAATCTTTCACTGTGAGCCCCGTCACCTTTTTGAAGAGACCGGGCTCTAATTGCGTAATCACGTCCTTGAGGCTGTATTCTCGATAGTCTGTGAGATACATGAAGATCGGGATGCGCGTGGCAAATTTGATCAGCTTTTCCTGTATCTGTTTGCGTTTGGCCTTATATTCCTTTTCCTCTGCCGTCAGCTCTTTCTTCTCTTCTTTGCCCAACTCTTCTTCGCTCTTTTCTTTACGAATCTTATTCACCGCCTCGCTCTTATTGATGATGGTCTGGATGTCCTGATTCAGGTTGCGAAAGCCTTCGATGCTCATCAGAGCTTTCATCGCGCCCTCATTTGCCATCACCCGCCTTAAGGTATCGTTGTCCACATTTACCAATAGCGCGGATTCCCATCTGCGGGCTAATAGAGTGGCTGTGGTTCCGCTCATGGCCATATCCAATATATCAATGGCCTTGATTTCCTCCATTCTGCAGCCATCAAACGCCAGGACAGGCAAAAACTTGATAAATTCATCCACCTTATGCTCAGCGCTTTCGCCATTTACGTTCAAACGGCAACTGTAATCCGCAATTTGCCTTAGTGCCCGATCCGGGGCAAAATCAAACACATAACACTCATCTTTGATTACCACTTCGCTATTGGGTGACAACCCATCGGGATTTTTAACTGTCCAAGGTGACTGCACTCGGAAGGCCGCCTGAAAATAGGTCTCCGGACTGCTGGTATTGCGCAGCATAAAGATCCCCGTCCAGGGTTTCACAGTGACCCCTGTGGTAAGTTTGCCGCAAGAAAGGGTGATACTTTTACTATTGAGAGGATCTCCCATTGCCTTTTGCACAGGAGGTAAGGCTGCGGCTCCAATGCCAGCGGAAGGTCCCGCTGCCACGATCACCTTGTAATCGTGATAAAACTTGTTTTGCCGTTTCAGAAGCAAGTTTTGCATGGCATAACAGCTTGCCACAGAGGGCAAAAACCAAAAAGTATGAGAGAGCAGGCCCATGAGTCGGACATCGGAGAATGGCATGGGCGGTTTCTTTCCCCCTGCCTTGAGATTATCGATACTACTTGGCAGAAAAGCACCTCGAATCAGATCCAGCCATTTCTGAACCTCATCTTCATGGCTAAACTTGGCATTTACACCCACACCCCCTGCGGCAAAGAATACGTTGAGATCAAACTCGTCAAACTCCCCCTTGCGGGCTATATCCCTGATGGCATCGGGCAATTGATAGGTTAGCAACACCATGCGCGGTAAGGCCAGATAAGGGTTGTCCCCTCCCTGCCATGCTTCTTTGGCGGCTTGTTCATCGCTGTAAGTCCAGTTAAAAATCTGCTCTTCGATGAATTCCCCGCTGGCAATTGCCCGAAACGGTGTTCCGGAAAGATAGAGATAGTGATTTGTGGTGATGGGCATGATGCTTTCATCAAAGATATCGATGCCCTCGCCTTCTCCAAACTCCATCTCTGCTTTGTCTTCCGCCTCAAAAAGCTCTTTGGCGTTTTCCCGCCATGCCCCATAGTGATATTCATCAAAGATCACACAATCCCAATTGATGGCATGCACCCATTCATTCTTGCTTTTGATGCCACCGGTGCTTTTGTTTTTGCCCAGATAATCCTGAAAGGAACCAAAGCAGACAAAGGGATTATCCTCATCTACTTCCTCAAAGCTCAGTCCCCCCGGTTTGATAAACTGCCATCCCTTAAAGTCCACGTGAACCTTCAAATCCTCTTCCCAGGCACTTTGCACGGCAGGCTTGAAAGTGAGCACCAAGACCCGCTTCCAGCCCAGCTTTATTGCCAATTGATAGGCGGTAAAGGTCTTACCGAAACGCATCTTGGCATTCCACAAAAAGTGCGGTGGGCGCCCAGTATTTTCCTTATCCTTTTGCCAGCTTTCGAAATAGTGCATCGTTTTGTCTATCGCGGCGGCCTGCTCCGGACGTAGGGCAAAATCTTGTGAGCGGTCAAAGATGCACAACTGTCCGCTTCTGACGGCTTGAATGGCACTTTTTAGCTGTCCCGGAGTGCAGGCAAACCATTCCCCTCTGGGGTTGGAAATGCCGTTGTATCTCAGCATTCTGTGCACATCATGGTCGCTGAAGCTGTTGCCGTCACTGCGCATGGCAGATTCGTCCAACACAATGCGGTAAGGAGCTTTGCCCGGACGCAAAGTGGGATATTGTTGTGCCACCCTGGCCTTCACATCCTGCGTGGTAAAGCCAACCTTCAAGAGCCCCTTGTATTGAGGATTCGTGTCCTCATAGGCATAGATCCGGGGATTAAGCTTGGGCCGAGATGGGAAGTAATCCTTAGGCATCGATTAGATCCTCTATAGTGTCTTGATACTCTACAGACTTAACCTTTGAATCTATGAAGTACCACTCATCATCAGTTATATTCCAGCGTTTTCTAAGTATGGCATCATCAAAAAAAACATCATAACTGACAAGATGAGGTATGAATGCGAACTTCTCTCGAGTAACGTCTTGCGAAACAACTGTTTGTAAAAGCAAAAAGCGAACTATCTTCGTGAACAAATAGGATTTAAAACATACTATCTCTTCGAAGGAATCAGCTGTAAATGCTACAAGCCACGATTCTGTACACACTTCACCGGGTTTAGCGATTTTTACATTACCCTCATAGTAAAACCCAATTGGCTTGGAAAAATCTGTTTGACCTGCAATAGGAGCACGGGGTATAAGTAACTTGAACTGATTAACAACATTAAACCTATCATCTACATCATCTTTATGTACAAACAACAATCCCTGTTTCTGTGTAAAATGGCAAGGCACACCGGACTTCTTTGGTTCATAATGTCCTCTAATTCCGAAGGGTTTAGAAGGAAGAACGACTTCATTTAGGTTGATACTTGCTTTCTCAATCTCTTTTATCTTTTTTACAATCGGTACAGCTTTGCTGTGTCTAATGAAAATGCCAAACTCATTGAGATCTCTATCAGTTGTATATTCTTCTTCGTTGAAGCAGCTTGTTACTGAGCAAGTTCCTGGATTATCTCTATCCCACAAGAAATAACAAATACCTCCTGCAACATCAACACCAGGAAACACATCGGACGAATTCTCAAAGTCTACAAGTCTCCTTATCCTCCGGTCATCCAACATATTTTTACGGAACTCATCAAGTCCTTTGCCCCCAGAATACCATCTTGCCGGTATAATCATAGACATGAATCTTGGGTTCAATTTAATGGTTTGTTCAACAAACTTATGATATATCGGAGACGCACTTCTGCTATGCCCTCCATCACTCAATTGATAAGGTGGATTTCCGATAATTACGTCAAATTTCATTTTGAATAGCTCCTCAGGGTTTTGGGTGTGGATAAAAGCATAGGCATGGCTTTCCAGTTCCTCGCCGCGTTCGTAAGCTGCTTCATTGGCTCCGCAGAATTGGCAGCGTCCTTTATACCAGGTGTGTTGCACTTTGTCGAAAGGGATGTTGCCTTCGGCATTGCTAAAAGCCGTGCAGACGGAGTATTTGCCATTAGCGGTTTTGGAACAATACACGCTGCGGCGGGCAAGCAGGGCGGTAAGTTCGGTGATAGCCAGGCCAAAAAGTTGTTTGGTAAAGATGTGGTCGATTCTCGTTTGACGGTCTGGTATGCTCTTTTCCAGCCCTTTGTCCAGCCGTTTAGCGATTTCTCTTAGGAATACTCCGGATTTGCAAGCCGGATCGAGGAAAGTGGCTTGTGGATCTGTCCACAGGCTTTGCGGCAAGAGATCCAGCATTTGATTCACCAATTCAGGTGGGGTAAAGACCTCGTCACTGCTCAGGTTTGCAATGCAAGATAGCACATCGGGATTATAGTTTTGTTCAGTAAGCATCGGCAAGCTCCAAAAAGTGAGAGGGTGGATACTCTTTCTCCGGATGTGGTATGAATACATCATCACCCATATCAGAAAAGAGCGGTAAATCCTTCAGCGATTCGTGCTGTAACAGCCCATGAAAAGTGAAATCCCGCCTTTTGATAAGGCTTCCGTTGATGGGAGACCATTCTGCAAATACAATATAGCTCGGGTGCTCTCCTACTGTCATCAGCGATAATGCATCTCCCCATACGATGTTACATGAGAGGATATAAAAGATAGATTTGATGCATGCCGGCTTGCAAGCCTTAGCATACAAAGCCTTGTAGTATTCATCTATAAATATCGTAGCCAGTCTCTGCCTGCATTCCTTTACATTGTCTTCCAGGATATCGATGCCATAGATGGATGATACGGCTATCACAGCGTTTCGTTCAAACTCAAATTGTGATTTGCTATAGCGTTTTTTTACTACCTCGAGCTTGCGCCTTAGTATCTCAGATAGAAAGTTCCCTGTGCCACAGGCTGGCTCCAAAAAACGGGATTCGATACGTTCGGTTTCCTGTTTCACCAGATCAAGCATAGCATTTACTTCCCGCGGGGAGGTAAATACTTCTCCATGATCAGCAACGCGCTGCTTTGATTTTACTTGCGTCACTCTATCTTCCCTGTTTCTTTGGTAAGATATCCTTGATTCCAGATGTTCCATCCCAGAGCCTGACATATCCTGCCCACAAGAGAAAAGCGAACATGTTGCTCGTCCTTAAACGTACCATCCTTCAATAAACTACGAATATCTTGAATAATCTGTTTCATCAATGCCTCACAGCCAGATTTTTCTTTTCTACAAAGAAATGAGCAGTGAATTTCTGTCAACCTCAAAATCTGTCGCATCGTTATACATCCTGATTTGTCAACATACAGGGTAGTTGGCATTCCCCCATTTTTACACCAGCCTTATTTTCATTTGCCAAGGATCGATCAAATCAGCTCTATATGGAGATGTATTATTGTGTGTAGGTCGATGCAGACAAATTTTTAGTACATGGCAAAGCCTGTAGTAAACGAACTGGGGTGGTTTAGCCCAGTCTTTTTTTCTAAAACAGAGGATCTTTGGAAAGGCCTCCGCAATCTTTTCGATCACATCTTTACAGGAGTAGATGAATACAGCGAAATGATCATCAACATATTGAGATTCTTCAGTTTGACATAGCTGGCCACACGCATTTTCTCCCATTGCAGATCTTGTTTCATCTGCCGATGCATTTCTTCAATCTTCAAACGCTTGTGGTAGGCATTGATTGCACGCTGGATGATTTCCAGTTCTGACAGTTCCGGATCGCCAAAGTCGCAAATCAAATAGAAGTCCCCACCTTTTTGTCTGTCTCCGACAAACTTACGGCAAACAACAAGGCTGACCTCGACACTGTTGGCTTCGGCGGAGGGATGATCGTCTGTCCGGACCCTGATGCGCCGCGTGGCACATCGGAAGAGCTTTTTAGTCAACCTGGTTCAGGATGGCTCAGTCCTGTTTCAAAGCGCTTATCACTTCTTAATCAAGCCTTAATCAAGTCTTAACTATTAACGCTTGATTAAGGCTTGATTATCACTTGATTAACGCCTTCAGACAGGGTGAGTTAATAAAAAGGGGAATGTTCCCCGGGAAAAATTGGGCTTGACATCCATATCGCAATGCTTTTTCTGGATTTTAAAGGAAGTTCAGGATGAAGAAAACAATCCGTAAAACCTATACTTTTGACGATGTGCTGCTTTTACCCCAACATTCACGGGTGCTGCCATCACAGGTGTCTTTGGATACCAAAATCACCACGAATTTTGGGCTCAAGATCCCCATTTTGAGCTCTGCCATGGACACCGTGACCGAGTCTCAGATGGCGATTGCCATGGCTCGCGAAGGCGGTTTGGGCATCATCCACAAAAATATGTCCATCCAGAGGCAGGCAGAGGAAGTGCGCCGCGTGAAACGTGCCGAAAGCGGGCTGATTTCAAACCCCTACACCCTGGCGCCCTCGGACAGTTTGGCAAAAGTGCATCAGTTGCGCCAACAACACCGCGTGGGCGGCTTTCCGGTGATGGAAAACGGTCGTTTGGTGGGAATTCTCACCAGCCGGGACATCCGCTTTGAAACAGATGAAAAGCGCCTGGTGAAAGATTTGATGACCCCCAAGGAAGGGCTGATCACAGCGTCCCAGAATTCCAGCGAAGAAGAGCGGGTTGCCCTCCTGCAAAAACACCGCATCGAGAAACTGCTGATCGTGACGGAAGATTTCGGCTTGGTGGGCATGCTCACCGTGCGGGACATCATGAAGCGCATCAGCTATCCAAACGCAGTGCAGGACAGTCAAAACCGTCTTTTGGTAGGAGCCGCGGTTGGGGTTTCCGGAGACTGGCTGGAACGGGCTCAGGAGCTTGTGCGTCAAGATGCTAACCTGATTGTGATAGACACCGCCCACGGCCATCAGGAAAAAATCGGCGAAGCTTTGAACAAGCTGAAAGCCTGCTGCAGCGTGGATGTGATGGCAGGAAATGTTGCCACTGCCGATGCTGCCAGATTCTTGATCGACCACGGCGCGGACGCAGTGAAGGTGGGAATCGGTCCCGGTTCCATCTGCACCACCCGCGTGATCGCAGGAATCGGAGTTCCCCAACTTTCCGCTGTGATGGAATGTGCTGAAATTGCCAACAAGGCGGGAATCCCCATCATTGCCGACGGTGGCATCAAATATTCCGGAGATATCGTGAAAGCCCTTGCTGGCGGTGCAGCGGCGGTGATGATTGGCTCGCTTTTGGCGGGAACCGATGAAAGCCCCGGCGAATTCATCATCTACAACGGCAGACGCTTTAAAAGCTATCGCGGCATGGGCTCCATCGGCGCCATGCGTCAAGGCAGCAGCGACCGCTATTTCCAGGAAAACGCCGAGGAAAAAAAGCTGGTGGCGGAAGGAATTGAGGGCATGGTTCCCTACAAGGGTCCGCTCACTGAATTTCTGTTCCAGCTAACCGGCGGCCTCAGAAGCGGAATGGGCTATTGCGGCGCCAAAGACCTGGCTGAACTGCGCGAAAACGCCGAATTCATCGAAATCAGCGGTGCCGGGCTGAGAGAATCTCACCCCCACGATGTCAACATCACCAAAGAATCGCCCAACTACCAAGCCGCAGACTAACCTTAACCCCAAGCTCACCAGTCTGTTAAACGGATTCGTGTTCCACCTGAAAGTGGAAAAGGGCTTGGCTGAAAACAGTGTGGAAAGCTATTGGCGCGACATCCGTGATTTTCTGGATTGGGAAAGCCTGGAACCGGATCAATACAGGGCGGAACATGTGAGCAAATATCTGTTTGAACTCACCGAGACCGGGCTCAACAGCAGTTCTCTGGCGCGCAAGAGAGTTGCGTTGAAGCAGTTTTTCGGCTGGATCCAGGAAAACGAAGAGCGGGTGGATGTGGACTTTGAACAGGTTCCCAAAATCAAGCCCTCCAAACACTTGCCCGATGTGTTGGATGTGGATACCATGCTGGGTTTTCTGGACGGATTACCCCTGGAAAACACGCTGCAGATCCGCAACAAAGTGATGCTGGAAACCCTGTATGGTTGCGGCTTGAGGGTGTCCGAACTGCTGGGGCTCACGATTCACGATCTGAATTTTTCCGACCAAGCCGCGCTGGTGCGGGGAAAGGGTTCCAAACAGCGTTTTGTGCCCTTTGGCAACAACTTGGAGCAGCTTTTGAAGGAATACATCGCCCAAATCCGTCCAGCGCTGATGAAATTCAAAAGCACGGACGTTCTTTTCCTGAACAACCGCGGAGACAAGCTCTCGCGCATGGGGTTTTGGAAAATTCTGCGTCAGGCAACGCTGGAAGCCGGAATCAAACAAGAGATTACACCTCACACCTTCCGTCACAGTTTTGCCACACACCTCTTGGAAGGCGGAGTCAATCTCCGCATTGTGCAGGTGCTTTTGGGACATGCCAGCCTGAACACCACCCAGATCTACTCCCATGTGGATATCAGTCATCTGATTGATACATATAAGATGTATCACCCACGTTCTTAAATTTAACTTTAAATATCATGGAGTAACTAAGTGAAAATAAAGAATCTTATCCTGCTTATCCTGCCCCTGATCATTCTCTTTGGAGCATGTAAACAGGAAGCCAAGGAACCAGGATTGCGCAAGGTGCGCGTGGTGCTTGATTGGACTCCAAACACAAACCACGCCGGGGTTTACGCAGCCAAAGAAATGGGCTGGTACAAGGAATTGGGACTGGATGTGCAGATTATCCAACCCGGAGAAAACACGGCGGAAAAGATTGTGGCAGCGAGTCAGGCGGAATTTGGCTTCAGCTATCAGGAAAGCGTCACCATTGCCCGCTCAGAGAGCCTGCCCATCAAGTCCATCGCTGCGGTGATTCAACACAACAGCTCCGGATTTGCCTCCTTGAAAAGCGCCAACATCCACTCTCCGAAAGACTTCGTTGGCAAGCGCTACGGCAGTTCAAGCTGGCCTTCCGAACTGGATATTCTGCGTCAGGTGATGAGCAAAGAGGGTGCCAGTTTTGACAGCCTCACCGTGGTTTCCGGGGTTTACGATTTCTTTTCCACCATTGGCCGTGATGCTGATGTGGAATGGATTTTCTATGGCTGGGACGGAATCCGTGCCCAGCTCACGAACGTGGAAATCAATTTCATCCCCGCCAAGGATATCGACCCCATCTTCGATTTTTATACCCCGGTGTTAATCACCAGCGACTTTTTGGCAAACTCCGAACCTGATCTGATGAAAGACTTTCTTGCCGCCACTGCCAAGGGCTATGAACTGTGCCGAAAAGACCCCAAAAAGGCAGCGGAATTGCTGTTGAAAGCCGTGCCAGAACTGGATAAGGAGCTGGTTTACGCCAGCTTGGAATATCTGAGCCAGGAATTTCAGGGAGACGCCCCACGCTGGGGACAGCAGGACCCCATGGTCTGGAAGCGGTTTTCCGAATGGATGTATGAAAAGCGCATCATCCGCATCGCCGTGAACCCATTGGAAACTTTCACAAACGAGTTTTTGCCTTGAGCCAGAGCATACTGAGCACACGAAACCTCACCAAAACCTTTCTGCTTCACAACGAACCGCAGTTGATCTTGGAAGATGTAAATTTTGAAATGGCGGCGCGGGACTTCATCTGTGTGGTGGGAAGCAGTGGCTGTGGAAAAAGCAGCTTCCTGGAGCTTTTGACGGGAATTTCAAAGCCCGACACAGGGAGCATCTTCTATCAGGGCAAGGAGATAACCGGAAAAAGTGGCCTCCTGGGTTACATGCCTCAGGACGATTTGCTTCTACCCTGGCTGAATGTGGTGGACAACGCCCTCATCCCCGTAAAAATCCGAAAAGGTGATCTGAGAACCGCCAAGGCACGCATCCAGAGCCTGCTGCCGGTGTTTGGGCTGGAAAAACACGCCTCCCATCTGCCCTATCAGCTTTCCGGAGGTTTGCGCCAACGGGCTGCCTTTCTGCGCACCTGCATGATGGAGACCCAGCTTCTGCTCTTGGATGAACCGTTTGCGAACCTGGATGCCATCACGCGCCTGCAACTTCAAAACTGGCTGAAAGATATCGCGCAGGACCTGAAATTAAGCATTATCCTGGTGACCCACGACATCAACGAGGCTATAAGCTTGGGGGATGAAATTCGCGTGATGCGGGGACGTCCGGGAAATTTTGTGGGAACTTTTGTTTTGAAAGACCGCAAGCCCTTCACTGAAGCCCAGGCGGAGGACCTCAAGCGTGAGATCCTCGCCCTGGCTGTTTCTTAAAGATTATTCGCTGGGCAGGCTGAACCTGCTGTCCAGTATTTCGATACCTGATTTCAGTTCGTTGCGCAGGTCTTTCACGTGGCGGATGAGGATGAATTCTTTTTTGAGCTGGATGAGTTGGGTTCTCAGGCTGTCTTTAATATCCTCAAAAGAAAGCTTTTCCCGCTCTTTTTTGTCTGTGACGAGCATGATGTGCCAGCCGTGAGGAGTTTTGAACACTTCGCTCACCTGACCGGGTTCAAGCGCAAATGCCACATCCTCGATCTCCTTGATCACTCTGCCGCGGCTGAACCAGTTCAGATCTCCTTTGCGTGCACCGCTGGGGCAATCCGAAAGTTTGGGACAGATGTTGTTGAAATCATCCGCATTTTGAATCTTGGCACGGACTTCGTGGGCCTTGGCTTCAGCATCGGGCCTGTCCGCTCCGAAAAGGATGTGTGAAGCACGCACGGATTCAGGTGAGTAGAAAGCTTCTTCCTGATCCTGATAGAGAGCCTGAAGCTCCTCATCGGTCACTTCCACGTCAATCTGGGTGATTTGCTGCACATACTTGCGCACCATAACCTTTTGGCGCACACGGTCTTCCATGATCTTCGTCTGCTGTTCATCGCGGGGGGCTTCGTCAATATCCTCCAAGGTGAGCATCAGTTCTTCATCAAATTCTTCATCGCTGATTTTCACTCCCGCTTCCCGTGCCTTATAAAAAAGCAAATAGCGGTCCAGAACCTGGCTGAAGGCATTTGCAAGGGGTTGAAACTCTTCCTGTTGCGGCCAGTTTTGGCTTTCCTCCAAAACTTCGTCATCATGGATATATAGGTCAAAAACTTTTGCGACCTGTTGCATGGGTTACCTCGTTTGAATTGTTTTTTGCCACCCTTGAATTTTGGAGGTGACATCTGATATTATACAGTCCGACGAGGTCAATGTCAAATGGAACTGATGTTTGCGATACCAGGTACACTGGCGTTTGGCGTAGTTGCGGGTGTGTTGAGCCGCCAATTCCATACTCTCCTGCAAGGGTTTTCCATACAGCAGATGGGGAAAATATTCCTTGTAGCCAACGCTGTTCAAACCGGGTGAGTCAGGCTGAAAACCCCGCTGAAAAAGCGCTCTGATCTCATCCAGCAAGCCGTCCTGCAGCATCTGAACCACCCTGATATTAATGCGTTCATAGAGCTTCTCACGCGGTGGGTCGATCAGGATGCGAAAAGCTGTGTAGGTCTGGCTTCTGCTTTGCCGTTCCCAGTGTTGACTGATGGGGGTTCTGGAAGCCTGAAACACTTCCAAGCCCCTTAAAATACGCTGTTTATCGTTGACGCTCACCCCTGCAGCGAAATCCGGATCAACCCTCTGAAGTTCGGTATATAGTGTTTCTAGCCCTTCACTTTCGAGCCGCTGGCGCAGTTTATCTCTTAAGTCTGCAGGAACCTCGATCTCAGGAAAGAGCCCTTGAAGCAGGGAATCGATGTAAAGCCCGGTTCCGCCGCAGATTAGCGGAAGTTTTCCCTTTTTCCACAACGCTTCCACAATTTCCCCCGCCTGAGCGCAAAACCTGCCGGCGTTGTAGCTCTCGGAAGGTTCCACAATGTCGATGAGATGGTGGGAAATCCGCTCCTGCTCTTCTTTGGTGGGCTTGGCCGTACCGATGTCCATCCAGCGGTAAACCTGCCTGGAATCCGCAGAGATGATCTCCGTTTCCAGAGCCTCCGCCAATTCCAGAGCCAGCCGGGATTTTCCCGACGCCGTGGGCCCTTCGATGGTCACCAGTGGAATCATAGCTGGCGTTTGAACATCTTATCAAATTCCTGCAGCGTCATTTTCACGATCAGAGGGCGTCCATGCGGGCAGAACCACGGTGTTTGACAAGCAAAAAGCTGATTGATGAGGTTCAGCATTTCACGGCGGGTGAGCTTCTGCCCTGCTTTGATGGAGGCTTTGCAGGCGATGGATTTTGCCAGGGAATCCCGAAAGTCGGAGTTGATCTCCAGCTCTTCTTCCAACTGTTTCAATATCTCGATGAAAACCTTGCCACCCCTCCAGTCATCCAGTTCTGCGGGGATTTCCTCCACCACCAGCGAATCTCCACTGAATTGTTTTAAAACGAAGCCCGCCTTTTCCAGATAATCCAGATTTTGTTCCACCAACAGGCGAACATCCCTGGCAATGATGGGCGGAATGTCGATCACCAGCGGGATAATCAGCTTTTGTCTCACCGGCGGAGCACCATGGATGCGCTGGAGGATTTTTTCATAAACCACCCTTTCGTGGGCGGCGTGTTGGTCGATGATGACCAGCCCATCCTCCACCTGCACAAAGATATAGGTGTTGTGAAGCTGCCAGGGATTGATGTAGTCCTCTTCGCTTTGCAAAAGCAGACGATATTGAAAAGATTCACTGGGCATGCCCTCGATTTCCATCTGTTCGCTTTCACCTTCCGAGGGCTGCGGACCCAAAAAATCAGACAAAGTTCCGTCTTCATCCAGCTTGGGCGCCTCTTCCCCACTTTGGCTCTGGGGACTGAAAACCTCATCCTGATACAGGTTGCCAAATTCCTTTTTATACTCGGAAAAACGCGGTATATTCAGGCTGTTTCCATACACCGTCCGCTCCACAAAGCTGGCTTCACCCACTTTTTTGGCTTGGTCGAACTTTTCCCTCGCCGAGGCGAATTTCATGTGTTCATAGTTGTTCAGCGCATCTGTAATGGTTTGAAACACCAGCGCGTGAACCTTCTGCTGCTGCCGGAAACGAACCTCCTGCTTGGCGGGATGGACATTCATATCTATCTGCTCAGCAGGAACTTCCAAAAACAGAACATAGGGCGGAGTGGTCCCTTTTTGCCAAACCCTGGTTTTCAGGATGAAGGGCTCGTAGGCGCTTCTGATGGCGTGACGAACTGTTTTATCCGTGATGTAGCGTCCATTGATGAAGCAATAGCGCGTATCGTCCAGCGATTCGGCTCTTTCCTCCAAGCCAAAGATGTATCCTTGCAGGCGATATTCCTCATTTTCACTTTCCACCCGAATCAGGTCGTCGTGGAAAAAGCCCGAGCCAAAGACCTCGCCCATGCGCTGTTCCCTGCTTTCTGCGGCGATGAAGGAAAGCCTTTGCTGACCGTCCACAATCAGTTTGAAACCGATGTCCGGGTGCAAAACCGCCTGATAGTGCAGATATTTATAGATATGACCCAGCTCGGTGCGTGCGGTGCGCAGGAACTTTCGCCGGGCGGGAACATCCTTGAAAAGCGCTCTCACGGTGATATTGGTGCCGCGATTTGAAGCGGTTTGTCCAACTTTGCGCAGGCTGCCAAAATTCACATCCACCTGCGTGGCAATCTCACTGACGCCATCCCTGGTGATGAGGGTCAGGTTGCTCACGCTGGCGATGCTGGGCAGCGCTTCTCCGCGGAAGCCCAGGGTGCCGATGTGCGTGATATCATCAACGGTGCGGATTTTGCTGGTGGCATGGCGTTCCAAAGCCAAAAGCGCATCGTCGGCGCTCATCCCACGTCCATTGTCGCTCACCTGAATCAGGTCTCTGCCGCCGTTTTCCACTGCCACCAAAATCAACGTGGCGCCTGCGTCGATGCTGTTTTCCACCAGCTCTTTCACCACCGAAGCCGGACGTTCGATCACCTCACCGGCGGCAATTTTGTTGCGAACGTCGTCGGAAAGAATCTTGATCTTCGACATCTCTTAATACCTGAAAATGGAGCCGTTGGTAAATTCACGGATGATGGAGTTGTAGGGCACCAGCGTGTCCGGAATATCGTTTGAAACCTCCAAAAGCCGCAAAAGCCGGCGCGCCTCGGTGTAGGCGGACGAATTTTTGGGAACCGAGAGCAGGAGCTTCCAAGCGTGTTTGCGAATCACTCCCAGTTCATAGGTGAGGCTGCTGTTGAACATATAGTCCGCATTTTCCTGGAAGGGAAAGATGTTTTTTTCCTCTCCCTGGCGAACGCTGGGCCAGCGCAACAGCGTTTCCGTGGCAGTGTAACCCCGATATTGGTGATCCCGGATAATGCGGCGCAAAAGCCTGCAATCCGTGGTCGCCACCCGGTTGTGGTTGTCGATATTCAGTTGGTTCAGCGCACTTATATAGATTTTCACCTTGCGATGGGCGGGGATGGCGGCGGTCAGTTCGTCGTTCAAGCCGTGAATTCCCTCCATCACAATCACATCTTCATCCTTCAGCTTGATGAAACGGTTGCTGCTGCGTCGCGCTCCGCGAGTGAAGTCAAAATGCGGAAGCTCCACCTCCTCTCCGTTCAGAAGCTGCGTGAGTTGGAGGTTCAGATATTCCAAATCCAGCGCGTGAATGGATTCAAAGTCAAAATCCCCCTCCTCCGTGGGCGGTGTGAGGGTTCTTTCCACAAAATAGTCGTCCAGACCGATCACAATGGGCTTTGCCCTCGATGCCTTTAACTGAACGGACAGCCGTTTGGCAAAGGTTGTTTTTCCCGACGAGGATGGACCCGCGATTAAAACCAGCTTCACCTCCGAGCGCTTCACAATGTCCGCCGCGATTTCCGCAATCTTTTTTTCGTGCAGCGCCTCTTCCACCAGGATGAATTCCGAAATATCATAGTTGTCGGTAAGCTTGTTCACATCGATGATATTGTGAACCCGCAGGATGTTCAGCCATTTGTCATGTTCCTGATGCAGGGCGAAAAGTTTTTCTGGGAAAATGAAGGGTTCAGCCAGCCGGCAGTCTGCTCCGCTGGGAAAGCGCAACACAAATCCCGGGTTTTTCAAAACCACATCAAAAGCCTGAATCATGCCCGTGCGGTCTGCCAAAGGGCGATAGAACTGGTCATAATACTTCCCGCAGCGATACACAAACACTTCCTCATCATAGCGATAGCCCAAGTTTTTCACCACATCCCGCCGTCCCATTTCCTCAAATATGGATATCGCTTCCGTGGTGTTCACCGCAATTTTGTCGATGGGAAGGTCGGCTTCCACGATGCGTCGCATTTCGGCTTTCACCCTGTCGCAATCCTCCTGCGTCCAGGATGCGGTACCGAACACCTCGCAAAAAACCCCGTCTCCGATGGAGTGTTCAATCACGAGCTTGTGTCCCGGCCCCAACAGTGTATAAACCGCCTTGGCCAGGATGAAGATCACCGAATCGTGGTAAATCCGGGTGCCTTCGGGATGGTTGAAAGTGATGCAGTTCACCAGCGTGTCGCCACGTGGGATATATTCGTCATTGACATAAGTTGCATGGTCAATTTTATAGCTCAAGACTCGCCGGGTGGGAATATCCGTGCCGCGTAAAAGTTCGGCAAGAGGTTTGGCTTCGTCCAGTTTTATCCGGCTGTGTTTGTTGCCGTCCAGTCTGAGGTCGATGGTCATGTGTATTTCCTTACTGATTATTTAGCCTGAAAAAGTCCGAATTGCAATGCAGAGATGAACTTGGCTTCATAGACCCACATTTCTGGAAGGCTTCAATCCGTCAAGATTTAGGAGAATCGAGAAAATGAGAAAATTAAGCAAAAAAGAACACCTCACGCGTGAGGCAAAATACCTCGTTGGAATTTTGGTGGGAGGAATATCCTTCGCCATTGGTTACGCTTGGTTTTTGATGCCCTATAACATGGCCCCAGGCGGCATTGCCGGCTTGGCGCAGGTGATAAACCACTATCTGGGAATTCCACGCGGCTTGTCGATGATCATGCTGAACATCCCTCTGTTTATCATCGGTTTCATCTTCATCGGCAAAGCCTTTGGCGCCAAAAGCGTGCTTGGAATGCTGATTTCATCATCTCTCACGGATCTCCTCTCCATCCAAAGCCTTTCGCGCATTGGAATCATGGATCTTGCCACGCATACCTTTAAGTACCAAAACAGAGCAGTTATTGCCCTTTTGGGCCCGGAAGACATCATGCTTTCAGCCATTGCGGGCTCAGTGTTTTTGGGTATCGGACTGGGCTTGATTTTCCGTTCCAGAGCTTCCACGGGTGGAACCGACATCCCCGTCGGGCTCATCAAACAAAAATCCGGAATCTCCATCGGAAACGGATATTACATCGTGGAAAGTGGAATCATCCTCCTGGTTGCCATCCTGCTCAAAGACCCCAAAATCCTCATCTGGGGCTACATAAACCTCTTTATCACATCCAGGGTGACCGACCTCACCTCCGAGGGTTTGCCTTATACGAAGGGAGTTTACGTCATTTCCCCGAAGGTGGATGAAATAAAGCAGGAAATCTATGAAGAGCTCCAGCGCGGAGTCACCTTTTTCAAGGCTTCACGCGGATATGAAAAAAAGGACACCGAAGTCCTTTTCACCGTGGTGAACCGCCGCCAGGTCCCCCTGCTCACAGACATCGTTAAAGACGCCGATCCCAACGCCTTTATGATCGTAACCGACGTTTACGACGTGATGGGTTATGGCTTCCGCACCAGAAAAATTGACCTGGGAGGATGAGGCTCAAGCTAGCTTTGAGACTGTTTGAATCAAATCCTTAAGGATACTTTTGGCACAAGTTCAAATGGTGCGAACAAGCCCTTTGGGCAGAAAACCCCTGCTGCTTTCTCAAAAGATACATTTTCTCTTGAAGACATCCACAATCCATGAATGAACAAGTGTTTGGGCCTTGCTTCAAGGCCTCGATCACTTCTTAATCAAGCCTTAATCAAGTCTTAATAATTAACGCTTGATTAAGACTTGATGATCACTTGATTAACGCTTTCAGACAGGGGTGACCCATCCTAAAATAGGTTGACCAAAAAACCAGATTAAGGAGAGAGGTTTTGAAAAAGACACGTCCACAAGTTCGATATAGCGAAGAATTTAAACGAATGGTAGTGACCCATCCTGAAACAGGTTGACCGACCAGTTTGGGGTAGATCCAGCTTCCAGTGGAACGTGCTTTTTTTCTCACAACAAGAATGGGTTACTAAATGAGGTTCAATTTGTTTTCTGTCAAGTTTTAATCTGGGTTAGTGCGTTGAGAGAAATCATGTGGAGATGGCAGGGCTATTATTCTAACTTCAACACATCTTTTCTTCTGAGCTCCTGTCAGATCTTTGGGCGCCCAATCATTTTAAAATCACCATCTTTTTGCTTTGGGTCAGGCTGGGAGTGTTCAGCTTGTAGAAATATATGCCGCTGCCGACAGTGCTGCCATTGCTGTCGCGACCGTTCCAACGGTAGCTGTGGCTGCCTTGTGGAAGGCTTACTGTTTTTAAAACCTGACCTTTGGCGTTGAAAATAGTGAGGGTTCCGGTCTCCCCTTCCTTGATGGATACTTCGATGTTTGTGACCTCACCAAGCTTGAACGGATTGGGATAGGCGTTTTTCAAGGTGGTAACATCAGGGAAATCGGGAACTTCTTTGAAAACTGTGACGCTTACCGAACCATTGAGATTTCCGCCAAAATAGTCGACAGTTTCCAGCCAGTAGTAATAGGTTTCGCCCATCTCCACAGTGTTGTCGATAAAGCTGTAACTCTGTGGGGCTAAAGTGTTTGTGGCAGGGATAAGTTCATCGGTAAGTGGGTTGGCTGCAGCCGGATCGGGATTGACACTCCGAAACACACGGTAGCCCAGCATCAGGTTTTCGTTTTGGCTTTGCCAATTCAGTTCAACATTGTTTGCCGCATCGATCGTGGCGGAAAAACTGTTCAAATCCACATTAACAAGGTCGGGGGCAAATTCATAAAAAGATCTTAAACATGGGTATCCGCCGTTGAAGGAATGTGATACATCAGGAGCCCAAATTTCCCAGTCCCAGCCAATATAGGTATCTTCGCCATGCGGAAACACCATTTGAGCAGTGAGACGCCCTTCGCCGCCATCGCTGGTCGTTTGTCCGGATTTTTCGATGTCCCAATAGCTGTCGATGATTTCGCCACCATCAAGATAATTACGTCCAATCAAACCACCCGCGTTTTCAGTGCCTGTGGTTGTTCCAATGCTGTAACAGTTGCTTACGGTAACGCCATTTGAGATCGACCCAAGCAATCCGCCGACCCATTTTACACCAGAGACCTCTCCAGTGTTATAACTGTTACCAAAACTGGCCGTGCCATTTGAAGAGATCGATCCAGCCAATCCGCCTGTAGAAGTTGCTCCCGAAACTTTCCCAGTATTGTAACAGTTGTTTAGCGTGCCTCTTAAATATAAAGATCCAGCCAGACCGCCTGTGGGTGTTGCTCCCGTGACGTTTCCGGTGTTGTAACAATTACTGATACTCGAATCGACCTGTCCAACCAACCCGCCTGTATAACCAGCTCCCGTGACTTTTCCGGTATTGTAACAATCACTTAGCGTAACCAGCGAATAATATCGTCCAGCCAGCCCGCCTGTATAGTCTGCTCCTGTGACATCTCCAGTGTTGTAACAGGCCTGCATGGTGCTTTCACGGACTTGTCCAAACAAACCACCTGTATCGCTGTGGGAGGCAGTTACTTTTCCCGTGTTGTAACAGTTTGTGATTGTATCCAAATAGCTGTATCCCACCAAGCCACCCGTTTTACCATAACCAGAACAGTTAACGTTTCCCGTATTATAGCAGTTTGAAATCGTGAGTGATGTGCTGCTTGACACCAAACCTCCTGCATCGCTGGGACAGGAAACATTTCCCTCGTTGTGGCAGTCTTGGAGGCTGCCGTTTGAGTTCAATGCCACCAAACCTCCCGCTATTCTATTGCTAAGCACATTTCCGGCGTTCCAACTTGCTATAATGGTTCCATAATTGTTGCTCCCCACCAAGCCGCCGACATAATATTCTCCTGTCACAATTCCCTTGCTGTGGCAATCAACGATGCTGCCTTCGTTCAACCCCACCAGGCCGCCAACGGTATTGACTCCATTAACGCATCCACTGCTTGAACATTTTTCCAGGGTTCCATAACTTAGCATTCCCACCAAACCACCAGCATCCCTGTATGTATTACTCACGCTTCCGCTGCTGTGGCAATCGTATAGATAGCTATTGGGATAGCTGCAGCCCACCAGGCCACCAGTTCGCTGGTATCCGCTAATGTTCCCAGAGGAGTGACAGCCATCGATTCTGCCATAATTTTCCCCAACCAAACCACCGGCATTGGACGATGAGGACAGGTTTCCGCTTGCGTAGCAATCCATGATGGTGGATTTGTTCCGACCCACCAAGCCCCCAGCGACGAGGTATGAATTCGTCACAATCCCGGTGCTGTGACAGTTTCTGATGACGGCATCACTGTGTCCAACCAAACCGCCGGTGGTGTTCGTACCCGAAACGTCTCCGGTGTTTTGGCAATTTCTGATGGAACCTGCTCCACCATTGCTATTGCCAATCAGTCCGCCGATATTCAGACTGCCTGAGATGTGTCCGGAATTGGAGCAATCTTGGATGAGCCCACTATCATTGTATCCCACCAAGCCGCCTGTATGATGATTACCGACCACGTTCGCCATGTTGCGGCTACTTCTGATGGTCCCCTTGCTGAAACCCACCAAACCGCCCACTCGATGGTCACCATGGACAGTACCGACATCGCTACAGCAGTTTCTGATGCTGCCTTCGCTATAAGCCACCAAACCGCCCACATAATCTTTGCCTCTCACATCAATGTTTTGAATGTCCAGATTCCGGATGCTTCCTGCCAAATAACCGAAAAGACCTTGAAAAAGACCATCGGGTCGATCGATGCGAAGCCCTGAGATCAGATGATCATTGCCGTTATAGTTTCCTTCAAATTTTGACTGGGCGTCTCCAATCGGCTCCCATCCTTCGTCCTCATTGTAGGGAGCCACGTCCAAATCGATATCAGCTGTTTGAACAAACCACGAAGCCAGATGGTTTCGCACCTGGTTCAAATGCTCTGCCGTAGCCACCTGCCAAGGGTCCTGCGGAGTTCCCGAACCGCCTGCAAACTGGGCATATATGGGAAATGAAATCACAGATATCAGAGCCAGCAAACTCCAAAACAGCTTTCTTGTCTTCATGTCAAAATCCTTCCATTTATTTAAGCACCACCAACCTGGTGCTGGCAATGTTACGGTTTCCTTTTTCCAAAGTCAACAGATAAACTCCATTGGGCATAAGTTTCCAAGCCTCACCGGGCAGTTCAAAGGTTTGCTCTTTATTGAAATATAGAATCTTTGCTGAATATAATTTCTGACCGCGGATGTTGTAGATGGTGTAGCTCAAATCATCCCCCAGGTCGTTTTTCACCGAGATGGACGGCTTCTGACTGGCAGGCTGCGGATAAGCGCTGATGCAGGCTTCAGGGATGGGTTCAACAAGGTCGTGATTGCCAACTTCACCATAAAAATACTTCAAATACGGATAGCCGTTGTTTCTTGTTTGATCCACATCCGGCGCCCAGATTTCCCAGTCCCAAGCCACGTAAGTATTGTTGCTGTGAGGAAATTGCATCTGAGCGGTGAGTCTTCCTTCGCCTCCACCGCTTCTGGTTTGTCCGGATTTTTGAATGTCCCAATAGCTGTGAACAATGCTGCTGAAATCGTTGATATTCAGCCCAATCAAGCCCCCGATGCCAATTTCGCCTGTCACTTCTCCGTTGCAGTAGCAGTTGGAAACCGTGGAAGTATAAGAATTCCAAGCCAAGAGACCTCCCACAAATTCATATCCCCAAACGCATCCTGTGCAATAGCAATTGTCTATGGAACTGCCATTGCTCTCGCCCACCAAACCGCCAATCCTCCTGGTTCCAGAGACATCTGCACTGTTATAGCTGCTTGTGATTGAACCAACCTCGATCACTGCCACCAATCCTCCCACGATTATATGACCTGAGATTCTTCCGGTGTTGTAGCTGTTTATGATGGAACCATTGACCAAGTGTCCCACCAAACCACCTGATCGATCAACACTGTAGATGCCTCTTGTGTTATAGCAATTGTTGATATCGCTGGCTTCGTTATAACCCGCCAAACCTCCAGCCATATCGCTGCCTGTGACGGCTTTGGCGTTATAGCTGTTGCTGATGTTTCCAAAGACGTTATAGCCCACCAAACCGCCAACCCAGCTTGTCCCCCTGATGATTCCGGTGTTGTAACACTCACTGATGGCGCCTTGATAATTGTTCCCCACCAAGCCGCCAATATAATATTCTCCCAAAACATCACCTGTGCTGTGGCAGTTGATGATGTCTCCGTGCTGATTTAAACCGATAAAACCGCCTGTGTGGCTGTGACCAGTTACGTTTCCGCTGCTGTGGCAATTTTGGATGGAAACTCCATCATTAAAGCCCACCAAACCGCCCACAGCCGAAAAACCGTTCACATCCCCGGTGGCATGGCAGTTGTTCATGTAGCCTTGATTAAAGCCCATCAAACCGCCGACCCGGTCTCCGCCCGTGACGTCCACCGTGCTATAGCTGCTGTTGATGCTGCCTTCATTAAAGCCCACCAAGCCGCCGACATACCATTCTCCTGCCACGATTCCCTTGCTGTGGCAATTAACGATGCTGCCTTCGTTCAAACCCACCAAGCCGCCGACATTTTCAAAACCCTTCACGTCAATTTCTTCCAGCCCCAGGTTTTTAATGGTTCCATTTGAAAAACCAAAAAGGCCTTGGTTGTCCACTTCAGGTCTATTGATGTAAAGCCCGGTAATGCTGTGTCCATTTCCGTTATAAACGCCTTGGAAGCTTGGTCCAAAATAAGGTTGCCGATAAGGTTTTCCAATCGGCTCCCAGCCTTCACCCTCATTGTAGGGAGCCACGCCCAAATCGATATCCGCTGTTTGAATGAAACAGGACTCCAGATAATTTCGCACCTGGTTCAACTGCCCTGCCGTTGCCACCTGCCAAGGGTCCTGCGGAGTTCCCGAACCGCCTGCAAACTGAGCAAACAAGGAAAATGAGAGCATTGAAAACAAAGTCAATGCCAGCCAGAACAGATTTCTTTTTTTCACGTCAAACTCCTTTGATGGCTCATTTGAGCACCACAAGCCTTGAGCTGGCGATTCTTTGGCTGCCTCTCTCCAAACTCAAGAGGTAAACGCCATTGGACAAAAGCTTCCAAGCTTTGCCGGGCAGCTCAAAACTATGTTCTTTACCCGAATTTCCCAGCTTGGTGGAATACACTTTCTGCCCGCGGATATTATAGATACTGTAGCTCAATTCACCCGCCACTTCGCTTTTGATGGAAACCGTCGGCGCTTTGAAAGCCGGCTGGGGAAACGCGCTGATAGAGGACTTTGGCAGCGGGGCAATAAGATCATCGTTGCCAACTTCATCATGGAACACCCTCAAGTAGGGATAACCGTTGTTTTTGGTGAAATCCACATCCGGACCCCAATACACCCAGTCCCAATACATAAATGTGTCATCGCTATGGGGATAAAGCATTTGAGCCGTGAGACGCCCCTCGCCGCCAGAGCTTGTTTGTTGACCTGATGTCTCAAGGTTCCAATAGCTGTGGATGATGAAACCAGTCTCAAACCTGCCCACCAAGCCGCCTGTCTCCAGATCACCTGTCACGCTTCCAATGCTGAAACAGTCTTGCACAGTATTATCAAGATTAACCCCCGCCAAGCCGCCGACAACCGAAGTCCCCGTAACATCCCCGCTGCTGTAGCAATTCTTGATGGGTCCACTGTTTATCCCAACCAAACCACCCACTTTGCTGACGCCTTTAACGTCCCCGCTGCTGTAGCAGTTTATGATATACTTCTTGCTGCTACCCAGCAGACCGCCGACCCGTTCTTCACCCGCAACGTTTCCTGTGCTGTAGGAATGCCAGATTTTTCCTTCATTTGATCCCACCAAACCGCCAACATCGTTGTTGCCTGAAACGGTCCCGCCGCTGTGGCAAAACCTGATTGTAACCCAGTTAACGCCAGCCAAACCACCAACTTTGTAATCTCCAGAGACATTAGCGGTGCTGTAACTATCATTAATTGTCTGGCTATATCCCACCAAACCTCCGACTTGTGTATTGCCGCTCACTTCTCCTGTGCTATGGCAAAAGCTGATGTCGTATCCATATCCCGCCAAACCGCCGGTATTGTTTGCACCTGATACATTCACTGCGCTATGACAGTTGCTGATTGAGTTACAGGCTCCCGCCAAGCCGCCGGTACCATTATTACCGTTCACGTTTCCTGTAACAAAGCAATAGCTGACGGTGGTAATTGAGGAATAACCGACCAAGCCGCCGGTGTCGTTTCTGCCAGTCACATCAATATCTTCAAGACCCAGGTTTTGAATGGTTCCTGAAGTTATATAACCAAAGAGACCTTGACAGCTATCAACGGGTCTATTTATATATAGCCCCGAAATCACATGTCCATTTCCATTGTAGTCACCTCGAAATATCAGTTGATAATTCGCTTCTCCAATCGGAACCCAACCTTCGCCTTCGTTCCAGGGGGGAACCCCCAAATCGATATCCGCTGTTTGGATGAAATGCTTGTTCTGATGGTCTGGACCAAGGTAATTACGCACGTTGTCCAAATGCTCTGCCGTGGCAATCTGCCAGGGGTCATCCTGGGTGCCGGTTCCACCTGCGAACTCAGCAAACATCAGTGTAGAAAGCATTGATAAAACAATCAATGCCAGCCAGAACAGATTTCTTTTTTTCATGTCAAACTCCTTTTATGACTCATTTGAGCACCACAAGCCTTGAGCTGGCAATTTTCCGGTTCCCACTTTCCAAGCTCAAAAGGTAAACGCCATTGGAAAGCTGCATCCAGGCATCGCCCGGCAGTTCAAAGCTTTGCTCTCTGTTCGGGTTGCAAATTGAGGCGGAATACACTTTCTGCCCGCGGATATTATAGATACACCAGCTCAGCTCACCCGCCGAATCGCTTTTCAGGGCAATCTTCGGTTTCTGGCTGGCTGGCTGTGGAAAAGCCCGGATGGACGATTCCTGTGGTGGAGCGATGTGTTCAACAATGGCAACTTCGTCGGTCAACGCTCTTAAATATGGATAGCCGCCGTTGATGGAATGTGACACATCTGGCGCCCAAATATCCCAGTCCCAGCCGATATAGGTATCATCGTCATGGGGGAAAACCATTTGAGCGGTGAGCCGCCCTTCCCCGCCTTCGCTGCTTGTTTGTCCTGATGTCTGAACGTTCCAATAGCTGTTTATGATTTCACCGGAATCATCATAGTTATAGCCAAGCAAACCCCCTGCGTCGCTTATGTTGGGCACGGCGCCAATGCTGAAACAGTTTTGGATGGTGGCAAAATGAGAATTCCAAGCCACGAACCCGCCGGCGTAATCATCGGCTGATACGTCTCCAGTGGCATAGCAATTTTGAATGCTGGCCAAATAGCCGTTATAACCCGCGAACCCGGCAATCTTTCCCTGACCCGAAACAGTTCCCGTGCTATAACTTCTACTGATTTCGCCAATATTATAGCCCACAAAACCGCCCAGCCATTCATTGCCCAAAACTTCTCCAGTGTTATAACAATTCTGGAGGGAGCTATCATAATTGAACCCCACCAAGCCGCCAACGATGTTGTTGCCACACACCTTTCCGCTATTGAAGCAATCATCCAAGGCGGCAAAATTGTAATTCCATCCCACCAAGCCGCCGGTGAAATCTCCGCCCTGGATTTCCGAGACGTTGTGACAGGCGGAAATGGTTCCAGAATTGACTCCCACCAGCCCGCCCGTGAATTTTGAACCAGATACTGTTCCCGTCACACATTGGCAGTTCTTCACGGTGCCCTGGTTAAATCCAATCAATCCACCAGTCTGTTCTCCACCCGTGATATTAATGTCCACAAGCCTCAGGTTCCTTATTTCTCCTTGAAAATTCTTAAACAGACCAACTCCTTTCTCATTGGGTCTGTTGATGTAAAGTCCAGTGATGGCATGCCCATTACCGTCGTAGGTCAAATGGGAATCTTGATATGTCTCTACAGGTGTCCAGCCCCCACCATAATTCCAAGGTGCCACGTCCAAATCGATATCCCTGATTTGCACAAAACAGGAATTCCGATAAGCCGCCACTTGGCGTAAATGAACGGGCGTGGAAACCCGATACGGGTCTTCCAAGGTTCCTGATCCGCCTGCGAAAGAAAATAAGGGAATAGATGATGAAAACAGCATCAAGCTGAACCAAAAAAGGGCTTTCCTGTTCATAACATGCTCCTTTTATATCCAAAATTATGGTTTTATCCAGTTTTTTTCAAGACGTGATGGACTCCCAAATCCTGTATTTATCAGGTTTTCAATGCTCACTCTATGTTCTTTGACAAAAGCTGATTTTTCCTTGATAAGAACCAAATGCATTGCGTATTTCTTTTTCTTTTCTGTCAAGATTATTTTTAATTTTGTTTGGAACCCCGCAGCAGAATGGAGAAAGTATTTGTGGTGCTGCCACTGGCTACGTAGCTTTGAAACAGCTTTTTTTATGATGAAAGCCGGAATATTTTCGCAGAAAGAACAAGATTATAGGCTGATTAATCGTTTATGGAGAGTACATCCACTCAAGCGTAAAGCCTTCGCCTCCAAAGCGTCTCCATTGCTTCAGGCTTGAGCATTTACCTGCATTGACCATCCTGAATCTTGTTTCAAAACCTGCATCACTTCTTAATCAAGCCTTAATCAAGTCTTAATAATTAACGCTTGATTAAGGCTTGATGATCACTTGATTAACGCTTTCGGACAAGGTTGACCCGTCCTGAACCAGGTTGACCCGAAATCTAAATTGGAGTAGATGCATTTAGGCTTGAGGCTACAATATTCCTGACAAAGATCCATATAACATAAAATACGGGGACAGCGCCGACTTGAAAACCAAAAATTGTGCTTGACAGCTAAGCCCTTTTTTACGATGTGGTTCAAACAAGCAAGTGCTGAAGTGGTGAAATTGGTATACACGCTAGTTTCAGGGACTAGTGAGCAATGAGCTCATGGGGGTTCGAGTCCCCCCTTCAGCACCATTTTTTTATTCACGGGTTTTTAGGTTTTTTGCAGGCTTTTTCCTGTTTTCAGATTCCATTTTTCCGCTTTTTTGCATCCGCTTCTCCCCCACTTTTGAACCCCTTTTTCGTGTAATAATTTGGCTTAGGATAAAAATAAAGATTGACGTGCAGACCAAAGCCGCAAATCCTTGCGCAAATGAATAAAACAAAAATGAAAAACACCGATTTGAAGAACAGGGAACAGCGGGCGCATGCCCCAGGGAGCACGACCATGGCAGAAAAGATTTTTGTATTGGACACCAACGTCCTCATCCACAATCCGCAATCGCTTTTTTCTTTTGCAGAAAACCGCGTGGTGATTCCCATCGTCGCCATCGAAGAGATTGACCAATTCAAAAAAGGCGTGGACGAAAAAAGCCGCAACGCTCGCCAGATTGGGCGATATTTGGATTCGCTGCGTTCGCGGGGAAGCCTGCAGGAAGGGGTGAAGATGGACAACGGCGGCACCCTGCAGGTTTCGGTGAATAAGGACGTTTCGAACACCGCCTCGAAACTGCTGTTTTTGGACCGCATCGACAATCTCATCATCGGCACCGCGCTTTACTTTCAGCAAAAATATCCAAACTCGAAGGTGACCTTGGTTTCCAAAGACGCAAATGTGCGGATCAAAGCTGACAGCGTGGGCATCAACGCGGAAAACTATGAGACCGACAACATCGTTTTTGAAGAGCTTTACACGGGTTGGGATGTCAAAGACCTTGAGGATGCAGTTTTCGAGGAATTAAACGGACAAAAATACATTCCCAACAGCTTTGGCGAGCTTTGCCCAAACCAGTTCCTCCGCCTGCGCAAACAAAGCGATCCGGACAGCTTCCGCACCATGCGCTACCTGAAATCCAGCAATGCGCTCTACGCTCTGCAACACTATCTGGGTCAGCCTGTTTACGGCATTACGGCGCGCAATTTTGAACAGGAAATGGCGCTGGACCTGCTTTTGGACGACACGGTGAAAATGGTGAGCCTCTCAGGCAAGGCGGGAACAGGAAAAACCTTGCTGGCAATGGCTGCTGGTTTGCAAAAAGTGGTGGAGGATCAAAGCTACACCCGCCTGGTCATCTCGCGACCCATCTCCCCTCTGGGCAAGGACTTGGGCTATCTTCCCGGCACCAAAAGCGATAAGTTCAACCCTTGGATGCAACCGATCTACGATAATATGGACATCCTTTTGGCTTCACACGAAGAGCTCAAAAAAGACGACCAAAAAGCCAAACGCAGAGCCAGTTTGGAAGACTTCATCGACTATGGATTTCTGGAATTGGAACCCCTCACCTACATCCGTGGACGCAGTCTGCCGGGTCAATTCATCATCATCGACGAAGCCCAAAACCTCACGCCCCATGAGATGAAGACCATCATCACCCGTGCCGGAGAAAAAACCAAGTTGGTGCTGACCGGAGACCCCTACCAAATTGATATTCCCTATCTGGATTCCGCTTCCAACGGACTTTCCGTGGCGGTGGAAAAGCTGAAATATGAAGACATCGTGGGTCACATCACTCTGGAAAAGGGCGAACGTTCGCAACTGGCAGATCTGGCGGCAAAATATTTCTAAAGAGGACGAAAAGTGAGCGGCGGCAATTTTTACGAACGCAGTTGGGTGGAAATTGATTTGGACGCTTTCCGCTCAAATTTACAGGCGTTGAAGGCATTTCTGGAGCCAGATCAAGGCTTCATTCAAATTGTGAAGGCAGACGGCTACGGGCACGGCGCACTCCAGATTTCGCAGGTGGCGCTTGCTGAAGGCGCATTGGGACTGGGAGTTGCCAATCCCGAAGAGGGAAAGCTTCTACGCATCCAAGGCATCAAAGCGCCCATTCTGATCCTTTCGCCCTGTTTGGTTCGCGAGATTCCGGGTATTTTGGACTATGACCTCTGGCCCACCCTCAACGACTTGGATTTTGCCCGGGAACTTGATGCAGCCTGCGCCCAAAGAGGTGTACGCCTGAAAGTTGGCTTGAAGCTGGACAGCGGTATGCACCGCAGCGGAGCCTTGGAAGAGGAGTTTCGCAGGCTTTGGGACGGTTTGGGCAAGCTTTCCCACCTTGAACTGCACAACGTTTTTTCCCATCTTGCCTCTGCGGAAAGCGACCTTCCTTTCAGCAGGGAGCAGGAAAAAGCGTTTCAAGACATTTTGGAAAAATATCAGGTTCAGGCACCCTGGATACATCTGGCGAACAGCTCGGCACTGGTGAATGGACTGGGCAAAGGCTTTTCTCCGGCACGTTTGGGCATCATGAGCTACGGAATCTATACGAATCCGGACCAAAAACAGCGGGTGAAGCTGAAACCGGTGATGAGCTTCAAATCCGCAGTGGCTCAGATCAAGCGCATCCCCGCAGGCGCCAGCGTTGGCTACAACCGCAGTTGGATAGCCCAGCGGGACACAGTTTACGCCGTGATCCCGGTTGGCTACGCTGATGGCTACGACTTTTTGCTGTCAAACCGTGGGCAAGTGGCTTTGAACCAAAAAGCCTGCCCCGTGATCGGCCGCGTGAGCATGGACATGATTTGCGTGGACGCCACAGACGCAGGGGATTTGGAAATCGGCGATGAAACAGTTCTTTTGGGCGGAAACCTGGAGGAACTGAGAGCTGAAAACCTGGTTCAAAGCTATCAGGGCTCATCCTACGAACTGCTCTGCCAGGTGGGACGCCGAGCCAAAAGACACTATCTGGAAGGAGGGGTCCCGGTGTCATCCTCCCCGCTTTCCAGAAGGGATTTTGTGAGCAGCGACTATGAGGATTCACAGCTCAACCGCATCATCCAAGCCGCCATTTCCCAAAGGGTCAACAGCCACGAACTGGGCGAACTTATCTCCCGCGAGATTTTGCGTGAGTTTTTCTTTGCCAAAGACAGGGATATCCTCTTCCGCCGAGATTTTCGCTATCACATCCAATTTTCAGATTCGGGCGATACGGATCACTGGCAGGCCAAAAACAGCCTGAGCTTCCACAAGGTTTTGCAAAATGACTATTTCACAGTGGCCTGCGCCAATAGCGATGCGGCTTTGAAGAACTATTTCAAGCGTCGGGATGTGGAATACCGCTGGCTCACGGATGGCAATTTCAGTTTGAACCCACAGTCGTTCCAGCTTGCCAGCGTGAAGGTTGACGACATCAAACTGGAAACCAAAATCAGCTTCCGGGATTCAAGCATGGAAATCCGCTGTTCCCATCCACATTTGAAGGAACTTGTGGGCAGTGAAGTCTGCTTCCAGATTGAGGTTCTGGCGCTGTATCCAAAAAGTTCACATCAGCTTGGGGTTTTCATCACCGAACTCACCCACGGGGTCAGAATTCGTTTTGAACATCCTGCAAGCTTGGGAAAAGTGGACTGTGTTCCCATCTTCGCCGGGCAAAACAAATATCCCCAGGTTGCCCGCACTGATGGCGTGATCTGCGTTTCCACCAAAGAGGAGGAATGGGTCTTCCCCCAAAGCGGAGTGGTTTTTGCCTACTAAAAAAGAAGCTCTGCCAAGTGCAGAGCTTCCGGAAAATCAATAAGGACCTTCCATTTGCCGGCGCACCATGTCGGCTTTCAAGCGCTCATCCCGGCATTTGATGATGGCGTTTTTATAGAGACTGCTTTTGGGCACAAGGTTTGAGGCGCGCACAAAGCTGTCCATCGCTTCATCGAAATCACCCAGATACATTTGGATGATTCCAAGATCGTAATGGGCTTTGGCTTGGGAAACCTCAGGCACTCCAGTTTGTCGGGTGGCACCTTTCAGGATTTGAATGGCGCGCTGATATTCGCCAACGCTTGCCATGCGGTGGGCGTTCATCAGTTCCGGCAGATACTTATTATCGGTTTGAAAGGTGTTAGTAACCGCTTCGTAATATGGCGCCACTGTGCGGATGAACTGGTGGGATAAATCCTGCACGCACATATCATAAACGAATATTTTGTCAATCCTGGGTGGCGTGGAGTCTTCGGAGCTGGTGGAGGTGGAAAACTGGGTGCGCAGTTCCTTCATGGCGATGATTTTGGTGCTTTCGATATCGATGACCTGGAAGTTCACGCCCAGATGGTGTGTTCCGGTGCGAATATATTTCATAACCTCATATTCCTGCCCGGCTTTATCCTTTTTGGTTTCCTTGACGGAGCTGACATCTTCTTTGTATTCATCCCGCGTGATGCGGCCAAACACGAAGGCACCAGCGCCGATGATCTTTCCCAGTTGGGGAGCGGTGTCCGCATCCAGATACCCGGACCAGCCCAGATAGTGTTCCTGCAAAATCCTTTCCAGATATTGGCGGTCCAGCACAAACTCGAAATACTCGCTTTGAACCAGTCTGGCGGTGAAGGCTTCGCGAATATCCTGCGCCTGCACATATTGGTAGGGATGCCCCCAAATGTCGCCAATGGCAATGCGATTATATTCGCTCAAGTTTACTTCCGCCGGCCGCATAACCGTCATTTTCAGGTTTTGAGTGGCGCAGCCTGCCAGCAGCAGTGCCAAAATCGTCCCAAAGATCATCCTCATTTTCATTGTTCTCTCCTTCGCCGGGATCTTTTATGTCAAAATATCCAAGCCTGCTATTGATGTCCACAAAAATCTTACCCTCCTCCGGCGTGAACCCTGCAAAAAATCGACTTCATAATTTATCAATACTGATTGACACAGAGTTTTGTCGCCTCCAATATGCAGTTTTTTTGCAGAAAAAAGAAATATCCTCGTTTTGCAGGACTTTGTCATTGACAAATATACCGTCTTAGGATTTTGGAAATAAAATGACATAAACGCATGGGAGTTGAAATGAACGATCAGTTAAACGATCTGTTGCAAAGAGTTTACGACGAAGGCGTGAATAAAGCCAAGGCTGAGGCGGAAGATATTTTGGCCAAAGCCCAAAGTGAAGCTGACGGCATTTTGGCAGCCGCCAAGACCCAGGCTGAAAAAACCATGGAAGCCGCCAAGCTTGAGGCTCAAAACCTGAAGCAAAACAGCGAATCCGACCTCCGCGCCTCTGCGCAAAGCACCCTCAGTGCAGTTAAACAGCAGCTCACCGAAGCCTTGCTGAACCAAGCTTTCGATCCCGGCTTGAAAGCCGCAACCTCGGATCCCGAACTGGTGAAATCCCTCATCCTGGAAGTTGTATCCGCTTGGAAGGAATCCGGCGGCACCGTCACCGTGAGCAAAAACCTGGAATCCAAACTGGAAGGCATCCTCAAGCAAGCCCTTCCCCAAGCCGCAGCCCAAGGGCTGAAGGTGGATTTTTCCCCCGCCATGAAAAACGGCTTTTCCATCGCCCCGGCAGACGGCAGCTACAAGCTCAGCTTCACAGACGAGGATTTTGCAAACCTTTTCAAATCCTACCTGAGACCCCGCAGCAACAGCATCCTTTTTAAAGCCTGAAGGCCATGAGCGCACAATACTACTATTTAGTGGCAGGGCTGCCCGCTTTGTCCTTGGACGACACAAAAAGCCAGATTACCACCGCGCAGTTTGCCGAACAGGCGAAAAGCCAACTCAGCGGCGTGGATTTCAAGCTTTTGAGGCTGCTGTGCCTGCCGGATGATGCGGACGACTTGTCTCGCGTGATTTTTGGCAAGGAAAACGAAGGACGCCCGCTTCCCGAGGAAACCCAGGCTTTTTGGAAGCATTATATCACGCTCATGAGAGCCCAAGCCGCCGATACTGGCGAACCCCTGGAAAAGGAATACAAGGCTTGGCCGGACTTTTGGCACGGCATCGTTTTGGACGCCTTCCGCGCCGAGGAAATGCCCGGTTTTCAGGATTTTCGTCACCAGCTTCTGGCAGCCTCCCACGCCCATTGCGCAAATCACAGAAACGGCTTTTTGAAACAGTGGTACAGCTTTAATCGCGACCTGCAAAACATCCTCACCGCCCTGAACGGACGCAAGTTTGAAGTGGACTTCAGCCGCTGGCTGGTTGGCTCAAACGAACTCACGGAACACCTTTCCCAAAACAAATCTGCCGACTTTGGCTTGGGCAAGGGGCATGAACTGTTTGAAAAGGTCCTGCGGGTTTGGGAGCAAGACAACGTGATCCAGCGCGAACGCGGCATCGACCTCATCCGTTGGAACTGGGTGAGCGACTTCAACTTTTTTAACTACTTCAACATCGACCGCGTTTTGGGCTACTACGCACAGCTACGCATCCTGGAACGCTGGCTGGGCTTGGATCCCGAGCAGGGGAAACAAACCTTCGACGGCGTGATGGACACCCTGGGCAAAAGCTTCAGCTTCCCAGACATCTTCAAATTGAAATCAAAATTTAAAAAAATAGAAAATATAGAAGGTTAAGCAATGACCAAAGGCACCGTTAAAGGCATCATCAGCAACATGGTCCAAGTCGAGGTGGACGGTCCCGTTTTCCAAAACGAGATCTGCTATATCGACCTTGATGGCACCAAACTGATGGCCGAAGTGATCAAAGTGACCGGAAACACGGCCTACACCCAGGTGTTTGAAAGCACCCGCGGCCTGAGGGTGGGCGACACCGTGGAATTCACCCAGCGCATGCTGGAGGTAAAACTCGGCCCCGGAATGCTTTCCAAAAACTATGACGGCCTCCAGGATGACTTGAACAAAATGAGAGGCCTCTACCTGGAACGTGGCGACTACACCGACCCTCTGGATGAAGACAGCGTTTGGGAATTTGACCCCATCGTGAAAGCCGGGGATGAAGTTCTTCCCGGAGACTGGCTCGGCGCCGTTCAGGAAAACTGGATCAACCACAAAATCATGGTTCCCTTCAATCTCGAAGGCAAATTCCGCGTGAAAAATGTGGCGGCCAAAGGTTCCTACAAAATCACGGACACCATCGTCACCGTCACCGACGCCGAAGGCAACGATCTGGAATTGAACATGATCCAATATTGGCCTGTGAAACTGCCCATCCGCGCCTATCAATCCAAGCCGCGTCCCTTCAAAGTGATGGAAACCGGCATCCGCACCATCGACACCCTGAACCCCATCGCTGAAGGCGGCACAGGCTTCACGCCGGGACCCTTCGGAACAGGAAAAACCGTGCTTCAACACAATATCTCCCAAAACGCGGAAGCCGACCTCATCATTGTGGCGGCCTGCGGCGAACGCGCCAACGAGGTGGTGGAACTTTTCACTGAATTCCCCGAATTGGACGACCCCCGCACCGGACGCAAGCTGATGGAGCGCACCATCATCATCTGTAATACTTCAAACATGCCTGTGGCGGCGCGTGAAGCCTCGGTTTACACCGCCATGTCCATCGCTGAATATTACCGCAGCATGGGTTTGAAGGTGCTCCTTTTGGCAGACTCCACCTCACGCTGGGCGCAGGCGCTGCGCGAAATGAGCAACCGCATGGAAGAACTTCCCGGTCCGGACGCCTATCCCATGGACCTGCCCGCCATCATCTCAAACTTTTATTCCCGTGCAGGTTACGTCTATCTGAACAACGGCACCCCGGGCTCCATCACCTTCATCGGAGCCGTTTCCCCTGCAGGCGGAAACCTGAAGGAACCCGTTACGGAATCCACCAAAAAATCCGCCCGCTGCTTCTATTCCCTTTCCCAGGACAGGGCGGACAGCAAGCGCTACCCCGCAGTGGATCCCATCGATTCTTACTCCAAATATCTTGAATATGATGAAGTTAGGCAATATCTGGATGACAACATCGCACCCGGCTGGGTGGACAACGTTATGAAAGCCAAGGACATCCTCTTGCGTGGCAAGGAAGCCAAAGATCAGATCAACATCCTCGGTGACGACGGCGTTCCTTTGGACTACCACACCCGCTTTTGGAGAAGCGAACTTTTGGACCGCATCATCCTGGTTCAAGACGGCTTTGACCCTGTGGACAAATCCACTCCCATCCAGCGTCAGGCCTATATGCTGAAAATGATCTTAAACATCTGCGAAACAGAATTTTCCTTCGACAACTTCGAGGAACTTCAACCCTATTTCACCAGGCTGATCAACACCCTGGTCCAGATGAACTACCAGCCCTTTGAAAACGAAGAATTCAACAATTACAAAACCCAACTTGAGAATATTATTGAAGAAAGGAGGGTTAACTGATGGCCACGATGGCATTTCAAAAGATTTACACCAAGCTGACCCAGATCACCAAGGCCACCTGCGCAGTGAAAGCCACCGGCGTGGGCTATGA
Source organism: Candidatus Cloacimonadota bacterium (assembly GCA_012728875.1). Taxonomy (GTDB): domain Bacteria; phylum Cloacimonadota; class Cloacimonadia; order Cloacimonadales; family Cloacimonadaceae; genus Syntrophosphaera. The sequence goes on from JAAYEF010000029.1 coordinate 161,263, forward strand.
AGAGCTTGCCACAGTTGGAGGCAGGCTGGCACAGGTGGTGAAGATCATGGACGACACCGTCACCCTGCAGATCTTTTCCGGAACCGAAGGCATCGGCACAGACGCCGAAGTGATTTTCTTTGGTCGTCCTCCCTCCCTGAAAGTGAGCGAACAGCTCGCCGGAAGGTTTTTCAACGCCTATGGCGACCCCATCGACGGCGGCCCCCAGATTGAAGGAAAGGAAGTGGAAATCGGCGGTCCCTCCGTGAACCCCGTGCGCCGCGAAGATCCTTCGGAACTGATTGCCACAGGCATCGCCGGCATCGACCTGAACAACACTCTGGTCACCGGGCAAAAGATTCCCTTCTTTGCAGACCCGGACCAGCCTTACAACCAGGTGATGGCAACCGTGGCTCTGCGCGCCAAGGCAGATAAAATCATCCTGGGCGGCATGGGGCTTTCCAACGACGACTATCTATATTATAAGAACACCTTCGAAAACGCCGGTGTGATCGACAAAATCATCTCTTTTGTGAACACCACGGACGATCCGCCGGTGGAAAGGCTTTTGGTGCCGGACATGGCGCTCACCGCCGCGGAATATTTCGCCATCCAGAAAAACGAAGCCGTGCTGGTTCTCTTGACCGACCTCACCCTCTATTGCGATGCGCTTTCCATCGTGAGCAACCGCATGGACGAAATTCCTTCCAAAGACTCCATGCCCGGTTCGCTCTATTCCGATCTTGCCAAGATCTATGAAAAAGCCGTGCAATTCCCCGAAGGCGGTTCCATCACCATCATCGCCGTCACCACCATCTCCGGGGGCGACATCACCCACGCCATTCCAGATAATACGGGCTATATCACGGAAGGCCAGCTTTACCTGCGCCGTGATACCGACATCGGAAAAGTTGTGATCGACCCGGCCCGCAGCCTTTCGCGTCTGAAAACCAAGGTGATGGGAAAACGCACCCGTGCCGACCATCCCCACGTGATGAGCGCTTCCGTGCGTTTGAACGCAGACGCCTCAAACGCCAAAACCAAGATGGAAAACGGCTTTGACCTCTCCGACTACGACCAGCGCGCCATGGATTTTGCCCGCGACTATGCCGAGCAAATTCTGGCCATCGACGTGAACATCGACACCGAACAGATGCTGGACACCACCTGGGCGCTTTTCCATAAGTATTTCACTCCGGAAGAGGTTGCCATCAGGGATGAATTTATGCAGCTTTACTGGAAAGAGGCATGAGCTTTAAATTTCAGTACAACAAAATCTCTCAACTGCAGATGGAAAAACAGCTGCAGATACGGGAGAAAGCCCTGCCCACGCTGAAGAACAAGGAATCGGCGCTGCGCATGGAAGTGAAACGCGCCCGCGACCACGCTCGCGATCTGGAAACCCGCTTGGATGAGGAAAGCCGTAAATTGGATGAATTCATGAAGCTTTGGGCGGAATTTGACCCCAGCCTTCTGAGCATCCGCGATGTGGAAATCCTCACCCAGAAGATTGCCGGAGTCCAGGTCCCCGTTTTGGACAAAATTGATTTTGAACTGCAGGAATATGACCTTTTTCAAGCCCCAACCTGGTTTTTGGACGGCATGGAACTGGTGAAAGCCCTCGCCACCATCAAAATCGAACGCGATTTCTTCCTGCGTAAAATGAACATCCTGGAGCAGGTTCGCAAAAAAACCACCCAGAAGGTGAACCTCTACGAAAAGGTGCAAATCCCCGCCTACGAAGAGGCAATCCTGAAAATCAAGCGCTTTTTGGAAGACGAGGAAAACCTGTCCAAGGCAGCCCAAAAGATTTTGAAAAGCCGCGTGGAAGAGGAGGCCATGGCATGATTGAAAAGATGCGCAAATATACGTTCGTGCTTCATCACGCCGACTATGAAACCTTCCTGACGGAATTGCAGAAACTCGGCGTGCTCCACCTCACCCGCAACACGGACGACAAAACCCCAGCCCTGTCGCACAAACTGGAATTGATTGACGACTATGCCCAGGCACTGCGCTTTTTGGCAAAGTTGGAACCTGCTGAGCAGAGCATCGCCGTTGAACTCAAACCCTCCGACCTGCTGAAAAAGCTTAACGCCACCATTGAAGAAAAGGAAAAGCTGACACGCCAGGAAGACCTCCTGCTCAAGCAGATTCGGGACCTCGAGCCTTGGGGACATTTCGACCGCGAAACCGTGTCCAAGCTCCAGCGCGGTGGCATCAGGGTGGATTTTCACACCTGCCTGAAAAATCATTTCAAAAAGGAATGGCTGGAAGAATACGCTCTTCAGGAAATTGGCGAAGCCGGCGGAGTCATCTATTTTGTGGTTTTCCACACCGGTGACAAGCCCGTCCTCGATGCAGATATCTTCCATTTCCCAGAGCACGGCATCCGCGAGCTTCAAACCCAGCTTGAGCAAACCCAAAAAGGTATTGCCGACATCGATGAATACTTTGCCTCAGTTGCCACCGAAGCCACCGGGATTTTCCAGGAAGAAATCCTGCGCCTCAGCCATGAATGCGAGTATGAAGACGCCACCCTGCAAGGGATCAGCGAAGCTGAAGACCACATCCGCATCCTGGGCGGCTATATCCCTGTGAGGCTGGAGCCGGATCTCAAAAACTTCCTTGATGCCCAGGGTGTGCTGTATTTTGCAGTGGACGCCAAGGTCGAGGACGACCCGCCAGTGAGCCTGAGAAACAACTGGTTCGCCCGGCAGTTCGAGCCCATCACCAAAATGTATATGCTGCCCTTTTACAATGAGTTCGACCTCACGCCCTTCTTCGCGCCTTTCTTCATGCTGTTTTTCGGTTTTTGCAACGCAGACATCGTCTATGGCATCCTCTTTGTCCTGCTGGCGCTGTTCCTGCGTGTCAAAAGCAAAAACCCCGCCATTAAGAGCATGATGTTCCTGGTGATGCTGTTTGGGATTTCCTCCATTATTATGGGTTGGGTCATGGGCTCGGCACTGAGCTTCGACCTCAAGGAAACCCCTTTGGAAAAGTATGTCCTGATTAAAAACAACGACCAGATTTTCAATTTCGCCCTGCTATTGGGCGCCATCCAGATTCTTTTTGGCACCATTGTCAATGGCATCAAGGCTGCCCGCCAAGACGGCTTCATGCACTTCCTGGCGCCTTTTGGCACATTTTTGTTCATTCTTGGGCTTTGCATTTTGGGAGCCGGCATGCTGGGCACAGACATTTCCGCCATGGCACCCTACACCAAATATCTGATTTGGGCAGGGCTGGCATTGCTGCTGCTCTTTAATTCTCCCGGCAAAAACCCCATCAAAAATGTGTTGGGCGGACTCTGGCTGCTCTATAACGTGATCACCGGGTTTTTTGGAGACATTTTGTCCTACATCCGCCTTTTCGCTCTGGGCGTTTCCAGCGCGATTTTGGGTTTTGTGATCAATTCCATCGGCCAGCAATTCCTTGGAATCAAGATTCTGGGTCCCGTTATCTTCTTCATTTTTATGGTGTTCGGACACGCACTGAATATCGCCCTGGGTGCCCTCAGCGGCTTTGTGCATCCTCTGCGCCTCACTTTCGTGGAATTCTTTAAAAATGCCGGTTTCAACGGACCCGGCGTTGCCTACAAACCTTTTGGAAACACAAAAATAAAGACATAACCTGGAGGTTATATGCCGTACATTCTCTTACAAGCTGGAACTGACGCTGTCAATGCCTTGGGCGGAGGCAGCCCGGCTTACATCCTGGCCTGGATCGGGATTTTCCTGATGGTGGCCCTTTCCGGCGTGGGAAGCGCCTGGGGAACCGTGATCGGTGGCAGCGCCACGGTTGCGGCCATGAAAAAACGCGACGATATCTTTGCCAACAGCATGATTCTTTCCGCCATGCCTGGAACGCAGGGATTGTATGGATTCGGCGCCTTTTTCATCCTCAAAGACCACATCACACCCGAGATCACCATGTTAACCGCCGCCGCCATCTTCGGTGCGGGGCTCATTTCAGGCGTCACAAACCTGATTTCAGCCTATTTCCAAGCCCGCATTGTGGCAAACGGCATCGAAAGCATGGGCAATGGCAACAATGTCTTCACAAACACCCTCATCCTGGGTGTGTATCCTGAACTCTATGCCATTATTGCCTTTGCAGCTTGCTTCCTGATCAGTGGTATGCTGTAATTCAGAAAAATTGACCATCGGGACAGGGAGCCCGCCTCCCTGTCCCTCGCTTTTTGGATGAAAAACACAAAATGACAAACCACTCATACAATCGCCAGGACTCAGGATACACCTATCAGCAGGGTCAGCAACAATGGCTCCCTGAGCCGCATCGCGGCACGATGATTCTCATCTTTGGCATTCTCGGGCTTTTCTTCAACGTTATCTTTGCTATTTTGGCGTGGGTTCTCGGAGCCCAAGACCTCAATAAAATTGATGAAGGAAGGATGGACCCCGCCGGACGCAGCAACACCAGCACGGGTCGAACTTTGGGCATCATCGGTGTGACATTGAACCTTTTGGTAGTTTTGCCCATCATCATCTATTTCTTTTTTGTGTTGGGAATGTCTTTCGGGGGTGGCGTTCCGTTCATTACCGAGTAACTAATTCCTTCCCCAACTTCAAGCCAGGCTTCCTCCTTGGCTTCAACAGAAACACAACCTAAATACTTCCCAAAGACCACCCGCCTTTTTATTGGGAGACTTACGGGAAGGATTGCAGGAAGACATGGGCTCGGCTCTAGGGCGAGGCAGTCTGGAATCATTTAGGGCTTCTTTGTCAAATACTATTCCGCTCTCCCCTATCATCACTTCACCTCCAACTGATACAATGAATTATGATCTAATATCTCAAGTGTTGGATTAAAAACATCCTTATAACCCTCAATCTGATTGTTTGATACGGTTTCAACATGGCACAGAAGAAGCGGGACCCAATCTGAGTCCCGCTTTTCGTATTGTATATATTGAGAGGTTGTTATGCCATCATGGCTGCAACGTCGGAATCGGCGTCGGTGATGGGCTGCAGGCCAAAGGTATCGATGATGACCTGGGCAACGTTCGGGGAAAGGAATCCTGGCAGGGTGGGGCCCAAACGCATGTTCTTGAAGCCCAGATAGAGCAGCGCCAAGAGAACGGCAACGGCTTTCTGTTCGTACCAGGCGATATCGAACGCCAGGGGCAGCTGGTTCACGTCTTCCAAACCGAAGGCTTCCTTCAGCTTGAGTGCGATCACAGCCAGGGAATAGGAGTCGTTGCACTGTCCGGCATCCAAAACCCTGGGAATTCCATCGATGTCGCCCAGAGGCAGCTTGATGTAGCGATACTTGGCGCAGCCGGCGGTGAGGATCACAGCGTCTTTGGGAAGCTTTTCAGCCACGTCTGTGAAATATTGGCGGCTGTTGAGTCTGCCGTCGCAGCCTGCCATCACCACAAACTTTTTGATCTTTCCAGCTTTGATGGCTTCCACCACCTTGTCTGCCATGCCCATAACTGTGCGATGGTTGAATCCGCCCACGATCTTTCCAGTTTCGATCTCTGTGGGAGGCTGGCAGGTTTTGGCTTTGGCGATGATGGCGCTGAAGTCTTTCTGTTTGCCGGGTTCACGGTCGGGAATATGCACAGCGCCGGGATAGCCGGTCATGCCGGTGGTGAAAAAGCGATCCAGATAGGTTTCCTTGGCGGTGAGCGGCACGATGCAGTTTGTGGTCATCAGGATGGGGCCGTTGAAGCTTTGGAATTCTGGGAGCTGATGCCACCAGGAGGAACCGTAGTTGCCGTGGAAATGTTTGTATTTCTTGAAGGCGGGATAGTAGTTTGCGGGCAGCATTTCGCCGTGGGTATAAACGTCGATGCCCTGGCCTTCGGTTTGCTGAAGCAGTTCTTCCATATCCAGCAGGTCGTGTCCGCTGATCAGGATGCCGGGGTTGGTGCCCACGCCCAGATCCACTTCGGTGGGCTCGGGAACGCCATATTTATCGGTGTTTGCGCGGTCGAGCAGTTCCATCACTTTCACTGCATATTCGCCGGTTTTGACCACAAGGGCGGTCAGCTCTTCAGCACTGAGGCTGTCGTCGATGGTGGCGGCAAGCCCCTCCATCATGAATTTATTCACTTCATCGCTCTGGTAGCCAAGCATCCAGGCATGTTCGCCGTAGGCTGCGATGCCTTTCAGGCCGTAGATCACGGTCTCGCGCAGGGAGCGGATGTCTTCGTTTTCGGTTGCCAAAACGCCAACTTTCTCGCCGTAGCTGTAGTATTCTTCGGGCTTCACCTGGAAGGTGGCGGCATCCGGACAGCTGGGGCAAATGGTTCCGGCTTCCCAGCCCAGTTCCAGTTTGCGTTTATCGCGCAGGGCGATGGCGTCGCCGATGAATTTGATGATTTGCTTTTCATCCCAGTTTGCGTTTGTAATGGTGCGGAAAAGGCCGCCCATCACAAAGAGTGCATCTTCAGGATAGTAAACGCCTTTTTTGGCAAGCTGAACGCTGGCGAAGGCGATGCCTTTCATTGCGTGAATGGAAAGGTCGAAAAGGTGGCAGAGTTCAGGGGTTTTTCCACAAACTCCACGAGTGGTGCAGCCGGTGTTGCGGACTGTTTCCTGGCATTGATAACAGAACATGCTCATTATGTTTCTCCTTATATGAGTTTGATTTATCAGGGTTTGGGCATTTTGATGACCAGCACGCGGAGGTCGGTTTCGCCCTTGTTTAAAACTGCGTGCGGGATGTCTTTGGGGCTGTCCACGATTGTGTCTTGCTCGTAGTCTTGCTCTTCATCGCCAATCACGAAAGTGGCGGTGCCTTCCAAAACGTAGAAAGCAACGTTGACAGGGGTTTTGTGGGCTGCGAGGTGCGCCCCGGGGCTCAGGTGCAGGTGAACGATCTCGCCTTCCGGCTGGACATAAATCTTTTTGCCGGTGATGCCGTTTTTGTTCACCACAGGTTCGATCTCAGATACTTTTCTGCTCTGCATTTTAGTCTCCTTGGTTTTTTATTTGAATCAAAATTTTGATGGTTTGAAAAAGCTTTTCGCCTTCGGCAACCAGGTCGAAGGACTGTCCGCCCATGTTCCATTGGTTCACAGTGTAGCGCATCGAACCCACGATGATGCGGAAAAGCTGGCAGGGTTCCAGATTGGGGTCGATGAGCCCAAGCCTTTGACCCTCTTGCAGATAACACACAACCGCTTCGCGATGGCGCCCGGAAATTCGCTGCATTTGGCTGCTGAATGAAGGATCGTGCGAGAAAGGCTCCTCGGAAAACATCACCCGCGCCAGATCCGGATCCGCAGTAAACATGCGGTAGCGGTTCATCACAAAACGGCGCACGCTTTCCATCGGATTGAGATTTGACGACGAAATTTCCTCTAAAATCCGGCAGCTCAAGCCCTCAAAATAGACCAATAACTGATTGATGAGTTCCTTCTTACTGTCGAAATGACGATATAGCGCGGCTTCTGTCAGCCCCAGGGACTGCGCGATGTTTTTTGTGGTTAAAGCCTGAAAGCCCCGACGGGCGATGATGCCAATCGCAGCTTGGACTATATCCTCTTGTCTTTTGGTAAGTTCCATCAAGCAGCCTTTAATGTTAGTGAGTATTTACTAACCACATTTTTCAGCTTGAAGATTCTGGCAAGGTTTTTTTTCTTGCTGACCAGAATGCCTTTTGCCAAAACCCTGTAAGCCTTTATATTGTTGAAAGACAGGAGCCAGAATGAACAAAACAAGACCAAACCGTGACGAATTGATCAGAATGCTTTCCCTTTCCCAGCCGGAGGAGATCGAAGCACTTTATAAACAAGCCTATCAGGTGAAACTGCAGCATGTGGGAAACAAAGTCCACCTACGCGGCATCATCGAACTCAGCAACATTTGCAGCAAAGACTGCTACTATTGCGGCATCCGCAGCACAAACACCAAAATGGAGCGCTACCAGATCTGCCGTGAAGAAGTGTTGGAAGAAGCCCAATGGTGTTTTCAGCAGCGTTACGGTTCGCTGGTTTTACAGGCCGGAGAGCGGGAAGACAAGTTTTGGACGGACTTTATCACTGAACTTGTAACGGAAATCAAGGAACTGAGCCAGGGCAAGCTGGGCATCACACTTTCCCTGGGGGAGCAGACCGAAGAGGTTTATCGCCAATGGTTTGAAGCCGGCGCACACAGATATTTGCTCCGCATTGAGGAATCTGACCAGGAACTGTATAAAACCCTGCATCCGGCGGATCATTCCTTTGAAAAACGCCGTGAATGCCTGCGCAGCCTGAGAAAAGTGGGCTATCAAACCGGAACCGGGGTGATGATCGGTCTGCCGGGTCAAACTGTGGAACATCTGGCTGATGACATTCTGTTCTTTTACGATGAAGATGTGGACATGATTGGCATGGGACCGTTTATTCCGCACAAGGATACTCCCTTTGCACATTTGGTGCCGGGTTATGACAACGAAAAAGCTCTGGAAGCAGGGCTCAAGATGATAGCCGCCACGCGCATTGCCCTGCAGGATGTGAATATCGCATCCACCACAGCGTTGCAGGCTTTGAAGCCCGCTGGACGCGAAATGGGCTTGCTGGCTGGGGCAAATATCATCATGCCAAACGTGACAAGCACCAGCTACCGAAAGGGTTATCAACTTTATGAGGGGAAACCCGGTTTGGATGAAAATGCACCGGACACGCGTGATGCCTTGGAAAAAAGCATACTATCCATCGGAGAAAGCATCGCCTACGACGATTGGGGTGATTCGAAACACTTTGCAAACAGGCAGGTTGGCGCAAAAGAATAGATACTGCTTTTTTTTGACAGGCGGCGCCTATTACATAAGAAAAATCCAAGCGCCCCCTCATTTTGGTTTGGCTTTCATACGAAAAAACCCATTCTCGCCCTGATGGATTTCTTCCTGGACTATTCCCTTGACGGATTCAGCCAGCGTGAAATTTTGTTTTTTCAGCCTTGATAATGGCTAAAGATATCAGAATCTAAGGAAAGATACAATGCAAAACATGAATCAATTGATGAAACAGGCACAAAAGATGCAGCAGGAGATGATGAAATCTCAGCAGGAACTGGAATCCAAGGTTTTTGAAGTCAGTTCCGGGGGCGGCGTGGTCCGCGTGGAAATGACCGGAAAATTCGAATTGAAAAGCCTCAAGATCGACCCCGACGCCGTGAGCCCGGACGATGTGGAAATGCTGGAAGACCTCATCCTGGCAGCCATTCAGGAAGCCCATTCCAAGGTTTCCGAAGCCACGGAAGAAATCATGGGCCGGGTTACCGGAGGGATGAAAATCCCCGGACTCTTCTAAATGCTCGTTTCTCCCGGACTGGAACGTCTGATCCAAGCCCTGAACCGCTTTCCCGGCATCGGCAGAAAAACGGCAAGGCGCCTGGCTTGGCATTTGGTGAGCCAGGACTCATCCTTTGCCCTGGAACTGGCAGACACCATTAAAAGTACCGTGGAAAGCTTTACCACCTGCAAGTTTTGCAACATGCTGGCGGAAAGCGACCCCTGCCCGTTTTGTGCCTCGGAAGACCGCTCCGATGAACTGCTCTGCGTGGTGGAAAACACCGCCGACATTCAGATCATCGAAGACATGAACGACTACCGCGGACGCTATTTTGTTTTGGGCAACCTGCTCTCCCCCATCGACGGTTTGGGTCCGGAGCAAATCAATTCCGCGTTTCTTTTGCAAAGAATTGAAAGCTTGGATCCGGATGAAGTGGTTTTGGCATTGAAACCCTCACCCGAAGGCGAAGCCACCATCCATTTCCTTTCGGAACTGCTTAAAAACAACGGGGTCAAGGTCACCAGGCTGTCCACCGGCATTCCCTTTGGCGGCGACCTTGAATATAGCAGCATGCTGACCCTTTCGAACGCCTGGAAGCGGCGCTATCCAGTTTGAAGCCATGTTCACCGGCATCATCCTGACCACCTCCAAGATACTGCGCACCGTGCCTTCCGCCGGCGCAAAAATCATCAGCATCCAGCGTCCCAAGGCTTTGGGTGAGATCAAATTTGGCGCCAGCATTGCCTGCGACGGCATCTGCCTCACCGTGACAGGATTTTCCGAAACCAGCTTCGAAGCGGAAGTGATGGCGGAAACGCTTTCCAAAACCACCGCCGGAAGCTGGAACACAAACACCATCGTGAATCTGGAGCCTGCGCTCAGGATTGGCGACCGTTTGGATGGGCACTGGGTGCAGGGGCATATCGACCGTGTTTCCACCCTCCTGGAAAGCAAAACCCAGGGTGCCACAACCTGGCTGCGCTTCGAGCTGGATTCCCGCGATCGCGCTCTGATGGTGCCCCAGGGCTCTGTTGCCATAAACGGTGTCAGCCTCACCATTTCCGAGCTCAAGCCCACTTCCTTCACCATCGCGCTGATTTCCCTCACCCGTCAACACACAAACTTGGGCCAGCTTGCTCCCGGCGCCAAGGTCAATCTTGAATATGACGTTTTGGGAAAATATGCCCGTGCCCTGCATGAAACCGGCTCTTTGAAACTGGAAGGCCTGTATGAATAGATATTTGTCTATAATTCTCTCGCTCACACTTCTGCTTTTTCTGGCGGCTTGCGGCAGCAAAAAAAGCCCCACCGGCGGTCCGGAAGATTTGGAAAAACCGGTCATTTTGAGTTCGGTTCCCGCCCAATTCGGTCAAATCGATCAAAACCGTATTGAAATCAACTTTTCCAAGCCCCTGGATAAAAACTCCGTTGTCCAGGCGGTTTACATCTACCCCCCTGTGAAAAACAAAAAGGTCACGGTGGATAAAAACAGCATCTTCATCCGTTTCAATGAAAATCTGCTGCCAAACACCAACTATTTTGTGACGGTCACCACACTTTTGAAAGACATTCGTGGCAACAGTCTTGAAGAAAACCAAACCCTGATCTTTGCCCATGGTGAGCTTCAAAATCTGCGGCTTTCCGGCAAGGTGAGCTTTGAAGAAGAGGCGGATCAAGCTCTGCCCCTGCAACTCAGGCTGCTTTCTGCGGATTCCCTGAATGTCTTGAGTTCAGTTTCGCAGGGCGGGAGCTACAAGCTTGAATCGCTGAATCCAGCTTCCTACCTGCTTCGTGCCTTTATCGATAAAAACCGTAACAACCGCTTTGACCCAGACAGTGAACCCTTCCATGAAACCCGCCTGCAGCTTGACCGCTCTCAAAACCTGGATATCCACCTTGCCTATTCAGACACCACCAAAGCCACCATCAAACAGGTCCAAGCGGTCAACAGCCGTGAAATCCTGGTGCATTTTTCCAAAACCGTCACCCAGTATAATTCCATCAAGGTTCAGCGTCTTGATACCGGGGGTGAACTTCCCATCCTCATTTCCAGCCTGGAAGAAAACAAGCTTACCCTGTTGACTGAAGAACAGGAGCCTGCGAACTACCGCGTTGAAATTCGAGGCATCCGCGACCGCAAGGGAAACCTTAACGCCATGGATAAAATGGACTTCCGCGGCTCGGAACAAAAAGACCAGCAAGCACCCAAGCTGCTTTCCAGTACGCCCCGTGACGGAAGTTCCGTGAACAGCCTGCAGCCTGAGTTGAAGCTGCAATTTTCGGAAATCATTCCTGCTTCCGCTCTGTCTGCCAGTCTGCGGGCTGCTGAAACAAAAATCGAAATCGATTACAGCATTGAGGGTGCCAACAGTTCCACCTACATCTTCAAGCCAAAGCAGCCCCTGCAAAACTATCGTTCATACATTCTAACCGTGTTTGCGGCTGACGTCAGCGGAAACAAAGATGAATTCAAACTGAGCTTCATGCCGCTTTTACGCGGTAATTGATAATTTTCCCACACGCCGTTTTGCCGCCCCCTTTTCGGGGGCGTTTTTTGTATCCATATACAAGTACACAATTGTTGCAGCTATGTCATTAGCAAGATGTTTGCATCCTGCCCTGCATTCTGAACCCGTATTTGTAATCGGTATTATCCACAAACCCAGTCTCTTCCTTGAGCCGCTTTCATTTCATTCACGTTTCATCCTCCTCAACCACCCGCCCAAAGGCGGGTGCCCAATGAGAGCGAGGCAGTTCAGGGATAAGCTCGAATCAAGGTGGAAGCCGTTTTGAAATAGGCTGATTAAGTGGGATGAAGAAAGCCCCGGGAAACCCGGGGCTTGATTGTAAATGTATGACTCGAATGAATTACTTCATCAGGATCATTTTCTTGGTGCTGCTGTATTTGCCGGCGAGCATCTTGTAGAAATAGACACCGCTGGATACAGCCTGGTTGTTGTTGTCACGACCGTTCCAAACAACGCTGTGGT